>JBGAFW010000058.1:0-65875 GCA_044227045.1 Labilithrix sp.
TCAGTCGTCGTGGATGTCCCACGTCATGCCGGCGGTGCGGAGGCGCTCGATGAGGCGCTTGCCCATCGCGGAGGCGGGGGTGAGGACGCCGAAGCGGGGCTCGAGGCGGGCCTCGTCTTTGGCGAGGCAGATCGCGCTCTCGCCGAGCATCTTCGCGGTCTCGCCGTAGCCCGGGTCGCGCGTGCCGGCGATGCGGCCGCGGAGGCGCTTGTTCGACTCGGTCTTGGCGAGGACGTGCATCTCGAAGAAGCCGGACTCGATCGCTTCACGTGAAGGGCCTTCGCCCGGCTTCGGGAGGACGGCGCGCTCGAGGATCGATCGCGCGGCGGGGACGGCGGCGGCGCCGAAGAACGCGGCGATGCCGGCGGTCACCATCGACGCGGTGACGAGGCCACGTGCGCCGGGTTGAAAGCTCATCGCCTCGTTGTAACGAAAGCGCTTGCCGTAGCCGTCGCCGACCTTGCCGTCGGTGCTCTCTTTGAGGAGCGCGTGCGACCGGCGCACGATGCGAGCGTTGATCGAGGCCATCACGAAGGGCGCGGTCCATCGATGGAGATCGCGATCGAAGCGGACACTTCGTTGGTCGTCTTCGAAGGGATCGCGCGGGGCCTTGTCGGGATCGGGATCGAGGCCGTGAGGGTTGAGGAGAAGGCGTCGAACCTCCCGGCTCTCCTTCGCCGCCTCCATGATCGTGAAGGCGGAGGCGACGGTGCCGCCGCTCGCCGCGCCCTTCATGCGACCGGTGAAGATCTTGCACCACGCGAGGCCTTCTTTGTAGGTCTGCCGCGCGTAGTCCCACGCCATGAAGGCGCCGAGATCGGAGGGGATGGAGTCGTAGCCCGTGCAGTGCACGATGCGCGCGTGCGTGGACTTGGCGATCTCGTGACACGAGTCGATCACGCTTCGCACGAAGTTCGGCTCGCCCGTGAGATCGCAGTAGCTCGTGCCGTGCCTCGCGCAGGCCTTCGCGAGCTCGAGGCCATACTTCGCGTACGGACCGACGGTGGTGCAGATGACGCGTGTCTGTGGGACGAGCTTGTCGAGCGCGGCGACGTCGTGTGAGTCGGCGACGAGGATGGGCAGATCCGCGAGCGCCTCGTCTTTCTTTGCGAGCTCCGATCGGACCGCCTCGAGCTTCGGCTTGCTTCGACCCGCGATGGCCCATGTCACGCGTTGATCGACGGCGTGCTCGGCGAGGTACTCCGCCACGAGCTTGCCGGTGAAGCCGGTCGCGCCAAAGAGGATGATGTCGAATTTGCGGTCGTTGTCGTTGGTCATGAGGAAGAAGAAGCCGGTGGCGGAAGGGAGGCGCGCGTGTACCGCGCTGCTGCGCGCGTCAGGATGGTCGAGATCTCGCTGGCGAGCTCGGGCGGCTCGACAACGCGTGCAGCGTCGCCCCAAGAGAGGACGAACGCAATGGCCGCGCGCCGATCGACGAGCGGAAGTGAGACGCGGACGCGTCCGTCCGGTGACATCGCGATGCGTTGTTGAGGATGCAGGCGCTTCGTCCGCACTTCGTCGGCGACGCGCGCGTCGAACTCGACGATGAAGCGCGCGGCCTGCGGCGGGCAGACGCCGAGATCGCCATGTACGTACTGCGTGACGTCGAACGTGTCGGGGAGCTTGAAGTGCTCGGTCTCGCTCGTGCGCAGATCGGTCATCGTCTCGAGCGGGAGGACCTCGACCTCGCCCGTCGTGCGCCCGATGACACGTACGCCGATCACGAGGATGGCTCCTTGATGAACCACCATCGCGTAGGGGTGAAGCGCGACCCTCTCGCTCCCGCGCTCGCGTGGGGAGCCCGCTGTCTTCACCCGCGGTCGAAAGCGGAGAACGCGGAGGTCGGCGACCGCGCGAAAGAGCTCGTCGAGGTCTTCGCCGCGCGCCGCGTAGCTTCGCGACGGAGCCGGCACGAAGAAGAAGCGATCCTCGAGGTTTCGTTCGCCGGAGATCTCGGTCTTCTCCGAGGCGCGGAAGGGCGTCTGCGCGACCTTCGCGATCTGGCCGAGGGCGAGGTCCACCTCGTCGTAGAGCGCGGAGCCACGAAACACCTCGAGGGAGCGTCGAAAGGAGAGCAGCGCATACGCCTGCGCGCGACGAAGCGAGACGGCGCGACCACGCTCACCAGGCTTGATGCGCCAGAGGAGCGGGCCGCCTTTGCGCGTCTCGATCGGCTCGAGCAGCTCGAACTTCTCCTCGGGCTTCGTGCCATCGAGCTCGCGCAGGTAACGACGCACCGATCGATGCGTCGTCTTGAGCATCGTCGCGAGCTGCTCGAGCGTGAGCCCGCGCGGTTCGCTCTCGAGCACCTCGCGCAGGCGATCGAGCTTGCGATGCTGCGTGAACTGGCCTTTCGGGCGCCCAGGTTTCGGGCCGCGCGAGGACGGAATCCTGCTGACGCTCATCGGGCTGCTGACGCGCTAGCTCAGATCTTTCGTGTGCGGATCTCGTTCTTGTACTTCTGCTTGTATTGGTCGTGGCACGTGCGGCAGGACGCCTTCGCCGCGGTGAGGTCGCCGCTCTTCGCCGCCGCAGCGCCGTCCTTCGCGATCGACGCCCAGTTCGGGTAGCCGGCGCCGGGCGCGAACGCGACGATCTTCTCGAGCACGGGAGCGAGCGCCGCGGTGTCGCCTGCCATCACCGGCGGGTTCGCGTTCGTCTTCATCCATCCTTGAAGCGGGCAGTCGGGGAGGGGCTTCGTCCCGCACTCGCCGGCGCCGTTCGACGCCGACGCCGCCGTGGTCGCGCCGCCGTCTTTCTTCGCCGTGTCGGCCGTCTTTCCGGCGTCGGTCGCCGCGGTGGTCGCCGTGTCGGCGGTGGCGGCCGAGGCCGAAGCCGACGCTGACGCCGACGCCAGCGTCGTCGCGCTCGCGCTCGTGGACGCGGTGACGGCAGGCACGGACGTGGTCGCGTTCGCGGAGCCCGCGGTGGGCTGGCCGGTCTCCGATTTCGTGCATGCTGCAGCCATGGCGCAGACGCCGACGGAGACGGCGAGCAAACAAGTCAGACCAATGGAGGTGCGGGAAGATGAAGAGGAGCGAGGTGAGCGAGCTTGCATGGACGAGCAGATTACCGATGTTACGCTGCGGGCGAGGTCAGAAAAGAGATGCTACGGACGGTTGTCGAGCTCATCGCTGCGAAGCGGGATGGAGCCACGCTTCAAGAGTCGGAAATTCGCCGCCTGCTCGAGTCGTTCACCGAAGGCGACGTGGCCGACTACCAGATGGCGGCGTTTCTCATGGCCGTCTTCTTCCGCGGCCTCGATGACGCCGAGACCGTCGCGTTGACGGAGGCGATGCTGCACTCGGGGACGGTGCTCGATCTGTCGAGCGTGCCGGGCGTGAAGGTCGACAAGCACTCGACCGGCGGCGTCGGCGACAAGGTCTCGATCTGCTTGGCCCCGCTCGTCGCGGCCTGCGGCGTTCCGGTGCCGATGGTCAGCGGTCGTGGCCTCGGTCATACGGGTGGAACGCTCGACAAGCTCGAAGCCATTCCGGGCTTCGACGTGAACATGTCGGTGACCGACTTCGCGCGCATCGTGCGCGAGGTCGGCGCATGCATGATCGGGCAGACGAAGGAGATCGCCCCGGCCGACAAGCGCATCTATGCGCTGCGCGACGTGACGGCCACGGTCGAGTCCATTCCGCTCATCGTCGCGTCGATCCTCTCGAAGAAGCTCGCCGAAGGGATCGACGGCCTCGTCCTCGACGTGAAGGTCGGCAAAGGCGCCTTCATGAAGAGCGAAGAGAACGCGCGCGCGCTCGCCGACAAGCTCGTGCGTGTCGGAACGCGCGCCGGCAAGAAGGTGGTGGCGGTGCTCACGCGGATGGACGCGCCGCTCGGATGCGCCGTCGGCAACGCGAACGAGACACGCGAGGCGCTCGAGGTGCTCCACGGTCGCGGCCCGAAGGACCTCGTCGATTGCACGCTGCTGCTCGGCGCCGAGATGCTCGTGCTCGGTGGCCGCGCGAAGGACGTCGTCGAGGGCACCGCGAAGCTCCGCGAGGCGATCGCGAAGGGCACCGCGGTGACGGTGATGGAGAAGATGGTGTCGGCGCAGCGCGGGGACGCGAGCGTCGTCGCCGATCCGTCGAAGCTCGAGGTCGCCAAGGAGATCCTCGAAGTGAAGGCCAAGCGAAGCGGCTTCGTCACCGGCATCGACGCGCTCGAGATCGGGCTCACCGGCGTCGCGATGGGCGCCGGTCGCACGCGCGCCGATCAGAAGGTCGATCCGGCGGTGGGGATCGAGATCGACAAGAAGCCGGGCGACGCGGTGAAGAGCGGCGACGTCGTCGCGCGCGTCTTCGTTCGCGATCGCTCCGCCGGCGAGCCGCTCGCCGAGCGCGTGGGCAGCGCGTTCTCGTACGACGACGCGGCGCCTCCGGCGCCAGCGCTCGTCGTCGGGCGAATCACCGCCTCCTAGGTTCGTACCCGTTCAACCGTCGACCGGCGCGGGCATGAACGTACTCGAGACCGCGCCGTAAGATCATGGCTGGCATGCGGTCGAGCAGTGCTGGCGGGCGCAGGAGAGCATGTTGTCGTAAAAGGCCGCTCCCGAGGGGTTCTGCGCCTTGCAGGACGCGAGGCAGCTGTCCGAGGTGCACGAGCTCGCGCACGCCATGAGCGAGTAGCAATCTCCATCTTGCTGGCAGGCCGTCATCTCCGCGCAGCAGGAGCCGTCGACGCACGCATCGCACGCGGCGAGGCCAGTCTCTGCCTTCGCTCCGCACGCGCCCGGCTCCTTCGGCCCGCTCGACCCGCTCGACCCGCTCGACCCGCTCGACCCGCTCGATCCGCTCGACCCGCTCGACCCGCTCGACCCGCTCGACCCGCTCGACCCGCTCGACCCGCTCGACCCGCCAGGCGTCGCGCCCTCGCCTCCGGCCTCTCCAGGAGGTGCGCCGCACGAACCGTCTGTGCCGTCTCCGAGCCCGGTGACATCTTCCGAGACGTCGAGCGCCTTGGTCGACGCGGGCACGTCGACGGTGATCGCAGGCAGGTCGACGGTCTTCTTGAACATGGGAACTTCGAGGACGACTGCCGCCTTCAGGACGAGCTTCCCGGACGTGACGGTCTCGCCTTTCAGCGTGGCCTTACCGCCCTTCACCTCGAGGCAGGTCGAGCGGTAGGACGTCGTGATCGTCGAGCCCTTTGCGAGCGTGAGCTCGAGGTGCCCGGGCACGCTCCCGAGCGGGATGTCCGGCAACTTCGTCTCGGGGACGTCGGAGACGATGCGCGGCGGCTCACCCGACATCGCGAAGCCATCGAACGCGGTGTCGGCGCCGATCGGGATGTCGAGGTTCTTCACACCAGGGAGCTCGCCGTCGTACTTCACGGCGGCGGCGTCCACCTTCAGATGGCCCTCGAGCTTGACGTGCATATCGAGCTTCAGCTTCCCCGCACCAGGCTTGCCTTGGAGCTTGCCGCTCGAGACGGCGCCCGCTGCGTCGACGACGATCGCGCCGCCCGCCGTGAGCTTCAGAGACATCTGCGCCGGCCCCGACGGCGGCTGCATCCCCGTGTCATAGGAGAAGTCCGGCAACACCGGCGCCTCGCCGTGGAGCTTCACCTCTCCACCCGCGGAGAGATCCGCGCTGTCACCCGCGACGCCGTCCTCGCTGCTGCAACCTGTGACCGCGCACGCCGCCAAGATCACTGCCCCGGTGATACAAAGAACCTTGCGCATCTCTCTCCGCCTCCTCGCCGTTTGTCGGCAACGTCACGTTCAGCACACGACATGCCGCGTGGTGGTGGTGCGCGCAGCGCGGAGGAACTCGTTGTAGATCAAATGCTTATGTGGGGAGAGGTCACGCGGATCGTCTCGCGCTGGGCGAGGCGGACCTCGGATCGGCTCGATCGCGCCAGTGGAAAATTCCGCGAGGGCCCTCTGCGTCGGCGTTCGACGACGGAGAGCGGTTTCGCGATCTCTCCGCGTCACGTCAAAACAGGCGAGCCAGCGCGCTGAGCTCGATCGCTCCGAACGCGAAGACCGCGCCGAGCATCGCGAACACGACGATCAGCGCGCGGCGCGATCCGCCTTCGTAGAAGCGGTGAACGCCGCGGCGCGCGATGCCGATCCCGAAGAGGAGGAGCGCAAACGGGACGACATAAGGGATGGCGAGCGCGCCGTCGGGCGGCATCGGGTTGTCGTCGGTCGCGACGAGCGTCACCGTCACCATCGCGATCGCCGCGAGGAACAGCGCGACGCCAGAGCCGACGATCGCCCACGAGCGAGGCCGCACCTTGAACCCCGCGACGCCGACGCCGATCGCGATCGCGAGCATCGAGAGCGCGACCGTGCCGCTCTGCATCGACGACGTCGCGTCGAAGGCGTGCGGCAAGAGGCTCGCGATCGGCCGTCCGCCGTGGCGATGGACGAGCTTCACCAAGCCGGCGACCGATCCCGCGAAGAGCACGAGGTCGAGCGCGTTCGCCAGGATCGTCTCGAGGATCGAAGGGCCGCGAGGAGCAGGCCGAGGACGTGCGCTCGCGCGTGAGTAGGCGACCTCGAGGCCCGATCCAGAGGCCGGTGCGCCCGACCGCACGGACGCGGGGGCGCCCGAGACGTGTGGCCGCGCGCTCGCAGGGCCTCCGTGTCCGCTTGGTCGTTGTGAGATCGCGGGCGGCATCGAGACGGATCCGCCGCGCTCGATCTCCATCCCGCCGAAATCGTCGAACCCGCCACCGCCGCCGCCCATGTCGATCGCGACATGCTTCTGCGATCCGCGCATCGCGGCGCCGGAGGCTGGAGGCGCAGAGACAGCGCCGCGTTCGAGCTCCATCCCGCCGAAGTCTCCGAACGCGCCGAGCGCGTCGTCGACCGGCTTCGGTGCAGGTCCCGATGCTTGCGGAGGCTTCACGCTGATGTTCGGGGTCGATCGGGGCGCAGGGATGTCCAGGTCCGGAACGAGATCCGGAAAGGGAGGCAATGGCTTGTTGCGCGGATCCGACCCCACGTACTCGATCGCATCATACCATGCGATCCAGCGCCACCCGCAGCTACTTCAAGCGGGAGCCCGGCGCGACGTCGTCGCCGATCGTGGCGAGGTGCAGCGCATCCGACGGGCCGGTCGCGAGGAGCATTCCGTGTGACACGAGCTTGCCGCCGAAGTCGCGTGGCGCGAGGTTGGCGACGACGATGACACGCCGGCCGACCAGCGCGTCGGGCGCGAAGGTGAGCGCGAGGCCCGCGACGATCGTGCGCGGCTCGGGCTCGCCGACATCGACGGTGAGCCGAAGCAGCTTGTCCTTCTTGGGCACCTTTTCGCAGGTTTTTACGAGACCCACGCGAAGGTCCGTCTTCGTGAAGTCGTCGTACGCGAGGATGCCTGGCGCGTCCGGAGAGGCCGGGCTCGCACCTTTCTCGGCATCGGTCGCTTTGGTCTTGGGCTCCTCCGCCTTGTCGACCTTCGGGACGAGGCGGCCGAGAATTTCTCTCTGCGCCTTGTCGTCGAATGTCGGAAAGAGCGGACCTGCCGGCGCGAGCGCGAGGTCTGCGCGTGGGGCAGGGAGCTCGTCCGGCCATCCAGATACGCCCACCGTGGGCTCGAGCGGAGGGAGCCCGAGCTGCGCGCGCATCGCGTCGCTCTTCTTCGGCATCGCGGGCCAGAGCATGACCGAGAGGCCTTCGAGGACGCGGAGCAGATGCGAGAGGATCTTCGGGACGCGATCGGCGTGCTCCTTCTTCCAAGGAGCGGCGCGGTCGACGTATGTGTTTCCGATGCTCGCGAGCGCCATCGTCTTCTCGAGCGCGACGTGCGGGGCGAGATCGTCCCACGCCGCGTTCACGAGCGCCGTGTGCGCCTTGAACGCCTCGGCGAGCTCGCGCTCGAGATCGGTGTTCGTGCTCGCGTCGTCGCTCGGGTGCTTGCCCCCCGTCATCTTGGTGCAGAGCCCGAGCACGCGGTTCAGGAGGTTGCCGACGTTCTTTCCGAGATCGGCGTTGTAGCGCTCGAGCAGCGCCGCGTGATCGAAGTCTCCGTCTTGCCCAAACGCGATCGCGCGGAGCAAGTGGTAGCGGAGCACGTCGGGGCCGAGCTCGGCGGCGACCTTGAGCGGATCGACGCCGTTCTTCAGCGCCTTGCCCATCTTCTCACCGTCGACGGTGAGAAAGCCGTGCGCGAACACCGCCTCCGGAAGCTCCTCGTCTTTGTATCCCGCGGCCATCAGGAAGGCAGGCCAGTACACGGTGTGGAAGCGGAGGATGTCTTTGCCGACGAGATGCACCACGCGCGCGCTCGGCGCCCAGAAGCGCGCGAGCTCGCTCTTGCCCGCGTGACCGAGCGCGCTCCGGTAGTTGGTGAGCGCGTCGAACCACACGTACATCACGTGCTTCGGATCGTTCGGGACGGGGATGCCCCACGTGAACGTGGTGCGCGAGCACGAGAGATCTTCGAGCCCAGCCTTCACGAACGAGAGCACTTCGTTGCGACGTGACTCGGGCTGGATGAATTTCGGGTGCGCCTCGTAGAAGGCGAGCAAGCGCTCTTGGTACGCCTTGAGCTTGAAGAAGTACGTCGGCTCCTTGACGAGATCGACCGGCTTCTTGTGGAGCGGGCAGATGTTGCCAGGCTGCTCGAGCTCCTTCTCCGTCTTGAAGCCTTCGCAGCCCACGCAGTAGAGGCCCTCGTAATGGCCAAGGTAGAGGTCACCCTTCTCGGCGATCTTCTTCCAGAGATCGGTGACGAACGCCTCGTGATCCTCGTCCGTGGTGCGGATGAAGCGGTCGTACACGACGTCGAGCTTCGGCCACGCCTCCTTGAAGCGGGTGCTGATCGAGTCGACGAACGCCTTGGGCGTCATCTTCTCTTCTTCCGCCTTGCGCTCGATCTTCTGGCCGTGCTCGTCCGTGCCGGTGAGGAAGTACGTCTCGTCGCCGATCACCTCGTGAAAGCGGTTGATCGCGTCCGCGATGATGGTCGTGTAGGCGTGCCCGACGTGGGGCACGTCATTGACGTAGTAGATCGGCGTCGTTACGTAGAAGCGTCCCATCGTGTTTTTTTCTTTTCTCCGCTCGGCCGGCATACCGGCCACGAACCACCGTCACTTCGTGCTCACGCGTTCGCACATGCGGCTGTCAGAGCCAAGAGATTTACCACGCTACGCCCTCTCGCCAACCCCCCGTCCGACCTGATCCAGGCGCTTTTCTCGGCCGTTTATCACGAGCCCGACAGCGATGACGCTCGTCTGGTGCTCGCCGACGCTCTCTTGGAGCAAAGCGACCCGCGCGGAGAATTCATCGCGCTCCAATGCGCCGCATCGCGCGGCGGCGCGTCGAAACGCGAGCGCCAGCTCCTCTCGCGCCACGCCGCCGAGTGGCTCGGGCGGCTCGCGCCCATCGTCGACGTCGACAGCGTGGTCTTCGAGCGGGGCTTCCCGGTGTTCGTCAAGTACAGATGCGGGCAGCGCGCGAAGGACCGCACCCGCGACGCGCGGCTGCTCCATGCCGCCCTCGACGCCCCCGAGTGGAGCACGATCCGTACGATCGACGTGAGCGGAGGCCGGATCGGCGTCCTCGAGCTCCTCGCGAGCGAGCGGGTGCAGCGAAGCGTGAAGGCGATCGTGAACGTGGAGCTGGATCACCTCATCGCTTTGCTCGCCGCGCCCCCCGCGACCACGAATGGCTGGCGCCGCTTGGTCGTCCTTCGCCGTCACCACCTCGAACAGGCCAAGCACCTCGTCGACACGCTCGAGCGATGTGGCGCGATGATGCCGGAGCTCCGCGAGATCGAGGTCACGTTCGGGCGTCCGGATGCGGGGGTGAACGAAGCGATGAACGCGCTCATTTGCTCGAAGCTCGCGCGCCAGCTCGACGAGATCGTCATGAGCTACCACGAGGCCTTCGCGATCTTGTTCGGAGGCCCCGTCACCCATCAATCGCTCGCCGCTGGGATCGGGCCGAAGCGCCTGGTCATGCGCTCGCAGCGTGGCAGCATCACGATCGACAACATCGAGCCGCACGCGCCGACGATCCTCGACGTTCAGGCGTGGGGCAAGGAAGGCTGGCGCCTCGTCGGCGAGGCGCTCGACGAGATGCGAACGTGGGGGCCACGGGCGTTCGGGCGTGGCGTGCTCGTCAACGCGATCGTCCCAACGGCCGAGATCACGCTGTTTGACACGTTCGCGCGCGAGTCGGCCGAAAAGCTCGGCCAAGTCCGCATCAAAGAGCACGGATGAGGAGGAAGCGCCATCAGGCGGTGCCTGGTCCGCGGTGGCCAAACCCTCCCTGACGGCGCGAAGAATCGAGATTAAGCTCGGGTCCTCCCATGTCTCGCCGCGAGAAGAAGCCGCCCGAGCCGATGAGCCCCGAGATCGAGGAGCTCTTCGCGCAGGTCTACGCCGATCCCGACGATGACTCCGCGCGCCTCGTCCTCTCCGACGCGCTGATCGAACGACGCGATCCGCGGGGTGACTTCATCGTCATGCAGTTCGGACGCGCGAGCGGGCGTGCGATCCAGGCGAACAAGGAGATGAAGCTTCTTCGTCAGTTTCAGACCAAGTGGCTCGGGGTCCTCCACGAGTGCGTCCGCCATCCGGTGTTCGAGCGAGGCTTCCTCGGGAAGTGCGGCGTCGATCCGTCCAAGATGAAGAGCGTGATCGGCGCGCGCGAGTGGTCCACCGTACGCGATCTCGATCTCGGATCGTACGTGTATGGCGCCGACAAGCACGACATCACACCGCTCCTCCTCTCCGAGCCCATTCGCATGTGGACGCGCCATCTCCGCAACATGACGGGGCCGATGGCGGTGGAGGCGTTTCAATGCCCAGAGCTCCGGCGCTGGCGATCGATCGAGATCACGGCGCCGAGCGTCCACGCGCTCTCGCGCGCGTACCAAGCGTGCACGCCCGCGAACATGCCTGCCCTGCGGACGCTCCAGATCACGAGCACCTTCGACGTCGAGGCCGTCGACCGGTTGCTTCGAGGCGCGGTGACGCCCCAGCTCGATGACCTGTCGCTGATCGAGGAGCCAAGCGATGGCCCCATCCGCGCGATGACGACGATCGCCGAGCTCTTCAAAGAGGGCAAAGGCCCTCGCCGCGCGCTTCTCCTCGGCGGCTCCGGGTCGCTCAAGATCGATTTTCGGGGCGAGTACGAAGGGCGCATCGAGATTGGCCTCGTCGCTAACCCGAAGTCGCTCGCGGAGGCGCTCGCGCCGCTAACCGGTATTCCGCTAAAGGGTATTCGTATCCTCAATACGAGGGACCAATACCGTCGAGCGGCCGGCCGCGACGCGTCGATGAAGATACTCTATCAAGCCGCCGAGAAGCTCGCGCCGGTGACGGAAGAATCCATTCCCTAGTCGCGAGCGGACTGTGCATTAGGCACCTTCGCCGATGATCGCGAGCGCGCGCGCGACCTCGCAGCGGACGATGTCGTCGACCTCGGAGAACGGTACGCCACGCCGGCTCTTCGCGACCCGGGCGACCAAGTCGCTGGTGGCCTCGATCCATGCCATGACGTCACCTTCGAAGGGCAGCGCCCACGCCCACGTCACCTTTCGCGAGCGGCGGTAGGGGATCCAGCCAGCGCGCACGAGGCGATCGTCGAACAGCTTCGAGTCGTACGGCGTCGGGAGCTTTCGATGGATGTCGGGCCGCGCGAGATCTTCGGCGCTCCACTCGCCCGGCTCGCGTGCGAGCTGATCGAACGGCTGCACGAGCTTGTAGTCCGCGAAGAGCACCCGCCACTTGTCACGCTCTTCCTTCGAGAGCTTCGCCGGGTGCAGGACGGCGATGACGGCGTCTTCGGGCAGCGTGATCGCGTCATCGTCGGCGTTGGCGAGCGAGCCATCCTCGGTGACGCGGAAGTGGAGCGAAGCGCCGGACTGCGGTCGCGTCTCCCAGATGACGCCGCGCGCGAGGTGGAGCATGAGCGGATGCTTCACCCAGAAGGTCGTGAAATCGTCCCGCGGCCATGTTCGGCCTTCGTTCATCGCGCGCTCGAGCGAGGCGCTCCGTAGGGCGGCGATCGCGCTCACGTCTTCGGCGAGATCGTGGATGAGCGTGCGTGTGGCCTTCAGCTTCGCCGCGTCGATGTTCTTCGAGTGCGGCAGCGCCTTGATCGTCTCGCCGTTCTCGTCGGACAGGATCGGCAACAGCCTCTGGTCGAAGGTGACACGGTACTTCTTTTCGCCGAGATCGAGGTCCACGCCGCCGCGCGCGTCCACGTTGCACGTCGGCACGAAGCGATCCTCGAGGTCATCGATGTCTTGGCCGCGAAGGATCGCGATGCGCTCGATCGCCTCTTCGGTGCCCTCGGCATACTTGGGCCGCTTGACCATCCCCGGGCGCGTGACGCGCGCGAGGATCGTGAACAGCTCCATCAACGCGGCGTCGGTCGCGATGATGCCGAGCATGCGCGCGATGCCTTCGCCTTTCAGCGTGGGCGTGAGCCGGCGCACGATCTCGTCATCACCGAAGTGCGCGACGGACCAGAGCATCCACCGCTCACCGCCGTTGATGTCCCAGGCGCGCGCGAGATCCCATGCGTGGGCCGCGAGGCTCTTCGGGTCGCACGCCTCTTTGATCTCCGTGAGGGCGTGAAGGGGAGTGGAGAGGTCGCTTGCGGCGAGCCACTGATCGAGCAGCTCCATCGCGCGCGGAGGCAGCACCTTGCCATTCTTGAGGCGCACAGGGCGGTATTCCTTCGCGCGATACGCCGAGCCCATCGTCGGCGTGCGTTTGGGCAAATCGGCGTCGCGATCGACGTTCGCGGTGGCGATGATCTCGTCGACGATCGCGTTCATCGTCTCGTTTGCAGGGAGCTGCGCGCGCGCCTCGAGGATCGCCTCGCGATGGCCTTTGCGCACGAGATGCCGGAGCACGTCGACCGCCTTGTGGCGGCGAGACATGTCGTTGCCGCACGCGATCGGGATGAGGCCCGAGGCAGCCGTCGCGGGCGTCCTCTCCACCCACGCGTAATACGAATAGCCAGGATGATCGCGGTACGCGAGCTTGGGCGACTCGACCCAATCCGGCGCGACGTAATCCATGTAGTGAGGGTCCATCGCGCGAAGACCCTCTTGCCCATAACACGCAATGATCTCACTACCGGCGCCATACCAGATGCTGACGTGCGGCGGCTTCGAGGCCAGGAGCGGCAAGAGCACTTGTGCCGGATAAGTCGATAAGAGGACCGTGTATTCGTTCTTGTGGAGGCGGTCCTCGACGTTCTTCATGTCTTCGTCGGTGCGCAAGAGGCCGCAATTGTCGAAGTGCCTTGCGATGTGGCGCCGGCGCGCGCGCTCGCTCCAGCGCAGGCGTAGCGGAGCGCTCGGAATGGGAAGCCCATCGACGACCAAGAGCGACTTCTTCGCGGGCGCGGCCTTGCCGTCCTCACCGTCGTCCGAGCTCGCGCTCTTTCGCGACCACGGCACGGACTGGAGCGGGGGAGGAAGCTCGTCGAACGAGCACACCTCGGCGCCCTCCGCGTCGCGACCACGTGCGTCGTCGACCTGCGCGTCCGCCTCGCCGTCGAGCGACGGAGCCGCCGGTGAGGCCTTTGCGCCCTGCGCACGCTCGACGCCCTCGAGGATCGTGCGCGCGACGTCGGCTACCTGCGTCTTCTTCTTCGCGAGCTCGCCGAGCGCAGGCCGCGCGAGGTGAGGGAAGCGCGCGAAGAAGCTCGTGGCGTGTGGCCGTACTTGCTTTTGCCGGAGGTGCGCGACGAAGAACTCCGCGGTGGCCGGCGTGCCGATGCACTCCATCGGATCGAGGACGGCGCTCTCCTGGTACGCGTTCTTCGCGAGGGGAAGCAGCGTCGTGAGCACCGCCGTGGCCTTCTCGCCGAGGGTCAACAGCACGTTGGCGACGCTCCGCGTGAGGCCCCAGCGCTTGCCCACCTCGACCACCAGATCGGCGTCCGCGAGGGATTGATAGAGCAGGTCGACGACGCCCCACTGACTCTTCTCGAGCGCCTCTTTCGCGACGATCGCCGCCCACTCGCTCTTCTCGGGACACGTCGTCAGGATGCGAACGCGAATGGGATAGTGGTCGAGGCTCGTGAGGTCGAGCGTGCCCCACAGGTCCTCGGCGACCTTGCGGCACCGCGCGATGAGCGCGTCGTCCTTCGTGCGGAGGAGCAGATCGAGGATCTCGTGTTGCTCGGGCCACTCTTCGGCGGTCTTCGGTCGTTCCCCCTTCAGGATGAGCGGGAAGCACTTCGCGAGGCCGCCTTCGGTCTCGATCGCCTTCTTGATCTTCGATCGCCGCGTCTTCTCCCAAGCTGCTCCGGCGCGGAGATCGCTCGCGGTGCGCGGCCGCAGATGTTCGCGCACCTCGCGGCTGAGCACGATCGTCTCCGGCAACGTGACCTCGGTCTTGGCGGGAGGCTGCGCCGTCTTCTTCTTGGTCGTCTTCTTCGCCGTTGTCATCTGCTCACGTATCGCCTTCGCCCGACGCCACGAGGTCGAGCGCACGAAGGAGCTCGCATCGTACGACGTCATCGACGTCACGGAAGGAAACCCGCTTGCCGTCTCGGATCACCCACACCGAGACCCTGCGGTCGTCGCGATCCATCGCTCCGTACGCTTGCTCGAACGGAAGGCGCAGGTCGCGGTTGTCCCGTGCGCTGCCGACCCATCCAGCGCGCTCGAGGGCCTGCGGGATCGCGCGCAGGAATCGATGGTAGTTGCCTCCTCGAGGCGCCGCCGTCACGCGGTTCCTCGTCCACTCGAGCTGGTCGCCCTCTCCGCTCATCGGGGCGGGCGGCTCACGCGCCAGCTGCTCGAAGGGCTGGAGAAGCTTGTAATCTGCAAGCATCGCCCGCCAGCGCTGCACGGGCGCGGCGCCCGGCCGGTGGCGCGCGGGATGGTAGACGCCGATCATGACGCCTTCTTCGGGCGGCAGCTCGACGTGCTCGTCGGTCTCGTCCGCGAACGACGAGTCCTCGGCGATCCGGAACGTTCGAAAGACGCCGTTCGCGAGGCGCGCTTCCCAGACGACGCCGCGCGCCATGTGACGCATGATCGGATGGGCGAGCCACGCCTCGCGAAAGTGCTCGTAGGGCCACGCGCGTCCTGTCACCATCGCGCGCTCGAGGGCGGTCGCGCGGAGCTCTGCGATCGTCGCGACGTCCTCGTCGAGATCGGCGAGGAGGGTGACCGCGGCGCGCAGCTTGTCGGGATCGGCCTTCGTCCTCGGGAGCGTGCTCGCGACCTCCCCTCGCTCATCGAGGAGGACGCGATCGAGGCGCTCGTTCCACGTCACGCGCCACGGGCCGTCACGCCCGAGGTCGAGCGCGATCGTTCCATCGTCGTCGACGCGGTACGTGGGCACGAAGCGATCGACCAAGTCTTCGATCGCCGAGAGACCACGCGTCGCGACGATGCGCTCGAGATGTTCCGTGATGCGGGCGAGGTCCTGGGTCGCTGCTCGGGAAGACGGCGACGATCTCCTCATCCGCGCGTGGATCGTGAGGAGCTCCATCGCGGCGGCGTCGGTGCCGAGATCGGCGAGCATCGCGGGGATGTAAGTCTCGTCCTTCAACGCCGGCGTGAGGCGGCGAACGACCTCGTCATCGCCGAAGTGGCGCACGGCGTGGAGCATCCACTTGCTGGTGGCTGGCGCGTTATTGAGATCCCACGCGTGCGCGAGATCCCACGCGTGCTCCGCGAGCGAACGCGCGTCGAAGGCACGGCGAACCTCCTCGAAGCGAGGCCAGGGAGGCTGCTCGGTGGCGTACGCGCAGATCAGCTCGTCGAGCCGCTGCATCGCGTCGAGGGACAGCACCTTGCCGCTGAGCAGACGCGGTGGCCTGTACTCGGCGGGACGGTAGAACGCCGGCAACTTGGGAGCGCGAAGCAGCTTGTCTTGCTCGGGTTCGCTCGCCGCGATGCGTCGGATCTCGAGCGCGGCCTCGTCACTCCACGACTCGGCCGCTTCGCGCTCGTACGACGCGATCGCTTCCTCGATCGCGCCGGCATGACCACGGGCGGTGAGATGCCGGAGCCCGATCGCCGCGCCGGCTTGCTCCTTCTTGCTCGTGCGCGAGAAGGCCGCCCAGATCAACCCACGCGCGGCGGCGAACGGGTAACGCTCGATCCAACGAAGCGCTGCCTCGATCTGACTCACGCGATGAAGATCGTGACCGGCGATCACGATCGCGAGGAGCGGCGACTCGACGAACAGACGCAGCTCGTCGTCGAGCAGCTCGGCGTGGCCGTTGACGACGACCGCGAGCGCCTCCTCTCCGTAGAGCGCGAGGACATGTCCCGGTGTGGCGTGCCAGAGGGTGACGTTCTCGGGCACATCTTCGAGCAAGGGAAAAAGGATCTCCTTCGGACACGACGCATTGACGCGCGTTTCGTTCTTCGCGTCGAGGTCCGCGCGCAGCGTGGCGAGCTCGTCTTCGTCGGGATGGAGCAAGACGTCTTGCAGGCGATGCGCCACCCAACGCCTCCGCGCATCGCTCGGCCAGTGGAGTCGAAGCGGCGTCATCGGCTTGGCGAGATCGATCACGACGCGAGGCTTCCGTGTGCGCGGCGCTCGAGGCTCGACCTTGGGGCTCTCCCGCCACGGTGGCTCGCGTAGGAGCGCAGGCAGCTCGCCTTCTTCGGCGACGGCGCCGTCGGCCGCGCGCTCGTTTGCACGCTCGAGCATCTCGAGGATCGCATGCGCGACCTCGCCGGCTTGCGTCTTTCGATTCTTCGCGAGCGCGGATAGCGCGTCGCTCGCGAGATGTGGAAAGCGCGCGAAGAACTTCAGCGCATGCGGGCGAAGCGTCGAGCGGCGAAGGCTCTTGGCGAAGACCGCGGCGACCTCGGGCGTGCCGATGCATGCGAGCCCCGTCGCCACCGCATGCTGCGGGCCGGAAGACGTCGCGAACGGCAAGGCTTCGATCAGGAGCGAGGCAGCGCCTTCCCGAAGATCGGGCAGGAGGTTCACGATCTCGTGCGTGACGCCGCGCGCCTTCGCGAGCGCGAGGATCGCGTCGCGGTCGCGTAGTGTCCCGAGCAAGAGCGACGCGGCCTGCCAGCCGAGAGCGATCCCGGGGATGGTCGTGTGCTGGGCATAGAGCTGCGACGCCCAGTCCGTGCGATGGGGAAAGCATCCGAGGAGGAAGATGCGCTCCGTGAAATCCCCCTTCGGCCAATGTGTGGTCTCTGCCTGCGATTCGCAGCGTGCTCGCACGTCGTCGGGGGCGAGGAGGAGCAGGTCGGCGAGCTCACGCGCGGACGGGCGGTCGTGCCGGTACTTCGCGTTCTCGAGGAACGAGCTCGAGGCGAACAGCGTCTCGAGGCCGCCTTCACGCTCGACCCACGCCTTCGCCACGCTCCGTTGCTTCGTCTGATACGGGCGTGTGTCCTTCTCGATGTCTTCGCGCGAGCGAGCGTGAAGATACGAGCGGAGCTCGTCGGTGAACACGAACACAGTGGAAGCAGACTAGACGATGCTGTCGCGGCCTTCGCTGCGCGCTTCTTCTTTCGGCGCCGGGAGGACGACCTTCGAAGCGAGCGGCGCCTCGTCGAGCACACGTCGAACGGCCATCATGAAGGGGCGATCGATCGCGACGCGAACGTCACGCGCGGGCGGCGGCTCGGCGGGTGACTGCAAGAGGCGGAGATCGCGGGTGAGCGCCCGACCGAGGCGACCGGCGGCTTCGCGATGTGCGTTCGGCTCGCGCGGGACGATCGACGCAGGCATCGGCGCGACGAGGACGACCTCGGAGCCATTCTGCTTGATCCACGTCGCTTGGTAGAGCGCCGCGGCCTGACCCGTCGACTCGTGGAACATGAGCGCACGCCATTCGAGGTGGCTCGTGAGATCGAAGGAGCGGCTCGCGACGGAGAGCGTCGCGCGGTCGAGCGAGATCGGCGCGCCGCGACCATCGCTCATAAAGACGCGACCGAGCGCGCCGCGGTCACGCTCCTCGGCGTGACGAACGACCGCCGCCGCGTCGCTCGCGGCGAGCGCTGCGTCGTGCATCACGCCGTCGACGAGGTCGAGATCGGCGAGGACGGCGATGCGCGCCAAGATCTCGTCGTCGGCCTCGGAGCGATCATCGATCCGGGTCGGCACATAACGCGTCTGGGTGGGGGTCGTGAACGCGAGCAGCGCATGCGGACGTCCATACGACGCGAGGAGCGTGATGCCGAACGGCGAGTCCCATTGGACGAGGGGCTTGGTGCCCTCGGGAGAAATGCGCGAGAGGCCGAGCGTGTCGGCGATGATCGACGAGCTGCTGATGCGCGCATGCTGGCGCCGGCGCGTGGCGGCGAAGAACAACGTCGCGACGGCGGCCGCGCCGATCGCATAGCGAAGCGCGAGCGGAACTCCAGGCATCGTCGGCGCTGCCGCGAGCATCAGCGCGCCTGCGATGATCAGGAGCACACGCAGGCGAGAAGAGCTTTCGTTCTTGGCCTCGGACTTTGAAATGACGAGAGGCCAGCGATGGGTCGAGCGACGCATGTCACCCCGGAATTGCAACGAGCTGAGAGTGAGCGTGAACCATTTCAAAGTAGCACCGCGCGATCGCGCGCGCCCCGCGAAAGCCGCGCTCTCGACTGTCATTTTGTGGGGAGGCGAAGGTGCGAGCCGGTCTCCCGCGTCGTGAGACCCCGAAGCCATGACGGGGCTTGGGAGCGGGTGAGCTCGCGTCAAGGAACGGTGGGATCGAGCGGATCGCGATCGACGTTGTCGAGCGACCCATCACCGTCGAGATCGCGCGCGGGTGCGGGCAACCCAGTGACCACCGGCGTTTTTCCGTCGAAAGCATCTGCGAAGAAGCGAAGCATCGCTTCTTGCAGCTCTCGGTATGGGCAGGGCGGTCCATGGTCGTTCGTGACGCGATCGAGGAGGAGCTTTCCCTGAGGCGTGTTGTACGGAATCTTGTAGCTGCGGCTGCCCTTCGACCGAACGAGATCCGCGCCATGCGACCCAGGTGAGACCTGTGCGAGGAGCGCCGTCACACCGGGAGACGGCGTATCGTGGAATCCATTGGGGTCGAACGGCAGCATCGTCATCTCGATTCCGCCACCGCGGAAAGGTGCACGCGAGGCGAGGTCGGCGAGCGCGGCGTTCGGGCCCACGTTCGGTGAGGCCATGCCGTAGCCCGCCGCACGCGCGAGCGCTTCGTTGCCCTCGTTCGCGACAAGCTCATCGTAGAGGACCTCGATCTGGAAAATGTTGCGCGGTTTCGTCGGCGCGCCAGAGAGCGGCATCGGGCTCGTGACCAGCTTGTCCGCGTACGCGATCGGGTCACCGCCTTCGGCGAGCGCTTGGCCAATCACGACGACCGGATGACCTTCGTTGTACTGGCCGCCAACGAATCCAAAGTTGAGCGCGCCCGCGAGGGAGAGCTGCGCGTTGATCGCCGGACCGTGCGCGCCGATCTCCGTCAAGATCCCGCCGCCGGCGACGTTGAGCACCCACGCCTTCACGTGCGGCTCGATCGCGGCGGCGACCGCGCCTTCGATCCCGCCGAGCGAGTCACCGACGTACGCGATGCGCTCGGGATCGATCTTCGGCGTCACCTCCGGCGAGCCGATCGCGAGCGGCGAGAGATCGGGGCTCGACCGGAGAAGCTTCACGAGCTGCGCGGTGTCGAGCTCCGCCTGGCGCAGCTGATCGCGAAGCGCGCCAATGTTCTTCAGCCCACCGAAGAAGTCGAAGCTGCCCGCGCGCTCCGCCGGCGCACCTTGGCTGACGACGATGGCGTCGCTGATGCCGTCTGGACCCGTGTATTTTACACCTGGTGCCTTCGTGTAGTCCGTCGTCGTGTCCACCGCGAACTTCGGATCGTTCGCGCGCGGCCCGAACGTGACGCTGTCGATCGCGACCGCGATCCAACCCTTCGAGCAGAAGCGATTGGCCGTCGCCATCATGTATTGTCGCGAGCTCGACAGGCCGTGCTGGATGATCACCGCGGGATACCCGGCGGCGGGCATCGGTGAGGTCGCGACGTCGGGCACGGCGATCGTCACCCAGATCTTGCTCGTGGGCTTCTCGGGCGCGGGTACGGGCTTGCCGGCTCCGTCGCGCGCGAACGTCGCGTGCTCGACGTCGTCGTATTTGGTGGGCCTCACCTGGAGCCAGTTCGTCGCCTCGAACACGGCGGTGCCGATCGCGCCGATCTTGTCGTGCGCGCGCACGTCGAGCGACTCGTCGGGATCGTCGGTGCCGTCCGGGAGCTTCTTCGGCGACGGCGACACGCCGAGCCAATCGTCGAGGCTGGCGGTGAAGCCGGCCTTTAGTACGCCGTTCACCGGCGTCGTGAACTTCGCCGCGGCCATCGGCGCGACCGTCGCCGCATCCCACGCGAGCTTCGGCGCCGGCGCGCTCTCGATCGCGTCGCGGAGAGCGTAGATCTCCCCCGTGATCGACTGCGTCACGTACGGCGCGATCGCCACGATCGCGTCCTGGCCGAGCGCTCCGCCGACGATGCCCATCGCTTTGTCGTAGGCGGCGCCATACGTAGGGCCGAGCGCTCCCTCTTTGCGTTTCGCGACGGCCTCGAAGTCACTCGAGGCGTACACGGACCGGCCCTTCGTGTCTTTCACGCGCGAGGTGAGGACCGCCACGTAGTGGCCGCCTTCCTTCAAGACGACGCCGCGCGCCGGTCCAATCGCGACGAGGGATCGACCTCCGTCGACGTCGCTTTCGTCGTGAAACACCGCACGGCAAGGCACGCGAACGTTCGCGTCGACGTCGAGCAAGAAGACGGAGCTCGCGTCCGCGACGCACGCCTTCTCGTCGGCGGGGAGCGTCGAAGGATCGATGATCGCGGAGCCCTTCTCGAGCGTCTCGGTGTCTCGGAGCGGCGCGGTCAAGTCGTCGATCAAGAACATCGCCGGCGCGACGCGCGACCAACCATTCAGCTTCCCCAGTTGCCCGTCGAGCAAGTCCGAGCCGCGCTTGAACGTCGTCTCGAGCCCGGGGATCTTCGCGAACCTCCCTGTCGCCGAATCCATGTACACCGTCGATGGAAACGGCACGTCGAGGAACCGGGGGATCGGGTCATCGGCCGTCGCCTTGAACCGCGCGACCACCGGGCGCGTCGCATGGACGTCATCCGCGTGATCATCGTCCGTGCACCCGACGAACGAGCCGCCCAAGGCCGGAGCCATGAACAAAAACAGCGCACATACCGGCAGCGAAAGGCGCATTTTCGGGCGAGTGGGCAGCATCATCGATAGCGCCATATACCGCCGATCGGGGCTTGGGGTGAAACCCCCATCCACGCGCATAGCGCCCCAACGCGTCCGCGCGGCGCGCGGTCACCGTTTCTCCCGCGGCGCATCTGGCCCTTGAGACGTCGCTGCAATGGCGTTCGGTCCACGCATCGTGTAAACCGCTCCTCGTTCGTGAGGCTCCGCCCTGCGGACTTTGGGAGAGGCAAAGCAGATGCGAGCTCGAATGGTGTTGGTGTGCAGTGGTCTGGCGCTCTTGGCAGCAGCCGCGAGCGTTCAAGCATGCGGTGACACGGAGAACCCTCCCGCGACCTCCGTCGACGCCGGCAACGATTCGTCGGCCGCGACCGACACCGGCACGAAGAAAGACACCGCGCCGCCGGACGAAGACGCCGACACGAACAACTGCGACGCAAACGCAGACTTCACGAAGCAGATCCCCGACGCCGCGATCGGGGACAGCGGATCGACCACCGGTCTCTGCCTGCAGTGTGGCAACAAGAACTGCGCAAAGCAGATCGACGACTGCAACAAGGACTGCGACTGCCAAGGGCTCGCGGGTGACGCGCTCGATTGTTACTTGAAGAACCAATCGAACCCGCTCATCTGCGCAGGCTCCTTCGGCAACGTCTCGCAGTCGACGCAGCAGATCGGCATCGCGCTCCTCGGCTGCATCAACAGCAAGTGCAAGAACGAGTGCGCGACCGACCAGTTCACCGACGGCGGCAAAGACGCCGACGCCGACGCGAACTGATCAGCTCAGCCCATCTCATCGCCGAGCGAGTGACCTGACCCGCGCGGCCTGAATGGACCGGCGCGGTCTGGCCACGAACGTGTGCACTCCGCTGCACGCCTGACTTGCCGCCTGCGCATCCCCGACGCGCTCGCTCGGGTCCAAATCCACGAAGCGCGCGCACGAAGCGCCCGGCACATGCGTTGCGGCGGACGGGACATCCGTCATGCATCCACGCTCCGACTCCACCTCCCTCTACCTCGTCGCGATCTTCGTCGTGACGTCTCTCCTCGCAGGTTGCCTTCCGTCGCGCGCTACGATCCCGTCGCGGACATGGCGACCGGAAGCGCCGGAGGCCGTCTGCGCGCCGGCCGACGTCGCCGATCCGTCGAGCGCGAGCTGGTCTCCATCGGGCCGCGCCGCGCTCGAAGCGAAGCTCGCTCGCCAAGAGATCGCGGTCGTCAGCGTGCTCGGCTGCAAGGTCGAGGTGCTCGATCGTTGTCAGTACAAGACAACCCCCGACGAGCGGCCCGAAGCGCCGCTCGCGATGAACCTCGAAGGCGAGTGCCTCGGCGCGACGCATCTGGTGCGCGAGCATGAGTCACCGATGCACGTGTCCCCCGGCGATCCCGTCCATCTCTCGCGACTCACGCTCGGCGCGTTCGATCTCACCGGCACGTGGCATGGCGTGATGAGGCAGCCGCGCGGCCCCTACGAGGTCTACGACGCGACGATGGAGCTCGTGCAAGAGGGCGAGCGCGTGAGCGGCATTACGCGACTCAAGACGATCGACGGCGAGTACTGGGGCGATCTGCGATTCGAAGGCCGCCTGAAGGGCAACACGATCCTCTTCGCCGACGCGGAGGTCATCGACGACAACCTCGGTCTCTTCCTCGCCTGGTGCCTGAAGACCGGCTACGTGCTCGTCGATCCACGCGAAGAGCGCTTCCGCGGACCATGGTTCGCGAGCTTCTGCGCGTCCGGCTCCCTCGACATGCACTACGTCGGAAAGAACCACCACCAGCTCGCCGAAACGACGCCGCGCTAACGGTTGCGCGGTTCACGTCGTCCGGCGTTACGTTTGTATCGTGGGGAGGACGTTTGGCGCGCTGCACTGCGGGGGAGAGGAGACGGGCGATCAGGCCTCGAACGCGGACAGCGGCGTTAGCGCTCTCGACGCGAAGCCCGAGCGCGCGCCGTCCGAGCCTTGGGAGGCGGACCCACCCGTGCCTGTCGACGGGTGGATCCCCTACAACGACTACGCTCCGATTTGCGGCTTCTGGGTGTCGGTCGAGCCCGCGAAGCTTCCTCCCATCACCTGGCAGCCTTGCCGCGTAAACAATCAGACGTCGACGAAGAGCTGCCGCGAGATGGTGACCGATTGGCCACCCCAGGCGTTCACCAACCAGCTCATCAGCCCTGGAACGGCGGTGCAGCGTCGACGCGATGGTCGACTGATCTTGATGACGGCTCGCTACGAGAATCCATGGACCATCCGCCTCGCTGCGGACCTCGACGGTCCCGTGCTCGTTGCAATCAGCGAGCGAAGCCCGAGTCAGTGTGTGGTTAATGAGCTAGGTGGTGATGGGGACCACTATGCCTTCGAGGTCTTCGACTCTGAAGCGAAGGGAGAGCTGTCGGATTACGGCGGCGGCGCCATCGGCGGCCACCTCGACGATCCCCATCCAAAGGTCCTGAAGCACTACCACGACAAGCTCGCGCGAGGATTCGCGGCCGGAGAGCCCGGCCTCCTCGAGCTTCCGAGCTTCACGCTGAGCTCGTGGACGGATGGCGGCGTCATCAAGAGCATCCCGACGGGCGACGTCGAGGGGTCGCTCGCGCAGAACTGGCCCTTCTTCTTTGGGAGCACGCTGTTTTGGGCCGCCGACAGCAGCGCTGTCAACAAGCAGAAGGTCTACACCGACGCGGCGGGGACGAAGGACTTCCTGACCTTCGGCGCCGACCCCACACGCGGCGTCGCCGATCTCGGTACGGACGGCCAGTCGCTCGTGTGGATCGAAGGCAGCGAGCGACCGTCGACGAGCGCTCCGTTTCCGAAGGTGCTGATCGCGACGTCCCCGTTCACGACCGACCCGGCGCAGATCCAACGTCGCGTCCTGCGAACGGATCTCACGGGCTATCCGTTTGGGACGTCACCCTTCGTCGTCGGGTGTGGATACGCGGCTCGTTCGATGACGATGGCGAGGGACGGTGGGTTCCAGAACGTCACCATCGTCGTGCGCCTTTCTGACGGATACGCGTGGTTCTTACCCGATGGTGCACTCTTGGATTGGGGCTGGCGAACTCCTCTGGCACTGACGTGTGACGAGCTCGTGATCCTGGTCTCCGTAAAGTCACGCTTCACGGTTGCGCGCGTCCGGCTCGACTCGCTCGGTCCACCCACGCCGCCATGATGGCTACGCCTCGTCAACCTACGACCGCGAAGATGCCTCGTGCGCTGGTCACTTGCGCGACGTTGCTGGCGAGCGCGATGGTCTTTGGCGCGCTGCACTGTGGGGGAGATGAGACGGGCGATCAGGCCTCGAACGCGGACAGCGGCGTTAGCGCTCTCGACGCGAAGCCCGAGCGCGCGCCGTCCGAGCCTTGGGAGGCGGACCCACCCGTGCCTGTCGACGGGTGGATCCCCTACAACGACTATGATCCGATTTGCGGCTTCTGGGTGTCGGTCGAGCCCGCGAAGCTTCCTCCCATCACGTGGCAGCCTTGCCGCGTAAACGATCAGACGTCGACGAAGAGCTGCCGCGAGATGGTGACCGATTGGCCACCCCAGGCGTTCAACAGCGAGCTCATCACTCCGGGCACCGAAGTCGCGCGCCGTTCGGATGGCCGTTTGGTGATGTCGACGGCCCGCTATCAGCCGGATTGGACGCTTCGGATGGTCGCAGAGCTCGATGGTAACGTTCTCGTCGGCCTCCGCGAGCGAGCCATCGGTCCTTGCATCCTCGGCGATACAAAGAGCGATGGTGATCACTACGCCTTCAAGGTCTACGACGCAGAAGCGACGGGTCGACCCAGCAGTTACGGCGGCGGCGCCATCGGCGGCCACCTCGACGATCCCCATCCAAAGGTCCTGAAGCACTACCACGACAAGCTCGCGCGAGGATTCGCGGCCGGAGAGCCCGGCCTCCTGGAGCTTCCGAGCTTCACGCTGAGCTCGTGGACGGATGGCGGCGTCATCAAGAGCATCCCGACGGGCGACGTCGAGGGGTCGCTCGCGCAGAACTGGCCCTTCTTCTTCGGGAGCACGCTGTTTTGGGCCGCCGACAGCAGCGCTGTCAACAAGCAGAAGGTCTACACCGACGCGGCGGGGACGAAGGACTTCCTGACCTTCGGCGCCGACCCCACACGCGGCGTCGCCGATCTCGGTACGGACGGCCAGTCGCTCGTGTGGATCGAAGGCAGCGAGCGACCATCGACGAGCGCTCCGTTTCCGAAGGTGCTGATCGCGACGTCCCCGTTCACGACCGACCCGGCGCAGATCCAACGTCGCGTCCTGCGAACGGATCTCCGAGGGAGCCCGTTCGGCACGTCGCCCTTCGTCGTCGGCTGCGGCTACGCGGCGCGGCAGACGACGACGATTCAGGACGGCTCCCCCCACAACGCTGTCGTGATCGCACGCCTCGTCGACGGCTACGCCTGGTTTCTTCCGACGGATGGCAAAGCGTGGGGTTGGCTCAGGCCACTCGCGATCACGTGTGACGAGATCATCCTGATGGTCAGCATCTGGCCGGCCGGTGACGATCGTCCCCACGTCAGCGTCGCGCGCGTCCGGCTCGACTCGCTCGGTCCACCCACGCCGCCGTGATGCCTATCGCAAACCGACGACGCTCATGACGAGAGGCGTGCGCGGTGATGCGCGACCCACGGGGAGAGACGTGAGCCGGTCTCGCCGGTCTGGGCAGCGGTGACGCCGGTCGCGCGTTCCATGCGGGCGGCGGCGATGGCGATCGCGACGGCGACGGCGTCGCGGTCGGCTTCGGGGACGAGGGGGTAGCCGAGGAGGGCCTCTTGGTGACGCTCGATGAAGCCGGTGTCGTAGTTGCCCGCGACGAAGTCGGGATGGGAGAAGAGCTTCTCGTGGAAGGCGAGGTTCGTGCGGATGCCCGTCACGATGTATTCGCCGAGCGCGCGACGCATGCGGGCGATGGCGCGCTCGCGCGTGGGCGCCCACACGCAGAGCTTCGAGACGAGCGGGTCGTAGTAGCTCGAGACGTCCGAGCCCGGGTAGGCGCCGCCGTCATCACGGACGCCCGGACCGGACGGCGTGACCAGGCGTTCGATGCGGCCGGGGGAAGGCAAGAACCCGCTCGAGGGATCTTCGGCGTACACACGGCACTGGATCGCCGCGCCGCGCGCGACGAGATCCGACTGCACGAACGGGAGCTTCTCGCCTTGCGCGATGAGCACCATCTCACGCACGAGATCGAGGCCGGTGATGAGCTCCGTGACGGGGTGCTCGACCTGGAGGCGCGTGTTCATCTCGAGGAAGTAGAAGTTGCCGTCCTCCGCGAGGAGAAACTCGAAGGTGCCGGCGGAGTGGTAGCCGACGGCCTTGGCGCCTTGCACGGCGATGGCGCCCATCTTCGCGACGAGCTCACGCGTGGCCGCTTTTGCAGGGGAAGGCGTCTCTTCGACGACCTTCTGGTTGCGGCGCTGGATCGAGCAGTCGCGCTCGAAGACGTGGACCATGTTGCCTTCGCGGTCGCCGAGGATTTGGATCTCGACGTGACGCGGCCGAAGGATGGCCTTCTCGATGTAGACGGTGTCGTCGCCGAAGAACTTCTTCGCCTCGCTGCGCGCGCGCTCCCATGCGCTCGCCATCTCGCCTTCGTTTTGAACGAGGCGCATGCCTTTGCCGCCGCCGCCGGAGGATGCCTTGAGCATGACCGGGAAGCCGATCTTCTTGGCGGCCGCGGTCGCCTCCTCAGTGGTGTCGCACGTCGCGCCCGGGACGATCGGGACGCCGGCGGCAGCCATCTTCGCGCGCGCGGCGGTCTTCGAGCCCATCTGCCGCATCGCGCTGCCCGGCGGTCCGATGAACGTGATGCCCGCCTTCTCGCACGCGTCGGCGAAGTTCGGGTTCTCGCTGAGGAAGCCGTAGCCGGGGTGGATCGCGTCACATCCCGAGCGCTTCGCGACGTCGATCACCTTCTCGATCCGGAGGTAGCTCTCGGCGGCGGGCGCCGGGCCGACCGGATACGCCTCGTCGGCGACGCGGACGTGAAGTGCGGCGCGATCGACGTCGGAGTAGATCGCGACCGAGCGGATGCCCATCTCGTGAAGGGTTCGCGTGACACGAACGGCGATCTCACCACGATTGGCGACGAGGACTTTCTTGAACGATGCGGCCATGGGGGCCACCATCGTTAACCGAGTTGGTCGCAGAAGAGAAGTGAGGTGCTCGGGCGCTCGTGCATTCCGCAAGAGCTGGCGATAAGCTCGCGCGCATCGCCCATGTTGAAATCCGCTTCCATCCTCGCGCTCGCGTCGGTCGTGTCCTTCTTTGGCCCTTGCTCGAAGAAAGACGACGCCGCTGGGGACGCGGCTTCGCAGGTCGACGGCGCCGCTGCAACTGCGGTCGCCGATGCCGCGCCACCAGCAGAGGAGCCCGTCGCGAAGAACGCCGCGAAGGTGGGCCGCTTCCCGAGCGACACGAAGCTCGACCTCTCGAAAGAGAAGCTCCAAGCCGACGCGACGATCGCGCGTGAGTCTCCTGGCGGCGGTCCGTGGGTCGCGACGTTGAAGAAGGACGTCGTCGTGACGAAGGTCGCGCAGCACGGCGACTACATCCTCGTCGCGTTCGCCGATCCGAAGGTGGCGACGGACACGCTCGAAGGTTGGATCCCGAACAGCAGCTTCACCGCGACCCCGGCGTCATCGGTGAAGCCGGTGGGCGGAAAGTGCGCGATCAAAGGTCAGGTCTATTTCGCAGGCGCCGCGTGCAAGTACGAGTGCGGTCCCTCGATCGCCTGTCCTGCCGGCTTCGGCTGCACCGGTCTTGGATCACGGCCCGAGCTCGGGGACGGCGCCTATCCTTATTGCGAGGCGATCGGCGGCGTCGTCGACGCGGGAGCTCCTGCGCCGATTTCATGCAAGGGCAACCTCGTGATGCACACCGACAACAAGTGCCACACGAAATGCACCACCACGAAAGACTGCGGCGGCAAGGGCACGTGCACGCCCATCGCCGGCGGCGTGTCCGCGTGCTTGCCCTGACGCGACCTGTCGAGCCGGCGGCCGGCGAGACGTGACGCCACGCTTGATTGCTGGCCGCAGAAGGAGAAAGCTGTAGCGACCATCATGCAGCTACAGCCAGCACGCGAAGGGCTCATGCCCGGCTCCTCGGGCGGTGAAGAGCTGCTCTATCAAGGCCGTCCCGCGGTGATCCAAGGGATCGGCGGGCTGCTCCTCGCGATCCTCACGCTCGGCATCAGCGTCCTCGTCAATTACATCGCGACGCGCGGCACGAGCTACAAGATCACCACGCAGCGCATCGTGATCGAGCGCGGGGTGTTCTCGAAGAGGATGGAGCAGGTCGATCTCTACCGCGTCGTCGATTACATCGTCGAGCGCCCCTTCGGCCAACGGATCATGGGCACGGGAAACATCGTGCTCGAGGCGATGGACAAGACGACGCCCGAGATCCGCATCGATGGCGTGAAGACGGACGTGGTCGCGCTCTACGAGCGTCTTCGCTATTGCACCGAGCAAGAGAAGAAGAAGCGCAACGTTCGCGTGCTCGACGTCGAGCCGGTCTGAAGAGAGAGCGCGGGAGCAAGCGACGCGTGGCGGATCGATCGGACAAACCGGACAAGCCGGACAAACCGGCGCCGCGGAGCAAGCCGGGCGAGTCGCTCGCGTTCGACTTCGCCATCTTCCAGCCGAAGCGCGAGCTTCGTCCGAGCGTGCCCGAAGACCCGGCGCCCGAGTCGCGGCAGACTCCTTCGATTGTCCCCACGCCGCGATCCGATGCGGGTGTCGCTCCCATGCCCCGATCACCAGCGCCCCCGCCGCCGGCGTCGATCATCCCGCCGTCGCGTCCCGGTCCACCTTCGCGCGTCGACCCGCCCGCGTGGGTGCCTCCGCCGCTGCCCGATCGCCCGCAGAAGACCGCCGAGGCGCCGCAGCGGGAAGGGCCGCGTGTCCTGACGGTCGCGCAGCTCGGACGGGTCGTTGGTCGATCGCTCGAGCGCTCGTTCACAGGCGATGTGTGGGTCGAAGGCGAGGTGAGCGGCGCACGGCCTGCCTCGAGCGGGCACGTGTACTTCTGCATGAAGGACGAAGCGGAGGACGCGATGATCGACGTCGTCCTCTATCGATCGCAGGTCACGCCGCGCGGCCGTGCCCTCATCAAGGACGGCGCGCGTGTTCGCGTTCGAGGCAAGCCCACCTATTGGTCGCCGCGCGGCAAGCTCCAGTTCGTCGGCGATCGCGTCGAGCCCACCGGCAAAGGCGCGCTGCTCGAGGCGCTCGAGAAGCTCAAGGAGAAGCTTCAGGCCGAAGGGCTCTTCGCGCAGGAGCGAAAGCGGGAGCTCCCGCACGATCCGCGCATCGTCGGCGTCGTGACGAGCGCGCGCGGCGCGGCGATCCACGACATCTGCAAGGTCGCCTTCCGGAGAGGCGGCGCGAAGATCCTCCTCGCGCCGGCGCAGGTGCAGGGCGCCGGCGCAGCCGACTCCATCCGGCGCGCGCTTCGCATGCTGCAGAAGGTGCGCGGCGTCGATGTGATCATCATCGGTCGAGGAGGCGGCTCGCAGGAGGACCTCATCGCCTTCAACGACGAGATGCTCGTGCGTGACGTCGCGGCATGCCGCGTACCGATCGTCAGCGCGGTCGGGCACGAGGTCGACATCACGCTCGTCGATTTCGCCGCCGATCGCCGCGCGGCCACGCCGTCGCAGGCCGCCGAGATGGTCGTGCCCGATTCGATGGCGCGCCGCCGTCTGCTCGAAGAGCGATCGGGGCGTCTCCGACGCGCCATCCAGGCCAAGATCGCCGAGGATCGCGTCATCGCCGGACAGCTCGCGCAGGCGTTCGGCGATCCGCGCCTCCTCATCGCGAGCGCGCAGCAACGCATCGACGAGCACGTCGCGCGGCTCGAGCGCCTCCTCACGCAGAAGCTCGCGCGCGAGCGCGACGGCGCGTCACGCCTCGACGCACGGCTCTCGGCGGCGCATCCCCGCGAACGCATCGCGCGCGATCACCTGCGCATCACCGAGCTCGGAGCGCGGCTCTCGGCGGTCTCACGGCACCTCCTTCGCGATCGCGTCGAGGAGCGCACGTCGCTCGCGACGCGTCTCGACGCGGTCGGACCGCGGCTCGTCCGTGATCGAGGAGATCGCATCGCGTCGCTCGCGGGTCGTCTCGACGCGATGAGCCCGCTCAAGGTGCTCGGACGCGGCTACGCGATCGTCACGCATCATGATGGCCGCGCGGTCCGCGACGCGCACGAGGTCGAGGTCGGAGATCGCCTGCACGTCCGCGTCGACGCGGGGCGATTCGAAGCCGAGGTGACCTCCGCGCCGGCCGCGCCGACTACGCCCGCGAAGCAGACGAAGCGATGAAGTTCGCGGTCATCGGCTCACCCATCGCACACTCGAAGAGCCCGGCGATGCATCAGGCGGCGTACCGCGCGCTTGGCCTCGCGCACACGTACGAGAAGCTCGAGACGAGCGAGGCCGAGCTCGAGGCGCGTGTTCGGCTCGTGCGAGGAGGCACGTACGAAGGCCTGAACGTGACGGTGCCGCACAAGACGCACGTCCTTCGCTACGTCGAGGAAGTGGACGCGAGCGCGGCGGCGACCGGCGCCGCGAACACGCTCGTTCGAACGACCGGCGGCGTGCGCGCGCACAACACGGACGCTCCTGCGCTCGCCGAGGAGCTCGTTCGCGTGGCCGGCGGTGAGCGCGGCACGTTCGGCGGCGCGAGCGCGATCGTGCTCGGCACGGGCGGAGCGGCGCGCGCCGCGATCTATGCGCTCGCGACGCTTGGCGTGTCTCACATCACAGTGCGCGGGCGAAAGCACAAGCCCGAGCTCGATCGCGTGCTCGATGTGTTCCGCGGCGCAGGCCAAGCCATCGTCCTCGAGCACGCATCGCTCGAGGCGCCGGCGGGCGAGCCACGCCCGAAAGAGCGCGAGGATTTGCGGGCGATCGTGCAGGCGACGACCGCGGGGATGGACGGCTCATCGGTCTCGGGAGATGTCGTCTGCGATGGGGTAGACTGGCAGTCTGTGCATTCTGCATGCGTGGTCCTCGACGTCGTCTACGCGCCTCCGCGGACGCCGATCCTGCATCGCGCGTCGGCGCTCGGGCTGCGAAGCGACGGCGGGCTCGGCATGCTGGTTCGCCAAGGCGCGCTCGCCTTCGAGCTCTGGCTTCATGTTCGGCCGCCGCTCGACGTGATGCGCGCGGCCATCGGCGGCTGATCCGTGCCTCGCTCGCGCATCATTACGGCGAGAGAAGAGGGGCTCCTCCGCAGGATCTACGAGTCACCGGACGACGACGCCCCGCGGCTCGTCTACGCGGATCTCCTGAGCGAGTGCGGAGATCCGCACGGAGAGCTCATTCAGCTCCAGTGCGCGCTGTCGAAGATCGACTCGGATCACGAGTCGTACACGCGCATGAAGCGACGCGAGCGCGTGCTCCTCGCCGAGCATGGTCCGGTCATCGTCGCGCGAGCGCGCAAGGCCGCGCCGAAGCTCACGTTCGAGATCCGCCGTGGATTCGTCGAGGGCGCATCGGGTGAGGCCGACGAGCTCGCCAAGAGCGGGGTGAAGGCGATCGCGCTCGAGCCGCTGTTGTCGCGGTTCACCGTGATGGCGAACCGTCGCATCAGCGAGTCGAGCCCGCTCGCGAAGTTCGGAGGAAGCGCTGTCTTCGAGAGAGCGCATTCGCTCACGATCACGTCGTATGCGAAGCGCTCGGTGCCGCTTCGCTTTCTCGAGGCAGCCTCGAGCACGAAGGTCGCCGCTGCGCTGCGCGAGGTCACGCTCGACAACATCGGCGTCTCGAAGGCCGACATCGAGGCGCTCGTCGAGCTTCCTCACTTCGCGAACCTGCGCCTGCTGTCGCTCACGATGTGCCGCGTCGGCAAGGACGCTCTCCTCTCGCTACGCGCGATGCGATCGGTGCTCACGCATCTCTCGTTGTCCTCGTACCATGCGGGCGAGAGGCTCGCGCAGGCGCTCGCCGCGGCGCCGGGGCTTGGCGCGCTCGAGCAGCTCGCGATTCCGAACAACGGCATCGGCGGGCGCGGGCTTCAAGCCCTCGTCGAGACCGGCCGGCTCGCGACGGTGACCGATCTCGATCTCCGATCGAACGATCTGTCGGCGGCCGACGTGGAGTCCCTCTTCGACGGCGGCACGTTGAAGAACGTGCGGCGCCTACTCCTCGGCGGCAACAAGCTCGGCAGCGTCACCGCGAAGCGCATCGCGGCGTGGCCTTCTTCGCGCCAGATCGAGAAGCTTCACCTCGGCGACGCTGGGATCGGCGACGACGGCGCGAAGGCCCTCGCCGCGTCCCCCAACCTCGTCAATCTGCGCTCGCTCGTGCTCAGCGAGACGAAGCTCTCGCCGAAGACGGTCAAGGCCTTGCTGGATTCGAAGGGGCTTTCTCGGGCGCGCCTCTACGTAGGGGATCGCTTTCTCGCCCGCGCGTGAGCAGTGCTATAGCGACGCGGAAGGCCACTCGATCATGCCGTCCACGTCCTCCTCGCCGTCCGCGCCCGTCGCAACACCCGCTTCGGATGAAGAGGGCGACATGTCGAACGAGGACGGCGCCGCCAAAGAGACGCAACGCTCCTCGAGCACGCCAGGGCCGAGCGAGCGCATCCGGCAGGTCACCGCGAAGAACGTGCAGCGGCTTGGTTATCGCCGCATCGTTCAGCTCCTCGTCTACCTGATCATCATCCCGACCGTCCTCTTGCTCTCGATCGGCATCATCTTGATGTTCCTCGAGGCGAGGATCAATTTGCTGTTCGGCATCCTGACCGTCAGCTTCATCGCGGTCATGATCACGGGCATCGTGCTCGTGCTCGTCTTCATCCGGCGCGAGGCGAACCTCTCCGAGCTTCAAGCCGACTTCGTCTCGAAGGTGAGTCACGAGCTTCGGACGCCGCTCACCGCCATTCGTCTGTTCGCCGAGACCCTCCAGCGGAAGGACGCGGACGCGGCGACGCGCGACAAGTGCACCACGCTGCTCGTCGCGGAGTCCGAGCGGCTCACCAAGCTCATCGAGCGTCTCCTCGACTGGGGACGCATGGAGGCGGGGCGAAAGATCTACGAGCTTCGAAACGAGAAGGTCGCGGACATCGTCGAGGATGCGTTGCGTGCATATTCCCCGCATCAGGAGCTCGGCGGAGATCTCGACTTTGGCGTGGAGGCGACGCCGAACCTGCCGAACGTGATGGCCGATCGGGCCGCGATGGCCGGCGCGATCGTGAATCTGCTCTCGAACGCTCAGAAATACGGCGGAGACCCGCCGCGTGTGCGCCTTCGCTTGAGCGCGACCGACGACGAGGTGACGATCGCGGTCACCGACAACGGGATCGGCATCCCGCGCCCGGAGCATCGCCGCATCTTCGAGAAATTCTATCGAATCGACGATCGCCTCTCCCGCACGAAGGAGGGATCGGGCCTCGGCCTCGCGATCGTCAACCACGTCGCTCGAGCTCATCGCGCCCGCGTAACCGTCGACAGCGCAGAGGGCAAAGGGTCGACATTTGCGATCATTCTTCCGGTCGCGAAGCCTTCGGGGTAAGGAGAGGCTCGTTCGACAGCGAGCGCGACAGTCCGTCCGAGTCCGTTCGATCGTTCGAGGAACCGAGATGACGTCCACCGAGCCAAAGCCCAAATCGGCAAGCCTGCAAGGGCGCCGCGTGCTCGTGGTCGAAGACGATCCGAGCATCGCGATCGGGCTCAGGATCAACCTCGAGAGCGAAGGCTACGAGGTGCACGTCGCCGACGACGGAGAGCGCGGCCTCCTCCTCGCGCGGACGATCGAGCCCGATCTCGTCATCCTCGACCTCATGCTCCCGAAGCGCAACGGCCTCGAGGTGCTCCACGATCTGCGAAGCGAAGGGCGCACGGTCCCGATCATCATCCTCTCGGCGAAGGCAGGCGAGATGGACAAGGTGGCCGGCCTCGAGCTCGGCGCCGAGGACTACGTCGCGAAGCCGTTCAGCCTCGCCGAGCTCCTGGCGCGCGTTCGCGTCGCGCTCCGCCGTGGCGCCCCCGCGGCGCCGGCCGCACAGCGCACGCGCATCGTCTTCGGCGACGTCGAGATCGACGTCGAGGCGCGCACGATTCGGCGAGCGAACCAGCTCGTCGACGTGACGGCGACGGAGTTCGACGTGCTGATGTGCCTCGTCACGGAGCGCGGCAAAGCGCTGTCGCGCGAAGACATCTTCCGGCGTGTGTGGGGACCGAACCATCACGGCACGCCACGCACCGTCGACAACTTCATCCAGCAGCTTCGCGCAAAGCTCGAGGTCGATCCGCAGGACCCGGTCTTCATCCAAACGGTCCGCGGCGTCGGCTATCGATTCGATCGCTGAGAGCGCAGCAAGCAATAAGCGAAGCCGAGCCACCCTCGAAACCAAAAGGCGATCCGATCCGATGGATAACAACCTCCTCCGCCAGTATCTCTCGAGCGTCTACGACCTGCCGACCGCGACGGGACCGCTCCGGGTGTCGCTCGACGGAGACGTCGTGCAGGATCTCACGTCGCTTCCCGAGCTCCTCACGAAGCCCTTCACCATCCTGACGGCGTTCAACCCGCGGTCGATGCTCCTGCCGCGCAAGGTCAACGACTCACGTCATTCGGTGCTCCGTGACATGCTCGTGCTCGGCTGCTACCGCGTCGAGCAATGCGTCGGGTACGAAGAAGATCCGGAGGGCACGTGGCGTGAGCCGTCGTGGCTCGTGCACGGCATGGATCGCGACGAAGCGATCTCGTTCGGACGTGTGTTTCGGCAGAACACGATCGTGGTCAACCGCAACGGCCGGCCCGAGCTGATCGTCACCGATCCGACGTGCGACGAGATCGGTCGCGGCTTCGTCGGCAACTGGCGCGTGCGCGGCTAAAAGGCAGCAGGCAAGCCTGCGGGTTGCGCAAATTTCGCCAGTTCGGGACCTCCCCGAACCAGTGCGAAGCAATCGTGCGCACCGCCGGGTGGCCACCCTTGCGCACCAAAGGGCGTATTTCGCGCGATTTTCGGCGCGTCGCGGGAGGTATACCCGTTGCACCAGCTTCATTTCGCTCGAGACGTTCGTTGTCCGCGTCGGTGGCGCTCGGCCAAAGACGCACGCTTGTGAAGCGAAACGTCTCCCCAAGACAAGGGAGCTCGGTATGAAAAGGAACCTCCAGCAGAGGGACAAGAACGACGCGCGCATCGATCGCCGGGTGCTCCTGCGAACGCTCGCCTACGGGCTCGGCGCAGCGACGCTCGGTCGCGTCGCGCTCGCGTGCACGGCGCCGGTGTCACCGTCGGGCGAGGGGACGTCGTCGAAGAACAGGAACGACAACAACTCCAGCGACGAGACGAATCCGGCGCCGACCGATCAAGACGAGCACGTGCCGGGCAAGAGCGAGCCGGTCGACACCGGAGACGCCGCGCCGAAGGTGCCCGTTCAAAGCTGGGAGGCGCGTGTGAAGCAGCTCGAGAGCGAGCAGAAGCGCGTCTGGAATCGCGGCGTGTTCGAGCGCGGCGACGCGGGGCCGATGACGGGCAAAGAGAACAGCCACGTCCCGAAGGCGGCGATCGTCTTCGAGAAGGGGACGCAATACGTCGAGGTCGTCGTCGAGCACGTGATGGGCACGAACACGATCGGCGACGCAGGCAAGCCCGACGCGATGACGATGATCCTCGACGCCAGCAAGCCCGACTCCGCGAGCGACGCGGGCCTCGACGCGAGCAAGGCCGACGCCGCGCCGGCGCCGCCGCCGGTCGTGCACTACATCACGACGATCTACCTTCGCGGCGTCGTGGACGGCAAAGACGTCGTCGTCGGGCTCTGGGAGTTCTCCTCCACCGACGCCGCGCCGCCGACGGTGCGCTTCGTCATCCCCGCGGGCGTGAAATCGGTCGTCGCGCACGAATGGTGTACTCTGCACGGATTGTGGCGCGCGGCCCCGCTCGACGTGCCGTGAGGATGTGGTCGACGCTCGCCGATGAGCTTCGGTGGTCCTTCGTGGACGGGCGGATCGTCTTCGCTCAGAGATCCTTGGCGCAGCGCGCGCCGGTCATGCGCAGCTTGAACTTCGCTGGATGATGGATGCGGTTCGTGCTGCGTAGGCCAAAGGCGGGATAATTGTAGGCTCCGCCGCGGATCGACTTCTCGCACTCGGTGGGGATCGGGTTCGTCCCGGTGAAGCCTTGTTTGCCCTCGGCGCGGAGCTTGTTCTGCGCCGCGAGGATCTCGTCGCAGGAGCCTGGCTTGCCTTCGCTCGCCGTCGGCCTCGTGTAGGCGAAGGGATCGTAGTCGTCCTCGATCCACTCCCAGACGTTGCCGGCGAGATCGTCGTGCCCGAACGGCCCTTTGCCGAGAGGATGCGTGCCGACCTCTTCGGTGTAGCTCGCGCTGAACACGGTGCGCTCTTTCGTCGGCGGATCGTTGCCCCAAGGGTAGCGGCGTCCGTCCTCGCCGCGAACGGCGCGCTCGAACTCGGCCTCACGAGGAAGACGCTTGCCTCGCCACGTGCAGTAGTCGCGCGCGGAGAACCACGACACGCCGATGACCGGCTTCTGCGGCGCCTTGAACAGACCGCCGAACGATCCGAGGATCTCGGGATCGGGAGCGGTGCACACCTTCGCCGTGACGCACTCGTCGTAGGCGGCCTGGGTGACCTCGGTCTTGTCGAGGTAAAAGGACGCGACGGTCACGTCGTGTACGGGATGCTCGTCGCCTTCTCCGCCTTCGCTCGGATCGGAGCCCATCTTGAAGGTGCCGCCCTTGACGAGCAGCATCCCTTCGGGGACACCACCGTCGGTCGCCGCGGCCGAGCTCGATGAAGCGTCCGTGAGGGCGACGCTCGCGCCGTCGATCATGCCTCCATCGCGATCGTCAGCGGCTGCGTCGGCCACGTCGGTCGGCGGCGGCGTCTGGGTGCTCGCGGCGGGCGGCGCGGACGTGGGGCTCGACTTGCAGCCACACGCCGTCGCCGTCGAGAGGAGAGCGATCGTCGCGGCGAAACCGGCCGCGGCGACGTACGAAGCAGAAGATATGCCCATCGGCCACACGTCTTCCTAACTGTGCCGCGGCTTGGTGCGCGATGGAAACTCTTCTGCGGGTCGTGGTAGGAAGGTCTCCTCTTCCGATGGGGTTCTCCCCCAAAACCCCGCCTCGATGATTTCCGTTCAGCACCTCGTGAAGCGTTACGGATCGAAGGTCGCGGTCGACGATCTCTCGTTCGAGGTCGACAAGGGTGAGGTCGTCGGCTTTTTGGGGCCAAACGGCGCGGGCAAGAGCACCACGTTGCGCGTCATCGCCGGCTTCTTGGGGATGACGAGCGGATCGGTGAAGGTCGCGGGTTTCGACATCAACAAGGAGAGCTTCGAGGCACGCCAGAAGATCGGCTACATGCCCGAAGCGGTCCCGCTCTATCCGGAAATGCGGGTGATCGAGTACCTCCGCTTTCGCGCGGAGCTCAAACGCGTCGCGAAATCGGAGCGAAAGAGCGCGGTGAACGATGCGATGCGCAAGGCGAACGTGCTCGACGTCGAGAACGTCGTCATCGGTCACCTCTCGAAGGGCTACCGCCAGCGCGTCGGGCTCGCCGATGCGCTCGTCTCGCAACCTCCGCTGCTCGTCCTCGACGAGCCCACCGCTGGGCTCGACCCCAACCAGATCCGCGACGTCCGCGAGGTCATTCGCGAGCTCGGCAAAGAACACACGGTGCTCCTCTCGACGCACATCTTGAGCGAGGTCGAGGCGAGCTGCAGCCGCGTCGTCGTGATCGCGAAGGGCAAGCTCGTCGCCGAGGGGACGATGGCGGAGCTCGCGCGCAAACGCCGCTCGGCCGGCCTCCAGATGGTCGTGCGTGGCGACCTCGCCGCCGGCCTCGCGGCCGTGCGCGGCGTCGCGGGGATCGCGCGCGCCGAGCGCGTTCGCGAGGACGACGCCGGCGTGCACACGATCCGCGCGTCGTGGAGCAAGAAGGTCGACGACGCGGTCATCGCGCTCGCCACCGAGCAAGCCGTCGCCGCCGTCGTCGCCGCCGGGCTCTTCGTCCGCGAGGCCACCCACGTGAAGAGCACGCTCGAGGAGCTCTTCGGCGAGCTCACGGGCGCGGCCGGGTATGGCGAGCCTCGCGACGCGGCCGAAGACGACGAAGCGGCAGGTGGCGCAGAGGCCACGGAGGGCTCGGACGAGACGGCCTCGGACGCGTCGGGCTCGGACGACGAGGACGCCTCATGAGGAGCTTCTGGCCGATCTACAAGCGCGAGCTCTTCGCGTTCTTCGTCACCCCGCTCGCGTGGGTGCTGATCACGGTGTTCCTCTTCGTGCAAGGCATGCACTTCTTCCTGCTCGTCGACCACTTCGCGAACGCAGGACAGCAAATCAGCGACCAGACGCCGCTGCAGGCCTTCTTCGGCAACACGGTGCTCCTCTACCTCGTCCTCTTCTTGCTCGTGCCGCCGATGACGATGCGCCTCTTCGCCGAAGAGCGCCGGAGCGGGACGATCGAGTCGCTGATGACCGCGCCGGTGTCGAGCGCCGGCGTCGTCCTCGCGAAGTTCGCGGCGGTGTTCACGACGTACGTGGCGATGTGGCTGCCCACGTCGCTCTATCTCGTCATCCTCAAGCAGACCGGTGAGGTCGACTGGCACGTGGCCGGCGCGGCGTTCCTCGGCGTGCTCCTCGTCGGCGCGGGCTACCTCTCACTCGGCATGCTCATGAGCGCGATCACGAAGAGTCAATTCTTGGCGCTCGTCCTGACGGCGCTCATCATCCTGTGCCTCTTCATCCTCGGCATCGGCGAGTTCGTCACGCGCGACGGCACGTTGATGCACGACGTCTGCGCGTACGTGTCGGTGTGGGCTCACATGAACGACTTCGCCTCGGGCGTGGTCGACTCGCGCCGGCTGGTCTTCTACGGATCTCTCATCGTGCTCCCGCTCTTCGTGACGACGCGCGCCGTCGACGCATGGAGGTGGGGATGAGCGACTCGGCGACGCCCAAGAAGAAGCGCTTCGGCTTGCCGCGGATCGATCCGGCGCAGGCCTCGCAGCTCATGGCGGTCGTGCTGGCGATGGTCGTCGTGATCCTCGCGAACGTGATCGCAGCGCGTCGCTACACGCGCTGGGATTGGACGTCGAACCACCGGTACACGCTCACGCCCGCCACGGTGCAGACGCTCCACGATTTGCCCGACACCGTGCAGATCTGGGTGCTCCTCGGCGGCGCCGATCCGCTCGAGCAGTCGGTGAAGCAGCTCCTCGTCGCGTACCAGGCCGAGACGCAGAAGCTCGACGTGCACTACGTCGATCCCGATCGCGACGTCGCCGCGCTCGAAGACGTCAAGAAGCGCTTCAAGATCGAGACAGGCCGCACCGAAGAAGGCCACGTGGTGACCGACGCCATCGTCGTCGTGTCGCGCGGTGAGCGGCATTGGTTCTTGAACGCGTCGGACATGGTCGAGGTCACGAGCGGCGACGACACGCACGTGAAGCCGAAGGAAGAGCGCGCGCTCACGGGCGCGATTCGAAACGTCCTCGGCTCCGAGAAGTCGAAGCTTTGCTTCACGACCGGCCACGGCGAGATGAGCCCTGAAGACCCCGGCCAACAAGGCGCGGGCATGCTGAAGGACCTCCTCGTCAAGGACAACTACGAGATCGCGGTCGTCGATCCTGGCGCGCCCAACGTGAGCGAGCCCTTCGCGCCGTGCGGCGTCGTCGTCGTCGCAGGTCTTCGGGGCGCGTTCTCGAAGGACGAGGTCGAGCGCCTCCGCTCGTATCTCCTCGGCGGAGGCAACATGCTGCTCGCGGTGAGCCCCATCACGGGCAACAGCGACACCGGCATGATCCCGGCGAACCTCGATCGCGCGCTCACGCCGTTCGGCATCGCGCTCGACGACGACCTCGTGATCGAAGAAGACGCAGAGGCGACCTTCCCGGGGACGGGCGGCATGCGCTTCGTCGCGCAGGCACGGCCGCATGCCCTCACCGCGGCGCTCGTCAAAGACGACAAGCGGGATGTCCCGCGCATCATCCTCCACTTCTCGCGCTCGATGCGCCGCGCCGCCGAGGCCGGCAGCGCGAACCCGGCGGAGCTCCTTTATACGTCGAAGAACGCGTTCGGCCTCATGAACGTCAGCGGCGCCTCGGAGTGGAAGGAGCAGCCGCAGAAGAAAGCGGGCGACCTCGGAGGTCCGCTCGTCGTGGCGATGGCCTCCGAGCGCGCGAAGACATCGCCGAACGCGCCGCACGGCCCGCGCGTGGTCGTGCTCGGCAGCGCGAGCGCGCTCACGTCGCCGACGTTTCGCGAGCCGATGCCTCTCCGCGGGGCGGCGCTCGTCGTCGAGAGCGCGATCTCGTGGCTCGCGTCGAAGCCGCAGGTGCTCGACGTGCCCGATCGCGCCGCGGTCTCGGCCGGAATGCGCATCACGGCGGAAGATCGCTCGGCGGTCGCACGTTATGTGCTCCTGCTGATGCCGCTCACCGTCGCCGGTCTTGGTCTCGTGATTGGTCTCTGGCGCCGTCGCACCGAAGGCTCGCCGAGCGCGGGCGCGCCGAAGAAGGCCGCGTCGAAGTCGAGCAAAGGCGCGGGCGCGAGCACACGCTCGGGCTCCGGCTCGGGCTCGGGCTCGGGCTCGGGCTCGGGCTCGGGCTCCGCCAAGGCGAAGGCGAAGTCGAAGTCGAAGTCGAGGAAGTAAGCCGTGGCCCTCGAGCTCAAGAGGCACGCGACGCCGATCGTCCTCCTCGTCATTGCGCTGGGGCTTGGCTTCTGGTTGTGGCGCGAGCGCGACAGCGTGACGGAGACCGAGCGCAAACGCCGCGAGAACAACGTCTTCGTCGCGTGGCGCCGCGATGACCTCACGAAGATCGAGATCGCGCACAGCGACGAGACGATCACTCTCGTCCGCGAAGCGAAGACGGACAGCCCGTGGCGGATGACCTCTCCGCGAAGCGAGCGCGTCGACCAGGCCGCCACCGAGCGCCTGCTCACCACGCTCGAATTCGCGACGAGGGTGCGCAAGGCGTCGGACGAGGCGTTGCATCAGCTCGGCCTCGACGCTCCGCGCGCGACGGGCTCGATCGTGATGGGCGGCCTCACGATTCGGTTCGCGCTCGGCGCGCCGTCTCCACGACCGGAGGGCTCGAGCTACTTTCGCGTCGACGACGGCGCTCCCTTCGTCATCTCGCGCGAGCTGACGGAGGCGCTGCTGAGTCGTTCGGACGCGCTGCGTGATCGCACGGTCGTGCCTTACCTCTCGATCGAGCTCGCGCGCTTCGAGATCAAGCATGAGGGGCCCCCCGCGCTCGCCGCCGCAGCGGGGACGGGCTTCGTCATCGAGCGCGCCGACGATCGTTCGTTTCGACTTCCAAGCCTTCAGGTCTTCGCGTCGCGTACCTCGCTCGACAAGGTATGGGGCGCGCTCGCCGAGATGCGCGCCGAGTCGTTCCCGAAAGACGCCGACGCCGATCGGCTGACGTCGAAGCCTCAGCTCACGATCACGATGACGCCGAAGGACAAGGACAAGCCGGCCGGCGAGCTCGTCGTCGGAGACGTGTGCCCGGGCCATCCCAACGACGTGGTCGTCCTTCGCCGAAAGCCCACGCGCGTCGCCGCATGCGCGCCGAAGGGGGCGATCGACACGCTCCTCGGGATCACGCCGGAGCTCCTCGCCGACAAGAAGCCCTTCGGCTTCCGCGCCGATGAAATCGAGGAGCTTCGCCTCGAGCGCCTCGATCTCGCGCCCGACGCAGGCGCCGGCGATGCCGCGGGCTCTTCGAGCAGCGGTGACGGCGGCGTCGAAGGAGCGCCGCGGGTGATCGAGCTCGCACGACGCGGCGCAGGCTTTCATGAGCGTGAGCCTGTCGACCGTGAGCTGACGACGGAGGAAGCGGAGGCCCTGAGCGATCTCCTCGTTCGCGTCGAGCGTGACGCCGCGAGCTCCGTGCGCCCCAACCACGGCGCGCCCTTTCGCGCGCAGAGCCGCGTGCGCGTGCATTCGGGCGAGCACGACGAGGTGATCGAGGTCGGCGTCTTCGACGATCCCAACGCGGCGACCGCGACGCTCCGCCGCGTGCGTGACGACGCGCTCCTCACCGTGACGACAGAGGTCGCGCGCCGCCTCGTCCCGCGCGCGACCACGCTGCGATCCCGCCGCCTGTTCGCGCCCTCCGAGTCGTCGCGCTCCGTCCGCCGTGTCTTCTTGAAGTGCGGAACGACGCAGGAGCTCGTCGATGACGGAAGCGGCCTCCGGCTTGTCGAGCCACGCGGCTACGAGACGGACGCGTCGATCTCCCAGCTCACCGACGGCATCTTGAAGGGAAACGTCCTCACGTGGGTCTGGGACTCGGACGACGGGAGCTTCGGCCTCTCGCGAACGGACCAAGACGACGCGAAGGGCTGCCGCGTCGTCCTCTCGTTCACCGACAACAACGCGCCGATCACGCTGCGATTCGGCCGGCAAGGGGAGGGCGGATACTACGGGGCGATCGACGGGCGCCCCGAGGTCTTCGCGATCTCGACCGGCATGCACGAGCTCGCCCGGCGCATCTACGTGAGCCACTCCTCGATGCGCGCGGAGGGATCTCGGATCGAGTCGGTGCGCGTGAAGGTGAACGACCGCGTGGTCTCGAACGGCCGCAACCTCGACGAGCTTCGCGACGCCGCGAGCGGCCTCTTCGCCGATCGCGTCCTCACGTTGGGCTCGTCCGACCTCACGCCCGACAAGCCCGAGGTAGACATCGAGATCCACCTCGCCGAAGGCGGCGCGCCGAAGACGGTGACGTGCGGGCCGGTCACGAAGATCGACGGCCACTCCGGACGCCGCTGCGCCGTCGCCGGCGTGAAGGCGGTCTTCGAGGTCCTGCCGCCCAAGGTCGCGAAGCTCATCGCAGCGCCGGCGTCGGATCACGAAGGCGCCGACGCCTCGAAGGGCTCCGACGCCTCGAAGGGCGCCGACGCGGCGGCATCGCGCGAGAAGGACACGGAGAAGGACGCGCACTGACCGCGACGTTGATGATTGACGGTCGAACGGTTGGCCGCTCTCATCGCGCCGATGGCCATCCCCTCGCTGCGGTCCGTTCGTCGTCTCCTCTCGTCGTGCGCGTCGGGCGCGCTCGCCGCCACGCTGCTCCTTGCTGCTCGCGATGCCAGCGCGTTCTGCGGTTTCTACGTCAGCGGTGCCGACGCGAAGCTGTTCAACAACGCGACGCAGGTGGTGATGATGCGCGAAGGAACGCGCACCGTCCTCTCGATGCAGAACAACTACGAGGGTCCGCCGGAGAGCTTCGCGCTCGTGGTGCCCGTGCCGGTCGTGCTGCAAAAAGAGAACGTGAAGACGCTGCCGAAGGAGCTCTTCGACAAGATCGACCGGCTGACCGCGCCGCGCCTCGTCGAGTACTGGGAGCAGGACCCGTGCGGTGGTGGCGGTATGGAGTACAACCGCCAGATCGCGTTCGCCGCCGCGCCCGCGATGAGCGCTGTCGGCGGCTCGGGACGAGGCGCCGACCTGGGCGTCACAGTCGAGGCGCGCTTCGACGTCGGTGAGTACGACGTCGTGATCCTCTCCGCGAAGGACTCGGGCGGCCTCGACACGTGGCTGAAGCAAGAGAGCTACAAGATCCCCTCGGGCGCCGAGCCGTACCTCCGGCCGTACGTCCAAGCGGGCAGCAAGTTCTTCGTCGCGAAGGTCGACCCGAAGCGCGTCACGTTCGAGAAGGGCCAGGCGCAGCTCTCGCCCCTCCGCTTCCACTACGACTCGAACGACTTCTCTCTTCCGGTGCGCCTTGGGCTCATCAACTCGCGCGGAACGCAGGACCTGATCGTCAACATCCTCGCGTCGGAGCGCTACGAGGCGGCGAACTACCCCAACGCGACGATCCCGACGAACCTCGACCTCGCCGAAGGAAGCAAAGAGCACTTCGGTCGCTTCTACGCGGCGCTCTACGACCGCACGCTCGAGAAGCATCCAAAGGCGGTCGTCACCGAGTACTCGTGGGACGCGTCGACGTGCGATCCATGTCCCGGCCCCGCGATGTCGATGGATGACTTCGCGACGCTCGGCGCCGACGCGGTCCCGAGCGCAGGCGCCCCCACCACACCCACCGTCTCGATCGAGTCGGTCCTTGGCTCTGGCTCGCCGCAGACACGCGAGCTGGTCGCCAAGCGATTCAAGTCGCGCGTCGACGCCTGCTGGCTCGAAGCCAACGGACAAGCGATGCCGACGCCGTACTGGATGCCGCAGCCCGAGGTGACGCCGAAGCTCAAGGATCGAAAGCCGAAGACGGGCCACGTCGACGTGAAGCTCGCATGGACCGCCGAAGGCAAGGTCAAGGACGTCGGCGTGAGCCGCAACGAGACCGACGACAAGGAGCTCGCCGACTGCGTGAAGAAGGCGTTCGACGGCGGCGCGATGCCTTCGGAAGAGACCGCGATGACGGCGTCCTATCTCCTCGGCAAGAAGGCGCAGCTCACGTGGAAGCAGTGGACGATCACCCGCCTCCATGCGCGCTACTCGAAGGAGGCGCTCGGTGAAGACATCGTCTTCAAGTCCGCGAAGCCGATCATGGGCGGACGCGAGCAACGCGACGCGAAGGGAAACCTCGAGCACGGCGCGACGACCGACGCCGCCACCTACAACAATTTCCAAGGCCGCTACGCGATCCGTCACCCGTGGGTCGGTCCGCTCACCTGCAAAGAGCCCAAGCGCGGCGTGTGGGGCGGCCCATGGAACGATCCGCAGAGCATGCCGGCCGCCAACCCGCCCACCGCCGCCGAGAAGAGCGCGTTCATCCCGCGCGGCGGCGTCACGCTCACGAGCTTCGTCCGCACGGACGTCCCCGAGCTCGGCATCACCGCCGGCAAAGGCCCGCTCCCCGTCACCGCCGTCGCCGCCGCGGGCGCCAACGCCGGCGCCAACGCAGGCGCGAACGACGTCACGCCACAACCCTCCGCCGCGCCCGCCTCGAGCGCAGGCTCCGGCGGAAAAGGCAGCGGCTGCGGTGGCTGCACCACGACCACGGGAGACGCCACGGGCGGCGGCCTCATCCTCGCGCTCGCCATCGCCTTCGTCCGCCGAAAGCGCCGCTAGGCGGTCGACAGCTCGCCACCGCGTGCGCCCGCAGTGCTCGCAGCGCACCGCCTTCGTCGGAAACGCGTTGAAGCACACGAGGTTGAGCCGCGAATAACCTTGGGCGCGCAAGGCGATCGGGATGAACGCATGGTCAACCGAGGAGGCATGCGCGCACCCGCAGTGCTCACCACGCACCGCGTTCGTCCGAAACATGTTGAACCCCACGCGGTTCGGCGAGCGACCTTGGTCGCGCAAGGCGTTCGGGATCGGGATGAACGCCTTGGTCAACCACGGTGAATCGCCGCTGCGCGCGCCCGCAGTGCTCACCAGCATCGCGTTCGTCCGAAACATGTTGAACCCCACGCGGTTCGGCGGCGAGCGACCTCGGTCGCGCAAGGCGAACGGGACGAACGCCATGGTCGACCAGGGTGCTGCTCGTGATGGTTCCCCCACGGTGCTGGCGCCCGCTTGCAGTGGCCCTGTTGATCCGAAGTGCGAACTTCCTGGCCAACCAAGGTGCGCAGCGCGCGAGCCAACCGAGCGGGCAGTGCCGGCGCGCGATGTTGGCAACAGACCGCGACCTTCGCCTCCGAGCTTGGTCTTGCAATGGAGCAGCACTGTCGGCATGCCGACACTTCGACCTCGAGGAATCGAGCGCGACACGCGATAGCAGGGCTTCATCTCGACCTCCTTTTCTCATGCGCAGCCATGGCACTGCGCGGCGGTCGGTTAGTCACCGGATGCGTCTCGTTCGATCCACAAAAACGAAATGGGGATTAAAAAAGAAATGTGGATCGTTCGGCGTCGTCCCGGTGACTAACGGCGGGCATGGTCATCCGCTCCGCTCACGCCCCACGTCGCCACGACTCGCTCGCCGCCGAACCGCGCGTGGCTCAACGCGTTTCGGACGAACGCGGTGAGCACTGCGGGTGCGCGCAGTGGCGATGCACGTTGGTTGACCAAGGCGCTCTTCTCGACACCTTGGGCGGCCAAGGTGGCTCGCCGCCGAACCGCGCGTGGCTCAACGCGTTTCGGACGAAGGCGGTGCGGTGAGCACTCCGGGCGCGCGCAGTGGCGCTGCACCTTGGTTGACCAAGGCGCTCTTCTCGACACTTTGGGCGGCCAAGGTGGCTCGCCGCCGAACCGCGCGTGGCTCAACGCGTTTCGGACGAAGGCGGTGAGCACTGCGGGCGTGCGCAGTGGCGACGCACCCTGGTTGACCAAGGCGTTCGTCCCGATCGCCTTGCGCGACCACGGAGTAGCGTCTCGTTCTCGCGATCACCTTGGGGGTGGCTCGCGGCGCAACCGCGTGTGCTTCAACGCGTTTCGGACAAAGGCGGCGGCGGTGAGCACTGCGGGCGCGAGTGGCGATGCACCCTGGTTGACCAAGGCGCGTCCCGATCGCCTTGCGGCAACCACGGAGTGGCGTCTCGTTCTCGCGATCACCTTGGGGGTGGCTCGCGGCGGAACCGCGTGTGGTTCAACGCGTTTCGGACAAAGGCGGCGGCGGTGAGCACTGCGGACGCGAGTGGCGATGCACTCTGGTTGACCAAGGCGTTCGTCCCGATCGCCTTGCGCGACCACGGAGTGACTCGACGCGTCTGGTTCTCGCGATCACCTTGGGGGTGGCTCGCGGCGCAACCGCGTGTGGTTCAACGCGTTTCGGACGAAGGCGGTGGCGTGCGGGCGCGAGTGGCGATGCACCCTGGTTGACCAAGGCGTTCGTCCCGATCGCCTTACGGAGTGACCGACGCGTCTGGTTCTCGCGTGGGCGCCCAAGGTGGCTCGCGGCGGCGATCCCTGGTTGACCGAGGCCGTTCATCCCAGTCGCGTTGCGCGACCTCGTCCTCATCTCGCAAGCACCCGCGCTGGCTCGCCGGCCAACTGCTTGTGGTTCAACATGTTTCAGACGGCAGTGCGCTGTGAGCACGGCGGGCGCGCGACGTGGCGATGCGCCCCTGGTTGACCAAGGCGTTCGCGTTGTATGGCGCCTCGGTGCTTGCGCCAAGCGGCGTGCTGGAGCCCGAAACGCAAGGGAACCTCCGAACTTGCGTTGACGCCTGTGGGCGCTCGCCCCTACCGTGGACGCAAGAATTGATGCTTCGCGCTGCCTCGTCTCGAACCTCGAAGGCTTCGTCTTCGTCCGCTGCGGGGCGCCAGCTGGCACTGGTGCCGGATCCGACGCCGCGGCCCTTTTTGAAGTGGGTCGGTGGGAAGACGCAGCTGCTCGAGCAGATGCAGCCGCTGATGCCGACGACGTTTCGTCGTTACTTCGAGCCGTTCGTCGGGGGCGCGGCGGTGTTCTTTGACCTGCGGGCGCGGCGGCCGGAGATCCCGGCGTACCTCCGCGACGTCAACGCGGAGCTCGTCGACTGCTACACGGCGGTTCGTGACCACGTCGAGCTCGTGATCAAGGCGCTCCGCGACCACAAATACGAAGAGACGCACTACTACGCGGTGCGCGCGCAGAAGCCCGCGGACCTGTCGCTCGCGAAGCGCGCGGCGCGCACGATCTTCTTGAACAAGACGGGCTACAACGGGCTCTATCGCGTGAACCGATCGGGGCAGTTCAACGTGCCCTTTGGTCGCTTCACGAAGCCGCTGTTTTGCGACGTGGAGAATCTGCGTGCCTGCTCGCGCGCGCTTCGTGGCGTATCGATCGAGGTCGGGGACTTCACGACGATCTTGAAGCAGGCCAAGAAGGGCGACTTCGTCTACTTCGATCCGCCCTACGTCCCGGTGTCGCCCACGTCGGACTTCACGGCGTACATCCCTGGCGGGTTTGGTGAGGCGGAGCAGAAGAAGCTCGCCAAAGTGTTCGCGAAGCTCGCGGTGCGTGGTGTCCACGTGATGCTGTCGAACTCGGACACGAAGCTCGTTCGTGACCTCTACGCGGACTTCACGATCGACACCGTGTACGCCTCGCGCAGCGTCAACTCGAACGCCGCACGTCGCGGAAAGCTGCCGGAGGTCGTCGTCCGCAGCTACGTGCCCACGAAGTAATCGGTCGTCGGGCGCTCGCACCCGCGCCCAACATCCGCGTCGAGTCAGGTCGAACCCACCCACGTCATGGATCACAAGCGAGGCACAGACCCCGGGCCCGAGGCGCCGCACAGCCACTCGCTCGCGCCGGATGAGATGATCCGGTTCAAGGTGAAGGCGGAGCTTCGCAAGCGCATGCGCGCGGTCCGCAAGAAGACGCCGCTCGAAGCCTGCGCCGTGCGCGCGGCGAAGATCGTCGCGGCGCTCGAGAGCCTTGAGGCGCTGCGCGCGGCGAAATCAGTCGCGCTCTTTTGGCCGATCGTCGAGCGGCACGAGGTCGATCTTCGCGAGCTCGACGCGTCGCTGCGGGGGCGTGGATGCCGCGTCGCGTACCCGGCGATCGATCCCGACACGAACGTGATGACGTTTCGCTTCGTCGAAGACGTCGCGACGCTCGCCGAGGCGGGCTTCGGATTTGGCGAGCCTCCGGCGGGCAGCGAAGAGGCGACGGCGCTCGATGCGATCATCGTCCCCGCGCTGGCCGTCGATCCGGTGGGCCATCGCATCGGGTACGGCGCAGGCTATTACGACCGGACGATCCCACGGTTTTCGCCGCCGGCTGTCGCGATCGCCGTCGCGTTCGATTGGCAGCTCATCGCCGAGGTCCCCTTCACGCCGGGGGACGTCGCGGTCGACTGGGTCGTCACCGATCAGCGCGTCTTCGCCGCGTCGGCGCCTGCGGAAGGTTGAGCCGCGGCGGTGCGGCGCGCGCTTCACGCGTGCTCGGCGGGACCGTTGACCACGCCGAGCTGTTCAGCCTTTATGTCGCGGAAAACCGGAGCAATCGCGGCCACCGCGGGGGCGCTGGTCGTTCCGACTTGACGGCTCGTGAGGGCAGCGCGACATCTCTAGCTCGGATGGGTGGCGGCGTGAAAGCCAAGGCGGCTCACGTGGATACGGCGGACTCGCCGAATCTGGAGCATTTTCGCGCGCTCCTTCAGTCCCATATGGAGAAGCGCGGCCTTCGGTCCACCGAGCAGCGCAAGGTGATCGTCGAGACGTTCTTCCAGGCGCCTCACCACATCAGCATCGAAGAGCTCCTCGCCGAGGTCCGCCAGAAAGATCCCCGCGTCGGCTACGCGACGGTGTACCGCACGCTCAAGCTCCTCGCCGAGTGCGGCGTCGCGCACGAGCGCAAGTTCGGCGATGGGCTCACGCGCTACGAGCTCGCAGACGAAGCGTCGCATCACGATCACCTCATCTGCCTCGACTGCGGAAAGATCATCGAGTTCGAGGAGCCGAAGATCGAGGAGCTGCAGGAGCGCATCGCCTCGCGCTACGGCTTCACCTTGAAGACCCACAAGCACGAGATGTACGGCACCTGCGCGGACTGCACCGCGAAGGCCGTCGCCGCGGCCGCCGCCAAAGCGCCCCGTCGTAACTAGAGACGCCCATCGACCGTCGCGCGCGCGGTCTAGCGCCCGACCGTGAGGCTGCAGGTGAGGAGACCCGTAGGGGCCCCAAGGTCGCCGTGGCGGGGAGACCCTTCGCCCAGGTGCTCGTGCGGTGCTCGGAGACCCTCGAGGATCCGTCGTCGCGGTCTAGCGCTCGACCTTCAGGCCTTCGGCTTCCCAGGCGAGGATGCCGCCCTCGAGGAAGGCGACGGGCGTTCCTTGGTCGGCCATGCGCTCGGCGAGCTCTTTCGTTTTGTCGCCCGCGCGATCGTAGAGCACCGGCTGGCCTGGGAGCATGTAGAGCTCGGCCAGGCGCGACTCGATCTCCTCAAGCGGCAAGCTCTTCGCGCCGGGGAGGTGCGCGCGGCCGAAGGCGGAGGCGTCGCGTACGTCGACCGGGACGACCGCGCCCTGCTTGAGGAGCTCGGCGAGCTCGCGTGCCTTCAGCGCGCCGGCCGAGCGCGGCATGAAGGGCTCGACCATCGCGCGGAGCTGCTTTTTGCCGAGCGCACCGACCTGGACGTCGCCGAGGCGCTGGTCGACGAAGAGCATGAACGTGGGGACGGATTGAATGCGGAGCTGTCGGGCGAGGCCCTTCGACTGATCGATGTCGACCTTGACGACGCTGATCTTGCCTTCCATCTCCTGCGCGAAGGCCTCGACCTCAGGCGCGATCGTCTTGCAGGGCTGGCACCAGTGTCCCGCTCCGTGACGTATGGGACGCTGCCGCCCCCTGAACCGCCGCCGTTTCCGCCGGGTGCACCGTTGCCGCCGCGTGTCCCGCCCTTCGATCCACCGAAGATGTGCATCTTGAGCCTGACGTAACGCATCCATGCGTACGCGCCAAGTCCGAGATCGTTCGATAGGCCGGGATCTAGCGGGAACGCGGGTCGAGCGCGCTTCGCAGCGCCTCACCCATGAGGTTGTACGAGATGATCGTCACGACCAGGAGGAGCCCCGGAAACGCGAGGAGCCACCAGGACGAGGGCGCGTCGCGGAATTGGCTCATCGTTTCGCCCCAGGAGGCCGCACCCGCCGGCGTCCCGACACGTAGAAAGTCGAGCGACGCCTCGGTGAGGACGACCGCGCTCACCCCCACGGCCGCAGCGACGATGAGCGGGGCGCGGACATTCGGGAAGATGTGGCGGCGGAGGATACGAAATGGCGACGCCCCGAGCGCGCGCGCGGCGAGGACGTAGTCGCGCGTCGTCGCGAGCATGACCTCGCTTCGAACGAGCCGCGCGATCTCTGGCCAGCGCGTGAGCGCGATCGCCATGAAGAGCGTCAGCAGCGTCGGGCGAGGGACGGCGGCCTGGATGCCGAGGACGAGCACGAGCGGCGGGAAGGCCGAGACCGACTCGACGATTCGGCTGACGAGCGCGTCGGTCGCTCCGCCGAAGAGCCCCGACGCCGCGCCGAGGACGATCCCGAGCGCGAGCGACGCAAGCACCGCAGCGAGCGCGAAGACCAAGTAGCTGCGCGTCCCGTGCACCGTGCGCGCGAGGACGTCGCGTCCCTCACGGTCGGTCCCCAGCGGATGACCGTGCGCGCCTGGGACGAGGAGCGGCTCGCGGGCCTCCCCGACGTCGAGCTGAGGACCATGGGCGACCAAGGCGTGGATGCTCCAGTCCGCGTCGCGCTCTCGCGCCTCGCGGTCCATCCCGCTGAGGTCGGCCGGGCGCATCACGTTCGGGAGGATGTACACCGACCCATGTATTTTGCATGCAATGGGGAGGTTGCTCGCGACGAGGTCGGCGAAGATCGAGAGGAGCACGAGCAGCGCGGCGACGAGCAGGCCAAACGCGCCGAGCCGATTCGTGATCGCGTCGCGGCTCGTCCAGTCCACGCCGGCGAGCGGCGGCGTCGCGTCTTTCGGGGCCGCGCCGATGCGTACGCGTGCGGCGCGTGGCGTCTGGATCGGCGGCAGGTGCGAGACGCGCGCCAGGAGGAGCGGCACGCTCTCGCGTCCGTCGTCACCGGGGAGCGGCGCGTCGCTCATGAGATCGCGCGCCTCCTCGTCTGAGACTCACGCACGCGCGGGTCGAGCAGGCCGTAGGCGATATCGCTCGCGACGAGCGACGCGGTGGTGACGACGGCGCAGAGCAGCGTCACGGCGACGATCCATGCCGCGTCGTGCGTCTCGATCGCGCGCAACGTCTCCCAGCCGATGCCGCGAACATCGAAGACCTCTTCGACGACGAACGCTCCGCCGATGAGCGCAGGGAACTGCACGCCCGCGATCGTGACGGTCGGCACGAGCGCATTTCGCAGCGCATGCACCGTCGCGACGCGGGCGGTGCGGGCTCCCTTTGCGCGCGCAGTGCGGACGTAGTCCTGACCGAACGCCTCGATCATCGACGCGCGCTGCTGCTGCGTCATCACGGAGAGCGACACGGTGGACAGCGCGAGCACGGGCAACACGAAGCCGGACGACGACGCGCTGCCGAACGTCGCGAAGAGCTCGGCGATGAGGAAGGTGGGGATGGAATAAATGAGGAGGATGACGGCGGCCGTGCCGTGGTCGACCGCGTGACCTCGACGCCAGGCCGCGATGACGCCGATCGGGACGCCGATGCCTGCGCTGACGAAGAGCGCGAGGATCGCCATCCCGAGCGTGATCGGAGCGCGCGCGAGCAGCTTGTCGAAGATCGGGAGGCCATCGCGCGTGCTGAGGCCGAGCTGGCCGGTCACCGCGCCGAGGACCCACTTCGCATACCGCGTCTGCGCGATGCTGGCGGTGACCTTCTCTCCGCCTTGCAGCACCACGTAGTCGGCTTCGTGCACGTACCACCACGAGAGCCACTCGCTGACGACCGCGCGTGTTCGCGCGCGATCCGCGGTGGGCTCGAGCCTCGAGTCGCGCCCGGTGACGTGCGACGCGATCCGCGTGAGGCGAGCCAGCGCCTGTGGATCGCGCGTCGTCTTCATCGTCAGCATGATCTGCGCGAGGGCAAACGTATCGACGAGGAGGATGTCCTTCTCGAGCAGCTCGCTGTCACGCGTGGCGATGCGCTGCACCGAACGGCGCACGGCTGGCTCGGTGAAGTCGACCGAGCGATCTTCCCAAAAGCGCACCCAGAACAGCGCCGCGTGATCCGGTTGGGTCAGGTCGGACTCGTCGCCGATCCCCATCCGCCGCGCGACCGGCGCGAGCGCGAGCGCGATTCGACCGCGTGACGCGGGCGCGATGTCATCGAGGTGAGGAAGCAGATGCGGTAGGGCCGCGCCTCCGATCGCTGCGATGCGCTGCTCGCAGAACGCCGCGTCCGCGTCGTTGGCGACGATATGGGCCGTGCACGACTCCACCGTCGTCCGGACGTCGTGCGGCGACACGTTGATGAGGCGCGGCAAGTCGAGGAAGCGCGCGCGGCGGAGCTCATCGAGCCGGACGCGCGCCGCGACGTCGGTGGCTGCAATCGTGGCGTCTGCCTCCGGATCCGGAAGAAGGGTCGTCAGCAAAAACACGACGAGGCTCACGCCAAAAAGCGTCGGAATTGCCCAGATCGCGCGGCGGAGCGCGAACGCCAACATGCGGACGAAAGACTATATCGGCGCGGCGCTCGAGGCCTCGATTTTGGTGAACGCGGCGCGCCCCTCGAGCTCCTGCGCCATCGTGCACCCCCGTTCGCCTGCGTTCGCATCGGGCGCATTGTGGAGAGAGTCGTGCTAAGAGCACGGCCCCGCTCACCCGCCACAAGGCCCACGGCGTCACGATCCATCCAACATGATTACGTTCTCGAATGTCTCGAAGCAGTACGGCGGACAAATCCTCTTTCTCGAGGCGAGCTTCTTCTTGGGGGATGGCGAGAAGGTTGGGCTCGTTGGTCCGAACGGAGCAGGTAAATCGACCGTCTTTCGCCTGATCACGGGCGAGGAGCATCCCGACGACGGCGTCGTCGACCGCCCGAAGCGAACGACGATTGGCTACTTTCGCCAGGACGTCGGCGATCTCAAGGGGCGCAGCGTCATGGCCGAGACGCTCTCCGGCGCCGGCGAAGCGGGTCGGCTCGGCGAAGAGATGAAGGAGCTCGAGGCGAAGCTCCACAACCCGGATGATCCCGGCTTCAACGACGCGGTCGAGCGCTTCGGCGATTGCCAGGCGCGCTACCAAGAGCTTGGCGGCTACGATCTCGAGGCGCGCGCCCACGCGATCCTCGCAGGCCTCGGCTTCACCGAAGACGTGATCGCCGGCGACGTCGGAAACCTCTCCGGCGGCTGGAAGATGCGCGTCGCGCTCGCGCAGATCCTCCTCGCGCGTCCCGATGCGCTCCTCCTCGACGAGCCCACCAACTACCTCGACATCGAGTCGATCATCTGGCTCGAGCAATTCCTTCGCGACTATCAGGGCTCGGTCCTGATGACGTGCCACGACAAAGACGTCATGAACCGCGTCGTGAAGAAGATCGTCGAGCTCGATGGCGGCGAGATCAAGAGCTACTCCGGCGACTACGACTTCTACGAGCAGCAGCGCGCGCTCGCCTCGGCCCAGCAGCAAGCGCAGTACGAGCGCCAGCAAGCGATGCTCGCCAAGGAGAAGGCGTTCATCGAGCGCTTCAAGGCGCGCGCGAGCCACGCGGCGCAGGTGCAGTCGCGCGTGAAGAAGCTCGAGAAGATCGAGAAGGTCGAGCCCCCGCGGCGCATCATCGAGAAGACGTTCGACTTCAGGAAGGCGCCTCGCAGCGGCGACGACGTCATCAAGGTCGACGCGATCTCGAAGACGTACGGCAAGAAGATCGTGCACGACGGGCTCTCACTCCTCGTTCGCCGCAACGAGCGCTGGGCGGTCATGGGCGAGAACGGCTCCGGCAAGACCACGCTCCTCAAGATGATGGCCGGCGCGCTCGAGCCCGACGCGGGCAAGGTCACCGTCGGCGCCTCGGTCACGATGGGCTACTTCGCGCAGCACCAGATGGAGCAGCTCTCGGCCGATCGCACGGTGATCGAAGAGCTCGTCGCCCACAGCCCGACCACGAACCTCGGCACGCTCCGTAACCTCGCCGGCGCGTTTGGGTTTTATGGCGACGATCACGACAAGCCCATTCGCGTCCTCTCCGGCGGTGAGCGCGCTCGTCTCGCCCTCGCGAAGATCCTCTTCGACGCCCCGAATCTCTTGGTGCTCGACGAGCCGACGAACCACCTCGACATCGTCACGAAGCGCGCCCTCGTAAAGGCGCTCGGTGAGTACGAAGGCACGATCGTCTTCGTCTCCCACGACCGCGCATTTCTCCGCGCGATCGCCACGCGCATGCGTCAGCTCGAGAAGTAGCCCAGGCTCTTCGGCCAACCGTCGCGCCGAAAGCGAACGCGGCGCGATGGGTGTGTGGGTGTCAACGGGCTGCCCGCGCCCTGTCACCGTGCTTTCAGTGGATCGGCTGAGCGCAGACGAGCGGCCTCAACCCTATGATCTGCCTCGCTAACTCCGTGAAAGGATGGCTGGAGGATGGCGGCACACATGTCGCATGGGGTGCGTCTTCAAACGGAGTGCACCCATGAACATTCTTTCCATCGTTCTTCTCGCTGGCGCTGTCGTCCTCGCTCCTCTTGCTGTCGGCTGCTCAGGAGCCACCTCCTCGGATGCCAATGCCGCAGCCGGTGATGAAGCCGACGTCGTCACGCAGACGGACGCCGCCCTCAAGAAGGAGCTCGCGGACGCGATCGTCGGTCTCGAGACCGGTGGTGGTGAAGGCGACGCAGACCCGTACAAGCTGACCGATCTGAAGCTCGCCAAGAATGAGGAGATGACGAACGACGTACTCCTGAAGAAGCTTTTGCCGAAGCTCACGGGCGTCGCGCGTACCGACGATCCGATCCCAGGCCTCGACGAGACGCCGATCGCCAAGGCGTGGGAGGACTACCTCGCCGAACCGAAGCCCGCGGACTTCGACGATCCGGCCGACCTCGCGAAGGCGAAGGAGGGGGCCGCGAAGTGGCGCAAGGTGAAGCAAATCGTCGACGCGAAGCTCCACAACGTGAAGTATTTCGACATGGGCTACCGCGGATCGGCGAACGGATCGCTCGAGACCGGTGCCGTCGCGCACGTCATCGTTGGGCAGTCCGCGACCGGCCGCGTCTTCGCCATCTGGGGCATCGACATCTGGACCTGACTCTCCGGAAGACTCGGCGACTGCCCCGCCAGATCGAAGACGACACAGCAGACTAGAAACGCGAAGCAGCCCGCGTGGCCGGCGTTACATTCGAGCAATGGTGCGCCGTGGAGAAGCCTCCCCGCAAAGGCCTTCGTTTCGCGCGATGGATTCGTGGCGCGGCGTTCGCTTTGGGACCTCGGCCGAGTCGGTCAGGTCGATCGCAGAGGCGTGGCCGAGCCCAGCACGTGTCGAGGTGACGGCGAGCGCGATGGACAGCAGCATGACGATCCACGGCCACGAGGCAGAGGGTGGATGGCGTGCCGGGCTCTCGCTCGACGACCAAGATTACTTGTACGGGCACATCGGCGTGTACTGGCCCGAGCCGCTTGGGATCGCGCGGTCGACGGAGGTCATCGACGAGCGGCTTGCTGCGTATGGGCCGCCCGATGAGGTCGTCCTCGGCGTGGGGACGCCGTCGCGTCATGCGGACATCGGGCTCGTCTGGAACGGGCCGACGATGCGCGCGCAGCTCTCGCTCTTCTGTGACGAATCGCCTGGCGCGGGGGAGCCCCCTTCCACAATCACCAAGACGACATGGACCGTTCACGAGTCGTACACGCCCATGTTCCGCGTGCCGCCACGACCGGCGATCGCGTGGAACGTGGCGCGCGCGACGCTCGACGAAAGCCGCGCGTTCTCGCGGTGGGCGGCGGAGTCGTTACGCGCGCTCGACATCGTGGCGACACATCATCACGTGAACGCCCTCATCGATGACGGCGCCATCGCAGCGCTTCGCGCTCGGATCGAACACCGCGCGGCGTTGGGGGTCGCGGCCGATGAGGTTCGCGGGACGTTCGTGGTGTGGAAAGGAGAGCAGGATCCCTTTCGCCATCACCTCTGGAGGCTCGCGCAGAGCCATCGGTGGTCGACGACGGAGCTGACGTCGCCGTCGAACTACCAGCAGCACAGGCTCGCGCTCCCCGCCATCAGCGAGCATGTCGTCCTCGTGGAGGGAGCCGCCGCCTTCGCGATCTTGTCGTCGACGCTGCCAGGCCTCGTGCGGCGCGAAGACGACGCGCGCGAGCTCGAGCTCCTTCCGTTCAACCCGAACGCGACGAGCTCGGAGGTGATCGAGGAGCTCGGCGCGGTGGAAGAGATCGTTCACCCGCGTCCTCCGATTCCCGTGACGAGGTCGAAGGCGCTCCTGACGCAGAGCCGGATCCATCCCATCACGTTGCGTCATGTCGAGACGGGGCTCTCGGTTCATGTCGACCTCGGCAAGTCGGGCGAAGAGATCGCGCCTCGCGCGCGAGCGCTCCTCCTCGCGCGTGTTCGAAGGCTTCGCGCCGCTCGTTAAGCGCGCGCAGCGGCGGCCGACATCTTCGACAGGCTCGGGCGGAGCTCTTCCCAGCTCGCGCGCGCCGCTTCGCGCGTCCATGCCTTTGCGCATTCGCACGAAGCGAGGGCGGTCTCGAGCTCGGTCGCGCTCGCGTAGCGGTCTTCGGGGTTCTTCGCGAGGCACGTGAGGATCACGTCTTCGACGTCGCGTGGGATCTCCTTGCCGAGGCGGGCGCTTGGTCGTTCGGGCGTGCCCTCGAGATGCGCCATCACGTTCTCGTGGAAGCCTTTGCCTCGGAACACGGGTGACCCGGTCACCATCCAATAGAGGACGGCGCCCATCGAGTAGACGTCGCTCGCAGGCGAGACGGGCTCGCCGCGAATGATCTCCGGCGGCATGAAGGCGGGCGTCCCGCGGATGCTGTCGACCGTCGTGTGGCCATGGCCGACCATGAGCCTCGCGAGCCCGAAATCCAGCACTTTGGCGAAGTCGTAGTCGTCGCCGACCTTCGTGAGGAAGAGATTCGCAGGCTTCAGATCGCAGTGAATGATGCCGCGCTGATGGGCCTCGGCGAGCGAGCCGCAGACCTGCCGTGCGATGTGGAGCACGCGCGCGGCGGGGAGGGGACCGCATCGATCGACGACGGCCTCGAGGTCGAGCCCGTCGAGCAGCTCCATCGCGATGAAGAAGACGCCGTCATCGCTCGCGCCGAAATCGAAGACACGGATCGTGTGCGCGTGAACGAGGCTGCTCGCCGCCTCGGCTTCGCGACGAAAGCGACGAAGCGCCGCGGGATCGTGCAGCGTGGTCTCCTTCAGGATCTTGAGCGCGACGCGCCGGTTGAGCGGCATCTGCCGCGCGAGCCACACATCACCCATGCCGCCGGTCCCGATGCGCGCGACGAGCCGGTACGTGCCGAGCCGTCGCGCATGATGGATCTGCTCTTTGGCGCTCCAGAGCATGTGGCTTCCTGCGGCCGCGACGCCGGCTCCGAGGAGCAAGAAGATCGACGTCTGAATGAACGCATAGACGTCGGTGGGCGTCTTGAGCTGCAGCGCGATCACAGGGTCGTAGCGTGCCGCGATGAGCATCGTGATCGGGAAGGTGAGCGCGCACGTGAGCGTCGACGAGAGCGCGCGCGGCCAGCTCGCCGGCAGCACCCCACGCGCGAGCGCGCACGTCGCCACGCCAAGCGCGAGCGGGCTCGTCGCGCCGCCGCAGCGGACCGCCGCGAGGCAGACCAAGACTCCGGCGACCGGCGCTGTGAGCGCTTCGACCACGTCGAAGGTCCATCCCGGAGCGCGATCGAAGCCCGTGAACAAGAAGATGCACAGGCCGAGCCCGGTCCCGATGAGGCGGAGCGCGATCAGCACCTCGAGCGGCGTGTGATGCACGTGCGACGCAAGCACATCGGTGAGGATGAAGGCCGTCCACGCGACGGTCCCCATCGCGATGAACCGCCGGAGCCCTTTGCGTCGCTCGAGAAGCTCGAGGTCCGCCTCGAGCATCCCGCCCATGCCACGCCGGCCTCCGGTGCGCTCGCGTTCCGGCGATGAGGACGGTGACGGGGTCGGCGACGGCGACGACAAGACGCAATGTGTCTATCACAGCGCGCGGCGTGCCAACGATCCGCCATCAATGCTCGTGAAGAGCCGCCGTTCGTATGGTAACCCGAAGCGATGGATTTCAAGGACGTCATCGCAAAGGCGCGGGCATGGGCGGATGCGGATCCGGACGCTGCGTCGAGAGCCGAAATCGAAGGCCTCCTGTCGAGCGCCGATCCCTCGAAGACGGACCTCGCCGATCGATTCGCGGGCGTCCTCGAGTTTGGGACCGCCGGCCTGCGTGGCGTGATCGGCGCAGGGCCAAACCGCATGAACCGCGCGGTCGTCCTCCGAACGACGTGGGGGCTCGCGCGCTATTTGAAGGAGACGTGCGGGCCGGACGGCTCGTCACGCGGCGTCGTGATTGGCTACGACGGGCGCCGTCTGAGCCGAGAGCTCGCCGAAGACACCGCATGCACGCTCGCCGCCGCGGGCATCAAGGCCTACCTCTTCGAGGACGTCGTCCCCACGCCAGGCCTCGCGTTCGCGGTGACGCATCTCGGCTGCGCCGCCGGCGTGATGGTCACCGCCAGCCACAACCCACCCGAGTACAACGGGTACAAAGCCTATTGGGGAAACGGCGCGCAGATCATCCCGCCCACCGACGTGGGGATCGCGAAGGCGATCGAGGGCGCGCCGAGCGCAAAGGACGTCCCGCGCCTCTCGATCGACGAGGCCAAGGCCAAGGGGCTCGTCACCATCGTCGGCGACAAGCTCGAGGCCGCGTACCTCGCGGAGGTGAAGAAGCTGAGTGTCCGGAGTGACGGAGACCGCTCGCTCTCGATCGTCTACACGCCCATGCACGGCGTGGGTGACAAGCTGGCGCGGCTCGCGTTCGATCACGCCGGCTTCACCAACGTCGTCTCCGTGCCCGAGCAGCAGAAGCCCGACGGCGCGTTCCCCACCGTCGAGTTCCCGAATCCCGAAGAGAAGGGCGCGATGGATCTGTCCTTCGCGCTCGCCCGCGCGCGCAAGGCCGACCTCGTGATCGCGAACGATCCCGACGCCGATCGTCTCGCGATCGCGCTCCCGAGCGAAGCCTCGCCCACCGGATACGTGCAGCTTACAGGCAATCAGGTCGGCGTCTTGCTCGGTCACTACATCTTGACCGGTGGCCTCGAGAGCATGGACAAAGCCGTCCGCCCGAGCCAGGGCGAGCCGCTCGTCATCGCGTCGATCGTCAGCTCGCCGATGCTCGGCGTCGTCGCCAAGGCCCTCGGCGCGCAGTACGACGAGGTGCTCACCGGCTTCAAGTGGATCGCGAACCGCGCGCTCGATCGCAAGAAGAAGAGCGGCGACGTCTTCCTCTTCGGCTTCGAAGAGGCCCTCGGTTACACCGTCGGCGAGCTCGTCCGCGACAAGGACGGGATCAGCGCGGCGGTCATCTTCGCGGAGCTCACCGCGGTGCTCCTGCAGAAGAAGACCACCGTGCTCGCCCACCTCGAGGGGCTCTATCGCCGGTATGGTCTGTTCACGAGCTCTCAGGTGAACGTCACGCGCAAAGGCGCGGAGGGCATGCAGGAGCTCCGCGCGATCATGCAGCGCCTTCGTGAGAAGCCGCCGTGGAAGATCGGCGATCACGACGTGGTCACGGTTCGTGACTACAAGGAGCAGGTCATCCTCGCGAAGGACGGCACGAAGAAGCCGCTCGACCTCCCGAAGAGCGACGTCCTCGCGTTCGAGCTTGCCTCGGGCAGCCGCGTCATCGCGCGTCCGAGCGGAACCGAGCCCAAGGCGAAGTTCTACTTCGACGTGCGCGAGCCGATCGAAGGCAGCGAGCCCCTCGCGAGCGCCGAGGCACGCGCGAGCGCCACGATGAAGAAGCTCTCTGACGCCTTCGTCGCGATCGCTCTCCCGCGCTGACGGCTACTGGGCGTCGCCCGCGCCTGCGTCTTTCGGCGACGCCGCTTTGGCACCACCGGAGGACGGCACGCACCCCGCGTCCTTGTGCTCGGTGAGGTGCGCGCTGAACGAGGTCGTCATCGAGCAGAGGAGGCGGTCGCCCATGAGGTGGCTTCCTTCGGGGCCGAAGTGGATGTGGTCCTCGCCGGTGAGACCTCGCTTCGTGAACATGAAGATCGAGCTCTCTCCGCCCATCGCCTCGCGAAAGTCCCAGAAGGCCGAGTCGGTCTCCGTCGCGACCTCTTTCATCTGCTTGATGATCTGCCCGATGCGCGGATCGGACTTCTCTGCGCCGTCGTGGGCGGCGTCTGCCGGGCCGAGGATCAGAATGGGCACGTTCGGGATGGACGCGCGGAGCTCGCTGATGAACTCCTTCGCGTACTCCTTGTTCGGCGGCACGAACATCACGTTGGTGCCGAGCCAGATCATGATGACGTCGTAGTTGCGCTTCGCGAGCTGCACGCGCCGCGTGTCGTTCGCGACCCACGTGAGCCGCTGGTAATTGAGCGCGCCGGCGCCGAGCGAGTCGACCTGGATGCCAGGCTTCGGCAGAGGGAGCGTGCGGTCCATCGACACGCCGAAGAGGCGCACCTTGCCGTCACCTTTCACCGAGGCGCGGATCTCGTGCGGTCCATCCTCGACGTCGATCTCCTCCATCCCTGCCTCGAAGGCAGGGGCCTTGGTCTCGATCGTCCGGACGTCTTTCTTGTCGATCTGAACGAGAAACGAGCCTCCGCGCGGCTGCTTCAAGAAGTGGAGCTCGAAGTGCGAGACGTTCTGGCCGACCTTCGACTTCGGATCTTTCGACGTGGCCGCCCACGCCTGCGCGCCGATGTCGCTGCTCTCCGCCGCCATGTTCGCGAAGCCGTATTGCTTGTCGGGGCACACGTGCGTCGTCGGCGCCCACTGCTTGAACATGTTCCAGAAGCCGCCTTGCACCGCGTCTTCGTGCCGATAACTGCCCCACATGCGCGCGAGCGAGATGTAGCCGTGCCCCGCGTCGCCATAGCGAAGCTGGAGGACGCGGCGGAGATGCGCGGAGAGGAAGTCACTCGTGAGGTTGCTGTCGCCGTAAATGCCGATGCGGACAGGCCTCTTCGCCGTCCCTTTCTCGAGCTCGGCCAGGCGATCGTAGAACGACGCGAGGTTGTGCGTCGGGTCGACGATCTCAGGCACCGGCGTCTTGACGACGTTCGTCCCGCACGTCGCGAAGGGGGCCATCGCCGCGACGTCGAACGGCGGACAGCTCGGCGCGGCCTTCGCTGCTTGCTCGGTCACGGGCGCCGAGGAGGACGCCCGCGCGGAGGAGGCCGTTATCGAAGAAGACGCGGAGGCCGCCGTGGTCGTGCCGGTGCCGCTCGTCGTGTCCTCTCCCTTCTTCTTGCATCCGGCGAGCAGGACCGGAGCGATCAAGAGAGTAGCGGCCAGAGCCGAGGGCAAACGAGAGAGCGCGCCAGTCCTTCGCACGCACGCAGTGTACCTACGCGCCAAAGGAGAGCCCAATCTTCGCGGCTATTTGTCGTCGAAGCGCGTCCAGCCGCCGAGCCACCCGTCGTTGGCGTCTTTGAAGGCGCCGACGAACGTGGCGTTCGCGTCGAAGAAGCCGTCGCCTGGCGCCGCGCGGCCGCCCGCGATCGCCGCGGCCGCCCAAGGCTTCGGCGCGGTGAGGTTGTGGCAATCCATCAGCCCCGGGTCGGTCTCTTTGTTCCCGCTCTCGGCCGTGCGGAAGAACGCGTTCTCGTCGAAGGCGTTGTCGTCGTCGGTCGCGGCGGCCTCTTCCACCGACGGGTTGGCCGTGTTGTTGAACGCGATCGAGCTTCGGAGCGAGGGCGCGTTGACCGCGTTGATGGCGTCGATCGCCGCGGCCCAGCCGGTGAGGATCGTGTTGTTCAGGTCGAGCTTCGCGCCATTACGGAAGACCGCGCCGATCCCGAGGACTCCTTGGGTCTGCGCCGCGCCGCAGAACGTCGCGTTGTAGATCACAGGCGCCGTCGCGGCCCCATCGAGGAGGAGGCCGTTGTGTCCGTCGCCCGGTCCGGTCTTCTGGCCATAAATGAATTGCAGATGCCCGGTGTAGCCGTCGCCGATCTCGAACTGCTCGTCGACCGGCGACTGACACACGAGATGCTTCGCGTCGACGCTGCCGCCATTGAGCACGAAGCAGTTGTCGTTACCGAAGCGAGCCTGGAGGCTGTCGATGCGGGTGCCCTTGCCGACACCCCCGAGCACGATGCTGTCTTGCGCATATTCGACGCGCACGTACGTGAGCACGCCGCTGTCGTCGTTGGGGTTGTTGCCGCCGTACGTGAGGAGCGCGTCGCCAGCGTAGCCGCCGGTGCCGGTGCGCGGCGCGTTGCCGAGGACGAAGAGGCCGCGCCAGTCGCCGGCCTTCGGGGCCGGATCGTCGACCGTCATCACGATCGGCGCGGTCTTTTGACCCTCCGCGACGATGCGTCCGCCCGGCTGCACGATGATCGAGGCGAGGACGCCCTTCTTCGCGCGCAGCGTGGTGCCAGCCTTGATCGTCAGCGTCGCGCCGGTGGGCACGACGACGGGACCGTCGACGATCCAGTCCTTGTCGCAGTCGAGGGTGAGCGCGGCGACTTGCACGCCGCCATCGGGCCCTGGAGCCTGGCCCATGCTGACGTTCGCGGTGGGCTTTGGCGAGACGGTGCACTTCGAGTCGAGCGGGGTGCTGGCTCCGCCATCACCGGTCGGCGTGCTCGACGACGCGTCGCTTGGCGTGGCGTCGGTCCCAGAGGTCGACGTGCTCTTCGAGACGCAGATCGACTGCGGGCCACACGTCGCGCTCGGATCGAACCGGGTGCAGTCGGCGTCGACCGCGCACTGCGCCGGGGTCTCGAGCAACGTGCACGCCGCGGACGACCACGTCGCCGCCGCGATCGCGAGCAAGGTCGCGCCAAGAGCGAGTCGCGAGCTGCTCGTCACGGCATCCTTCCGATCACGCTGACTCCGCCAGGTCCGACGGCGAAGCCGATCTTCTTCGTCGCGTCCGCGTCGGGTGGAGCGGCCGCGCCGCGCGTCAGCGTGAGGTAGCCCGACACACCGAGCGACACGAGCGTCGCGACGCCGAGGCCACCGGTGACGAAGAGGAGCGTCTTCGCGCTGTCGTGCGAGCGCTCGAGCTCGTCACGTGTGATCGGATACGTGTCGCGCATCGCGCTGTAGCGGTCGTTTGCGTTCATCAAGAAGTACGCAGACACCCCCGTCCCCGCGGCGAGCGCGCCGGTGACGATCCACGGCAGCACGGGAAAGCCACCGCGATCGCTCGTCGCCTTTGCCGGCGTCGCGGGCGCGGGCGTCTCTTCGCGTGACGGCGGAGGCGGCGGAGCGACGACGACCGGCTCTTCCTTCTTCTTTGCCTCGGCGACCTCGAGCTCGACGCTCTCGTTCGATCCTGCGGTGACCGTGACGCTCTTCTCGACCGCGCCGTCGAGCGCGAGGACGATCTTGTGCGCGCCGGTCGCGATCGCGACGGGCTGCGCGAGCGGCGTCTTGCCGACGACCACGCCGTCGATCTTCACGTCGGCGTTCTTCACGTTCGACTTGATCGTGAGCGAGCCGACCGACCGAGCGAGCGTCTTCAGCTCCTTCTCGACCTCTTTGCGACGCTTCGCCGGCACATCGGTGCCACCTTCGCGGAGGTATTGCTCGTAGGCCGCCATCGCGCACGCGTTGTCCTTCACGCGCGAGCACACCTTGCCGACGTGATAGAGGACCTTGAAATCAGGTTGCGTCTCGTACGACGAGCGGAGCGCGCCGAGCGCGGACTTCGGATCGGAGTCCGCCGCCTTCAGGCCTTGCTCGAGGAGAGCTTGGGCCATCATTCGTCGTTCGTCCGAGTCCTCGTTTGCGTTTGCTGCGAGCGCGGTCTTCGCCGTGGTCATCGTCCCGAGCAGGGCGACGATCGTGACGAAGATGGAGCTCGCCGTTGTGAGACGACGCATGCTCTGCATCTCCACACCTCTCGGCGGCCAGTGAGCACAAGCTATACCGTTCTCGCACACGAGACGTGACCCGCGTGTTTGCAGGCGCAACGCGGGGTCCGTGGTGACTTGCGGGGTCACCTCGCGTGCTGCCGCGAGCCTCATCTGCGCAAAATTTTGCGGCCTCACCCACGCAGCTGCAGGTCCCGCGATCCACCTTTCGTTGCGCAATTCCCAGCTCCAAGGAATCGTTCGCTCAGAGCGGATCTGGCTGAAATTACGGTGCGGGATCGAGATTCGTGCAGAGTACACGTGGCGTCGTCGCGAGGAGCTCGGGCGACGTCTGACGAAGCGCATCGCGATCGATCGCGGCCGAGGAAGACCCGGACCACACGAGGCACACCGTCATGCGCTCGTGCCCTGTCACACGGAAGGCGCCCGCGAGGGGGACCGCGTTGCCGCACGCGAGATCCGTCTGCTCGCCGAGAGGGAACGACGCCACGCCGCGCTCGTACACGGCGAGATCGAAGCGAGCCTTCATCCCAGGTGGACACGTCACGAGCGCCTTGAATCGCTCACCGTCGCGGTACGGACCGCCGGCCTCCGGCACGAGCGCGGCATCTTCGCGAACGAGCGCGAACGAGACCGACGTCCCTTTCACCCGCGGGTCGTCGTGGTCGATGGATCCTGAAGAGCTCCAAGGCGCGTGACCGAGGACGATCAGGAGCGCCGCGGCGAGCGCGAGGCCGGTGGCCACCACCATGACGCGCGGGCGTGCATACCAAGGGATCACCTTCGCGACGCTCGGCTTGGCGGAGCTCGCCGTGCGCGGAGGAAGCGGCGGGAGCGCGCGCGATGCATCGTCGCTCGCGATCTCATCGAGCGTGCGGCGGCAGGCTTCGCACGACGCGAGATGGGCGGCCGCAACGTCGTGCTCGGCCGGCGGCAGCTCTCGCAAGTGAAAGCGCTCGAGCGCGAGCCACGAGAGATGATGCTCGGTGGTCATGACGACCTCCCCTCGGGCCGTGTCGTCGGCTCGGACGAGAGGCGAAGGACGGCCGCCTGAACCTCGTCGAGGCGGCGCGCGACGGTCTTGCGCGCGACGCCGACGACGCTCGCGATCTCCTCGAGGGTCATGTCATCGAAGAAGCGGTACACCAAGACCTCGAGCGTCGGCTCGTCGAGCGTTTGGGTGAGCTTCGCGAGGAGGTCCATGTCGATCGTCCGGTCATCACAGCGCGTGCGAACGGTGCCGCGTAGCGCGTCGTCGTGGTCTTGGAGAAGTCGTGCTCGGTTCTTCGTATCGCGCACGTGCGTCAGGCAGCGATTGGTGATCGCGCGGTAGAGGTACGGAAGGTCCATCGGCTGCTGCCCGTCTTCACGCTGGAGAAGATCGGTGAAGAGCGCATGCACCACGTCTTGCGCGTCGGCCC
>JBGAFW010000059.1:0-64280 GCA_044227045.1 Labilithrix sp.
TGCGGTTCGGGTTCACGTCCACGTTGGCCTTCGTCATGAACGAGTAGCCGAATTCGGGCGTGATCCAGAAGCGGACGCCGCGCTTGTCCATGTTCGCGCGCGGCCCCATGAGGATCGACGCGCCGATGCTCGCGTCCGCGGAGAACGCCCACGCGCTCGACGTGAGATCGTCCGGCGTGGCGTTGTCCTTGATCGTCGTCGAGACGAACGTCGTGCCGGGGGCGATCTTGCCGAAGCCATAGAGGCCCGGCACGATGTGATAACGGCCTTCGATCGGGACCGAGAAGCGATGGAGACCCATCGACGACGTGAGCCCGCGCACGGTGTCCGAGCGACCGCCCGCGTCCCAACCGAGACCCACGCCGAGCACGAGCTTGTTCCTCGTGAGCAGCGGATAGGTCGCGTCGACCGAGAGTTGCGGGAGGACGTCGTTCGACGCGAACGAGTCGAAGCCGCGATCGGTCACGTAGCCGATACGAACGCCCGCGTTGACGCGGATCAGATCGTAGCGAGGCGGTCCCGCCGTCGCCTCCGCGCTCTCCGCCGAAGAAGCGGAGGATGCGGGCGCAGGGGCCTGTGCCGATGCGTTCGGGTTGGCGTAGATGATCTGCGGTTGTGGGAGCGGCTCTGGAGCCGTGTCTTGCGCGAACGCGGAGGTCGAGGCGAGAAGCGTCGCTGCGCCGACGGCGGCAGAGGCCAGGGCGACGGACAACGATGACGATGACGATTGCGACTTCATCTCACAGACCCTCCAACATGATTCCGTAGTATTGCCGGCTTGCCGTCGTGTCCGGCGTGAGCGCGTCGATCACCGTCGCGCCGACTCCGCCGCGTGCGTCGATCGCGATGAGCGAGCGGCCGCCGTCGGCGCGCGCGATGTCGAAGACCGAGTCGATCGGACGCTCGAGCGGGAGCGCGATCGGGTGGAGGTCTTGAAGCGTGACCTCGGAGAGCTGCGGCGTGCCGCGCTGGAATGCCCAGAGGCGCTGGCCATCGGGCGCGACGTGGAGCGTAGGCGTGGCGAGCGTGGTGAGCGGCGACGCCGTGCGACTCGCGAGGTTCAGCACGAAGAACGAATTCGCGCCGCCTTCGAGCACCTTGAGCTCCGGCCTCGGCGGAGGGATGTCTCTCACCTGGCTGACGCCGCTCGCGAGTGAGACGACCTCGACGGTGCGATACGGTTGACCGACGGCCTTGCCGAGCGAGAGGAACGCGACGCCGCGTGATCCGCCGTTGCCGTAGAGGAGCGCGGTGTCGGCGCCGGACGCGCCGCCGACGACGTTCGTGATGAGCGAGATCTTCTGGTACTGCTCCGGCAAATCGACGTCGGTGGTGATGCTCGTCGTCGGGTCGAAGAGGACGGCCTTCCTCGTCGACGGGACGATCGCGGCGAGGCGAAGGCCGACGTCGGTGCGGACGAACACGATGTCGCCGGGGATGCCGCCGACGTCGGTGAGGTTCACCTCGGGCCGGAAATCGTTGGCGATCGTGCCGGGCTCCTCGGACACGGTGTTCGGCGCCGCGACGAGCGTGAGCGTGAAGACGCTCGAGGCGTTGTCGACGCGAATGCCGATGCGTGCGTCGTCGCTCCTCGCCGGGTCGCCGTCATCGACGACGACGGCGGCAGGCTTCAGCGCCGCTGCGCTCGCGCCGGTGGTGAGGCGCACGGTGATCTCGGGACGGCGCGGCGTTGCGCGGACGTTGTCGAGATCGAGCAAGTGAACGTCTTGCTCGGTCTGCACGATCAAGAGGCGGCGCTGGCCTCCCGGAAGCGACAGCGGATCGGTGAACGTGACGCGCTGCGGGCGGCCACCGAAGGATCGGAGCGTGCGCGGCGTGACGGCGCCTGCCTCGGGCAGCGTCAAGTCGATGACCACGATCTCGTTTGGGTTCTCGAGGAACGCGGTCTGCCCTGCGTCGGGCGCAGCGAAGAGCGCGACGTAGCGACCCGACGGATCGATCGCGAAGCCCGAGTGCGGTGACTCGAGCGGGAAGCGACGCGCAGCGCCGTTCTCGATCACGGTGAGGCTCGCGCCTTCGTCACCGGCCTTGCGGCGCGGGACGTCTCCGGCGGAGAGCACGAACAGGCGCTTCTGATCGGGCGACCCTTCGACGCGGACGATCCCGCGACCCACCGGCAGAAACGCGCGATCGAGCTCGTTACCGGCCTTCGGAGTGAGGATCGCGACACGCGCCGCGGGCTTGTCGACGATCGCCACGCTGTTCGTGAGCGCGAAGGCTTGGACCTGGGTATCGATCGGGGCATCGTAGATGTCGGGACGATCGCCACACGCCGTGGTCCCGATGGCGAGCGTGCTGGTCGCCGCGAGGACGATGGCGAGTGCGGTCTTCTGTAGGCTCAGATGGCGGATCATTGCGGCTTGCTCCCGTCGACGACGCGCGAAGAAAGCTCGAAGCCCGTGAGCGTTCGCGCAACGCCGCTCTCGAGGTCAATGAAGGTGAGTCGGCCCTCGGGATGTTGCTGGGCCACGAAGGCGCGCTTTGCAAGGGCGATGGTGCCGACCGCGATCGGTGGGCTCGCGAGCGGATAACGTTCGACCATCAGCTGAGGCATGCGCGCGAGGTATGCGCCGTAGATCTTCGTCTTGTCGTCACGCTCGGCGACGATCGCGCGATCGTTCGTCGTGCCCACCGCCGTCGGCGGCGCCAGCGTCGCGACGATCTTCGCCGGGAGGTTTTGCCCGATCGGAACGATGCTGAACGCACCCGGCGAGGCATCGACGTCCGCCGTCGCGGCGACCTTGTCGTGGAGGACGACGGCGTGCTGCGCGTCGGGCGTCGAGAACACGCCGAGGACGGGCGAGTAGAGGCGTACGGTGCGGACGTTGTTCTGCGCGCCGAGGTCGAGGATGGTGAAGCGTTCGACCGCGAGCGCGTTGGTGTAGAGGAGCGCGCGGTTGCCGCCCGGCGCGATCGCCACCGAGCCGATCGTCTCGCCCGTGACGGTGACCGACGTCTTCGCGGTGGGATCCGCGATCGGGAGCACGGCCACCTCGGCGGTGTCACGCACGACGGCCACCGCGCGGTCACCCGTGTCGGCGAGGTCGAGGTCGGTGACGGGACCGCTGAGCGTGATGTCCGTCCGCGTGTCGGTGTCGAGCGCGACCACCGTGATCGCGTTCGAGCCGTCGCGGCGGATGAACGCGCGCTGGCCGTCCTTCGTCACGAACACGTCGCGCGTGCCAGGGTCTTCCGTCGGCGTGTTCGAGATCGCGACGTTCTTGATGACCTTCGCGCCCTGAGCGAGGTCGAGGATCGCGACGCCATCTTGCGTGACGGCGTGCGCGCGCAAGGTGCCTTCGGCGAAGCCGACCGCGACGGGCCGATAACCGACCGCGAGGATCGTCGACGTGTTGTTTTGGAGGTCGATGACGGTGAGGTCTTGGAAGCCCTGCGTCTTCGGCGCGGCGGGGACCTTGCGCGCGTCGGCCCACGCGATCGCGAAGCGACCATCTTTCGAGAAGACGAGCGAGTTGGCTTGCTTCGCCGTCTTGAACGTCGCGGTCGTGATGCCTTGAGGCGTGGCCTTGAGCAGCGTCGCGTCCTCCGACAGCACGTTCAGCACGAGCGTCGTGTCGATCGCTTGCCCCGGCACGCTGGCCAAGTACGTCGGCCCGTTGCCGGCCTCGACCGTGCGCACCTGGAGCGTGGACGCATCGACGAGCGCGACGCGACCGCTCTTTGGGTTCGCGACCCACACGACGTTGCCCGTCGCGACGGGCGCCTCGTAATCCGACTCGATCTCTTTCTCCGGCGGCGCGGCTGCACCACCTGAGGGATCGCCGCTTGCGTTGGGCGCCGACCCGCCCGGCGCCGCCTCACGGCCACCTTCATCGTACGCCGAGAGCGCGTCCGAGCTCCCGCACGCCGCCAGCACGAGCAACATCGCGCACGCAGGCAAGAAGAGCCGCCCACTCGAGAATCGTCTCATCACGAAGAACCTCCGATGACGAGTCGCATCGCAACGCGCATGCCGTGCAGCCGAAAGCGCTATTTCAGCCGCATTTCGTTCATTTTGCGTGCACTCTACATGAGTCCCCCTGGCGTGCGTGTCAGGGGTCCTCGTGGAGAGCTGACTTCACGATCAGCCTGACTCGAGGATCATGCCTCGCGGGGTAGCTGGCGCCCGGAAATCGGGCCTCGAAGACCCTTCAGCTGCCGATCCAGACGCCCCGCTGGTTGGCGGTGGCGATGTCGCGCCGGAGCTCGGCCTCTTTGCGATCGAGGTCCGGACCGCTCTCACCGCGGCGGCGGCGGCTCTTGACGAAGGCGAGCTCGACGAGCTGGAGCTGCTTCTTGCGGCGCTGGCTGAAGGCCGACCAACCCTTCGAGAACAGAACGCCCCAGTTCTTGAAGCCGAGGGAGAAGTAGCTCGAGACGAGCTGGAGCTCGCGCGGATGGAGGAGGTTACCGACCTCGCCAAACAGCTCACGCACGACGATGCTCCGGTCGCGCACGACGAGCAGCGCGAGGAGGACGAAGAACATGATGTCGATCATCCACGAGATGAGGAGCATCAGGACGAGGCCGCCTTCGCCGAAGAACGTGGGCAGCGAGTTGTGCATCGCGTGCATCGCCATCGCGCAGCCAAAGCCGAACACCGGCGCGCCGAGCTTCACAAACCAGTTCTTCGCTTCGGTCGCGATACCGAAGCCGAGGCCGGTGCACGCGGTGAACGTGCAGTGCGACAGGCCGAGCAGCACGGTGCGGAGGAAGAGGAGGACGACGAAGCCGCCGAAGCCGTTCGTCGCGAACTGGTTGGCGACGTACAGAATGTCTTCGGTAAGCGTGAACCCGAGCCCGACCACGCCGCCGTAGATCGCGCCGTCGAGCGGGCCGTCGAGCTCGCGAAGGCCAAGCGCGCTGATGAGCGCGATGAGCGCGACCCCGATCCCCTTGAAGGTCTCTTCGAAGATCGGCGCGAACACCGTGGCGCCCACGACGTCCATCTCCTTCGGCGAAGCGTCGATGATGGCGCCGGTGAAGGCCTGCGCGATGCTCGAGCTGATGCCGCCGCCGAGCGTCGCGAAGACGGCGCCCCAGAGGAACGCCGCGAGGATGAGCCACCAGGGCTCGGGCTCGAAGCGGTCGACCCAGCGAATGAAGAAGAGGTACGTGAGCACGAGGGGCGTGACGCAGATGACGCCAAGGATGAGGCCCACGAGCATTTGTCGAGAGGGTAGCAGAGCCGCGGCCGGCGAGCGCGGCCGGGTTTTCCGTGGCTTGGGTAGAGGTTCCAGCGCCCGAACGAATGGGCTCGCCGGCGGTGTGGTAGGTTGGCCCCCCCCGCGACGAACGAGGCCCTCGTGACGACCCCTTCCCGAAAAACCCGAGGCGTGATCGCGGCGGGCGATCCCCAGACCGCCGGCGCCGGGGCCAAGCTCCTCCATGCGGGCGGCAACGCCATCGACGCGGCGGTGGCTTCGGCGTTCGCCGCGTTCGTGTGTGAGCTGCCGCTTTGTTCGCCGCTAGGCGGCGCCGTCATGGTCCTCGAGGAAGCGGGCGGACGTTCCGTCGCCTTCGACATGTTCGCCCGAACACCCGGCCTCGGGGCGCGCTCGTCCGCGGGTGCCGCGCGTGACTTCGAAGCCGTGAGCGTCTCGTTCGGGGCAGCGTCGCAGATCTTCCACGCGGGGCGGGCCAGCGTCGCCTTGCCGCTCACGCTGCGCGGGCTCATCGACGTGCATCGTCGCTACGGCGCGCTCTCGCTCGACGCCGTCCTCGAGCCTGCGATCGATCTCGGTCGCAACGGATGGGTCCTCGGCCCTGGCGTGGCCTACGTGTTCGAGATCCTGGTCCCGATCGTGGGGCGCACGCCCGACTGCTTCGCGCTCTTCGCCGATCCCGACGCGAGCGGCGCGCCTCGGATCGCTCGCGCCGGCGCGCGCCTCGAAAACCACGCCCTCGCCGACACGCTCGATCGGATCCGAAAGGATCCTGCGCGCGGAGTCGACGCGATCTACGCGCAGCTCGCGCACGAGTTTGGGCCCGAGCGCGGCGGTCTCATCACGCTCGAGGACGCACGCGACGAAGCCGTCGCCGAGCTCGATCCGATCGTCACGCATCACGCGACCAAAGACGCCGGCGGTCCTTGGCGACTCGCGACGATGCCCTCCCCTTCCACCGGCGGTCTGCTCGTCGCGCTCGGTCTCCGCATGCTCGAGGGCTCTGCGGCGGGGAGCGGCGACGGCCACTCGTTTCTCTCACGCGAGCACGCGATCTTCATGGCCAAGGTCCAAGAGGCGCTCCTCGCCGAGCGCGACGAGACCTTCATCGAGCGCTGCGCCGACCCCGACGCCGTCCGCGCGATGCTCGCCGACGAGCACGTCCAGAAGGCACGCAAGATCGCCCGCGACAACCTCCTTGGCTCGACGACGCACATCAGCGCGATCGACGAGGATGGCAACGCCGTCGCCTTGACGCTCACGAACGGCGAGGGCTCCGGCCACGTGTTGAGCGGCACCGGTATGCTCACGAACAACTTGCTCGGCGAAGAGGATCTGCACCCGCGCGGCTTTCATCGAGACCCGCCGGGCAAGCCGCTGACGACGATGATGGCGCCCACGATCCTCTCACGCACGGGCGCGAGGCGGGATCTCATCGCGCTCGGGAGCGGCGGCTCGAATCGGCTGCGAACGGCGATCCTTCAGGTGCTCGACGGCCTCGTCGAACACCGCGTGCCGCCGGTGGACGCCGTGTTCGCGCCGCGCCTTCACGTCGAGATCGATCCCACGTCGAAGCAGCCGCGCGTCGCGTTCGAGTCGACGGGACGCGCCGAAGACGTCACGCGTGCGCTCGAGCGCGCCTACCCGCAGAACCCCGCCGTGTTTGGCGAGCGCAACCTCTACTTCGGCGGCGTGCACCTCGCGACCTACGTTGATGGCGTGTTCGAGGGCGTCGGCGACACGCGGCGCGGCGGCGCGCGGTCGCTCGTCACCTGAGCGACGCGGTCACTTGCTCGTCGGCGTGATGTCGCCAAATGGGTTCGTCGGGAGCGGGACATCGCCGCTCCCGACGCGCGTGGCGTTCTCGATGAACTCGGAGTCGTCCGAGACGAAGACGACGCCAGGATCCGGGCTCTCGGGCGCGGTGGCGCCTGCCGCGAGCGTGCTGTCGTGCTGCACCTGAATGCCGACGGCGTTGCCGCGGACACGTGAGCTCGTGACGATGGCGTTCGCGCCGTCGAAGACGAGGCCGATGTTGCTCTTCGAGATCTCGGTGTTCTTGATGATCACGTTGCTGCGCGTGAAGGCGACGAGCCCGTGGCCAAAGCTCCCGTCGTCGTTCGGGAGCGTGCTACCGAGGAACGTGTTCTCGATCGTCGTCGTCGACGGGCCGTCCTCGGGGCTGCCCACGATGACGCCGAACTCCGTGTTGCCGATGACCGCGCTCGATCGCAGCGTGAGGAGGCCTACGTTGCCGATGCCGATGCCGTCGAGCACGAGGTTCTTCTTGTCGCTCGCGCGCCGCTCGCCGCGCTTCGTCCCGCGGATGATCACGTGCGTGAGCGTGGCTTCGGAGTGCGAGCCCTTGTCGCCGACGGTCTCGTTGACGACGACGCCCGCCTTCTGCGCTTCGATGATCGCGCCTCCCTCGATCTCGACGAGGCCGCCTTTCGCGACGAAGAGGCCGGTGCCGTCGAAGGTCCGCGCGTTCGCGATCAAGAGACGGTTCGCCGTCGCGTGGGCGCGCTTGCCCTCTTTCGTCTCGCCGCGCACGAAGAGTCCTTCGCCGTCGTTGGCGATGATCGACACGTTGTCGAGGTTCGCGGCGGCGCCGTCCTCGACGTTCACGCCGCGGCCGAGCCCGCCTTGGTCGATCTTCTGCGCGGCGGTCCCGCGGATGAGCGTGTCCTTCAAGGTGACGACCGAGGACGCGTAGAGGACCGCGGCTCCGTAGTACGCGTTGTCGACGAGCGCGCTCTTCTCGAGCGTGATCTTCCCGCCCGAGTCGGCCCACGCGCCCATCCCGAACGCCCCATCGGCGCCGGGCTTCGTGCCATGCACGACGACGCCCTTTCCGGTGATCGATCCCTTCGTGCGCGCCATCAGCCCGCTCTGCGTCGCGTCGTGAATCGAGACGTCTTCGAGCGTGACCTTGCCGCTCTCGGAGTAGATCGCCGAGGAGATGTCGGTCGCCTTGTCGTCGAGCGTGCGCCGGATCTCGCCGCGCGTCATCGTGACCTGCGGACCTTCGTAGACGGTCATGATGCCGTCTCGACGCGAATCGAGGATCGCGCTGTCGGTGATCTCGCCGCTCGAGTAGCCCGAGATGACGACGCCCGCGCCGTCGTTGCCGTGCTGATCGAGGTTCGTCCCGCGCACCACCGAGCGCGTGAGGACGACCTTGCTCGGTGTCTTTGGGCTGCTCGCGTTCGTCGCGACGACGCCCGCCTCCCAGCTGTTCGCGATCGCGGAGTCGACAAGCTCGATCGTGCCGCCTTCATCGGCGTTCACGGAGACGACCGCGGCGTTCTGCGGCTCGTGCGGCTTCGTGTTGCGAACGACGACGCGCTCGGCGTGGATGAGGCTGTCGGGCTGGTACGTGATGAGGCCCGTGAAGCGCGGGCCTTCGATCACCACGTCTTCGAGCGTGATCTTCGCGCCGCCCATCGCGCGCACGCCTTCGTAGTGGCCGATCAACGTGACGCCCTTCAGCGTGACCTGAAGGCGCTTGCCGAGGTAGAGCCCGTGGTTCTCCGTCGTGGTGCCGTCGATGTGCACCTTGTCCGCGCACCGGCCGACGATCGTGAGGCTGCTCGTCGGTGACTCGATCCCCTCGACGTACGTGCCCGACTCCACCGCGATGACCGAGCTCGACGTCGCGGCCGCGAGGGCGGCCTTGATCGTCTTGAACTTCGTCGGCCCGACGTCGGCGTCCGTGAACGCCGCGTTCACGAAGAGCGTCGCGTTCGCGGGAGGAAACGGCGCGTCGCAGTCACCCACCGGCACGCACGACGCAGACCCGAGCGCGTCGCGCGTCGCGCCGGCGCACGTCTTCTCCGGCAACACTGCGCGGCATCCCCACCCCGACGGATCCTTCTCGAAGCCGTTCTCGCACTTCGCCGGTCCAACGGGCACGCATTCGCGACTTCCGAGCGACGCCATCGTCCCCGGCGCGCAGTCGTTCGGCGGCACGATCTCGCGGCACGAAGGCCCGACCGACGCCTCTTCCTTCTCCGTGATCTCGGGCGGACACGACACCCAGCCGACGCAGCCCGGACTTCCTTCTTCACACGACGCCGGCGCCGGCGCAGGTGCGGACGTCGCCGCCGGTTCGTCCGAAGACGAGCACGCCACGACCGTGGTGAGGAGGACCGAGAGGGTGACCCGCGCGACGAATCGCGGCCAAGCAGTCATGAGCTTGTGCGAACCTTAGCAGCGGAGCCCACGCCCGCCACCCCGCGCAAGTCATTGAAATCCAAAGCCCCCTTCCGTCCTGAGTTAGATTTTGTCGCGCTAAGTGCGCGAAAGGACGTCGGGCCGATTTCGGGTCCCAAGCGTCGGGACGTCGCCGCCGTCGACCCAGCGCACGGTCACGCCGGGCGCCTGCTTCGTCACCTGCCGGAGCCAGGGCGTCGCGATCTCTTCGAGCTTCGCCGGTGAGGGCGGCGCCTGGCCGAGGCCGATCGCGAAGCTGGCGCCGCCGAAGGGATGTGGCCACGCATGCACGTCCCCGCGCGTGCCTCCATCGGCCTCGAGGCGGTGGACGAGGGCGACCATGCGCCTCCGGATCGCGCCGAACGCCTCGGCACGTTCGTCGTCGGTGCGCGCGTCGATCGTGATCACCGCGAAGGCGCGATGACGGCGATGAAGCGGCGGCGCGATCGTCGTGAGCTTCCGGACGACGTCGGACGACGTGGCGTCGTCGGCCGACGCGATCTCCCAGCCGCGATATAGCTCCTCGACGAGCAGACGACGCATCGAGAGGCCTACCTGATCGGCGCACGGCCGAACCGGCGGCGTGGGTGTTCGCAGCGACGACAGCGTCGCGACGTCGAGCGACGCCCATCGCTCGAAGAACGCGACGAGACGTCGACGCAGCGGCGCCTCGCCTTCGTTGGGAGCGTCCTCTTCATCCGGCAGCATCTTCAGCGTGTCGGCGCACCATGCGAGCCACGCGACCGACGGCAGCCCACCGAACGCGGCGGCGTCGAGACCGCGCGCATGCGCCCACGCCTTCACCGTGCGCGCGAGGTCGAGGCCAGCGGGATGCGCAGCAAGCGCCGCACGAAGCGCCTCGGCATCGGAGACGCCCGCGAGCGCGCAGGCGGCGTCGTCGCCGAGCTCGAACCTCCGCGTCACCGCTTCGCTCGGCGACATCGATGGCGGCGCCACGAGGCACGTCATGTCGACGTCGAGATCGCGCGACACGCGGAGCTCGAAGCCTGGCACGCGCGCGTCGGCGACGCGGCGCAGCCGTGATCTCTCCGCAGGCGTCAACGCGGCGGCCAGCGCCTCCTCGCTCTCGGCGATCACGACGAGATCCAGATCGCCGCCCGGAAGCGACGTGCCCACGCGGCGTGATCCCACCACATGCACGATCGATCCCGCTGGCAGACCGCGCTCGATCCGCGCGACGAACGCGTCTGCCTCGGAGGCCGATCTCGCTGCGAGCTCTTCGTTCTCCTCTTCTTCCACGTCCTCCACCCACGTCACCTTGCCGGTCGCGAGCGCCACACGCGCGCGCGGCCGCATCGGCTCGTCGCCTCGCCGCGAGAGGAGCACGAGGTCGCTCACGATCGATGACCGTCGGCCGAGCTCCGCGCCGAGTCGAGGCGCGAGCGTCTCCTCCTCGTCGCCTCGTCCGACCGTGAGATGGGGCTGCCACGGCTCTCCTCGCCGTGTCTGCGCGGCTTGTCTCGGGAAGGTGGCGGCGAGCGCGTCACGCAAGGCGTGCCACGACGTCGCGCCTCCCGCCGTCGGGTCGAGCCAGAGCGTCGGATCCGTCGATGCATGCTCGAAGCGGCGGACTCCTTCGAGCACGATCGCGAACGGAGAGACGCCCGCGAGCGTGCTCGAGAGCGCCGCGGCCGCTTGCTCGAAGCGTGACTCGGGGAGAAAGCCAAAGAGGACGTTCACATGCGGCGGCCATCGATTCACCTGCGGATCGTGGAGCACACGCACCTTTTGGATCGCCGGCGAGAGCTCGGCGCTCGGAAGCCACGCGAGCGCTGTCCTTCGCGTCGACGGCGCCGAAGCGAGCGCGTCGGCCCAGCGTGGATCGGCATCCTGGTCGGCTCCATCGCCACGCTCGGTCCGCTCCGCGCTTCGAACACGAAGGTGCACCTCGACGCCGTAATGGTCGGACACGAAGACGCCCGCGTCACGGTGCGGCGTATCGCCGGCGAGGCGCGCGCTCGCCGGCTCGAGGTCGAGGGCGCTGCCGGCGCGAAAGAGGACGCGGTCGAGCCGCGCGGCGACGCCCGATCGTGACGCCAGCGCGGCGAGCGGATTCGCGATCGGGTCGAAGGTCGGGGGCGGCGCGGGATCGAGGTCGAGCCATGCGTCGCGCATCTCGAGCCGATCGCCGAGATCGTTCGACCTCTCGTTGAAGTCGCCGAGCAAGACGAGCGCCGCCTCGGCGACGGACGTCCCCAGAGACGCATCCGCTTTCGTGAGCAGCTGGCCGACGAGGCCCCGATGGATCGCGTCGAGCTCGCGCGCGCGCGTCGCCGCGGGCGCTCCTTTGGCATGGTCGCTCGTGAGGTGGGTCGTCGCCACGACGAGCGAGCGGCCCTCGACATCGACATGGATCGCCGTCACCGCCTTGTGCGGACCAAGGAGATGAAGCGCCGCTTCACGCACCGGCAGCTTCGACAAAAGGACAAGACCGCCCGGCGGAGGAGCGAGGTCCGACGAAGGAGATGTCTCCACGGCGCCCGCGTCTCCGCCGCTCGAATCGGTCGTGAGCGCCTCTTGCGTCCCCGCGACGACGACGTAGCTCGATCGCACCCACCCCGCGGCGAGGATCATCGCGAGCAGCGGCACCTCCACCTCTTGAAGCGCGACGATGTCCGCCGAGAGCGCGCCGAGGGCCTCGAGGAGAAGCGAGCGGCGAACCTGCGTCGCGATCCGTGCAGCCTCTTTCTCGCCGCTCCCCGCCGCGGCCAAGAAGCGCCCCCAGAGCGTGTTCCACGTGACGACGCGAAGGCTCCCTCCGTTCGGCGCGCGAGGCTCGGAGGAAGAAGAGGTAGAAGAGGTAGAAGAGGAAGCCTCCGTCGGATCCGATGGGGCCTTCACCCCCGAACCCCGATCGAGCAGCGAGACCCACGCGCCCCGAAGGAGGTCAAAGCGGAGCGCCATCGCTGGCGTGAAGAACGGCGGCCGGAGGAGCTGCTTCTCCTTCGCGCGTCCCACCGCCGCCTCGCGCAGGCGATCGACGCCGGTGCGTCGATCCCACACGATCTCGCCCTCCGCCTCGATCGCCACGATCCGATGCCACGGCACGTCGCCGCCGGGCACGAACGACGTGAGCGGGACGCGCTTCAGCTCCGCGCGATGCACGTCGAGGCAAAGGACGAAGCGCGTGGGATCGAAGCGCGGATCCCATCGAATCTGCTGGTAGACCTCTACGCTCGTTCGCATCGCCACGTCCCGCGCCGGGCAGCGCTATTCGTCGCCCCGCTCAGGGAGTGTCGGGGAAGTCGCCGGCCGGTGGAAGCTTCACGTTGCCCGGCGAGAAGGCCGCGGCGATCGCGGTGTAGATCGGGTTATTGCCGTCGCGGCGATCTTGCTGCGCGTAGAGGTACGACGTGGCGCCGAGGTCGAGCAACGCGGGCGCCGCTTCATGGAGGCCGACGGCATACACAGGCACCGGTTGTCGATCGAGCGGCCCGGAATCGCCATAGCGCGCAGCGAAGCCGATCGCCGAGCCCGCGTCGTTCTTACCGGTGTAGACGACGCGCACATGAAAGCGTCCTGCAGGTGTGACGCGCGTGACGGCGCACGGATCGCCGACGGAGAGCGTGTCGAACGGCGGCTTCTCGTTCGGGAGGAGACTGCCAGGAGCCGCCGGAGGCGCAGGCACCAGCACCGGGTTCAGCGGGAGGCGCTTCCACGTCGCGCCGCCATCTGTGCTCTCGGCTTCCCCGATCGCGGCGCCCGCCGCATAGAACATCCGAAGGCGTCCGTCGCCGAGCGCATAGATCGTCGGCGAGTGCGGCGGCTCGGTCTCCCACGTGTCGGTCGCAAAATCACGCCGGAGCACCGGCGACGCGAGGTCCTTCGTGAACGTCAGCCCGCCGTCGGTCGATCGCGCGAGCCCGATCCCCTCCGCCGCGGAATAGAAGAGGAGAAGAGGCTCGCCTTCGGAGCGACGAAACACGGCCGGCCCGTCGAGGTTCGGCCCTTCCCACCTCTCGGTGGGCTCGAGCACGACGAGCGGCTTCTTGCCGAACTGCGAGCTCGTTCCGAAGAACGTTCGCTCGTCGAGCGCACGCGTGCGGACGATGACGTCGCGGTTCGAGACGCGCGCGACCGCATACATCACGGTGGACGACGTCGCGACATCGCGAAACACGGCGGGCTCGCGGTAGAGCGCGACGCTGTCGTCGAGCACGTACGGCGCGAGCCCCTTCACTTCCTCGGCGTCGAGCTTGCGAAAAGGACCGACGCCTGCGGTCGGGAGGTTCTTGTCGCCCTCGCCTTCGGCGCCCGTGGTCGCGCATGCGCCGGCGATCGCGACGGCCGCAAGCGACGCGAGGACCTGAACGACAGCGGATGACAGCGAAGAGCGGCTCATGGCTTCGGGTTCGCTCCTATCTTCGCGCTCGCGCTCTTCTGCGCGTTCTCTTCGCGCTCTCGCTTGTCGAAGGCGAAGCCCGCGGTGATGCCGAAGTTGAAGATGCTCCCTCCCGCCGTGTAGTCGCCGACGTAGTCTGCAGCGTTCGACTTGAGCGTCGTCTCGGTCGGGAGCGCGCTGTATTGCACGTGCGCGTCGACGGTGAGCGTGCCGGGCAGCTCGCGAAGGAGCTCACGAAAGGCGCCGCCGAGGCCAAACGAGAGCGTGTGCCGATCGCGATCGACGTAGTTCGTGATCCCCGTCTGCGCGGCGATGGGGCTCTTCGCGTACTCGTAGCCCGCGCGCACGAAGCCTCGCGTGTCGCGGCTCCGCGACGCGAGCGCCTGCCACTCGACGCCGACGCGCGGGACGAAGCGATCGTGCATCGTGAGCGGCTCGATCCGCGTGGGCGCGGGGTTCGTCGGCGGCGTCACCGTCGAAGGCCATCCGCTCGGCGGCGGCGGGATGACGAGGTTCGCGTCGAGCCGCGCGACCGGTGCGACGTAGGCCGCCCAGTTGATCCACGTCGTGTCGAAGGTCGCCTTGAGCCCGTCGATGACCTCCCACGATCCGCCGAGCACGGCCTGCTGCGGGAGGAAGTTGTTCACGCTGTGCGTCTGCAGATCGTAGAGCGCCGTCGTGAGGCCCGAAATGTCGCCGAGGAGATGCGCCGACAGATCGAGCGCGAGCTGGAACTCGCCGCGATACACCGCGGCCAGCGCGACGCGATCGCCGAGGGCGACACGCACGCCGCCTTGCGGATAGCGCACGGCGGTGAGATCCGCGTCGACCTCATGGCGGAGCTGTGAGTCGTCGGGGCGAAAGAGGTTCGCGCCACCGGTGATGTCGAGGCGACCGCGGGTAGACGACATGAACGAGAGGCCGCCGCCGATCCAGAGCCATGGCACCGGCTGGATCGCGAGGTTCGCCGCGAGGAAGAGGCGCTGGTTGCGGTTGTCGTACAGCTCCCAACGTGGCTGCTCCTGGCGAAGCGCACGGACGCGCGAGATCCGATCGTCGGGCAAGTGGACCGCGATGCCGAACGCGAACGGGATGTGGAGCACCTCGCCTGGCGCGACGAGCCCGCCGTTCAAACCTTTGACCGGATCGACGTGGTTGTCTTGGCCGTTGATCTCGAGCGAGTGGTTCGCGCGAAAGTAGCCGATGCCGATCTCGAGGCCACGCGATCGCGCGAGCGCCGCGGGGTTGTAGTAGTTCGCGGCGAAGCCTCGCGTCTCGGCGGCCGCGGCGCTGCCCATCGCCGTCTCACGCGATCCGAAGCCGTACGTGTCTGGCGGGTTCGCCGACGCGTCGCGCGCGCCTGTGCCAAGAGCGACCAGCGCCGCGATCGAGGAGGCCAAGACGAGCCGGACGCGCGAGGTCAAAACTTCACCCCGGCCGTCATGCCGAAGACCTTCATGTGACCCGACGACTCGATCGAGCTCAGCGGGACGCCGCTGCTGTCGGTCGACGTGATCGTGCGTGGCAAGAGCAGGTGGTACTGCGCGTAGAGATCGAGATCGAGCGGCGGCAGCGACGGCTTCTTGGGTCCGCCGAGCGACAGCCCCGCGCCGGTGGTGACGGCGAAGCGCGACGAGTCGAAGTAACGCGTCGGCACCTGAACGACGCTCTTCGACGGGACATCGAACGCCTCCGACCCCGGCACGTTGCTCGGCAGCGGCGACGTCTCGAAGAACATGCCGCCGCGGCCATGCAGCACGACGCCGGGCGCGAGCTCGAAGCCTTGCTCGGCGCCCACACGCACGACGAAGGTGTCTTTCCAGTCGATCGTCGGCGGGACGAGCCCGCACGCGCCCGCGCCGCCTTCGCTGCAGACGACGGTGGGCTCGAGCACGCCCGGGAAGTCGCTCCACTTCTTGTACGTGAGCTGGAGCGCGAGCACGTTGTGCTGGGGCGGGTCGACGCGCGCGACCTCGACCGCGACTTGCTCGGGATCGTATTGCGCGAGGCCCGAGATGTTGAAGAGCGGGATCGCGAGGCTCGAGAGCTTCGTGCCGTCGACGGTGACCGCGAAGCGCGCGTCGAGCTTGCCGCGATACGCGACGCCGACGCGGAGCTTCGTCTCACCGGGGATGTCCCACGTCGCGCCAAACACGGGCGCGTACGTGGCGACGAGTTGATCTTCGACGCGCGTGCCGACGCGGCCCGTCACGTCGGTCGCGGCGACGACGGTCCCCATGATCTCGGCGAGCGCCGCGAACCCAGCGCCCGCGCGGACGCCCCATCCGATGTCGACGCCGAATCCACCTCGAATGGTGAGCGACTGCGATCGATCTCCGATGATCGGAAACTGCGGGGTCTCCGGGTAGAGCACCCGGCCGCGCACGATGACGTCGCTCGGCGTGTAGAACGCGAGCCCGACGCCGACGCGATCGCGGAGCTTCCCGCCGAACGGGATCGGGATGTCTGCGCCGATGTAGATGCCCTTCGCGGGCGCGGTCGACACGCGGCCGAGCGGGACGGCGTCGAGCCCATACACCGCGCCGCCGTAGCCGAGCGTCAGCTTGTTCGTCCGAATCGTCGAGGCGAGCGCAGGGTTGTGCCACGCCGACTCGTAGCCGCTCGAGTGCGCCACCCCGGTCGCGCCCATCGCGTTCGTGCGTCCGCCGTAGCCAAAGAGATCCTCGGGCGACGCCTCCGCGGGCGTCTCGGCAGCGAGCAAGAGCGGGATCGATAGCAGCAGCGCCAGCGAAGGCGCAGCTCGACGCCTCTTCGCCGTTTGGGAACCGAGCTCCCAACACTCATCGCCTCGCCGTCCCGCTCCCATCGCGCGCGCGCGGGCATACCACGCTTTTCGGGTTTCAGTGGGCGCGTTCGTCTTCGCGGCCGGCCTCGCTCACGGAACCGCCCGGCGTCTCGGCGGGCACGACGCGGAGGACCCTGCCGTTCTCGATGTGAACCTCCACGGGTGAGCCGCGCCGCAAGAGCGATTCGCCTTCGGGGACCGCATACTCGTGGATGGCGCCGTCGTCGGTGCGGATCGACATCGTCGTCGAGCCCGACCTCACCTCGCGCTCGGCGAGCGGTCGCGGGGGAGCGCCGCCAGCGTCACGCACGCCCGCGTCCGGCCAGCCGGCGTTGATGTCCGTCCCCTCCGCGACCACCGTGCGCGTCGGGACCCACTCCCACGTCTTGAACGTCGACCACGGCGCGCTCCGGGCCTCGGTGCGATAACGCTTCACGACCTTCGGGCGTCGCTCGGTCCGTGTCTTGGGGATCTGGCGCGTCTTCGTCTGGCTGCAGTACTTGGTCGTGCACTTGCGATCGCCGCCGGTGCAGTCGTCGCGGCATGTCTCGTCTCCGCCGGTGCACTCTTCTCGGCACGACGCGAAGCCGTTGTTCTTGTTCTTGCACACCTGGCGACACGACTTCGTCGATCGCGTGCACACCTTGCGGCAGGTGCGCGGCGTCGTCGTGCAGTCCTCGCCGCACGAGACGCGCTCGCTGTACGACTCCGTGCGGAAGCCATCGGGCACCTCGACGTCCTCGTAGATCGTCTCGTCGTGATCGAAGACCTCTTCGTTGTGATGGAAGTGAGCACCCGCGGGTCGCACCTCGAGCGCGCCCGCGGGGACGTCGCTCGTGAAGCCTTCGTGCGGCGTGAGCTGCCATTGCTCGACGGCGACCGTACGATTCCACGAGATGCCGACCACCGTGCCGGTGAAGTCGGTGCGCGGCGGCGGCAGAGGTGTGGCGGTGAGGACTTCGCTCGACTTCCACTCCGGCCGTTCGTCGTGCGAGCTCTTCTTCCCGATCACGACGCACGCGACGATGGCGATCGCGACCGCGACGATCGCCGTGAGCGCTGCATGCGCGAGGCCGAAGCGTGGCCGGCGAAGCTGACCGAGCTCGGGCCCGACGTCCGCGGCGGCGATTCGCCGATCGGCCTCCGCGTTCGCGCCTTCCTTCCTGCCAGCGCCGCATTCGGCGCAGCCGCCGTCGAGATCGCGCTGGTTGCTTCCGCAGTACGCGCAACGCCAGTTCTCACCGGCCTCGGCCATCCGGAGAAGCTTCGGATCGTCGACGGACGCCACCGTCGCCGGATCCACCGGCATCTCGTACTCCTCGGACTCGTCCTTCGGGTTGCCGCACCCTTGGCACTTCATGTGGCGGCCAAGGTTCTTGTGTTGGCAGGACGAGCACGTCCACGTCAGCTCGATGTGTCGCTCGCTGCTCACGGCTCCAGCCTACTACGCCTCTCGTCTCCGCCTCACGCGCCTCGCGCACCTTCGCCTTTGTGCGCCGCGAGCTGACCGCAGGCGGCCGCGACGTCGGAGCCGCCGCTGTAGCGCTTGTGCGTGAAGACGCCAACGTCGCGGAGCACGGCGCGGAAGGTCGCTTCGCGCTCTTCGTTCGCGCGCTCGAACGGGTCTGCGTCTCCGTCCGGCGTGATCACGTTGTACGGGATGATGCTGAGGCGAGGTGAACGCTTCGTTCGCTCGCGATAACGATGCACGAGGTCGGCGAGCGCGCGCGCGTGATCGGGCGTGTCGTTGACGTTCGAGAGGAGCGTGACCGCCCACATCGGCGAGAGGCCCGTCATCTCCGCGTGCTCGCATGCTGCGTCCATCACGTCGTCGAGGGAGTGCGCGCGCTCGATCGGCATCAGGCGAACGCGGGTGGGCCGCAGCGCCGATCCGATCGAGAGCCCGAGGCGCACCTTTGGAGCTTCCTTCGCGAGGCGCCGGATCCCGGTCGGGAGCCCCGACGTGCACACCGTGATGCAGCGCGCGTCGATCGCGAGCGCCGACGGATCGCTCATGACCGCGATCGCGGCGAGCACGCGATCGAGGTTCGCCATCGGCTCGCCCATCCCCTGGAACACGACGCCGTGCACACGTCCTTGATGGCTGAGGCCATCGCGGAGGAGCCCACGACGAACGACGCGCACCTGCTCGACGATCTCCCATGTCTCGAGGTTGCGCTTCAGGCCCATGCGTCCGGTGGCGCAGAACGTACAGCCGAGCGCGCACCCGACCTGCGAGCTGACGCACACGGAGAAGCGACCTTCGCGCTCGAGCGGAATGCGCACCGTCTCGACCACGTGATCGTCGGCGGTGCGAAGCGCGTATTTGACGAAGGGGTCGATCTGGCTCGCGCGCTCCGCGATCGTATCGAGCCGCGGCGCATGGAGCTTGCGCGTCACGACGTCGCGCGACGTACGACGAATGCCCGAGCTTGGCGTCGACAGGTCCTCGTCACGATGAGCTTGGGAGACGACACGCCGGGCCTCCTCGATGCTGATCTCGGGCACGAGACGATGCAGCTCCGAAGGCACGAGGCCTTGGACGGCGACCCTCGGCGGCCCGGACTCAATGCCTGCGTCGGCCGGCGCGGCCTCTGCGCAGGAGGAAGTGGTGTCCACGCTCACTGCCATAGCACGGTGCGCCCTCGCGAAAGAAGTCGTGCTACCGTGCTTCTACCGTGTTTGGCTTTAGCTTTTCGGAGCTTGTCGTGGTCGTCGTCGTGGCGCTCGTCGTCATGGGGCCCAAAGACTTGCCGAAGATGCTCCGCCGCCTCGGCCAGTGGGCCGGCAAGATCCGGCGCGCCGCCGCCGATCTCCGCGCGCAGTCCGGCATCGACGACGCGCTTCGCTCCGAAGGCCTCGCCGACGACATCGCCGAGATCCGCAAGCTGGCGCGCGGCGAGCTCGACGCGGTCAGGCAGGTCGCGCAGGTCAACCTCAACGACGACGCGACGACCGAAGGTGGCCGCCCGATCCCGCAAGAGCACTACGGGCGCGGCGACGACTTCTACGTGGTGCGTGATCGCGAGTACCCGCGCGACGGCGCGGATGCCTACGGCTCGCTGCCCGACAACGCGATCCTCTATTCGGACACGCTCCCGAAGAGCAAGCTCGCGCGCGACGCGCTCTACCGCATGGGCGACGAGAACGCCGAGCTCCCGAACGACCCGACTCCCCCGCCCCCTGCGGGCGCCACCGGACCGACGTTGATGGGGATCGGAGCCGCCGAGCTCGAGGCTCGAGAGAAGGCAGAGAAAGCGGACGCGGCCGCGCCGGCGGGGGCGTCTTCGAGCGAGCCCGAGACGACCGCGGAGCCTGCGAGCCATGAGCCTACGCCGCAGGAGCCCGCTGCGATCACGACGTTGGTCGGCGTCGCCGGTCTCCCTGCGCCTTCCTCTTCACCCGCCACGAACGACAGCGACGACGCGGCGGTGGCCGCCGCGAAGCGCGCAGCCGCGGAAAGCGAGGCTCGCTGATGGCGGCAAGCTCGAAGCACGACGACGAAGAGCTGACGCACGAAGACCCCGAAGCCGACGTGAAGATGACGATTTGGGAGCACATCGGCGAGCTCCGAAAGCGTCTGATGCGCGCGGCGATCGGCCTCGTCGGCGGCGCATGCGTCTGCTGGGCCTTCCGCGAGAAGCTCCTCGCATGGATCACGACGCCGTACGCGATCGCATGGCGCGAGCGCTTCCCCGAGCTCGTCAAGGCAGGTCAATCGCCCGAGCTGCAGACGCTCGCCCCGGCCGACGCGTTCGTGAACTACATGCAGCTCGCGCTCGTCGGCGGCGTGATCATCGCGGCGCCGGTCATCTTCTACCAGCTCTGGGCGTTCGTCAGCCCGGGCCTGTATTCGCGTGAGAAGCGGTACATCATCCCATTCGTCCTCTTCTCGACGACGCTGTTTTTGTCCGGCGTCGCCTTCGCGTTCTATGTGGCGCTGCCGTTCAGCTTCCCCTTCTTCTTCTCGCTGCTCGGCCAAGTCGGAGGTGACTCGGGGATCGTCCTCACCTCGAAGCCGACGATGGAGTACTACCTCGACTTCGCCGAGCACATGCTGCTCGCGTTCGGCTTCGTCTTCGAGCTGCCGCTGTTCATCGGCTTCCTCGCGCTCGCCGGCATCGTGACGCCACAGCAGCTCGTGAAGTTCAGCCGCTACGCGATCGTCGCGTCGTTCGTCGTCGGCGCGTTCGTCACGCCCGGCCCCGAGATTTCGAGCCAGATCGCCGTCTCCGGCGCGCTCGTCGGCCTCTACTTCCTCAGCGTCGGCCTCGCCTTCCTCATCTACAAGAAGAAGAAGGAAGCCCGCGAAGACAGCTAGTCACTTCGCGTCTTTCGCCGACGTCGTCAGGATCGCAGCCGTCAGCTTCGGCGCGAACGTCGCCTCGAACGCGCGGAGCATCATCGCGTCGTACACGCGCGCGTCGGGCTGCGTCGTAGGTGACGGCGCCGGCGCGTTCGTCACGGCGTCGACATCGAACGTCTCCGGCGGCTCGACCCGCGCGCTGAAGACCCACGGACGCGGCTGGTTGGGCACCTGAACGAGCATGTCGACCTTCGCGTGGAGCCCGACGAAGCGGCGGCCGAGGAGACGGGACAGGTACGTCGTCCCGTTCCAGCCGATCTCGTAGTCGACAACGATCGTCGGCGCGGCCACGCCGTCGGGGATCGGAAGGCTTGGAGGTGGCGGGGGCGGAGGCGGCGGCTGTGGTGGGCCCGTCTTCGCGGCGGCCGTCCCGGGCGGCGTCTGCGGAGGAGGAGGCGGCGGCGTCTTCTCTTCGAGTGGAAGGCCTGGATGAAGGGAGATGACGTCGGCCGGAAAGACGCTCGCGAAGCTTCGCTCGAGCGCGCGGGTCAACGTGGCCTCGCGATCCGAGATCCGATCGGGCGCGAAGAGCGCGCTCACCTCGGCGTTCCCTCCCTTCGCTGCAGCTCCCCCTGCTGCTCCCGCATCGGGCGCCGCGGGATCGTCGAGGAGCCCCTTCACGAGGAGCTTGTCGGTCGTCGCGAGGCCCGCCGTCGCGAGCGGACGCCTTCGAAAGCGCACCTCGATCGTCCCTCGCTCCTCGGCGCCGGCGAGCATCGCTTCGATCACGGAGACGAGGTTGTCGCCCTTCGTGCTCGCGTTCGCGCGCGCGCGGAAGTCGGCGAGCGTTCGCTGGTGAAGATCGTGGATCTTCGTCTTCGCCGCAGCGCTGTCTGCCGAGTCTGGCCAGCGAGACACGAAGGCGCGAAGACCAGCGACCGTGGTCTGCGAGGTCATCTCGAGATGAAGCGCCTCGGCGAGCGCTGCGCGCGCCTCCGCGTCGACGACCGTCTTCGGTGAGGCGCGCAAGAAGCGGTCGATCGCCTCGGCGCGCTTCGCGGGGGTGGGCTCCTTCTTCGCCTCGGCGAGGCGCGCCGCCGGGACGATGACGTTCCTCACCTCCGCCGAGTGAAGACCGCCGCCGCGAATGTAGCCCTCGTAGGCCGCTGGCTCGGGGCGGGCCTTGACCTTCGCGAAGGCGCGCGCGTCGCTCTGCCAATTTCGCAGACGCCATCCCGCGACGCCGCCGACGAGGCCGGTCACGATCGTGATCGCCCAAATGAAGCGCGTCCAGAGCGGACGACCGCGCGCCAAGAGGCCGTGATCGTGCGCAGGCTCCCAGTTCCTCGCGCGTGCGTCGGCGAACGGATCGAACATCGACGCATCGACCGCGAAATTACGGTTCATCGCGAGGCTGATCTCGCGACGGGCGTTGTTGATCGCCGCGAGCTGCAGCTCCGCCGCCTCGCGCGATCGCACCTCGAAGACGAACGACTGCGACGGGAAGACGAACCACAACGACGTATGCGTGTAGTGTCCACGCTTCACGTGGTGGACGGGCTCGATCGATTGAAGCTCGGCGAGCGGAAACAGCTCGAGCTCGCGCGTGCGGGCATCGACCAGATCCAAAGGAAAGACGTACACGCCAGGCGTGAAAGGCAGCGAGCCCTTCACCGCGCGAAGGCGGAAGATCATCGCGAGCGACAGCCCGACGATCGCAAAGAGCGCGACGTAGATCCCGAGCTGGCGTTGCCCTTGGACCGGCGTGAGCACGGAGCCAAAATACGGGTACGCCACGGCGCCGAGGCCACCGAGCGAGAGGACCAGCAGGAGAAGCCACGGCGCCGAGCTCCGCGACGCGGACGTGCGCCGGCAAATCGGCGCCGACGTCGGCGAGTCCGAGACGAGCGATCGTACGAAGAGCTCGCGCGTCGTTCGCGGGAGGTCGTTGAAGTCGATCACATGCACGGGCGACTCTGTCTTTGCGCGTGCTCGCGCTTCGTGCTCACCCCATCACGGAGCGACCGATCATGCGCGCGGCTCGGAGAGCGGCACGGGGACGCGTCGCGCGTCCATCCACAGCCCATCGATGTCGTACGCCGCGCGAGCATCGTCTTGGAATACGTGCACGACGACATCGCCGAAATCCATGAGCACCCAGCTCGCATGCGGCAAGCCCTCGACCGCGAGCGCCCGCTTGTTTCGCTTGCGAAGTGCCTCTTCGATCGCCGCCGCGAGCGCGGTGACGTGTCGATCGCTTCGCCCCGACATGAGGACGAGAAAGTCCGCGTAGTCGACGCGACCTGCGACGTCGATGACCTCGAGCCCGGAGGCCTTCTTCTCGATCGCTGCGACCGCGACGAGCACCGCGACCTCACGCGCCTCGTCGCTCGCCGTGCTCGTCCCCGGGGGAACGCGCGCGCTCGATTGGAGCGAACGTCCCTCGTTCGAGAGCGGACCGCCGCGCGTCTTCTTCAGCGTGTCGCCGCCCTCACGCTTCGATCGCGGCCCGGCGCGACGCTCCTCACCACGCGGGAGCTTCGGACGCGCAGGCTTCGAGCCGGCCGCCGTCGCGCGTTTGGGCGGAGTGGTGCCGCCGTGTGAGGATCGAATGAGCGGGCGGTCTTGCTGCCCTCTGCGCTCCGTCGGACGTTTGTTCGATGCCAAGCGGTCGGTCTCCTGTTTCCGAGGGCGATCCTCAACCGTAGAGGGCGCCGCGTCAACGAAAGAGACGGCAAATCCGGCTTATTTCGCGCGCGGGAACGTGATGTCCGCTACCCGCGGATCTGGCCTTCGCCGTCGACGACCCATTTCATCGTCGTCAGGGCCTCGAGCCCCATCGGGCCACGCCAGTGGAGGCGGCTCGTCGCGATGCCGATCTCGGCCCCAAGCCCAAGCTCACCGCCATCGTGAAATCGCGTCGAGGCATTCACGACGACGCACGCGGCGTCGACCTCGCGTCGCCATCGCTCGGCATGCGCGGGGTCGCGCGTGAGGATCGCCTCGGTGTGCCCCGAGCCAAAGTCGGCGACGTGGGCGAGCGCCCCATCGAGCCCATCGACGACGCGGACGGCCAAGATCGCGTCGAGGAACTCGCGGCCCCAGTCGCCCGATCCGTCCGCCTTTTCGTCGGCGACCTTCGCCTCCGGGACGAGCTCGCGGGTGCGCGCGTCACCGCGGAGCTCGCATCCCGCCGCGAGGAGCGCCTTCGCGATCGGTGGCAGCGTGCATGACGCATCCTTTGCGTCGACGAGAAGACACTCGAGCGCATTGCACACGCCGGGGCGGCTCATCTTCGCGTTGACGATGATCTTCGCGGCCTCGTCGACGTCGGCGCCGGCGTCGACGAAGAGATGGCACACGCCTTTGTAGTGCTGCACGACCGGCACGCGCGCGTTCTCGGTGACGAAGCGAATGAGCGCCTCGCCGCCGCGAGGGATCGCGAGATCGACGAGCTCCGACTGCTGCACGAGGACACGAACGGCGTCACGATCGGTGAACGGAAGAACGAAGACCGCCGCGCGCGGAAAGCCCGCGCGCTCGATCGCCTGACCAATCACGTCAGCGAGCGCCTTGTTCGATCGCTCCGCCTCCGACCCGCCGCGAAGCAGCACGGCGTTCCCCGCCTTGAGCGTGAGCGCGCTTGCCTCCACCGTCACGTTCGGCCGTGCTTCGTAGATCATCGCGATGACGCCGAGCGGAACGCGCACGCGCTTCACCGTGATGCCGCTTGGACGCGTCGCGCTCGAGACGACCTCGCCCACCGGATCGGGCAGCGCGGCGACCTCGCGAACGCTCTTCGCCATCGCGCGAACGCGGGCCTCGTCGAGCATCAACCGATCGAGCAGCGCGCCTTTGGTCCCCTTCGCCTTCGCCGCGTCGAGGTCGGCGCGATTCGCCGCGAGCACGGCCGCGACGTTCGCCGGGTCTTCGAGGCCACGCGCGATCTGCTCGAGGACGGCGTCCTTCTCCGCTGTGCTTCGAGGCGCGATCTGGCGAGCGGCCTTGCGCGCGCGGAGGCATGCGTCGCGGATGCTCGCTTCGAGAGATGTCGTGCTGCGATCGCTGCCGCTATCGCTGCCGCTATCGCTGTGAGGTCGGTGCTGGGTCATGGCGAGGACGAAAGCCGCGCGTGTCGACGCGCCGCTTGGTCCGCCAAAACCCTAGCATCAAAAGCCAATCGCGAGATGCAGGCCGGTGAGCGCGTAGGCGTGGAGGCTCTTGACCTCGTCGTCGATCGGCCCGATCACGCCGCCGGTCACGCTCGCGCCAACGCGAACATCTGCGTCCTCGAGCCCAAGCGCATACTCGAGCGCGAAGCGGCCGGTGCCGACGCCCGCGAACCCGCTGTTGTTGTCCGGACGACTCACGTGCATGAAGCCCGCGCCCATCCCGAGGACGGGGTGGACCGGCCCGCGCTTGTGAAAGTCGAGGGTGATCTCGGCGGTGTAGTGCCCGACGGAGTCGCCCGTCGGACGGCTCGTCCCGTCGTCGTTCTTCCCTTCCCCGCGAAGCCATGCCGCCGAGATGCGACCGCCGACCGAGCCGGTGCCGAAGTCTGCGCCGACGCCCACCCCGAAGCCGAGCGACCTTCCGGTCGTGATCCCCATCGGACCGAGCGTCAGGCGAAAGGGCGCCCGGCGGAGCTCCGGCTCGCGGGCGATGAAGCCGTCGTCGGCCAGCTGCGACGAGGACGAGGTGCCCGAGGAGGCGATCGGTTGGTTCTGCGGCGGCTCGGAGAATCGCTGATTTCGACCGCTGGTGTTGTCCTCGGGGGGTGGGCCAACCGTGACGGTCGCGTCATCGGCGCGCGCTTCGCCTCCGAATGCCATGAAAAAAGCCGTCACGAGTCCCGCAGCCACGACGAATTTCTTGCCGGTATGTGCCATCACAGCAGCTAAAACGCGGCCATTCGGGCGGGCTTACAGTCGCCACACCATTCCCTCACAACCCTCAGAAATGCCGTGGTATGCGCTCCCGCAGTCGCTGTGGGCCTCTCGACTGCTCCGAATTCTTCGATAACGAACCGCCGTAGGGTGAACGCGGGCTCTGCGGAGGGGCATCCAACTTTGGGCTATTCTTCCGCCGGGATGCCGACGTTGTTGGGCGTTGCCAAATCGCCGCGAGCGAGACCACGAAGGTGGCTTCCGATGCTCTCGCTCGCGCTCTTCGCCTTCGCGTTTCCTGCGCTTGCGCAGCCGAAGGGTGGCGGAGCCCCAGCCGGCCATGGCGCGCCGAGCAGCAACCCGACGATGACGGGCGGCCCGAACGCAGGCGACACGGCGCTATCGGAAGATCAGATCAAGGCGCAGCAACACTTCCAGCGCGCCAAAGAGCTCTACGGGTCGGGCGCCTACCGCGAGGCGATCGCCGAGCTCGAGATCGCGCGAACGCTTGACCCGAAGGCGAAGGACCTCGTGATGAACCTCGGGATCGTCCACGAGAAGCTCGCGAAGTACGACGAGGCCGTCAGCTACTTCAAGAGCTACCTCGAGATGGAAGGCGTCACGCCCGCCGAGCGCGCGAAGGTCGAAGGCATGATCAAGCGCATCGAGGGCGCGAAGAAGGAGGCGCCCGCGGTGACCGGCACGTCGTCCTCGTCGACCGCCGCGACGAGCACCGCGACGGCACCAGCGGCGAGCACGGAGCCACCACCGCGTGGCCGGATCGACGCCGCGACGATCATCGTCGGCTCCGTCGCCGCGGTCGGCATCGTGGGCGGCACAGGGCTCGGCATCTATGCGCTCTCGTCGAAGCCGGGCGACGACTTCGTGACCGGACGCGACGGCTCGTACGCGACGCTCACCCAAAAGACGGACGACGCGCACACGGCGGCGGTCATCGCCGACATCGGCCTCGGCGTCGGTATCGTCTGCGCGATCGTGACGGCGTATCTCTACTTCGGGCGCACGAAAGATCCGAACGCGCCCTCCCCGCCCACCACGGGACGCGCCTCGTCGCGCGTCACGTTCGACCCTCTTCACCTGCGTGGGTCGTTCTGATGAGCGTCACGAGCCGCCTGCGAACCGGACGCGCGCTTCGCTACGTCATCGCGCTCAGCGTCTGGGCGTTCGTCGGCTGCTCGCTGATCGTCGACGGCGACGTCCCGGAGTTTCGATGCACGGGCACCGATCCTTCGGCGTGCCCGAGCGGAACGGCGTGCGACACGACCCTGCTTCGCTGCGTGGCGATCGGCAGTCTTCCCGACGCCACCGACGAGGACGCCGACACCACCGAGGAAGGCGGCACCGAGGACGTCAAGACGGACAAAGACGCTCCGTCCGGCCCTGCCGCGCTCGGCGAGACGTGCACGCTCGACGGCGAGTGCAAGAGCGGCTTGTGCGGCTCGAGCACGATCCTGACGACGGCGATCGTTCCAGCGAACTCGAAGCCCGTGTGCACGCAGACGTGCTGCACGTCCGCCGATTGTCCGACGGACTTCGTCTGCTTCAGCGGCGGCACGGGCGGCAACTACTGCGTCGCCGCCGCCAAAGCGACGCGAACGCCTCCGCCGAGCGGTGGAAAATCAGGCGGCGCCGCGTGCGGGACGAGCAGCGACTGCCGCTCGGGCCTCTGCTCCAACAACAAGTGCCTCGACACGTGCTGCACGCCGGGCAACTGCGCCTCGGGCACGGAGTGCCGTGTCAAGACGGTCACGGTCCCCGCGCCGGGCCACGACATCTGGGTGTGCCAACCCGCCGAGTCGGGTGCGACGAAGAACGCCGGCACCAACTGCAACGCGAACGGCGAGTGCAAGACGGACGTGTGCATCGGCATCGGCACACGCCAGTGCCGTCCACCGTGCTGCAGCCGCGCCGCGTGCGTCGGCCAAGGCTTCCCCGACGGTCAATGCGCCTACGGCCAGAGCGGCAACGACTACTTCAAGTTTTGCTTCCTCACGACGTCGACATCGGCCGCGCTCAAAGGCGCCAAGTGCGTCGACGACGTCGACTGCCAATCGCACTACTGCGATCCCGAGCTCCGCAAGTGCGCCGAGGTCTGCTGCAACGACAATGACTGCTTGAGCACCGAGCAATGCTTGCCCTCACCCACCGGCACGCCTTTTCTTCGCTGCGTCGCGAAGCGCTGACCATCACGCGAATCACCGCGACCATCACGCGAATCACCGCGACCATCACACGAATCACCGCGACCATCACGCGAATCACCGCGACCATCACGCGAATCACCGAAGCATCGCGCTATACTGGACGACCTCATGTCGTCCCCGTCGCCGCCATCTTCACCGCTCTCCGCCTTCTTTCGTTGCTTCCGCGGATGTGAAGAAGGAACGAGCCTGTCGTATCCGCTGACGCAGGCGATCTACCGTTGCCCGAAGTGCGACGGCCTCCTGGCGGTCAGTCACGACATGGCCGCGCTCGCAGCCGCGCGCTCGGGCGCAGAGTGGAAGGCGCTCTTCGATCAGCGCTGGTCGCCAAGCACGAACCCACTCCACGCTTCGGGCATCTGGAGCAAACGCGAATGGGTCGCCCCCATGATCCCCGACGAGGCGATCGTCTCGACGGGCGAAGGCATGACGCCGCTCTATCCCGCCCGTCGCCTCGCCGACGAGATGGGCTTTGGTGATCTCTTCGTCAAACAGTGCGGAACGACGCACACGGGCTCGTTCAAAGACCTCGGCATGACGGTCCTCGTCAGCGTCGTCAACCACGCCGTTCGCACCAAGACCCTCCACGTCCGCGCGATCGCGTGCGCGAGCACCGGCGACACGTCCGCCGCGCTCGCCGCCTACGGAGCCGCCGCAGGCCTCCCCGTGGTCGTCCTCTTGCCGCGAGGCATGGTCAGCGTCGCGCAGCTCGTTCAACCTCTCTCGCATGGCGCCAAGGTCCTCGCGCTCGAGACGGACTTCGACGGCTGCATGGCGGTCGTCAAGGAGCTCGCATCGCGAGGCCTCGTCTATCTCGCCAACTCGATGAACCCGCTCCGAATCGAAGGCCAAAAGACCGTCGCGATCGAGATCGCACAACAGCTCGGATGGTCAGCCCCCGACTGGGTCGTCATTCCGAGCGGCAACCTCGGCAACTCGGCCGCCCTCTTCGCAGGCTTCTCGATGGCCAAAGAGCTCGGAGTCATCGATCGCCTCCCACGGCTCGTCATCGCCCAAGCCGAAAACGCGAACCCCATGTATCTTGCATACAAATCCGGTGCGAAGGACAGCGTGCCCGCCGTGGTCGCAAAGCCCACACAAGCCAGCGCGATTCGCATCGGCAACCCCGTCAGCGCACCACGCGCGATGGCCGCCCTCGAGGCGATGGGCGGTGTCGTCGAGCAAGCAAACGAAAGCGAGCTAGCCGACGCATGCGCCCGCGCCGACCGCACGGGCCTCTACGCGTGCCCTCACACCGGCGTCGCGATCGCGTGCGCAAAGAAGCTCCGCGACCGCGGCACCATCGCCCCAAGCGATCGCGTCGTCGTCGTCTCGACCGCAAGCGCGCTGAAGTTCACCGAGTTCAAGCTCGGCTACCACGAGAAGAGGCTCGCCGACATCGACACGAAACACGCCAACACCCCGATCGCGCTCCCCGCCGACATCGACAAAGTCGTCAAGCACCTCTAGCCCCGCGAACGGCCAAACTCGGTCGCTAGCATCCGAATTTCTCCGTTCGCCACCACGCCCGCGCCGCGAACGGCCAAACTCGGTCGCTAGCATCCGAATTTCTCCGTTCGCCACCACGCCCGCGCCCGCGAACGGCCAAACTCGGTCGCTAGCATCCGAATTTCTCCGTTCGCCACCACGCCCGCGCCCGCGAACGGCCAAACTCGGTCGCTAGCATCCGAATCTTCCCGTTGGCGACCCCGGCGCACGCGTGAGCGACCGAATTCGGCGGCTAGCGTCGGAGATGGTTCGACCCGGCCTCGGCAGGTGGCCCGAAGTGGCCCGGGGCCAGCTTGGGCCTGGCGCGGGCCAGGGATTTTGTGACTGTTCCGATTTGGATAGACCCTGAAAGTGACGGCGTTGCGCACTGTTGGCGATCGCTTCGTCGCGGGGTCGCGTTGGCTTCTGGATTGCTTAGTCGAGCGTCAGCGCGTGCTCGTCGTCGGTCGTCGTCGCGCTGTCGTCACGGAATCTCCACGAGCGCGAGCTCCATCACTCCATGAAGGAGAAGCATGCATCCGATCACCTTTCAGATTAAGCGCCTGCACCTTTCCATCGTGAAGGTCGGCAAGAAGGCTCTCGCGAACGCGGGCGCTGCGGAGCGGCACCCAAGCGAGCTTCCCATCATCACACCCGCGCGGTTTGATTTGCTGCGCGCCATGATCGTGCTGGGGAAGGTGCTCGTTCCGCCGACCTGCGAACCGGGCGAGGAGCCGTACTCTTGCAAGCAGAGCGAGTTGCCCAAGCTTCTCGGGCTCCACAAGTCCACGGTCAACCAGACGGTGGAGCGCTTGATCGAGCTCGGCGTGCTGAGGATTGTTCGTCATGACCGGTTGCGCGACCGCCGCTGCCACTACATCTGGTTCACGGCGCAGGGGCGGCGCCTTTACCACGAGGCGCTCGGGATCCTTCACAATGGGCGTCAGGTCGCCAATCGCGTCGAGAAGTTCGTCGCGCCCTACCGACCGAAGAGCACGCGCATGCGTTGGAAGACTCACTTCAGGACGTCCGCCTACGTCGACAAGATGGCCGCCTTCGCCGAGGCGATGGGCAGCCCGCCTCGCGAGGGCGCCGAGCTCTACGTCTTCAAATGGGAAGACGACTTTCAGAACAACACGCGACACGACTACTGGGTGTCGCGACGACCCCTACGGGTGTGCTCGAATCGACCGCGCCATCGCGAGGCGGTCGCGCTCGTCGCGAGCAACCGACGGCGGCTCGTCGAGCAGAGGCTCGAGTGGGAGCATCGCCACGAGCGCGAACGCGCCGAGGCCGTCATCGCCGACCTGCAACGTCGGCTCGATGAGCTGCAGGCCGAGCTCGCCGCCGCTGGAAAGCCTCCCAAAAACCCCGTGGAGTGGTGGGACGAAGCGCAGAGGATGGGGCTCTTCGACGGGCTTGGCTCGAGAGGCACCTCGGCTTCCGCATCCGTGCACACGCGCGTGAACGTGAACACGCACGTGAACGTTCACGCGCACGCGCACGACGACGCGCGCTCGGCGCCACCCAATACAGGCTGACCACGCGATCGCGAAGCGACAAGTAATACGCCGTGGCACGCCGTGCGGAGCGATTCGCCGTTTCCCGAGGGCGAAAGTCGCGCGGCATTGGCTCGCGGGGAACAACGCTACGTTCGAGAACGACGTGTGCTCATGCGCACGTTTGCTGTGGACGCATGTCGCAATCGAGCTGGGGTGCGGCATGCCGAAATGTCATGTGACGGTCGACGCTTCGGGGAGTATTTGGCAGGTCGCGTCGCGCGCGGCATGCACACTGCAGAGGGCCGCGCACCCAAAGAAGGGTGACTGGCATTGCGGCCTTCCGTCGCGATGCATGAGCGGTCGCTCCTCTTCACCTCAACAAGTGGAGCCATTCATGAACATTTCGCATCTCGTTCTCACGGCGGTCGTCACGTCCGCGCTCATCGCGTGCGGTGGCGGTAACGAGTCGAAGACACCTGACTCGAACACGACCTCCGGCACGATGAACGATCCAAACGCAACGCCCGCTGGCGTGACCACCGGCACCACGACCACTCCGTCGACGCCTGCTGGCTCGGGCATGGGTGGAACGAACAACGGTGGGATGGGCAGCGGTGGAAGCGGCACCACCGGAAGCGGCACGTCACCGACCACCGGAACGACAGGTGGTACGTCGGGATCCTCGACCGACTCGATGGGAACGGGCTCCGGGTCGTCAACGACGGGCTCGTCAACGACGGGCTCGTCAACGACGGGCTCGTCGACGACGGGTTCGGGAACGTCAACGGACACGACGACGGGCACTGGTTCCAAGAGCACCACCGGGACAGGCGGCACTGGCTCGACCACGACGAAGAAGAAGGATGAGAAGAAGGGCACGGGCTCCGGCTCCGGCGGCACAGGCACGGGCTCCGGCACCGGCACTGGCACTGGCACTGGTGGTACGGGCAGCGGCTCGACGACGGGCGGCAAGAAGTAAGCGTCGGATCGGGAGGGGGTTCCCTCTCGACGAAGCAAACGCCCGGGTCGACGAAGGTCGATCCGGGCGCTCTTTGTTTGCGCGCTCTTTGTCTTGCGAGCCCTTTGTTTGCGAGCCCTTTGTTTGCGAGCCCTTTGTTTGCGAGCCCTTTGTTTGCGAGCCCTTGTTTGCGAACCCTATTTGCGAGCTTTGTTTGCGAGCTCGCTGCGCACGGAAGCCGAGGACCCGACGAACGTAACTTGGACCTGGACTTAGAAGCGTCCGACGGCGCCGACGCCCGCGCCCGCGGCGAACGAAACCGGAAGGACGTGCACGGACGGCTTCTCAGGCTTCTTCGCGCTCGCGGTCGTCGTGTGCTCTTCGACCGTCGACTTCTCCGGAATGATGAGCGAGCTCAGCGCCACGAGGACGCCAGCGCCTTGGACGACGCCGCTCGTGATGATCATCGCCTTCGCGACGTCCTCGTTCGATCCGCATCCGCGCGCCGTGCAGTCACGCTGGCCGAGGTCGAGCCACGGGCCGACGACGGGGATGAAGAGGCGCTTGTCCTCGTCACGATCGCTGATCGCGCCCGCCACGACCGAGGAGCCGTAGCTGAGGACGAAGATGCCCGCGCCGGTGCTGAGGAGCGAGCGGTTCGGACGATGCGTCACGGTGCGCTCGGTGTAGCGGTCCGTCGCTGGCGCCTCGTAAGGAGCCTGCGTTGTCGTCGTCGTTCCGACCGCCGGCTGCTGCTGGATGATGATCGGCTGCGGCTGCTGCTGCTGCTGCGTCGGCTGCTGCTGCGTCGGCTGCTGCTGCTGCGTCTGCGGCACCGGCGCGGGCTGCACCGGCGTTGTCGTCTGTGCCGGCGCGGTCGTCGTCGTCGATGTCGACGTCGTCGTTTGCTGCTCTGTCGTGTCTTGGGCGAAGCTCGTGCTTGCACAGAGAAGCGCGACTACGGAGGTCGCCATCGCGACGGGGATACGAATGCTCATGACTGGTTGTCCTTCCTGAATCCTTTGGTCTTGCAATCTGCAAGGCTGCTTGCGACGGCTCTCCAGCAACCCAAGTGCCGTGCTCGACATCGCGAACGCGAAACGTCGAATCGTGACGGAGCGTCACGCTCGATCCGCTTTGCGCAGCACGAGCGTGACAACACGCAGCGAACCAACGACGGCTCTTTGGCCGGGTGCGCAGCCTGCGTCGCGTATGACCCACAACGACACTGCCTCACTGAGGCACGGCCGTTGGGCACACGGCGAAGACAGACGTTCCCCCACACCGGTCGGTGTCGCGGTCGGCGTCGCGGTCGGCGTCGCGGTCGTCGCGGTCGGCGTCGCGGTCGGCGTCGCGGTCGGCGTCGCGGTCGGCGTCGCGGCGTCGCGGTCGGGTCGCGGTCGGCGTCGCGGCGTCGCGGTCGGGTCGCGGTCGGGTCGCGGGGTGCTCGCGGGGATGGCGTTTGTGGGGGAGAGAGAGAGCGCGGCTGTAAACGGAGCGTCACGCGCCCGCAGCCCGTTCACGAACGCGGGTTCACGTTCGGCAGGGTGGTTGTCGTCATTACCCTGGTTTTTACGGCGTTTCGTGAGGATGGTGAGCTGGTCCGGACCTTGAAAGGAGGGAAGGTACACGCGACACGACGCGCCGAGGGCGGACCGTCGAACGCGTGCACAACAAGCGGCGTTCTCGATCGAGAACGCATGTGGAGGGCGTCCCCATGATCAAGGCTTTGTTCGCGGTCTCGGCAATCTCACTCGTTACGGCGTTCGCGGCGGGCTGCGCGGTCAACCCGAACGAGTCGGAGCGGTTCCGTGAGGCCTTGCCACTTCAAGAAGAAGTCGCGCTTCGCGTCCCGGGCGGCGCGAACGCCGCGAGCGCGAGCACGCGCAGCGCGGGTGGGATTCGCATCGCGACCGAGACGGGCATCTCGTCGACCAACGCGCGCTACTACCAGATGACGCGCGATCTCACCGGCGCGGTCGACTTTACGACCGCGGTCATCTTGGGCGGCGTCTGGGCGATCGTGCATTCGGAGCCGACCTCCATCGAGTCGAAGAAGGCGGTCTGGGGTCCCGGCGCGGCGAACGCGCTCGAGCCGGCCGTCTGGCGCTTCACCGTGAACGAGGTCGGTGACGCCGAATACGACTACGTCCTCGAGGGACAGCCGAAGCAAGGCGGCGACTGGCTGCCCGTGCTGAACGGTCACGGCTTTGGAAAGTCGCGTCCCGAGCACAAGCAGGGTTGGTTCAAGGTCGACAACGACAACTACAAGAAGCTCGAGCCGACCCGCGGCCATGATGAAGGCACCGCGAAGGTGACGTTCGATCTTCGCCAGCTCCCCGCCACGATCAACGTCGAGATCCGCCCCGACGCGGCCAAGGGTTGGGTCGACGTGAACGTCACCCACGAGACGCAAGGCGCGGGCAAGGTCGAGATCCTCGGGCTCGGTGACATCGACGACTCGAAGGCGACGAAGCTCGAAGACATTCACCTCCTGAGCCGCTGGTCGAGCGACGGCAGCGGCCGCGCCGACGTCACGATGAAGAACGGCGACCTCCCCTTCACCGTCGACGCGAGCGAGTGCTGGTCGTCGTCCTTCGCGCGTGTGTTCTACCAGGACACCGTGAATTACGAGCCGCAGACCGGCGACCAGAAGGCGTGCGTCTTCACGCAGTCGAACCTCTAAACGCCGATCTGAACGCAGATCTGAACGCAGATCTGAACGCAGATCTGAACGCAAATCATCACTTCCGAATCACTTCGCGGAGATCTCCGAGAGCGACACGCCGAGGACCTTCTTGGCGATCGGCTCGAGAACGTCGGGGTCTCCGACGAAGTGAAACGTGCGGTGCGTGTGGACCATGTCTTTGCCCGGCGCGAGCTCACCTGCGGGTGAGCTCGTTTCGATTTCGTAGAAGCCGCCGAGCGGAGGCTTTCCGGGTCCTGGCGGGCCATCGTTGTAGCTGTTGATGACGTCGCCCTTGAACGGCTCCTTCTGCTGTTCCCACATGCTGTTGACGTAGGGAGCGCCGCGCTTTGGACCGTCGTAGTGCACGATCGTCAGGAGCTTCGCCTCGGCGCTGTAGCTGCCGAGGACGTTCTTCGCGCGCGCGGGGCCAAGGCCGATCTTGCCGCGCTCCTTGCCGTCGCACTTGAACGAGAGGAAGCCCTTCGCCTCGTTGACCGTGAGGCGTTCGCTCGGGACCTTCCCGAAGTAGCGATCGTTGACGATCTCGGTGCCCTTCGTCGCGGCGCCGTTCTCGAAGGGAATGATCACGCGGGCGTCGGCGGCGGGGGCGAACATCGCGAGCACCCAGATCGAGACGAGGCCCTTGTCCTTCTTCCAGGGGTCTTTGCCCGCGTTGACGATCTTGTTCTTCGTCTCGTAGGCGACGAAGCCGACGCCCTTCGCAGGCGCGGCGGCGAGGCCGAGCACCTTCTTGGCGTCGTCGCGCGTGAGGAGCTTGGCCGTGCGCTCGACGTCGATCGTGAAGTCGACCTTCGACCAACTCGTGACCGTCATTCGCTTCTTGAACGTGACGTGATCGGGCTTCTCTTCGGCGATGTCCCACGCGCCCTCTTGCAGCGCGTGAGGCGTCTGCCAGAGGTCGAACGTGAAGTCCTTGCCGGGCGGGAAATACAGGCCGAACTGACCGCCCTCGGGGCCGAGCCAGAAGCGGTCTTCGCCGCCAAAGTTGTCGAACTGCGTACCCGTCTTGCCTCCTTCGATGAAGGCGCGGTTGATCCATCCGAGGCTCCGGCCCGACGGCGCGACGCCGCTCGTCATCACGCGACCTTGGTAGAGCGCCGAGAGAGCGACCTTTCCTCCGTCGGCGTCGGTGAGCACCTGCACCTTTCCACGCGCGCTCAGGAAGGCGAGGTCGTCGTCGAACGAGGCGGGTCCTGCGGGTTGGCTCACGGTCGCGTCGGCTCCTGCTCCGGTGGGTCCTGCATCCTTGATCGTCGATGGTGGCGTCGGGACCGTCGCGCTCGGCGCGTCGACCGGCGGCTGCGGTGATGTCTTCGGTTGCGGCTCGGCCGGCGAGCACGCGGCGAGCGCAAGCACCGCCGAGCAGGAGACCGTCGCAAGGAGGTCGCTCAGTCGGCTCAGCCGGCGGGGACCCGTGGGGATCGTCGTGGGGATCGGTGTCGAACGCACGCGCCGAGAGTAGCAGCGCTGATCGCGCGAGGGTCGCCGATCTCAGGGCGGAATTTCGGCCTGTCAGCGAAGACGGAGGACGTCCCAGCGGACGCGGCGCGCGGTGGGGCCGGTCGCCTCGAGCGTCATGTCTTGATGCGTGATCGCGCTCGACGGCGCGAGCGCGGTCGTCACCCGCAGGCGATCCACGTTCGCTTGCGCGTCGGCGTGGACGCACCCGCCGTCGCAGAGCGCGAGCTGATCGGCCGGCACGTCCGGTAGCGCGCTCGGTGGTCCGCTCGCCGCGGCCCGACGCGCGACGAGCGTGGTTCCATCGGCGAGCGTGATCTTCGCGTCCGCGCCCGCCGAGAGCGCGACGACGACGTCGAGTCGGTCGGCGACCTGTGGGAGGCCGACGATGTTGGGCTCGGTCGGCGACGCGAGCGTCTCGATCGAGGAGTCGAGGAGCGGCACGATCCCGCCGTCTTTGATGAGGAGCGGCAACCTTGCGAGCGGCGCAGGCAGGGCGACGTGCGTGCCACCTTCGTAGACGGCGCGATCGGGCGAGGCGATCGGATCGACGAAATCGACCCATTTTCCAGGCGGAAGCCACGCATCGCGAACGGTGACGCCTCGCTCGACGACCGGCGCGGTGAAGAGCGACGGCCCGAGGTAGAACGTGCTCGCGGTCTTCCACGCCTCGGGCTCCTTCGGATGAAGGAGAAAAGGATGCCGCATGATCGGGATGCCCGTCGCGTTTGCCGCACGCGCGAGCACCTCGAAATACGGCATGAGCCTCGTGTGGAGACGCGCCATCTCGGCATAGACCGTCGTCGTCTCTTCGTCGCTCCACAGCGTCCACTTCTGGCGCTTCTCGAGCGGGTTCGAGCACGCGTTGTCGTCCATCATGATCGGCGACATCGCGCCCATCTCCGCCCAGCGCAGGTACATCTCCTTGTCGTTGGGCGCCTCGGTGATGCACTTGAAGCCGGAGATGTCGCTTCCCCAGAGCGGAACGCCGCTCATACCGAGGTTGAGGCCACCGCGGAGCATCGCCGGCAGCCCTTGCGTCTCGTCGAAGGTCGCCTCTGGATCGCCGCCCCACACCGCGGGCACGTACTGCTGCGAGCCCGTGTATCCCGAGCGTACGAAGAAGAGAAAATCGTTGCCCTTCTCCTTCGTGAGGAGGTCGAACGCGGCCTTCGCGCTGAGGACGGGGTACTGGTTGTGCACTTCGTCGCCGAAGCGGCCGTCGCCGAATTTCCATTTGCGCCGCACGTACTCGCCGAAGTCGTGCATCCAGCCGTCGTAGCCGAGCGCCAGCGATCGCCGGAGGAGCTCCTGGAACCATTGGATGCCCTCGGGCTTCGTGAGGTCGATCGTCGCGAGCGTCTGCGGCGATCCCGAGATGAGGAAGATGTCGCCTGGCGTTCCGTCCGGATTCGTCGCGAAGAGGCCGTGCTCCTTGCCGTACGCGAGATCGGACGCCGACGTGTCGTGCGAGATCGAGATGTACGGGTTGTTGTACGCCATCACCTTGTAGCCCCAGGCGTGCGCGGTCTCGGTCCACGCCTTGAGCTCGTCTTCGCGACCAAGCTCGGAGCGATCAGGGAGAAGATGCACGTTGTCGTCGAGGCCGGTGGTGGGTACGTGCGACGTCCGCAGCTTCTGCCACTCGAGCACGTCGCCGACGCGCGATGTGTTGCCGACCGTACGCCGCGGTCCGAACACCCACGGGGCAGGCACGTAGGGCCGGCCGGTGTCGCGCGTGAAGTCGTCGAGCGACGCGAGCGGATCGTCGTGAACGTAGACGATGGTCGTGAGCGCCGTCGCGTTGATGGCGATACGCCACTTGTCCGGCCCCTTCTCCTCGCTCCCGAAATGCGTCTCGGTCCGGAACGTCGTCGCGAGGTGCATCGCGTAGCCCGCGCTCGAGAGGAAGAACGGCACCGGGAAATACGTCATCGACGGGCCGTTCGGAAAAGGGTTCTGCGAGTCGGGCGGGACCTTCTCGCCCTTCCCAGCGCCGCCCTCCTCCGGCCACGAATAGAGCGAGAAGCCGCGATGATCGAGGCTCGCGAAGCGTTCACCCAAGCCGAAGAAGTGATCGTCGTTGCCGAGCGCAAACGAGATCGTCATCTTGTTCCACGCGTCGCCTGGCGCCACGCTGGGCGACGAGATCGCCTTCTCGTCGAGGCGAACCTTGGCGCCGTCGATCGCCACATCAATCCGAATCATCCCCTGCTCGCCCGCGTCGAGCTCGAAGGAAGCGGTCGAAGCGTCGCGCGCGAGCAGCTTGCCCGTCGCGCCGTGTGCCCATGGTCGCTCCTCGGGGTGGTAGCCGTCCCATCCGGGGATGACGGTGATGCCGTCCGGGCCATCGTCGCGCGTCGCGGCAGGCGCGCCGTACGGATGGTCTCCGCCGCCCGTGAGCGTGGAGAGCACCTCGCGCCCCGCGCCATCGAGGAAGCGAATCTTGAACGGTGAGAGCGTGACGCTCACGCCCGCCTTCTCACCCTTCACCTCGATCGGCGGCGCCGACGGCGCGCTCTCGTCGTCATCGTCGCAGGCAGGGGCTGCCGCCATCCCGGCGACCGCAGCGATCAGCATCGCCTTCGCGGACAGCGCACGTCGCTCCATGAGCGGACTGTAGCGTGCGAACAGAGATGGCTCTAGGGCGGACCATGGCGCGAGCGTCGTGCGGGCGGATCCGAGCGTTGTCGGAGCTTCACAGTCGTGGCGGCCCGGCGTAGGTGCGATGGCGCTCTTTCTCGGGAAATTCGCCGTCTTTTCGGCTCGGCGAGCATGTGGCGCGAGAAAGAACAGCGCGTGAGAGGAGCTCTTCTTTGGCGGCCCCAAAGATGCCTAGAGACCGCACGAGCTTTCTTCCTTCACACTGACCCATCGGGGAGCGCGTGATGAATGCACGGTTGTCGATAGCAACCCTCAGTGCCGTCGTTTGTCTTGTTGGGAGCACCACAGCGTTCGCGCAGCAAGCAGGCAGGGCCGACGACCCGATGGAGGGCGTCGCGCCCATCCCGGCGCAGCCGCAACAAGCGCCGCCACCGCGAACGACGACGGTCATTCCTGCGCCCGCGCCGGCGCAGCCGCCTGCCGCCGCGCCCGCCACCACCGCGCCCGCGACCACCGCGCCGCCCGCCGCGCCCGCCGCGCCCGCGCCCGCGGTGAACGCCGACGGCGAGCCAATCAAGCCGTACGATCAGCAGCGGACCAACGTGACGACGTTCGGCATCGGTCCCACGTGGTATCTCCAGACGCCGAACGGCAAAGGCGCGCGCTGGTCGTCGCCCGGGTTGATGATTCATCTCGCGTCGCGCATTCCGTTCGACGATCACCTCGGCGTCGGCATCCGATTCGCGTGGGGCCTCACCGAATTTCGGCGGTTCGAGAGCTGGACGAAGGCCGGCTACGACGTCGGCGAATGGTCAACGCACGCGTATCGCGACGTCTACCAGTGGGCTGCTCACCCGGCCGATGAATGGCGTGCCATTCGCTGGATGGGCGCCTTCTTCGCGTTCTGCGTCCTCTGGATGCCTTACATCGTGTCGGGCGCGATCTACCTCCTCTCCCCGCTCGCGCCGACGACGTATCTCGAAGCCGACGTGACCTTCAACGTCGACGTCGGCACCGATCGCGCCGGCAGCGGCCCGTATTTCAAGGGCGGCCTCGCGCTGCTCGGCGCGCTTCACCCGCATTACGACACGATGCTCGGCGGCCTTGGGCCGACCGCCGGCATTGGCTTTCGCGCCGGCAAGGTCGATCTCGGCGTGCACGGGACGTGGTCACCGCCCGGGCTTCACGGAGAGAGCCACGGCGAGAGCACGCACATCCTCATCAGCACGTTCTCCATCGGCGTAAGCGGTTATTGACGATTCGCTACTCGTTTCTCGTTTATCGTTTATCCGTCAGTCGGCGATTGACGGTTAGCGTGAGCGCTATTGACACCAGCACTGGTCTTGCTGGGCGACCTCGCCTTTGTACGTGCTGCCGCAGGTGCCGGTGAACGACGAGTAGCCATCGGACAAACACGATAGCGTGCAGTCCGCGACGACCTGCGTTCCGGCGGCGGTGCATTGCGTCAATGTTCCGTCGCCGTTGCACTTCGAGAGCGTGCTCGAGGTGCACCGCGGGAAGCACACGTTCAGCGCCGTCGAGCCTGGCGTGGTGAGGTCGACACACGAGGCCGTCGAAATTTGCGTGTTGCACGCCCCCGTGACCAAGAGGTGCTGGTAGGCCTTGTTGCACTCCGCCGACGTGGTCGGCTGGGCGCATTCGTTGATGAGGCGATTGCAGAGCGTCCGGTAGTCGATCGATCGCAGCGCGTTCGGTGTCGCGGCGACGCCGGAGGATGACGATGATGACGAGCTCCCGTCCGCCCCGTCCGCGCCGCTGTCCGGCGCCGGATCACACGCGGAGGTGGTCGCGACGACCGACGTCCCGAACGCCAACGTGAGCGCGATCATCAAGCACGTCGCGGACGTCCCTCCGAGGAGCGCAATGGCCTTCGCGGCGTTCGAGGAGCTGTTCATTTCTTCGTCGTTTCTCGTTCGTAGGCGTCTCGCGCATCCTAGCAACGAGAAACCGACGAAAGGCTATCCTCCTTCCATGAGACGGCTTCTTTCGGTCGGCGCGGCTGTGCTTCTCACCGCCTTGGCGTCGATCGCCGGATGCGGATCGAGCGTCCAGACCGCCCCCGCAGCGTCGGCCGATCCGAGCGTGGACCCCAGCGAGGCTTGCACCGCCAACACCGACTGCAACGCCTATTACACGTGCGCATGCCACGCGTGCCTGACGAAGAGCGTCCACGTTCAAGTCTGCGAAAATCCCTGCCCCACGAACCCGTGCGCGGGAAAGACCGCGTTCTGCTCGAACGGCAAGTGCGCGCTCCGCTGAGCGGCGTGCGCTACTGGTCGCTCGCGTCGGTGGGCCCCGAGTCTGCGCCGCCGCCGCCGTCCGCACCGGCGTCCTTCGTCGGCTTCACGCACTCCTGCAGCGGGGCGACCGTCTCGAGCTTGCCCGCCTTGGCTTGTCGCGCGCTGAACGCGATCCCGAGCGAGAGCGCATCGCAAGGCGCGTTCGAGTCGTAGGTGCCGTCCGCGCGCACGTCGAGGTTGTCGCTGATGAAGGTCGTCATCAGGTCGTAATTGGCTTTGTCGTTCGTGTCGCAAAAGCCAATCAGACGAAATCCATTGAGCAGGTCTTGCGATTTCGCGCGGCCCGCGATGACGCCGTCGCTGATGCTCCACACGTTGTCGGCGCCCTTTTGCAGCTTACCGACGACGATGCCCTTCTGAATGCGAAGTGGATAGGCGACGACGAGGCTCTTGTAGCCCGGGAACCAGAAGAGGACGTCTTCGGGGAGGTGCACGACGACGTAGCCCTCACGCACGTAAGCGGCGGAGTCGAAGATCTTCGAGTCGGGCAGATCTGGACCGCCGCGCTTCTCGACGAGCGTGTCCTCGAGGACCGTCCACGGCATGTCTGGCGTGAAGCACGGCTGGTTCACCCACGTGGGCTGCGAGCAGTCCCATGGCAGCACCTTCTCGAGGCCGGGTGACGGATAGAGATCGATGCGAACGTTGTCGTCGTTCGCCTCGCCGTTGTAGCCGGTCACGCGGATGAGAAACGTGTAGTCACCGACGCAGAGCGAGCAGTTGAACGCGTCGTCGGAGAGACCGTACGTCTTCGAGATTTGAGGGACGAGCGCCGACGAGTATTCGAGCTTGCCGAACGTGTTGTCGCGGCAGTAGTTGCCGTCCTTCGGGAGCGCCGACGCGCCCGCCTTGCAGCTCGGCGGCGGGTCTTCGGAGGGACACGTCTCGGAGGCGGTGCACACGCCGTCGATGTCGAAGCCGATGTCCTGCCACGCGTTCTGATCGACCACGCCTTGTTCGTTGACGGAGCCGAACCGCATCGAGGCGACGGCGAGCATGATCGGTCCGATGTCCTTGCCGTCCTTCGGGGCTGGACGATCGGCGTTCGTCGGGACGCCCGCGCTGAAGCATCCGCGGCTGTCGTTCTTCGACCACCATCCGATGCCGTTCTTCGTCGGAGGACGCGTCGTGCCGTCCCCTTCGAGCAGCGACTTGTCGTAGGTGTTGCACCCGTGCGTCAGCGCGCCCACGCCAAGAGCCCCGAGCAGAGCGAGAAACAGGATGTTCTTGCCGCGGTTTTTGGCGCCCGCCATGACCCCTTGGATCGTACCCGTTTGGAGCCATGTGCACGTAGCAAACGGCCCACTCTTGCGGAACAAAGCGCAGATTTTCGGACTTTTTTAGGTCTCCGGAGCCGGTTCGGGCCAAACCGCTTGATCCGCGGCTTTCGCGCTGGAATACGTGCGGGCATGAGTGAAGTGGGGAAGATCGTCGGGCTCCTCAAGTCGGACGCGATCGAAAAGCAGATCGCCGCAGCCATCGTCCTCGGAGAGCTGAAGGCGAAAGGCCCAGGCGTCGTCGAAGGCCTCGGCGCGGTGCTCGACAGCGGCGTGTCGCTCCTTCAAGTGCACGCGCTCGACGCGCTCGCACGCGTAGGGGCGAAGAAGGCGCTGCCGCAAATCTTCCCGCTCCTCGCGACGAGCAGCGACGATGTTCGTCGCGCGGCGACGCGCGCGGTCGCCAGCGTGGGCGACGAGGTCGTGCCGCTCATCAAGCAGAAGATGGCGGTCGCAGGCCCCGATGAGCGTCGCGCGCTCGACGCGGCGCTCGCGGAGCTCGGCGGCAAGGACGCGTTCTCGGCGCTGATCAAAGGCCTCGTCTCGAGCGACGCCGAGGCGGCGAAGGCCGCGGCGCTCGCGGTGCGCCAGCAAATCAAGAACGCCGACGGCAACAAACGGCGCTCGTACCTCGCCGAGGTCGAGAAATTCCTCGAAGGGCAAAAGAAGAAGAAGGGTGAGGCGCACTCGGCGGTCGCGGCGGCGGTGAAGATCCTCGGCTACCTCGAAGACGAGAAGACGATCCCTACCCTCCTCACGTATGCCAACGACGAGAAGGAGCACCCGAGCGTTCGCCAGGAGGCGATCATCGCCTTCCGGTTTGCGCTCCAGCAGGACAAGCCGAGCGCGAAGGTCATCGAGACGCTGATCAAGGCGGCCGAGCACACGGACCGCACGCTCGCGCAGACCGCGCTCCACACCCTCGGCAGCCTTCAGCTCGGTGAGGACGCGGCCAAGCGCTTCGAGAAGCTCGCGCTCCACGCCGACTTCGAGCGCGCGCGGTTCGTCCTCGAGATGCTCGGGCGGCTCGGCGGCAACGAAGCGGCGCGGGTGCTCACGAAGGTGCTCGTCTCGACGAACGACCGCCGCTATGCGGAGAGCGCCGCGGCCGGTCTCTCCGGAAAAGAAGACGCGGTGCCGGCGCTCGCGAAGGCGCTGCTCGAGACGACGAACCCCGATCGCGCGTGGGTGCTCCGCAACGTGCTTCGCCCCACCGCGAAGAAGATCTCGCCGTCGTTGCGAAAGCAGATCCTCGAAGAGGCGATCGATCGACTGGGTAAGGGAGAGCGCAACTACGAAGCGCAGCTCGACGTCTCGCGCGACGCCGATCCCGACGCGGTCGCCGAGGCGCTCCGTACGCTCGCCGCGAAGCTACGCAAGAAGGACGAGAACAAGGCCCGCGTGGTCTTGGGGATCCTCTGCAAATCCGATCGCGCGACGGACGACGATCGCTTCACGCTCGCGTCGCTCGAGCTGTCGAAGTCGACCCGCGATACGCGTCCTGCGTCGCGCGCCGGCGACGAATCGCTTCGCATCCTCGGCAACCTCCTTCGTCACGGGTTCGACGTGGCGCGAGCGCTGAAGAAGGATCGCGCCCTCGATCTCGAGCACCTCTACTACGTCGGCTTCCACTTCAGCGAAGAGGACAACCCGCTCGGTGAGGAGCTCCTCGAAGAGGTCGTGAAGAAGGGCGGCCGCTCGAAGGTCGCGAAGATGGCGAAGAACAAGCTCGCGCTCGCGAACGAGTCGGAATGAAGCTGCGTCTGCGGACGGACGTCGCCGCGTCGATGAGCGCGCTCGCGATCGCGGGCGCGTGCGTGGCGTTCGCGGCGTGCACGTCGGACAAGCCCGAGCCGCTCGCCACACCCGACGCGGGCGCGGGCGACGAAGATGCCTCCACCGGCGAGCAAGGCATCGTCTGCCCTCCTTCGGGGGTGAGCAAAGGCCCGTGGTCGCTCGTGATGACCCGCACCTCGATGAAGGTGCGCTGGGAGGCGTGCAAGCCGGGCACGAACGGGAGCGTCTTCGTGCGGCCCGAGGTAGGTGGCGCCGAGAAGGAGCTCCCGAGCGTCGAGAAGACGTTCACGCTCACCGAGCGCCATCATTCGCTCAACGTCGAGTCACCCGACGACGCGCCGGGCACGTTTTACATGCACGATACACAGGTGACCGATCTGACGCCGGGCACCTGTTACCACTACGAGCTCGGCGCCGATCGCTCCCTCGCGGGCCGCTTCTGCACGTCGCAGCCCGACGGCGGGCGCGTGCACTTCATGTCGATCGGCGACACGAACGCGCTGCTCGGCAACTCCACGCGCAACGTCTTGTCGTTCATCGTGCCGCGTGGCCCCGAGTTCATCGTCCACGGCGGCGACTGGCAGTACTACGACTCGGTGCTCGAGACGTGGGCGGGTTGGTTCCCCGTGATGAAGCCGATGCTCGCGCTCGGCGCGATGCAGCCCACGCTCGGCAACCACGAGAAGGAGACGCCCGACGAGCTCGACGACTACAGCATGCGCTTCTTCGGCGACGAGGCGTGGGGTGGCAAGGACATGTACTACCGCTTCGAGAGCGGCGGCCTTCACTTCTTCGTCCTCGACACCGACAACCCGTTTGGTCCGTCGACCACGCAAGGCGCGTGGCTCACGAAGGCGCTCGGTGACGCCGCCGCGCTACCAAGCCACCGCGGATCGATCATCGTGATGCATCGCCTCTTCGTCACCTGCGGGGACAACGAGCAGCTCGCCGACGATCGCGCGGCGTATGCGCCGATCTTCAAGCAGAACGGCGTCGTGCTCGTCATCCAGGCGCACATGCACGGCTACGAGCGGTTCGACCTCGACGGCCTCGCCTACGTGACGAGCGCGGGCGGCGGCGGCAAGATCGGCAACGTCGACGAGAACAAGGCGCGGCCCGAGTGCGCCGCGCGCGTCGCCTCGGGTGGCTTCTTTCACGCGATCGACTTCGTGGCGGAAGGAAAGACGCTCACCGGCACCACGATCGACGACAAGGGCGCGATCCGCGACACGTTCACGATCCCCCTGAAATAAAGCACTTGACCGCGATTCGATTGGGACCATGATCTCCCGCTCGATCGCCCATCACCACGCGCATCGACCTGCACCACCAACCCCGAAGAACCGCACCATGCCTTCCCTCGACATCGTCCGCACCTCCCTGCACAAGGCGCTCACCACCCCCGTGGGCGATCGCTTCCTTCCGCTCCGCTTGCCGAAGGATCTCGCGCGCCGCGTGAACGCGATGATCGGCGAGCCGATTTGCTCGCAGCAGGAGCTCGACCGTCGCCGCGCGGGCCGCGCCAAGCTCGAGGAGCTGAAGAAGAACGGCGGCAAGAGCGTCACCTCCACCTCCACTGTCGAACCCCGGAACACCCCGCCCGCGATGCAGGCGCCGCTGATGGTGTACTTCGAGAAGGATCGCAACGCGCGCATGCTCGGCCGCATCCAGGAGATGCTCGACGCGAAGCAGATTCGCTACACGATGCTCGACGTGGCGGGCGACAACGTGACGAAGGACTTCGTCATGCGCGAAGCGAAGGTGAAGGACGACGATCTCCCGATCGTGTTCGTCGCGGGCCAGCCGATCGGCAGCTACAACGATCTCGTCGATTGGGACGTGTCGGGACGCCTCGCCAAAGCGCTCGCCGGAAACTAGCCGCGTGCCCGAGCGCAAGCTCGCCTCGTACAAGCTTCGCATCCATGATCGGCACGTGCGTGCGATGCCGCGGTTCGACGTCGATGGGTCGCCGTTCCAAGGCCCTGGGGTCGATCTACGCGGCCTCGACGCGGCGCGCGTGATCGAGGCGGCTCGCCCGATGTTGGCGTGGCTCGACGAGCGCGAGCCTGGCGTCGCCGTACGCTCGATCTCGGTCGACGACAAGCGGGTGCTCGTGTCGCTCGAGCCCTACAGCGCCGAGGTGAACGATCAGCGGCCGCGGGCGCTCCGCTTCGATCCGCCGTTCGCGGGCGAGCTCCGCGAGCGTGCCCACGCCGCCGAGCTGCTCCTCGAAGAGGCGTGCGTGCGCGCGCTCGAGCGAAGGCGCGCCCTTCGAGACGGCCCTTAAGCGCGGCGACGTCGGGTCGTTCGTATCTCCTGTCGATGCGAGGACAGGGCTCTACTTCACCACGCGGTCCGCGCGCTTGAACCCGAGGCTCGAGCCGAGGTGACCGAGCTTGCGTGCTTCGAGACACGCCGGCGACCCCGCCTCGACGATGCGGCAGTCTTCAGGACGGCGCTCGTAGATCGAGCACGGGTACTGGTTCGGGACGCTGACGTCGAGGCAGGCGCAGCGCGAGCCCGTGTTCTTCACGAAGCGAAAGTGCGGCGGCTTGTCCTCGAGGTCCGTCCACAGCGGGAGGAGGCGCTCACCGAGGCGCGCCTCGTCAGGCTCGAGGAGATGAACCGTTCGGGGTGGGTGATGGCAGCAGCGACCACACGCCACGCAGTCGCCGCCGTCGGGATCCGGCTCACCTTCGATCGGGGTCAAGCTCACGCCCGATCCGGATATCGCGGCGGAATCGCTCCGGCAAGCACGGGGGTCCGCGACGGCGCTGCCCTATCCCGCGAGGGACGAATCCCGATGCGTACACACGCGCACGAGAAGCCACAAAAACAGGCTGCTCCGCGACTTCCCCGAATCGAAATCGCGCGGCCCGCCGCCGCACAGCTAAGCTCGATAGGGATTGTGTCCACGCGTCTCGAATCTGGACGCGGCACCACCGCACGATGACGGACCCAAAAACGCCAGGGGATCCCTTCGGGGGGCTTGAAGAGGAGGGCTCGGCCGTCCGCCGTGCGCTCGCGCTCCCCGACGTGATTGATCGCCGCTACCGCGTGCTCGCGCGGCTCGGCGCGGGCGCGATGGGCGTCGTGCTGCGAGCCGAGGATCTGTTCCTTCGCCGTCCGGTGGCGATCAAGGTCGTCGAGCCCGACCAGCAAGTGGTGGAGCGCTTCGTCAAAGAGGCGCAAGCGCTCGCGCAAGTGCGGCACGAGAACGTCGTTCAAGTCTACGCGTTCGGTCCGTTCCAAACCTCGTACTACCTCGCGATGGAGCTCGTCGTCGGGCAGCCGCTCGACACGCTCATCGACAACCACACGCTCGCCGGCGAGACGATGCCGCTGCCGCGCGCGATGAAGATCCTGCGCGCGATCGCGCTTGGCCTCGAGGCGGTGCACGCACAGCACCTCGTGCATCGCGACGTCAAGCCTGGCAACGTGATCATCGAGAAGGCGACGGACCGCCCTGTCCTGATCGACTTCGGTCTCGCGCGCCGGCGGACGAAGTCGAACCCCAAGCTCTCGATCACGGGCGGTACGCCTTCCTACATGGCGCCCGAGCAAGCGAAGGACCCGGACGGCACGCGCGTGACGGCGCAGACCGACCTCTACGCGCTCGCGTGCACGGCGTTCGAGCTGCTCACCGGCCGCCCTGTCTTCGAAGGCGACGACATCTACACGATCCTCGTGGCGCACATCAGCTCGCCACCGCGAAAGATATCGACCGTGCGTCCCGAGCTCGCGCCGATCGATGACGTGCTCTTGCGCGCGCTGGCGAAGGATCCCAGCGATCGCCAGGCCTCCGTCGTCGAGCTCATCGAACAGCTCGAGAAAGGCATCGGCCGCGTCGGCTCCGGGCCGGCGCCTCGTTTGAGTGGCGCCGGCGCGCTCGTGGTCGCCGCCGACAGCGGGCTGCGGAGGTCTCTCCTTCGGAGCACGGTGCAATCGCTCAAGTCGCGGGCGATCGCGCTCGGCTGCGAAGAGGTCGCGAGCGCCTCGGAGGCCGCAGCGCTCCTCGGGAGCACCGATTGCCGCGTGCTCGTCATCGATGAAGAGTCCGCTGCCGGTCGCCTCGCCGAGCTCGTTCAGCTCGCACGCGCACGTAACCCGCGCTGCGAGATCGTGATCGTGAGCCGTGACTTCCCCGCCACCCAGGCCTCGCTCGGAAGTCAGCGCGTGAGGCATCTCGTTCCAAAGCCGGTCAACGTGCACGTGCTCGCCGCCGTCCTCGGGCGGATCGATCCAACCGGGCTCGCGCCTTAGTCGTCGTCCGTCATCGCGAGAAGCCGGCCACGGTAGTACACCTGTGTGCTCGCGAGCGTCTTCGACTCGAGGAGCGCCGTCCTCGCCTCCTCGGACTCGCGATCGTTGATCAGGATCTTCTGAAGGCTCGCGAGAGTAGATCGCTTCGAGCAGCTCACGTTCGCTCGGCATGATGAGGAGTCAGTCGGGGATCAACGCGGGCCACTTCGCGTCTTCGATCATCGACCACGTGGACCGAAGATCGCTGCGAAGCTGCTCGGCGGTGGGCCGCTGGCGAGGATCGCGACGAAGGGTGCTGATGAGGATCTCGGCGACAGGGCCGACCTCGGGGTTACGCGCCAAGGCCTCGAGCATGTCGGGCGAGCCATCGTGCGACAGGTGCATCGTGATCTGCGCGACCTCGTTGGGGGCGTCGAAGAGCATTTTGCCCGTCAGCACCTCGAACGCGACGCAGCCAAACGAGTAGATGTCCGCATGCGCGGGGTTCGGGACGAAGCCCGGCGGAAGCACGCCCCACACCTCGGGCGCGCCGTAGGGCCCTGTCCCGCATCCTTGACGGATCTTTCGCCCGGCGAGGCCGAAGTCCACGAGCACGCCCTGCTCTCCTTTGCGAAGGAGGACGTTCGACGGCTTGATGTCGAGGTGACCGAGCCCGACGGAGTGCATCGCCTCGAGCCCGGCGAGCACGTCATCGAGCACCTTGAGGCATCGCTTCATGTCGAACGTGCCCGACTGGATGACGCGCTCGAGCGTCACGCCCTCGACGAGCTCCATCACGAGGATCGGGAGCGGCTTCGTCCCCATGTCGAACGTGACGAAGCGCGCGAGGTTCGTGTGGTTTGGGAGCATGATGAGCGCCGACGCCTCCTCACGAAACATCTTGAGGAACTCGTCTTGCGAGAGGCTTCGCGCCGCCGTCGCGTTGTAGTCGGGCACCTTGAGCGCGAATCGCTCTGCGTTCGCCTCGTGCTTCTCCTCGGCGCGCGTGACGATGAACACAGACGCCGTGCCGCCGACGCCGAGCGACCGCTGCACGTAGAAGCCGCCGATCGTGCGGCGCTGCGGGAGCCACGCCGGCAACGCCTCCGCGACGCTGAGCACGCCCATCTCGGCCGAAGGTCGCTCCACTGGGAGATCGGCGAGGCCCCACAAGAGGCCTGAAATCAGGCGCGCGAAGCCATGCGGGATGCCGCCACACAGCTCTTCGATCGCGATCCCGAGGGCGCGTTCGTCGAGCGCCGGCTCTGTCTGCGCGAGCACGCGCGAGATCGCGATGCTGAGCAGCTTCGGATGGACCGCCGCCATCGACGTCGACGATCGGCGGCCGTCCGCCGGCGCTGGAGGCTTGGGCACGTCGGGCTCGAGCCGGCTCTGGGCGCCAAACGACATCTGCGCGAGCGCGCCTGCCCACGTCTCGACCGCCGCGATGACGTCGGCGTCGGACGTCGCCGAGGTGGACAGCGCGCTGAGGGCGGTGACCTTCGCCGTCGACGCGAGCGCCGCGTGGAGGCGAACGAGCACGGTGCGTAGGGCTTCGCTTCGCGCCGAGCCCTCGGGCGCGAGCTCGTTGGCGAGGTTCTCGAGCGCGCGAAGGCGATCCTCGGTGCTCTTTCGTTGCTGCGGCGGGCGCGTCGAGTCTGCGCCCACCGCCTCGAGGCTGGGCTCCGACTCGCGGAGATACCGTGCGTAGCGCGCGAGCACGTGACGCAGATCGGGATCCATCGACGCTTCGGCGAGCGTCTCGAAGTCGCGCTTCGCACGAATGCGCATCCCGAGGACGAGGAGCGCGTCGGTCACGTCGCACACGCCCAGGCGCACGAGCGCGTCGAGCGCACGCGCGAGCGACGCGAGCAGCGTGCGCTTCAGGACCGGCGCCGGATCGCGCTCGAAGTGTTGAAGGAGCGCGTTGACGGTGCGAAGCCAAAGCGTACGAAGACGCTTCGCGCGCTGGACGTCCGCGCCTGCCGCTCCTTCCGTCACCTCGCCGAGGTCACCGTCGACGAGGTGCAAGAGCGCGCGGAGCCGCCGCAAGCGAAGCGTGGCGTGACGAGGCGCGGCGGTCTCGGAGGCGCCCACCTCTTCTGGGCTCTCGCACATCACGATCCACTCCGCGAACCGCTCACGGATCGCGTCGAGCGCGTCTTCGCTCTGCCGCACGACGTCGGTAGACCCGCCGAGCTTGAGCAGCTCCGCGATGATCGGTCGCTCGAGCAAGCTCGAGTCGAGGTCGCGCATGACCGCCATCGACGTTCGACGCGCCATCGAGCCCGTTCGCCCCTCGGCGTCGTCGTCCTTCGCGACCGCCTCGAGCGCGTCCATCCCGCCCGTCGCGGCGATGAGCGTGTGCTGCGCTTGCTGATACGCCACGAGCGCGTTCTCGTTCACGAACGCGTCGAGCGCGCCCGCCGCGAGCATGCGGACGGGTTGATCGTGACGCTCACCTGGCTCGAGGTCGCGCGTGATCTCGTGGTAGAGCGCGTCGGCGCCGTCGTCTTCGCCTCGAGGCTTGTCGCGGACGGCCTTGACGAGCTCGTACGCCTGGCGCGACGCCCGCTCGACGACCTTCGACGCGCCGTACTCGTAGCGAAGCTCGCTCACCGCCTCGGCGACCTCGGGTGATGACACCGGGAGCACGAGGTCGAGCAGCTTCGTCGCGACCTCGGGCTCGGCCTCGATCGTGCGCGGAATGCCCCATACGAACGCCGCCGAGCTCGGCGGATCCTCCCACGTGAAGAGGCCGCGCTTCTGCACCGCGGTCGTGATCTTCAGCGCATCGTCGGGCTTCACCGCGGCGAACGCAGCGAGCGACGCCGCCGCTCGACGCCACTCCGTCGGCGAGAGTCCTTCACGGAGGCTCTCTTGAATCTGCTGCTTCAGCTCGGGGATCCAGCCGGCGCATAGCCCGCGCGCGACCGCCACGTAGCGCCACACGAGCGACTCGCGATCGGCCAGCAAGCGGTTGTACGCCGTGCGAACGGTGTCGCCGATGAACACGCGAAGAGAATGCGTGTCGCCCATCTGCGCGCGACGTGCAGCCTCGCGCGCGGCGCGCTCGAGGATCTTCGCCGCGAGGCGTCGCTGCGGAAGCGAGCGCGTGGACGGGATCGAGATCCACTCGCGCTGGTACTCGCGACGGCTGACGAGCGCGAGCGCCAGCGGCCCATCGGCGATCCCGTGCGCGAGCGGCAGCTCGGTGATGAGCGCGACGCGCGCGCGGATGTTCGGGCTATTCAGACCCTTGCCTGCCGACTGCGCCATGCACGTCGCGATCGCGGTGAACGTCTCGGCGTTGCCCGCGAGCATGCGCGCGAGGACGCGCCGGCCAAGCTCGCGTTGCTCCATGCCGACCGGCAGCGCCGCCGCGAGCGTGTAGAGCGCGACGCCCGCCGCTTGCGGCGAAAGCCAGTCGAGATCGTCGGCCAGGCCCGCCTGGAGCGCGGCGTTCACGCCCTTCAGCAGCACTCCAGGGTGAAGCCCTTCGAGCGGGCCAGGACCGTCGTCGGCGACCGTTCGCGAGAGCGCGGCGATGGCCTGACGCCAGAGGACCTTCCGATCCGCTGCGTTCGCATCGGCCAGCTCGAGAAGGCTCGAGACGTAGAAGGACGAATCACGCAAGACGTGCCGCTCACAGCGTACGCGGCTTCAAATTCGATTTGTAGCCCTTCCCACGGACCACGCGGCCCGGTTTTGCCCCGGTGTGCTGGCCATGGGCGATGACGACGGCGCCGTTGACGAGGACGTGCTTCACGCCCGTCGCGAGCTGATGCGGACTCTCGTACGTCGCGTGGTCGGCGACGGCGCTCGGGTCGAAGACCACGACGTCCGCAAAATAGCCTCGTTCGAGCTTGCCTCTGCGTTCGATCCGCAAGTTCGACGCGGGCAGCGACGTCATCCGTCGGATCGCTTCCGTAAGTGAGAGCACGTGCTCGTCACGTACATACTTGCCGAGCACCCGCGCGAAGGTCCCGTACGCGCGTGGATGCGGGCTCGACAGGAGAAACACTCCCTCGGGGGCGGTCGCCTCCGCGTCGGAGCAGAACGAGACCCACGGCTTCTGCATCGCGCGCTTCACGTTCGCTTCGCTCATCGTGAAGTACGCGACCTCGACGCGTGATCCATTCTCGGCGACGAGATCCATCGCCGCCTCTTCCGGCGTCGTCCCTTTGATCCGTGCGATCTCGGCGAGCGTCTTTCCCGTCCACTTCTTGAGCGCGGGGTTCTTGAAGGCGAGCACCTGGATGCGATCCGGTGACCCGGCGGCCACCCAGAAATTCTCCCATCCTTCGCCGGGCTTCCTCATCTCTTCAGCGACGCGCGCGCGGATCTTCGGATCGCGCAGGCGCGCCGCCCACGCGTCGTAGCCGCCCTCCCGAACCCAAGGCGGCATCGCGATGTCGAGCCCGGAGGCCGCCGCGGTGTACGGGTACATGTTCGCGGTGATCGCGAGCCCCGAAGCACGTGCCGCCTCGATCCTCTCGAGCGCGGCGTCCACCTTGCCCCAGTTCGCCTCGCCCGCGACCTTGAGGTGGTAGACCTCGGCGCGCACGTTCGCTCGGCGTGCGATCGTGACGAGCTCATCGATGCCTTCGAGCAGGCGATCGCCCTCGCTTCGCATGTGCGAGATGTAAAGGCCGTCGTAGGGAGCCGCGGCCTGCATGAGCGCGACGAGCTCGTCGGTCGTCGCGTAGAGGCCGGGCTCGTAGATGAGCGCAGACCCGATACCGAGCGCGCCTTCGCGCATCATCTCGTCGACGATTGACTGCATGCGTGCGAGCTCGGCGGCCGAGGGTGACCGCGCGTCATGACCGAGCACGAACGTGCGCACGGTCGCCGCGCCGATGAACGATCCGACGTTCGGCGATACGCCGTGCTCGGGTCCCACGAGCATGTCGAGGAGCTCCGAGAGCTTCGTCCAGGTGATGTCGTATTTGATGTCGCCGAGGCTCTCGCTCCACTCCTTCTTCATCACCGGCGTGAGCGGGCCGAACGACTCCCCTTCACCGAAGATCTCGAGTGTGACCCCCTGCCTTAGATCGCTCAGCCCTCGCCCATCGACGAGGAGCGGCTCGCCCTGGCTCAGCATGTTGATGAAGCCAGGCGCGACAGCGAGACCTGACGCGTCGATCTCGCGGCGCCCGCGGCCATGAAGCGAGCCGCGTGGGGCGCCGATCACGGTGAGCGTGTCGCCGTCGATCGCGACGTCGCCCTGCTGCGGAGCGGCGCCAGTCCCATCGTAGATCGTGCCGTTGACGATCACGACGTCGTGCAGCGCCTCGGTGGTCGTGGCCGGCTGCGGCGCGCCGCACGCCGCTGCCGCGAGCGTCATCGCGACGAGAGACCAGCGCGCCTTCGGCGGACACTCGATGGATGTCATCGGCGGACCGCAGCATAGGGGATCGCGCTCGATCCAATCGGTGTATGTGAGGGTGGTCGTCGCCCGTAAAAATGGCCCTCGCGTGGGCAGTCCCTCACTCAAGCCGTCTCCCGGCGGTGACATCCCGAGAGACGAGCCATGACGATCGCGATCCAGTTTTAGCCGTGTTTTCCAGGGCGACCGGTGAGCGCGCCCAGGGCATAGCGGTTGCTGTTCGTTCCTTCGGAGAGGGAACGCACCCATGCGCCGTCACACGAAAGAGCTCGTCGTCACCGTCCTCGCCGTCCTCGCCGGGCTCTGCGTCTTCGCGTGCGACGCCGCGGACCCGTACGGTGACCGGCCGAAGACGGAGACGAGCGGCGCGGAGCCCGCGAGCACGGGCGCATGCGCGAAGCCGATCGAAGGCAAGGACCCCTCGGGCCTCCCGCAGTGCACCGGCACGAAGGGCGTCAAAGGTCGCTGCGTGCCGCGCGCCATGCTCGGGAGCTTCAAAGACACGTTCGAGAAGGCGACCTGCGCAGACGACGCGCAGTCGTGTGCCCCGACGAGGTCATCAAGAGCGGCTCGAAGATCGAGCTGAAGAAGTGCAAGGCCGTCCTCGACGGCGAGGGCCGCTGCTTCTGGCCGCTCGCGAAGGACATCATCGCGAACTACGACCTCCTGAAGGGCGCCACGAAAGACCAGTGCCCGGACGAGCTTGTCTGCGCGCCGTGCGTCAACCCGCTCGACAAGAAGGTGACCGGCGTCTGCAACACCGGGAGCAGCGGCGCGAGCTGCAGCGACGCGTCGAAAGACGGCGCGTCGACCGGCGCGGGAGGCGGCACGTGTCCCCAAATCGAGCCGATCCTCGACGCGAAGACGTTCAGCGTCGAGGACTGCGGCTCGAACATGGTCTGCGTCGACAAGGCGCTCGTCGGCGATCAGGCAAGCCACCTCAAGCCGTGCGCGAAGGGTGTCTGTGCGCCGAAGAAGTCCGTCGAGCGCGGCGGCAACTACGTCCCGGTGACGTGCCGCTCGACCGCCGGCGCGGAAGGCCGCTGCCTCAACGTCGGCATCCCGATGATCGGCGAGCAGAAGGCCCTCCTCCCGCAAGAGAAGTGCGATCCCGACGAGCGCTGCGCGCCGTGCTTCGATCCGCGCGACGGCGCTGACACCGGCGCCTGCAAGAGCGCGAGCTGCGACGCTCCGAAGGAGCCGGCGAAGACATTTGCTCCGTGCTGCGGAGGCCGCGCGCGCTGCGTCCCGACGAGCGCGGTGGGTGACGCGCAGGGCATGCTCGAAGCCGACTCGTGCACGGGAGACACGCCGCTCTGCGCGCCCGTCGAGCTCGTCGGCATTCCTGGCGCGACGCCAAAACCATGCAACGCCGGCTTCGGGATCATCAAGGGCATCTGCGTGTCCGCCTGCGCGATCAGCATCCCGGGCGCGAGCCTCATCAAAGGCGACTGCAACGACGGGGACATGTGCGCCCCATGCTCGAAGCTCCCGGCTGGGACCAAAGGCTGCGCGGCTCCCTAGGCTCGATTCGTGATTCGCGGGCTCGCACGTAGCGACTCGCGCCGTCCGCAAAAAGCTCGCTCGTTACACCTCATTCCCTAACCCATTATGTTCGCTACCCGCTATAGGGGAGCAGCGCTCGGAGCTGCTCTGTCGCTCTTCGTCCATTCATCGGCCGCCAAGGCCGGTGGATACGATGAAATGCCCGATCAGGGCGCGCAGGCGCTCGGCCGGGGAGCGACGTTTACGGCCAAAGCCGATGACGCCACAGCGCTCTATTGGAATGTCGCCGGCCTCGCGCGACAACGCGGTACGAAGCTCCAGCTCTCCCTTAATACGTATTTCAACTCGCAATATTTCGCGCGCTCCGGCGCTTATCCGGATGACCCGAAGAACCCGCTGACGCCTTGGGGAGGAAAGCCCTTTCCGGTGGCGAAGAGCACCGCCAATCCGTTCATGATCCCGATGCTGGTCGTCACGACCGATTTCGGGAGGTTCGACCGGCTCACGTTCGGCCTTGGCGTGTTCGCGCCGTCGGGCAACGGCCGCACGTTTCCGATCGGGATCGCCGGCAAGCCCGCGCCGACGCGCTACGACTCGGTGCAGTCCGACGCGGCGCTCGTCCTCCCGACGATCGGCGCAGGCTACCGCGTCACGCGTCATCTCGACATCGGCGTCGCGATTCACTCCGTCCTCGCGAGCGCGAAGGAGCTCACGATCGCGTACGCCGACGGCGGCGGAGGGACGTGCAAGAACCCCGAGTACATCAGCTGCGACGCGGAGGGCCGCTTCGACGGAGAGGGCGCGTCGTTCACCGGCTCCGTCGGCGCGCTCGCCCGCGTGTCGCCCTCCTTGCAGATCGGCGCGCAGGTCCGGCTCCCCACCGCGCTCGGCCTCAAAGGCGAAGTGACCTCGAAGCTCGGCACCACGGACTTGAAGCCCGAGGAGGCCACCGCGAAGCTCGAAATGCCTTGGATCATGCGGTTTGGCGCGCGCTACATCGGGATGAACCGCACGTTCGAGCAGTACGACCTCGAGATCGACGGCACGTTCGAGACGTGGGGTGGAATCAAAGACCCCGAGGTGGTCACGAAGGATCCCACCGGCGCGACCAACACCGAGACGCGCGTCGCGAGCACGCATCACTGGAACAACACGTTCAGCGTCCGCGCGGGCGGCGCCTACAACATGCCGTTCGAAGACGGCGTGCTCAGCGTCCGCGCTGGCGCCTTCTACGACAGCCCGACGACGGACAACGCGTACACGCGCCTCGACACGAACACGATGGCGAAGGTCGCAGGCACCGCAGGCCTCGGCTACAAGCACGGCGCGTTCACGATCAACGTGGCCTACGCCGCCGTCGCGTCCATCTCACGCACCGTCACCGACGGCGAGATCCGCCCGTCCAACGCCTTGAAGGGCGGCGCGCCCGTCGACGGCAACGGCAAGCTGATGCCGGCGGTCAACAACGGCGAGTACCGCGCGTTCACCCACGCCCTCTCGGCGAGCATCGAGATCAACTTCGAGGCGCTCTTCCGCGAGCGCAAGTCGTCGTTCGGCGATCCCGAGTACGAGGTCGTCCTTCCCCCTTCGAGCAGCGATCCGCCTCCCGCGCCGAACGGCGAGGACGACGAGGCGAAGAACAAGAAGAAGGAGAGCCCGAAAGAAGCGGCCGCGGAGGCGAGCACGTGGGCGAGCACGATCGAAGGCTCGGGGGCGTCTTCCTCATCGTCTTCCTCGGCAGCCTCGTCGGCTCCCTCTTCCGCCGCTGCGCCCAGCCAGGAGAGCGTCGCAGACGACGTGATCGAGGCAGGGTCGGGGGCCGACAAGAGCGGCGCGACCCCGGCGCCCGAACCGAAGAAGCTCACGCCGTCGTCGAAGAAAAAGAACGGAAAGAAGAATTCCACGAAGGCCGGTAAGAAATCGGCTACCCGATGAGGATGTTCACGATGTCGATGGCCCCGCATTCACATCATCCTGCCTCCGCCCTCTCCGATCCTCCGCCACGTCGTCCTCATCTCACGCGCACATGGACGCGCCGCCTGATCAGCGCGGGCGTAGCGGCGCTTGCTTTCGGGCTCGCGACGCCGCGCGCCGAGGCGGCCGACCTCCCCGAGAGCGCCCCGTCCGACACGAGCGCGCCGGCGCCGTCGACGGCCAAGGCGTCGCTCGCGAACGAGCTGCTGGTCTCGATGGGATCGACCGCGCTGCTCTCGCCTGCGATTTACTCGACGGCGCGCTTGATCGGGACGTCCACCGGCAACCTCAACACCTCGGCGCTCCCTGCCCTTCTCTTCGCGGCGATCGTGCCTCCGGCGGTCGCGAGCGGGGCGCTCCTCTGGGAACGCCGGCGCGAGGGCGCCCATGCGCGCTTCATCACGCCGTACCTCTATGCGCTCGGCGCGCAGGTGCTCGTGATGACGGCGTCGGTGTTCATGCAGACGTTCGTGGGAGACCCGAGAGATCTCCTCCTGCTCTCGGCCGCGACCGGCGTGGCGTGTGGCGGAGCGGCGACGCTCGGCGCGGAGCTCAAGTTCTGATGCGACGCGCACGCCTCCTCCTCCTCACGTCGCTCACCTCCTTCGCGGCGCTGTGCGCGTCCTCGTCGTTCGTGAGTGAGGTCCACGCGCAGACCTGCCCGGCGCGATCATCGTGGCCTGGCGCCGCCGGCTTCCCTCGCCGCGCGGACGAGACGGCGAGGCTCTTCCCCGAGCGCGTCAAGGCGCTCGAGGACTACATGTTCACGCTGCAAGGCGACGATGAGGACCGCATCGGCATTCGCACGGACGCGATGCTCGTCCTTCATCAAGGCGCCGTCTTTTACGAGCGATACGCGCGCGGCTACGAGCACGACACGCCGCATCTTGCGTGGTCGGTCACGAAGACGATCACGCAGCTTTTGACCGGCGTGGCCGTGGCGCAAGGAGCGGTGAAGATCGAGGACTCGATCTGCGCGCACCTCCAGAATTCGCCCATCCCCGACGGGCGCTGCGCGATCACGATCCAGAACCTGCTCGAGTTCTCCTCGGGCTTCGACTGGAGAGAAGACTACGAGGGCGGCAAGTCTCGCCAAGACTCGAGCGTGATCGCGATGCTCTACGGCCAGGGCAAGCAGGACATGGCCGGCTTCGTGCTCGAGCAAGACTTCGCCGATCCGCCGGGCGTCGCCTACCGCTACTCCACCGGCGACTCGACGCTCCTCCTCTCGACGATCGACGGCGCGATGCGGCCGCGCTTCGGCCAAGACTATCCGTGGACGGTGCTCTTCGATCCGCTCGGGATCAAAGACATGACGATCGAGCAAGACCAAGCCCACCACTACGTCGGCGGGGCATACTCGTTCGCGCCGCCCGAGGAATGGGCGCGGATCGGGTTCTTCCTCTTGAACGATGGCTGCTGGAACGACGCGCGCATCCTGCCCGAAGGCTGGGTCGCCGCGGCGACGACGCCGAGCGGTCCGTTCAAGAACAAGCGCTACGACGATCTCCCCGACGAGGAGCAAGGACGACAGCTCTGGCTGAATCGGCCGATCCCTGGCGTGCGCGATCAAAAGCCGTGGCCGAACGTCCCCGACGACGCGTATTCGGCGATCGGCCACTGGGGTCAATTCATCGCCGTCATCCCGTCGCGCGACATCGTGATCATCCGCAGCGGAGACGATCGCGACGAGAAGTCTCTCTCGATCGATCGCTTCCTCTCGCTCGCCATCGCGCTCACGGGGGACCAGTGAAGGCCCTGAAGCGCGCCGCCGTGCTCCTCGGCATCGTCTCGCTCTCGACCGCCTCGGCGTGCGAGCGCTACGACGCCAACGATCTGCAGATCCTGACCGCCTACTCGGCAAAGCAGATGTGCTCGTGCATCTTCGTCATGAAGCGTTCGGAGGACTTCTGCAAGGCATGGGCGAAGGAGTCGCCCGACGTGAAGACCGTCTCGATCGACCGCGACGACAAACGCGTCGAGACGCAGGCGCTGAATCTCTGGGGAGCGCACGCTCGCTACGTCGACGCGCGCCGCGGCTGCGTGGTCGAGGAGTAGCGCGCTCGAGCGTCACTTGCGTCGGTAGATCGCGACCGCATGCGCGGGCAAGTCGACGACGACCTGCCCGCCTTGCATCGCGAGCGCCTTCGGCGCGCCGTCCCCGTCCGCGAGCTCCTCCACGAGCTCGGCGCCGCTCGGGAACACCGCCGCCGGCACCGGGATATGCATGACGCCGCTCGCACGTGAGCCGTTGCTCACGATCACGACGCGCGCGCCCTGCCCTTCGCCGCGCGCGAACGCGTACACGTTCGGGTTCCCCGCGCCGTTCTGCCGCCAGAGCTCGCGGTAGCCGCCGTCGATGAACGCGGCGGTCGTCTTGCGGAGCGCGGCGAGCCGCTTCACGCGATCGAACGTCTTCGACGCGACGCCGACCGCCTGCCCTGCATGCGGCGCGCCTCGCTCGGCCGCGTTCGTCGCCCACGCGGGGAGATCGCGGCGGTTGTCGGGATCACGGCCGCCGTACATCCCGAGCTCGTCGCCGTAATAGAGCTGCGGGATACCCGGGAGCGTGAAGAGCAAGGAAAGCGCGAGGCGATAGCGCTTGGCGATCTCGTCCTCCGAGACGGCAGGGCCCGGCTCGTTCACGAAGCGCGGGACGTCGTGGTTGTCGAGCAGAAGCACCGCGTCGAGCGCTCGCTCCATCCCGAGCTTCGCGATCCCATCGGCGACCGCGCCGGCGACGAGATCGACCGAGCCGCCCTTCGCGATCCCCAGGACGAGCGCGCGCCGGAGCGGAAAGTGAAACGCGGCGTCGAAGCCCGCGTCGACATACGGGACGGCCGACGCGAGCGATCCGTCATCGAACACCTCGGCGACGGCGAACAGATCCGTCCGCACGCCTCGCACCGCAGGAAAGAAGCTCTGCGCGAAGTACGACGCCGGGACGTGCTTCGCGGTGTCCATCCGGATCGCGTCGATGTCGTGCTTCTTCGTCCACCTCGCCGCGACGTCGGACAGGTAAGCCGCGACCTCGGGCTTCTCTTGCGCGAAGTCGGGATGACCATCGAGCGGGCATGTGATCGTCGCGTCGCCGAGCCCGCCGCACGTGTGAGGATCGTGAAACCATCCCGGACGCTGCGTTGGCAGCGGGGCCGTGTCGCCGGTGTGATTGACGACCATGTCGAGCACGAAGCGCATCTGCTTGGCGTGAAGCGCGGAGACGAGGTGATCGAGATCGGCGGCGGTGCCGAGCTTCGGCTCGATGCCGTCGTCGTACGGCGCCACGAAGTCACCCCAATACCCGTGGTAACCGCAGTGCATGTTGGGCAGGCGCTGGATCTGTCGGTAGAGCGGCGTCACCCACACGGCCGTCGCGCCGAGCTCCTCGACATAGCCGAGGTTCTTCTCGAGCCCGGCGAGATCGCCGCCGTGAAACCGCTGCGGATCGCTTGCGTCATGGCACCCCGGCGCGCCGGCGTCGTCGTTCGAGGTGTCGCCGTTGCGGAAGCGATCCGGCATGACGAGGTAGATCACCTGCTTGCGCCATCCGGCGGCTTCACGCGCGGTCTGCTGGAGCGAGGTCTCGGGCGCGTGCGCCTGGCTCTCTGCGTCGCTTGGCTCGCCGGGTGCGGGCGGATCGTCCGCCACCACGGCCGGCGCCTCGAGCGCGGCGCTCGGGACGTCGGCAGGACCCGCGGCGTCGCACGCGGCCGCGCCCATCGCGAAGCCGAGCGGCGCCGCGAGAAGAAGTCGCTTGAGCCCGATGGAGGAGGTCGCCCGTTCGAAGGTGGTTCGTCGCATGGATCGCTTCGTAGCAACGCGACGAGCGCGCGACTTCGGCGTGGACGTCAGAGGATGTCTCGTCACGAGCAGCAAGCCCGCGCCGCGATCAGGTCGTGCTCTTCACGTCCGACGGGCGGATGCCGAAGTGCGTGCGGAACGCCTGCGAGAAGGCGCCGAAGTTCCTGTAGCCCACGAGATGGGCGATCTCGCTCACGCTGTGCCGCTTCGTCTTCAGCAAGAGCATCGACTCGTCGAGCCGCCGCTTGCGAATGTAGGCGAGCGGGCCGAGCCCCATCTCGCGCTTGAAGGCGCGGAGCAGCGTGCTCGCGCTGGCGCCGCAGGTTTGGGGGAGCCTCTTGGCGAGATCGGCCTCGAACAAATCCGACTCGATCGCCGCGAGCGCGCGCTCCACGATCGGCGACTCGACCTCGACGAGCGATCGGCGGTCGTCGCCGGTCGCGAAGCGCTCGTGGCAGAGGAAGTAGAGCTCCTTGACGATCTCCGTCTCGAGGAACTTCGTCGCGACGTTGTCGCGCTTCTTGCAGACGGCGCGCTCGAAGACGTAGCGATGACACAGCTCGTTCACCCAGTTCGTGCGTGGCAAGAGCTGCGTCTCGCCGAGGATCCGCGTGAACGTCTTCGGTTGGATCTCGCCTTCGTAGAGCCCCACGACGACATCGAGGAGGTCCTGATGGATCGTGAGGATCACCGTGCTCACCGTCGGGCTCTTCGCCGAGATCGTCGCGCGCGAGCCGGCAGGGAGCAGGAGCCATGTCGCGCGATCGACCGCATGACGCTCGGCGCCGGTCGCCACCTCGACGCGGCCCGAGTGGATCGGCACGACGAGCGAAGGCCCCTTCGACTGGACCGCGATCTGACGCGTGTCTTTGGCCTGCGTGACCAAACGAATGCCGAGCGGGCCGCCGGCGTCGTCGATCGCTGACGTCTGCTCCGCAAAAGTTGGCTTCTGCACCACAGCGCGCTTGGCGCGGGCCTGCTTTCTTTTCGGCGCCCGTTCCCGCTTGGATGTGACGGAGCCAGGCACATCAAAGGAGCTACCAGATGAACCACGATCCTCACAAGGCGCGAGACAGAGCGACGCACGCGGTGCGCTCCGTCTTCCTCGCGCTCTTCGCGTTCGTGAGCCCCGTCTCGGGATGCAGCAGCGACGCGATCGGTGAGGCGGCGCCGTCTTCGCCGGGCGACCCCCACGCGGCGAGCCCTTCGGACAGCTCGGATCGCGACGCGGGCGGCGTCGATCGTGATCCTTGGTCGGTCGGCCCCTCGCTCGGCGCCCGACGCCTGCCGGGCGGCGATCTCGAGGTGCGCGTACGCGCTCCCTCGGCGACGCGCCTCGAGCTCTGTCTCTTCACCGAGTCGTTCGGGGCGAGCGAGCGCGTTCGGCTGCCGATGGATCGCAACGGCGAGATCTTCTCCCTTCGCGTCTCGGCGAGCGCGCTCGCGGCGGCCGGGTTCGCCGACGCGAAGATGCCTATTTTCTACGGCCTCCGTGCGTTCGGACCAAACTGGCCTTACGACCCGGCCTTCACGCCAGGCTCACTCGCGGGCTTCGTGAGCGACGTCGATCACGACGGCTTTCGGATGAACCCGAACAAGCTGCTCGTCGATCCGTACGCGCTCGAGATCAGCCACGACCCCTTCAGCGCGAAGAACGGCGACGGCTCGGTCTTTCGCACGGGCGGAGATCGCCGCCAGCTCGACTCCGCCTTGCTCGCGCCGAAGGGCGTCGTGCTTGCCGAGGCGCCGCAGCGTGCCAAGGCCTCGCCGGCGCGTCCGCTTCGCGATGACGTGATCTACGAGGTGCACGTTCGAGGCTTCACGATGCTCGATCCATCCATCCCGGAGGCCGAGCGAGGCACCTACGCCGGCGCGGCGAAGAAGGCGGCGTACCTGCGCGCGCTCGGCGTGACCGCGATCGAGCTCCTTCCGTTGCAAGAGACGCCGAACGATCAGAACGAACGCACCCCCGACGCGAAGGGGGACAACTACTGGGGCTACTCCACGTTCTCGTACTTCGCGCCGGATCGCCGCTACGCGGCCGATCGCTCTTTTGGCGGGCCGACGCGCGAGCTCCGCGCGATGGTTGACGCGTTCCATGCGGAGGGCATCAAGGTCTTCGTCGACGTCGTCTACAACCACACCGCCGAGGGCGGCGCGGGCGGCGCGAACGGCAGCGAAGCGACCCTCTACGGCCTTCGCGGGCTCGACAACCCGGCGTACTACGAGCTCGGTGACGACGCGTCACGCTACGTCTCGAGCAACGGCGTGGGCCCGAACCTCAACACCACCTCCGCGCTCGGCGCCGACCTCGTCGTCCACTCGCTCTCGTATTGGCATGACGCGCTCGGCGTCGATGGCTTTCGCTTCGATCTGGCGTCGGTCGTGGCGAACAAGTGCAAGCGGAGCTGCTACCAGTTCGATCGCTCGGACAGTGGCATCCTCGCGCGCATCGCGAAGGATCTCCCGGCCCGTCCGAACGACGGCGGCGACGGCGCCGATCTCATCGCCGAGCCGTGGGGCCTGGCGCCGGGAAGCTATCAGGTGGGCGGATTTCCAGCGGGCTGGTCCGAGTGGAACGACCGCTACCGCGACGCGATCCGCAAGACCCTGAACCGCCTCGGTGTTGAGAACGTGCCGGTGCGCGAGCTCACGCGCCGCCTCGCGGGCTCACCCGACATCTATGGGACGGCTCGCCCACCCGCCGCGTCGATCAACTTCGTCGTCGCGCACGACGGCATGACGCTCGGCGATCTCTTTCGCTACGACGCCAAGCGCAACGGGCAAGCGTTCCCGTTCGGTCCATCCGACGGCGGGACGGACTCCGACTTCGCCTTCTCGCATGGAGGCGACGCGGCTCGCCAGCGCGCGGTGACGCGGACGGCGTTCGCGCTCGGTGCGCTGTCGGCCGGCGTGCCGATGTTCACCGGCGGCGACGAGCGGCTTCGCACGCAGCGCGGGAACAACAACGCCTACAACCTCGACTCCGTCGGCACGTGGCTCGACTGGACCGCCGAGCCTTCCGCCGACGCCTTCTCGCGGTTCGCCTCGGCCGTGCTCGCGTTTCGTCATGCGCATCGCGCGCTCCGCCCAGCGGCTTCGTGGAAGAACGCCGTCCGATGGATGCGCGACGACGGCGCGATCGCAGACGACGCCTACCTCGACGCGGCCGATCGGCACTACGTCGGGATGCTCCTCGACGGCGCGAGCCTCGGTGACGACGCCGCCGCGGTGTTCGTCGCGTTCAGCGCCTGGTCGAGCGCGATCAC
>JBGAFW010000060.1:0-62058 GCA_044227045.1 Labilithrix sp.
GCCGCATGCCTACGAGGCGCTCGTGCGCTCGGCCGAGCCGGCGCTCATGCGACCGGATCTCTTGCTCGACGCCGCGCTTCGCCTCGGCCGCATGACGGATCTGTCGCGGCGCATCCGCGCTTCCGTGATCGCGCCGCCGGACGGCGCCGACCTCTTCGTGAACCTCCATGCGTCGGATCTCGAAGACGAGGATCTCTTCGATCCGCAGAGCCGCCTCTGCAAGATGGCGCCGCGCGTCGTCCTCGAGCTCACCGAGCGCGCGACGATCGACGACGTCGTCGACGTGGAGGCGCGCATCGTGCGGCTCCGGAGCCTTGGCTTCCGCATCGCGATCGACGATGTCGGCGCTGGGTATGCCGGCCTCTCGAGCTTCACTACCGTCGATCCCGAAGTCGCCAAGCTCGACATGTCGCTCATCCGCAACATCGACACGCAGGCGAAGAAGCAGAGCATCGTCGGGTCGATGATGCACATGTGCACGGAGCTTGGCGTCAAGGTCGTCGCCGAGGGCGTCGAGACCGTCAGCGAGCGCGATGTCCTCCTCGGCCTCGGCTGCGACTTGCTCCAGGGCTACTTGTTCGCCAAGCCGGACCGGAATTTCCCCACGCCGCGCTGGTGAGAGCGTTCGCGCTTGACGACGTCACGTCGTGAGGCGACCGTGGCGTGGATCTCATGCGCTATTACGTGTCGCTCGACCCCTCGGCCGCAGACAAACCCACCCTGGTGGACGTCCGTGAGCTTCCCACCGGACAGCTCGAAGTGATGCTCGACGGAAAGCCCGTCGCCGTCGACGTCGTCTCGCTCGACGGATCGATGTCGATTCGCGTCGGCGGGCGCATGGTCGACCTCACCGTCGAGGGGCAGCCTCCGGAGATCGGCGCGATCGCGAGCGGTCATCGGTCGTACGTGCGCGTCGAGAGCGAACGCCAGCGCGCGGCCGCGGCGGCGCGCAAGGGCGGCGCCAGCGGCGGTGAGAAGGTGATCAAGGCGCCGATGCCGGGCCGTGTGGTTCGCATCCTGGTGGCCAAAGACGCCGAGGTCGAGGCAGGCGCCACGCTCTGCGTCATCGAAGCGATGAAGATGGAGAACGAAGTCAAGGCCAAGGCGGCCTGCAAGGTCGTCGAGATCCACGCCGCAGAAGGCGCGACTGTGGAAGGCGGGGCGAAGCTGTTCACGCTAGGCTAGTCCTCGCTCTCATGGACGGTTCCACCTCTGTCACCGAACGCAGCAGCACGGAACGCAAACGCCTCTTCCTCGTTCACGGGCCGACGCCGATCGAGCGTCGACCTGCGCTCGACGAGATCATCGGCGCCACCGTCTGGATCAAGCGCGACGACGCCACCGGCGGCGCCGAGGCTGGCAACAAGGTAAGGAAGCTCGAGTTCCTCCTCGCCGACGCGGTCGCGAAGGGCGCCGAGACGGTGATCACGTGCGGCGGCTTGCAGTCGAACCACGCTCGCGCGACCGCGCTCGTGTGCGCCCGGCTCGGCATCCGGCCGATCCTGTACCTCCGCGTCGCCGATCCCGCGAAGGCGATCCAAGAGAACGTGCTCACCGGCAACGTCCTCCTCGATCGCTTGGTCGGCGCGGAGATCTGCTTCATCACGCCCGCCGAGTACCGCGAGCGCGGCCCGATCATGGAAGCGGCGCGGCGCGAGCTCGAACGCGAGGGCGTCCCGGCCTATTCGATCCCCGAAGGCGGCTCGAACGGCCTCGGCGCGCTCGGCTACGTCGAGGCGATGCGAGAGACGCGCGCGCAGCTCGACCTCGGTCTCTGCAGCGACGAGAGCGCGGGCGGCGCGGCGACGCGAAGCTTCGACGTCGTCGCGCATGCGTGTGGGTCGGGCGGCACGGCCGCAGGCGTCGCGCTCGGCGCAGCGCGCTTCGGCGTCGCGCGTGAGGCGTGGGCGTTTTGCGTCTCGGACGATCGCGACTACTTCGAGAAGACGATCTCGCGCATCGCCTCGGAGGCGCGCGGCTTCGACTCGTCGTTGCCCGAGCTCGCCATCCTCCGACCCGACAGCCCGTCGAGCATGATCGATCAGAGCGCCGGCCCGAGCGCGACGCTCATCGTCGACGACAAGGCGAAGGGCCCCGCCTACGCGTTCATGGACGACGATCAGAAGCGCTTCCTCGTCGAGGTCGCTCGCAAGACCGGGCTCATCCTCGATCCGGTCTACACCGGCAAGGCGATGTACGGCCTCGCGAAGGCGGTCGAGCGCGGAGACATTCCACGCGGCTCGCGCGTCCTCTTTCTTCACACTGGCGGGCTTCCAGGTCTGCTCGCGCAAGGCGAAGACCTTCGCGGCGCGCTCTGATGCGATCGCGATGACGAGAGACACGAAGAAGATGCCGGACGCGGCCGTGAAGAAGGCGGGGACGGGCGACGCCGACGAGCCTTCGCCCGAGCCGGCCTCGCCAGTCCTCGTGGCGCTGTGGGGCGCCGCGCTCTTCTTCGGATGCCGCCTCATCGAGATTTTCCTCGCCGCGCAGTCGATGGCTGGCGCGGTCGGACAAGCCGTGCTCGTCGAGTACGGATCGTCGCGGCTCGGCGTCCAATGGTCGGATCCACGCGAGGTCGTCACGACGGCGCTCATCGTGCGCCGCGCGGCCATCGGCGCGGCGGTGGGGCTTACGCTGTCGGCCGCCGTCTTCGCCACCATCGCGCTCACGCGTTCGGCCGAGGTCACGAGCGTCGCCAGCACCGAGGCCTCGATCCTCGTGATCGGCCTCCTCACCGCCGGCCTCACCGCGTGGCGCGACGAGCTCCTCCATCACGGTGTCGTCCTTCGTGCCCTCGATCCTCCGAAGGCGGGCCAGAGCGTCTCGGTCGCGACCAAGGTCATCGCATGTGGTGTGACGTCCGCAGGCGCGGCGCTCGGCCGAAGCGACGCCTCGGCCAAGACGGTCTTCGTCGCCGCGCTCCTCGGGGTCGTCTTCGGCGCCCTTTGGGTGCGCGATCGCGGCGCTTGGCAGCCCTGGGCGGCCCACACAGCGTTTCGTTTCGCGACGAGCACGCTGCTCTCCGGCGGCGTCGTCCTCGTCAAGGTCGCCGACAATTCCTGGGCGGGCGGCGCGGCCGGAATGCTCGGCGGAACCGCGGCCGCCGTGGCCCTCGCCCCGCTGGCGGTGCTCGCGGTCGGCCTGACCATGCGGCGAATCTCGCCACGATCCTCAGAAGAAGGATAGGATCTGCATGGTAGCGGATGCGTCAGAGCCAAGGGCCCTTCGGCGACAAAGAGCCGATCGAGACCGAGTCGAAGCGGCTTACGCCCTCGATTGGGCTGCTGCACGACTCCGAGCAGCCCACGGACTCGTCGAACGAGGACTTCCTCTTCCACCTGTATCGGGGAAGTGAGCTTCTTCAGGATAACCGTGTCCATGAGGCAAAGGAGGAGCTCGAGCGCGCGCTCCACCTCCAACCACGCGACAGCAAAGGGCAAGACCTCCTCGCTGTCGTGTACTTCCGGCTCGGCCTGTACCCGCGCGCGATCCAGATCTACGAGCAGCTCCGGCGTCGCAACGCGAGCGACACGGCGCTCCTCCTGAACCTCGCGCTCTGTTACCTGAAGACCGGCCAGCCCCAAGCCGCGCGGCGCGATCTCGAGCAGCTCCTCGGCCTCAACCCGAACCACTCGCGCGCGTGGGGGTACCTCGGACTCGCCTGCGAGCGGCTCGGTGATCTGGCGCAAGCCGAGCGAGCGTTTCGCCAGGGTGGACACACCCAGATGGCGAACCGCATCGCCGCGCGACGCGATCACGCCGACGTCCCAGACGATCTCCAGCCGTCGCGCGAGGTGCGTGACGTCGCGTACGCCGCCTACCAAGAGCTCGACGCCGGTGAGCTCTCCTTCGCGCTCGCCGATCCCACGCGCGAGTCGAACGGCGAGGAGGCGGCGGCGCAGAGCTGGCGTCCCGTCGAGCTCGGACAGATGCAGCGGCGCTCCGAGCGGCCGCCCGGCGACACGAAGAAGCCCGACACGAAGGACGGACCGCACCTCGCGCCGCTTGACGAGACGAACGCGCCTTCTCCCGAAGCCGCGAACGCGCCGCTGACGCCGCGGAGGCAACATCCGCATCACGCGGGCGTCGCGATGACGCCGAGCATTCCGCAGCTCGGCGTCCCGCAGTCACTCAATCGTCGCCCGACGTTGATCGCGCCCGAAGGCGCGCCGCCCGCGCACGAAGCCGGCCTCGCGAGCGAGCTGTCGCTCGTCGATCGCATCCCTTCACACGCCCCGACGAGCTTCACGCTCGACGACGCAGGCGTCCTCTCGATGCCGACCGCCTCGCCGCGCCGTCCGGTCGTCGCGGTCCCGAGCCCGTTTGGTCCGCCGAAGTCGCACGACGCGCCGTCGATCGAAGAGCTCCGGAGGCGAACGCTCCCGCCGCCGCTCAGCTCTCCCGGGAGCGCTCCGCCGCCTGCAGGGCCGCTGCCCGCGCAGATGCAGCCGCCGCCTCCCGCGCCTGCGCGCGAGCCGAGCATGCCGCCGAGCACGCCGCTCGGGATCGGTCCGACAGAGATGGAGCCGCGACGGGAGTCCGTACGCCGAGGCACGGTGACGAGCGCGAGCGTCAGCGAACGTCCGATCACGGCGCGGGCTCCGTCTTCCGGCAGCGCTCACGAAGACGGGCTCGACGAGGACGGCAACGTCCGCGTCGGGCCGAGCAGCGCGAGCACCGTTCGCTTCCCGCAGTCGCCCGGCGTCGCGCTTCATCGATCCGGCACGGCGCTCGTGCGCATCAGCGCCGAGGTGGGCTTCGCCGCGAGGCTCGAGTCGTTCCGCGCGCAAAACAGCGGCACGCGCATGCATCTCCTCGAGCGACACATGAAGGGCAAGCCCACCGGCGAGGCCTTCGGCGGCGTGTCGAGCCCGATGGTGCTCGCCACGGGCGAAGGGCAACTCGTCCTCGCCGCGCGCCCGGGCCGCAAGCTCACCGCGTTCACGATCAACGGCGAGATGTGCTTCGCGCGCGAAGACGTGCTCCTCGGCTTCGGCGGCGGCATCCAGTTCGAGAACGGACGCCTCACCACCGGCGAAGGCGAGTTCGTCCCGGTCGTGCAGCTTCGCGGCGACGGCGCGGTGCTCTTCGAAGCGATCGGCGAGGTGCTCACGCTCGATGTCCGCTCGGATCGCAGCTTGAGCGTTCGCCGTGAGGTCATCCTCGGGTGGTTTGGTCGCCTCGTCCCGCGAGCCATCGCGCCGAGCGACGCGCCCTGCGGCCAGCGCGGCCTCATCGCGTTCGCCGGCGAGGGTCGCGTGCTCGTCTCGAGCTCGTGAAATCCCGCGCAAAACGCGGGGTTGGCCAATCGAAGGGTGACTGTGAGGCCAACGCCAACTAGAAGTATCACCCGAGATGACGGACCAAGCGCGCGGCGAAGTGAGAGGCAGCGCCGACGACGCTGACGCCGATCCGAAGAAGCTCAAGGTCGCGCGGCGGCGGTCGCTCCGGCAAGACGCGCTCAACATCCCGAACGCGCTCACGATGGGCCGGATCCTGATGATCCCGCTCTGCCTCTGGTTCCTCGATCAGGACACGCCGAAGACCGGCTTCTGGGCGGCGATGGTGTTCACCGGCGCCGCGATCACCGACGTGCTCGACGGCTACCTCGCACGCAAGCTGAACGTCGTCAGCGTGCTCGGCAAGCTGATCGATCCGCTCGCCGACAAGCTCATCGTGATGGCGTGCCTCGTGTGGATGGTGAAGATGGACCGCATGCCGGCGTGGGCGGTGATCGTCCTGCTCGGACGCGAGCTCAGCGTCACCGCGCTTCGATCGGTCGCGGCGAGCGAAGGCGTCATCATCTCCGCCGGGCAAGAAGGCAAGACGAAGACGGCGCTTCAGATGCTCGGCATCATCGTCCTGCTCTCCGGCTACCCGTACCACTTGTCCTATCTGTGGCTCGACCTCGGCATCGTCGATCTCGCGGTGGTGGGTCGCGCGCTCGTGTATCTGTCGCTCGTCTTCTCGGTCGCGAGCGCGGCGCAGTACGTGTCGCTCTTCTCCGAGGCGGTGGAAGCGAAAGAAGAGAAGCTCCGGGAAGGCGAGAGCACGCGCAGCCTCGAGAGCTGAGCGCCAACCTCTCTTCGTTGCGTCGTCGTAGCCCGCCCATTCATCCGTCGACGCAGGCGCACGTTTTCTTGGAAAAACAGCGCGTTGGCCGCTCTTCGCGCTTGCCAGGCCGCGAGCTTCCGTGCCATCAAGGGTGCCGTGAAAGTTGTTGAGCGACGCCTACGTCAAGCCATCCTCGCGACGTTCCTCGTGGGCCTTTCCGGCATCGTCGTCCTCACGGCGTGCTCGAACCAGGGCGAGGGCGAGCGCTGCGATCACTTGAACGGGGACGACGACTGCAAGACCGACGAAGGTCTCATCTGCTACGAGGCGAAGTTCCTCAACCAGACGAACTCCGATCGCTGCTGCCCGAAGGATCGATCGCAGGCCAAAGAGGCCGTCTGCCAGACGCCGGTGAGCATCGTCGGCAACGACGCGCAAGCGCCGGCCGACACCGGACCGTCGACCACCGCGGAGGCCTCGGTCAGCGACTCGGGCGACGCTGGCAGCAGCGACGCCTCCGACGCCTCGGACGCGCCGAACGACGGCTGATTCTTCTTCTCTGGGGGTAGACGTGGATCCTTCGATGCTCCTTCAAGAGGCGCAGAGCGCGCTGCTGCTGTCGGTGGCTGTCGCGCTTCCCGTCCTCGCCGTCGCGGCGGTCGTCGGCCTCATCGTCGCGGCCTTTCAAGCGGCGTCGCAGATCCAAGACCCCACGATCGCGCATCTGCCGCGCCTCCTCGCCGTCATCGCGGCGCTCGTGGTCCTCGGCCCGTGGATGGGCAGCCAGATCGGCGCGTTCGCCGAGCACATGCTGACGCTCGCCGCGTCGCGCTGACGGCCGACGCGAGTTGACCGCGCGGCACCGCTTTGGTACCTCGCTCTGAATGAGTGAATCCTCACTCAGTTTGCGAAAGCGCAAGGGAGGGGCCGCAAAAGCAGCCTCTTCGGCCTCTTCTTCCGCCGCCGCGGCCGAGAACGGCCCGGCCACCGGCGACAAACGGCGCCGCTCGGGGGACAAGCGCGATCGCATCCTGAAGGCCGCGGTGAAGGTCTTCGCGAAGAACGGCTTCCATGCGACGCGCGTGAGCGAGGTCGCCAAGGCCGCCGGCGTGGCCGACGGCACGATCTACCTCTACTTCAAGTCGAAGGAGGAGCTGCTCGTCTCGCTCTTCGAGGATCGCGTCGACAAGCTGCTCGCGTACATGCGCGAAGAGCTGCCGAAGGAGCCCGACGCGCCCTCACGCCTCCGCGCCGTCATCAACATGCAGCTCGGTCTCCTCGAAGGCGAGCGTGACCTGGCGGAGGTCATCACCGTCATCCTTCGCCAGTCGACGCGCCTCATGAAGGAGTTCGCCGCGCCGCACTTCTCCGCCTACCTCGACGCGATCGCCAAGATCGTCGCGGAGGGTCAGGCATCGGGCGCGTTTCGCACCGACGTGTCGCCACACATCGCCGCGCGCGCGATCTTCGGCGCGCTCGACGGCATCACGCTCACGTGGGCGCTCGGTCGTGCCGAACAAGGCGCGCTCGGTCGCGCCGCCGGTCAGCTCGCCGACGTGCTGCTGCGCGGGCTCGCGCCGGAATGACGACCGGAGAGGCGCGACCGAAGAAGCGCCTGCTCGAACGAGCGCGCCTGCTCGAGCGCGCGCGGGCGTTCTTCGCCTCGCGCGCGTACGTCGAGGTCGAGACGCCGATCGCGATCCCCTCCCCTGGCCTCGACGTCCATCTCGACGCGTTCGAGATCGCGCCGGTGAAGCCGGGACGGGCGCGCTTTCTGTCCACCTCGCCCGAGTACCAGATGAAGCGCCTGCTCGCAGAGCGCGAGCCCGGGATGGAGCGCATCTTCCAAATCACGCGGGCGTTTCGCGCGGGCGAAGACGGCGAGCGCCACAACCCCGAGTTCACGATCCTCGAGTTTTACCGAACGAACGCGAGCGTCGACGCGATCATGCGCGACACCGAGCAGCTCCTCGCGAGCCTCTCGGGCGGCGCGATCACGATCGCTGGCCGGGCGATTGACCTCCGGCCGCCCTTCGAGCGCATCACCCTGCAGGGCGCGTTCGAGCGCTTCGCGAGCACGAGCCCCGACGAGACGTTGCGTCTCGCGGTCGAGGACGAAGACACGTTCTTCGAGCGGCTCGCCTTCCAGGTGGAGCCGGAGCTCGCGAAGCTCGATCACGCCGTCTTCATCACCGAGTACCCAGCCTCGCAGGCCTCGCTCGCGCGCAAGAAGCCGTCCGACCCACGCGTCGCGGAGCGCTTCGAGCTCTACGTCGCCGGCGTCGAGCTGTGCAACGGCTTCGGCGAGCTCACCGACGCCGTCGAGCAGCGAGCTCGCTTCGAGCGCGATCAGAGAGACCGCGCCGCGCGCGGCAAGCCGGTCTACCCGATCGACGAGCGCTTCCTCGAGGCGCTCACCGTGTCGAAGACCTCGCCCGGCCTGCCTCCGTGCGCGGGAAACGCGATCGGCTTCGATCGCGTCGTCGCGCTCGTGTGCGGGACGAAGGCGATCGGCGACGTCATGTCGTTCACCGACGGCGAGCTCTGAGGACGATCACGCCCGCTGTTCGTGCGCGGCCGCGAAGCGCTCGATCTCGCCAGCGACGCGGATCGGGTCTTCCAGCTGCGGATAGTGACCGAGATCGTCCCATCGAACCATCTGCGCGCCGGGCGTGTCCTTCGCGAGCTTCTCGGCGATCGGCAGGATCGCGACGGGATCCTTCGCGCCCCACGCGACGAGCACCGGGAGATCGATCCGCTCGAGCGCGCCGATCCATCGCCGCTTGAAGCGAGTGCGCTCCTCGACGTAGCGGATCGTCTTCGGCAGGCGCAGCGTCCCGTCGGCGCGATCCAAGAAGGCCCACATGCCTTCGATCGCCTCGCTCGAGACAGGGCGCGCGAAGATGCGCTGCATCTGCTTTGCGAAGACCGCCTTCCCTGCGAAGCGCGCGAACACGTTCCCGGCAGGGCTCCTCAGCACCCGCTGGCCGACCGTGAGGCTCGCCATCTCGACGTGCACGCTGCCGTTCATGAGCGTGAGGCTCTTCACCTCGAACGGCAGGAGACCGCGCTCACGGCGCGCGAGGAGCTCGGTCGCGACGCTCGTCCCCATGTCGTGGGCCCAGAGGTGGACGCTCGTGAGGCCCGCCTTCTTCGCCACCGCGATCGCGATCTCGGCCTGCTCGAACAGCGAGTAGCCGGCGTCCGCCGGTTTGTCCGACAGCCCGAAGCCAAGGAAATCGAAGAGCACGGCGCGCCGGCGCGCCGCGATGCGCTCGGCCGCCTCCGCGAAGTCCCACGAGCTCGATGGAAACCCGTGCAGGATGAGGAGCGGCGTCGCCTTCGCGCCTTCGTCACGAGCCGCGAAGTCGACCATGAAGATGCGGCTGCCATCGGGGAGGACGATCTCGGAGCCTAGCGCCCGCCATTTTTCGGGAGTGATGTTCATCGGAGCGGACGGATCCTAGAGGACACCCAAGGCGCGGGCTACGTGCAACGTCTGACGCGCGGACGCATGAAGATGCCCTCCGCACGCCTCGCGCTTCTCCTCCTCGCCCTGTCGATCATGGCGTGCGGCGCGGGATCGAAGCGGCCGATCCGCGCCAGCACCACGCTGTTTTTTCCCCCATCGCCCGCGATCGAAGGACACGTGGCAGGGCCGCTCGTCGTGCGCTCCGGGCTCGCGTTCGTCGCCGACGAGGATGCGCTGGTCGTCCGCGCCTTCGATCTCGCGCACGATCGCGAGCTCTGGTCGGCGCCGGTCGAAGCGACGCCGGGTCACCTCGCGATCACGTCGGCGGGGACGTTGTTCGTCGCCCTCCGCGATCTCGATCGCGTCGATCGCGTCGATGTTCATGGCGAGCAGCCGATCGCGACGCCGCTGGCGAAGACGGCATGCGTCGAGCCGATCGGCCTCGCGCTCACGGCGGACGATTCGACCTTGCTCGTCGCATGTGGTTGGTCGCACGAGGTCGTGGCCATCTCCGTCGAGTCGTCGCGCGTCCTCTGGCGTGTCGACCTCCCGCTCGAGCCGCGAGCGGTCATCACGACGGGCCCGTACGCCGTCGTCTCGCATGCCGCGGGAGGGCGTGCGTCGATGATCGATCTCAAGACGCGGTCCGTGCAGACGCTCGAGCTGCGCGGCGGCCTCGTGGCCCGAGGCGCGGGGTTCGGCCCCGTCTTGCCGGGCGCGACGATGATGACGTCGAACGGCTTCGCCCTCGCCGAGTACGACGGCAAGGTGTATGCGCCGGCGTTCGCGAGCATGACCGACCGCGGCCCGAACGTGTCGGCGGTGTACTACGGCTCGACCTTCGACGAAGGCATCGTGTTTCCGATCGTCCCCGACGTCGCCGCGAGCTCGAAGGCCAGCAAATGGCTCTACGCGCGCATCCCCGCGCAGCAGACGAGCGGGATCATCGCGCGCGGATCCCGCGCGTCGACGGTCGACATGCACGGATGCCTCGCGCCGCGCGGCGTCGCCGTTCGCCCGACCGGACCGAAGACCGATCCCGACCCGAAGGCCGAGGCGCCATCGACACGCCTCGTCGCGTGCCCGGGCAACGATCGCATCTTCGAGCACGATCAGACGGGCGTCGTGATCCGCCGGATCGCCGTCCCTGGCGCGCCGAGCGCGATCGCGATGGCGGGCAACGACACCGCGATCGTCTGGTCGAAGGCCTCGCGCAAGCTGTCGTCGATCGATCTGCGCGAGGGATCGATCGAGCACGTGATCGCCGCGTCTGCGGAAGGCCGAGAGAGCGAGTCGGCCGTCTCCGCGCGTGAGGCGGCGATGCGCGGGAGGCGCATCTTCGAGGCCGTCGATGACAAACGCATCACGTCGAGCGGACGCGGCTGCGCGTCGTGCCACCCCGATGGACGCGCCGATGCGCTCACCTGGGGCACGCCCGAAGGCCCGCGGCAGACGATGATGCTCGCCGGTCGTCTCCAAGGCACCGCGCCCTACGGATGGACGCGCGGGATGAAGACCGTCCATGGCTACGTCGGCGAGACGATCCGGCGTCTCGGCGGGAGCGGTCTCGTGCGGGAAGACATGGAGGCGCTCACCGCGTACATCACCCAGCTCCGCGCGCCCGACCCTTCGCGCCTCAGCGCTGCGGCGATCGCGGCCTACCCTCCGTCGCGCGTCAGCCGCGGCCGCGCGATCTTCGAGTCGAGCGAGGCCGGCTGCTCGACGTGCCACAGCGGAGCTCAATTCACCGATGGCATGAGCCACGCGGTCGCAGGATCGTCCAGTGCGGGACCGGCGAACGCACCGCCGGCGAACGACGCGTTCGACACGCCGTCGCTCCGCTTTGTCGGGATCACCGCGCCGTATTTCCACGATGGCCGGTATCCGTCGCTGCGCGCGCTGCTCCTCGACGTCGACGGAAAGATGGGCAGGACGAAGCACTTGAGCCGCGACGACATGGACGCGCTCGAGTCGTATCTGCGCACGCTCTGAGCGGCAGATCGCGTAAGCTCGGCGCACTCCCGTGCTCAGCTTCGAAGACGCCCTCGCCCGGATCCTCGCGCTCGCGCCGCCGCTCACGTCGAGCGCCACCGAGAAGGTCGCGATCGAAGAGGCCGACGGACGCATCCTCACCGAAGACGTGGTCGCGTCCGTCGATCTGCCCGGCTTCGACTACAGCGCGATGGATGGGTATGCGGTTCGCTTCGCCGACGTCGAAGCCGCCAGCCTCCCGATCCGGCTGCCCGTTCGAGGCGAGAGCCGCACGGGCGCGGTCCCCGAGGCGCTCGCGAGCGGCTCGACGATGCGCATCTTCACCGGCGCGGCGCTCCCGAGCGGCGCCGACGCGGTCGTGATGCAAGAGAACGTCACGCGCGACGCCGACGTCGCGGTGATGACGACGAGGCCGCGCCTCGGCCAGAACGTGCGCCGCCGCGGCGCGGACCTCGCGAAGGGCGACGTCGCGATCACGAAGGGCACGCGCCTCGGGCCCGCGCACCTCGCGCTGCTCGCGTCGCTCGATCGCGCCGAGGTCGACGTCACGAAGCGCCCCGAGGTCGCCATCCTCGCGACCGGCGACGAGCTACGCCGGCCGGGGACCGATCCCGTACCGGGCACCATCCCCGAGTCGAACACCGTCGTGCTCCGCGCGATGGCGCGGCGTGCAGGAGCCCACGCGCGCGCGCTGCCCTACGTGCGCGATGAGAAGTCGGCGACGGAGCGCGCCTTCGCAGCGGCGCTCGAGACCGCGGACGTCGTCATCACGATCGGCGGCGTGAGCGTGGGCGATCACGATCTCGTCCGGCCGGCGCTCGAGGCCGTCGGCGTCACGCTCGACTTCTGGCGCGTCGCGATGCGTCCGGGCAAGCCGCTCGTCGTCGGACGCTACCGGCGAAGGGCGGGAGACGCGACGACGATCGTGCTCGGCCTGCCCGGCAACCCGTCGAGCGCGATGGTCACCTTCGCGCTGTTCGCCGCGCCGCTCCTTCGCGCGCTACAAGGCGACCCGCGTCCGTTTCCGCCGAAGCGGCGCGGCCGCATGACGCGCCCGCATGCGCACGATCCCGGTCGCCTCGAGTTTGCGCGCGCCGCCACGTCGTACGACGCGTCGGGCGCCCTCCTCGTGACGACCGCGGGCAACCAAGCCAGCGGCGCCGTCACGACCATGGCTCAGTCCGACGCGCTCGTCCTCGTCCCGAGCGAGGCGAACGGCGTCGCCGCCGGCGACGAGGTCGACGTGCTGCTCTTGAGCGATCTCTGCGGCTAAGCTTCTCGCCATGACCACCGAGAACGACAAAGAGAGCGACAAGGAGAAGGCGGACAAGCGCATCTCGCTCACGCATCTCACGCGCGACGGGCATGCGCACATGGTCAACGTCGGCGAGAAGGACGTCACCGCACGCAAGGCGACGGCGCGCGCCCGTGTGCGGATGAGCCCCGAGACGTTCTTGCGCCTCGTCGCTGGTGACACCCCGAAGGGCGATGTCTTGGCGACCGTTCGCATCGCTGGCATCCAGGCCGCCAAGCAGACGCCGCAGCTCATCCCGCTCTGCCACCAAGTGCACCTCACGAAGGTGGAGGTCGCGATCAAGCTGATCGCGAACATGGCCATCATCGACGCGACCGCCGAAGCGCGCGATCGCACGGGCGTCGAGATGGAAGCGATGGTGGCCGCGAGCACGGCGGCCCTCACGCTCTACGACATGCTGAAGGCGGTCGATCGCGGGATGTCGTTCGACGTTGGTCTCGTCGAGAAGATGGGCGGCAAGACCGGTCACTGGCAGCGCGAGGAGACGAGCGAGCCATGACGCGCGTCACGGCCGACATCCGCGAGACCCCGCTCTCGACGGACGAGGCGATCGCCCAGGTACGTCACCCCGGCGCGGGCGGGCTCGCCGTCTTCGTCGGCGTCGTCCGCGACGAGAGCGCAGGCCGCGTCGTTACGCGGCTCGAGTACTCCGCGTACGAGGCGATGGCGAAGCGCGAGATGGAGCGCATCGCGAGCGAGATCGAAGACGAGATCGCGGGCGTCCGCGTCTGCGCGATGCATCGCGTGGGCTCGCTCGAGGTCGGCGACGCGGCGGTCGTCTGCGCGGCGAGCGCCCCGCATCGCGGTGAAGCGTTTCGCGCCTGCCGTGAGCTCATCGATCGCATCAAGTCGCGTGTGCCCGTCTGGAAGCGCGAGATCGGCCCTGATGGTGCTGCGTGGGTCGGCTGGGAGGACGCGCGCTGCGGCCCTGGCCACGATCACGATCACGACCACGACCATGATCACGGCTCGGGAACGGGCGAGAATCCGCCCTAGAATCGTGGAGAAATCGGCCCGCGAGATGGTTTAAGCGCGGCCGCGTGGTTGCGCTACACTTCACGTGTGGAGCCTCGCGAGCGCTCACGCGGACGCCTTCTTGGCATCGTCGCGCTGGTCGGCTTGGTCGCCGTACCGGTGATCACGGCGTGCGCCAGCATCATGGGCGTCGACGATCCCGTGCTCGATACGTCCACGACCGCCGACGACGGCAGCTTGCCGGTCATCGACGGAGGCGACGTCGGCGATGGATTCGTCGATCCCGACAGCGGGTGTGTCGGCGAAGGATGCGCGTGCACGGACGACAACGGCTGCGCGGACTCGGCGCCGTACACGAAGTGCGTCGCGGGCGCGTGCTCCGAATGCACGACCGAGCCGGACAGCTGTCCGATCGGACGTTACTGCCTCAAGGGCGCGGGCGACGGCGCGTCGGCCGATGGCGGCGGCAACAAGTACAACGCATGCGCGCCTGGCTGTAGCTCCGACGCGCATTGCAAGGCGTTGACGCCCACCGCGCCCTATTGCGACCTCACCCGTCATCGCTGCGTCGCGTGCAAGAGCGATCTCGACTGCACGGCGTTCAACCAAGGATGCAGCCCGTCAGGCGTCTGCGCCGACAAGTGCGGGACCGACGGCGGCTCGTGCCCCGGGAGCCTCGTCTGCTGCAATCAGTTCTGCGTCGACACCACGAAGGACGTCCTCAACTGCGGTGGCTGCAACAAGTCGTGCGGGAACCAGGACGTCTGTTGTTCGAGCAGCTGCAAGAACACGCTCACGGACGTCAGCAACTGCGGCGCCTGCGGGACCGTCTGCAACAACACGAACAACACGCCCGGCTGCACGGCAGGCGCGTGCAAGTTCAACTGCACCGTCGGCTTCAACCATTGCCCGCCCGACTCGCCGGACAACAACGGCTGCGCGACCGCGACGAGCTCGAAGACGCTCTGCGGGAGCTGCACGACCGACTGCACGACCACCGTGCAGAACGCCGGCGGAGTCGACTGCAAGCTCTCGAGCAACGCGTACAAATGTACGTACAGCACGTGCAACGCGAACTTCGGAGACTGCAACAACTCGGCGGCCGACGGATGCGAGTGCGCCTGCGGCAAGAAGAACCAGCCGTGCTGCGCGAACAACAGCTGCACCGAGTCCGGGACCGTCTGCGCGCGCATCATCTTCTCCTCGAAGACGATCTGCGCGGCATGCGGCAACAACAACGAGCCGTGTTGCTCGGGCAACCGCTGCAACAGCGGCAACATCTGCACGACGTTCGGCTGCCGCGCGTGCGCAAACGGCGGATCCCGATGCGACCGCGACAGCGACTGCTGCAGCAACGACTGCAAGAACGACGGCAAATGCAGGTGACCCGAGCGTGCATTTTGCGAGCCTGCGAGCAAAATGGTTTCGGGCGCGCAGCGCCCGACACGCGAACAACTGGTCGGTGCATTTTGCGAGCCTGCGAGCAAAATGGTTTCGGGCGCGCAGCGCCCGACACGCGAACAACACCCAAACTCGATGCCTAAGACGTCTGGCTCTCTCTCTGCCTCGCGATCGCGCTCCTGGACGTTTCCGCTGCTCGCGCTGAGCCTCGTGCTCGTGGGTGCAGCGTGCGCGCAGATCCTCGGCGTCGAAGAGCCCGTGCTGACCGAGCCGCGGGAAGCAGGCACGAGCGGTGACGGGCAGCTCCCCACGAAAGACGGCGACTCGCTGATCCTTCCAGACGGCCGCTGCGTGGGAGCGGGATGCCCATGCACCGAAGACAACCAATGCGAGGCGGCGCATCCCAAGTGCGTCGAGGGACGGTGCGTCGAGTGCACGACCACGCCGGATAGCTGTCCGTTCGGTCAATATTGCGTGGGGCCAGCGCTGCGTGACGCGGGCGCGGACGCGCGCGACGCCGACGCGGACGCGAAAGACACCGGGCCGGTCGGTCCGTCCGCCGATCCGGGACCTGACGTCGTGCTCAACGTCTGCGCGCCAGGCTGCAGCTCCGACACGGCGTGCAGCATGATCAGCACCGCGGCGCCGTTCTGCCATCCGCAGCGTCATCAATGCGTCCAGTGTCTCAAGCCGTCGGACTGCAGCAACGTCAACGAGGCGTGCTCGCCCGCAGGCCGCTGCGCGACGAAGTGCAACGACGCGAGCTTCGTGTGCCCGATCGCTGGTCAGAAGTGCTGCGCGCCTTTCTGTGTCGATGTCACCTCGGACATCGCCAACTGCAACGGATGTGGAAACGCGTGCACCGGCGGCGCCACGACGTGCTGCAACGCGCAGTGCAAGAACCCGCTTACGGCCAACGACACCTGCGGTGTTTGTGGGACCGCGTGCTCTGGCGCGACCACGTGCAAAGCGGGCACCTGCCGCTGACAAAGCGCGCGAGCGCGGAAATTTCCAGCGTGCGCCGGATTTTCACGCGCTAACGTCCCCGCCGTTTTACCGAGCGGTTTGAGCGAGCCGGCGTGATTCCGGTAACATCGAGGTTGGTCTCTCGAGAATCACGCGTCGCCGATGAGTATCCCCATTGCAGTTGGAAGTGTCATCGCCGAGCGATACCGCGTGGACGGGATCATCGGCGAAGGCGGCATGGGCGTGGTCTGCATGGCCACGCACCTCGTGCTCAACCAACGTGTGGCGATCAAGTTTCTTCGCCGTGAAGCGATGGCCGATCAAGATGCGGTCCATCGATTCGTCCGCGAGGCGCAGGCAGCCGCCAAGATCCAGAGCGAGCACGTCGTGCGCGTCCAAGACGTCGCGATGCTCCCGGACGGCACGCCCTACATCGTCATGGAGTATCTCGAAGGAGAGCTCCTCGCGACGATCCTGAGCACGCGCGGCGCCCTCCCCGTCCGCGAGGCGATCAAGTACGCGCTCCAGACCTGCGAAGCGCTCGCGGAGACTCACGCTGCCGGGATCGTTCACGGAGATCTCAAGCCGGAGAACATCTACATCGCCGGCAGCGGCGACGGCCCGCGGCGCGTGAAGCTCTTCGACTTCGGCATCTCGAAGATCCTCGTCGAGAAAGAGAAGCGTCCAAACCCAAAGCACGTCATGGGCACGCCTGCGTACATGGCGCCCGAGCAGTTCGAGTCCGGCACGGTCTCGGTCGGCTGCGACGTATGGGCGCTCGGCACGGTGCTCTACGAGATGCTCACCGGCACACCTCCCTTCCTCGCCGACACCCCGGAGCAGATCCGTGATCGCGTGATGAGCGAGCCGCTCACGCCGGTCTTGCGCGCCGACTTGCCCGAAGGGCTCAACGTCGTGATCAGCCGATGCTTGCAGAAAGAGGCAAGCCTTCGTTACCCGACGATCCTCGACCTGACCGCGGCGCTCGAAGACTACTCGCCCGCCGAGAGCTCGCTTCAACGCCTCGAGCACGTGAAGTCGAGCGCGGTTCGCTCCTCACAGCGTCTCGTGCCGACCGTCGTCGTTCCGAACCGGAAGAGCAACCACGGCACGTGGCTCCTCACCGCGCTCGGCCTCCTCGCGATCGTCGGGCTCGTCATCGTCCTCTTGGTCGCGTCGCGCCGCTTGCATCTCCCGCATGCGACGGACGACTCGAACGCCACGGCGGCGGCACCGCCTGCCGCGTCCTCCGTGGCGTCCGCGTCGCCGTCCGCGTCGCCGCAGGCAAGCAGCTCCGCGACCCCGAGCACGCCGGACGCTCCCGCCGCTTCCGCCGAGCCCGCCGCGAGCTCGACGAAGCTCGCCGGGATGAAGAAGCGCGGCGGACGCCCCGCGACGAACGCCGAGAAGCGCGCCCCCGCGCCGACTCCTCCTGCCCCGACGACCGCGCCGACGCCGACGGCCGCGCCTTCGGCCGAAGGCGACCGATTCGGTACGCGCAAGTAGACTGGCCACGAAACCTATCTCCTCAAGAAGGGATGAATCACCCATGCGTCGAGCCTCGAGTCTTGTGTTTGGGGTCGCGTTTGGTCTGACGCTGCTCACGGCAGCTCCCGCGAGCGCGCACTTCAAGCTCCAGCAACCTGCCGACTGGCTCCAGACCGACAGCTCCGGCGATCCGCTCGGCAGCACCGGCACGCAGAAGATGAATCCGTGCGGAGACGGAACGCCCTCCGGGATCATCACGAAGGTGCACGTCAACTCCACGCTCCACGTGAAGCTCACCGAGACGGTGCCTCACGGCGGGCACTACCGCATCGCGATCGTGCCGAAGCTGAAGCCCACCGACAAAGACATCCCCGAGCCGAAGGTCACGCTGAAGGCGGGCGAATGTGACTCGGCGGAGATCCAGGATCCTCCGGTCGCGCCCGTCGTCGCCGACAACCTGTTCCCGCACACGCAGGCGCAAGCGAAGTCAGGCAAGGTCTGGGAGACGGACGTCCAGATGCCCGCCGACACGGGCAACGTCACGCTCCAGATCATCGAGTTCATGGCGCCTCACGCGCCGAGCTGCTTCTACCACCACTGCGCGCAGCTCGAGCTCGTGCCCGAGAGCGAGGTCATTCCTGACCCGAACGGCGACGCTGGGACGACGAGCAGCAGCGGCTCCTCCGGCTCGAGCAGCGGCACGAGCGGGAGCAACGGGAGCGTGACGACGAGCGCCAGCAGCAGCGGATCGAGCGCCCCGGCTTCGTCGGGCGAGAGCGACAGCGGCTGCAACACGTCGGGCGGCGCCGCGCCGAGCATCATCACGATGGGCGCGTTCGGGTTCGTCGCGCTCTCGCTCGCACGCAAGAAGCGCCGTCGCGACGCCACGAAGCGTTAGCGGATGCTGTCGACGTTCTCTTCCCAGCTCTGACCGTCGAACGTCTTGATCGTGAAAAGCGCCGCCGGGTCACCGTCGATGCAATGCACGTTGACGTCGATGCCGTCCGGGTGCGACCGCGGGACGTAGAACGGATGGATCCCGCAGATCGAGCAGAAGGTGTGCTTCGCGACGTTCGTGTTGAACGTGTACGTCGTGAGGGCGTCCTCGCCTTGCAAGAGCTCGAACTGATCCTTCGTCACGATGAGATGAAGGAAGCCTTTCATCCGGCAGATGGAGCAGTTGCAGTCGAGCGCCTCGAGCTTGTCGACGTGCACGCGAAAGCGAACACGCCCGCAGTGACATCCCCCTTGGAACGTGTGCTTGCTCACCGTACAGCGCCGCGGTCAGGGCTCGTGCTTCGCGAGCTCCACGAGCGCCTTCTTGATCGCTTCCTTGTGGGGAACGCTCGCGTGCTCGAGGTTGTCGGCGAGGCCGATGCCGGGCACGTGCGCGCCCGCGAGGAGCTTCGGCGGCGCGTAGAGCTCGTAGAAGAGCTCCTCGACGCAGCGGCGAATGAGGTGCTCGCCGAAGTTCGTGATCTCGGTGTCTTCGTTCACGCAGAGGACGCGGTGCGTCTTCTTCACGCTGCTCTTGATCGCGTCCCAGTCGTACGGGTGGAGCGATCGCAGGTCGACGACCTCGACCTCGATCCCGTCCTTCGACAGCTCGTCGGCCGCGGCGACCGACATCGGGACGTTGCGGCCGTACGTGAGCACGGTGACGTCGCGGCCCTCGCGCGCGATGCGCGCCTTGCCGATCGGGATGAAGAGCTCCTCGAGCTTCGGCCACTCGGGCTTCCACTTCGAGCGGTCGCCGAGCGGCGCGTCGATCATCTTCGAGAGCGCTTTGTCGTCGCCGGGCTCGCCGGGGACCTCTTCGCCGGGACGTCCCTTCGCGCGGAGGAGCGCCTTCGGCTTCAAGAACATGACCGGGTTCGGATCGACGATGGCGCTGAGGAGGAGGCCATAGGCGTCGCGCGGGTTCGACGGCATCACGATCTTCCAGCCGGGCGTGCGCGTCGCCTGCGCGTCGAACGAGTGCGAGTGGTAGATGCTTCCGCGAATGCCGGCGCCGACGGGCGTCATGAGCACCATCGGCACGTTCCAGTCACCGGCGCTCGACCAGTACGTGTTGCCCGCGATCTTGAGGAGGTCGACGGTGTTGAACGCGTAGTCGCAGAACTGGATCTCGGCGACAGGACGGCGACCCGCGAGCGCGAGGCCGATCGCCATGCCGACGATGCCGCGCTCGTCGAGCGGGGTGTTCCAGGTGGTCTTGAGGCCTTGCGTCGCGGTGAACACGCCTCCGAGCGGCGGGCCCACGTCCTCGCCGAAGATGTCCGTGACGCCAAGGCGCTCCTCACCGACGTGAAGAGCCATTCGGATCGCTTGAACCATCGTTGCCATGACGATCAGCCTTCCTTCGGTGCGGTCGCGACGTGGTTGGTGTCGGCGAACACGTAGTCCCAGATCGACTCGCCCTTCGGCTGCGGCTCCTCGCGGACGCGCTTCGAAGCCTCGAGCAGCTCTTGGGTGTACTTTGCACGCATCTCGTCCATCTCGGAGCGCGTGCGTAGCTTTCGCTCCTCGAGCTTCCGCTCGAAGCGCGCGAGGCAGTCGGCTTCGTCTTTGACGAAGTTCGCGCCCGAGGCGCTCGAGTGTCCATAGAGGCGCGAGACCATCGCCTCGAGGAGGTACGGCTTGCGCTCGGTGCGCACGTAGTCCATCGCCTTCTTGAGCGCCGCCCAGCTCTGCTCGACGTCGTTGCCGTCGATCGTCGCGGTGGGCATGCCGAACGCCTTGCCGCGGTCGGACACGCGGGCCTCGCCGTGCTGTCCTTCCCACGCGGTGGAGATGCCGTACTGGTTGTTCGTGACGATGATGAGGAGCGGAAGCTCGCTGCCTTTGCGCGAGCTCCACACGAGGCAGGTCGCGAAGTCGCCTTCGGCGGTGCCGGCGTCGCCGCCTTGCACGATCGTGATCCCCTTGGCGTTCGCGCGGCGCTGCGCCATCGCCGTGCCGGGCGCGATCGAGTACTGCACCTCGATTGGCGACGACACCGGCGCGACGTTCCACTTGCGCGCCGAGTAGTGGCACACGAAGTTTCGACCGCGCGAGTATGGATCGGTCGCGGTGTTCTTCATCTGGCGGAGCGAGTCGATCGGATCGGCGCCCATCGCGAGCAAGGTGGCGCTCGACCGGTAGTGCAGGTGCAAGAAATCGTGGTCGAGCCCCGCGCCCTTGTCGACGAGCATGCCGAGCGGGACGTTGAACGCCTCTTCTCCCGGGCCGCCGATCCAGAAGTAGCCGTCACCCTGGCGGTACATCGTGATGAGGCGCTCTTCGAGGACCCTGGCCTTCACCATCAGCTCGTGGATACGAAGCTGCAGCTCGGGCGAGAGGCTGCTCGACGGAGCGTTAGCGGATGTCAACGGAACACCAACCTCGGAGGGTACTGAGGACGCGGAAGACATATCGATTCCGCCTTTTACCCTCGGGGCCTTTGGTTGGCGACGCGATTCTGGCGCCCCGCGCCTGACGCAGGAAAGACGCATTGCGGCGTAAGGCTTTTCCTTCGTTTCGCGACCTGAACAGCGCAGCTGCCAGCCGCGTTTGGGCGAGGGTGAACGGCCGCGTGATGCTAGCGTGAGCTGTTCGGTGGGACTTGAACCGGGCTCGACGCTCGAGCGCTACGAAATCGTCCGCCTCGTGGGGCGCGGCGGCATGGGCGAGGTGTACCACGCCACCGACACGCGCCTCCGGCGACCCGTCGCGCTGAAGGTCCTCCGCGAGGACAAAGACCAGAGCGCGGAGACGGGCACCGGCGGCGTGGCGCGTCTCCTTCGCGAGGCACGCGCCGCCGCGGCGTTCAACCACCCCAACTCCGTCGCGATCTACGAGCTCGGTGAGGCCGACGGCGTCGCGTACATCGCGATGGAGCTCGTGCTCGGCGAGTCGTTTCGCCGTCACGCGCAGAACCCGTCGATCACGGTCGAGACCAAGCTCGGTTGGCTGGTCGACGCCGCGCGCGCGCTCTGGGCGGCGCACAAGACCGGCGTCATCCATCGCGACATCAAGCCGAGCAACATCATGGTGAGCGAAGAGGGCGTCGTGAAGGTCCTCGACTTCGGCCTCGCGAAGCCGACGCCGCAGCTCGGTGAGGCAGGATTTCAAACCGTGATGGGGCAGGTGCTCGGGACGCCTCGCTACATGGCGCCCGAGCAGCTCGAGGGCGCGCCGGTCGACGCGCGCGTCGATCAGTATGCGTTCGGGCTCACGGCGTACGAGCTTCTCTGCGGCGAGTACGCAGGCGGTCCGCTCGCCGGATCGATCCGTCCGCTCGACGAGGTGACGCCGGCGATCCCCCGTGAGCTCGCGCGCATCGTCTCGCGGATGCTCTCCCGCCACGCGCGCGATCGCTACGAGACGATGGAGCAGGTCGCCCACGAGCTCCGCGCGTGCATCCCGGCGGTCCAAGACTCCGTTCGTCGCGCCGCGGCCGCGGCGGTCCTCCTCGATCACCACGACGAGGAGAAGACCGCGCGCGACATCGGCGCGGCCGCGAAGCTCGCCACACGAGCGCGGAGCGATCCTGGCTTCACCGCACCAGCGCCGCAATCGATGACCGATCCGATGCGCTCGCTTCCAACCGCAGAGCCTCCCGTCTCGTCACCGCTCGGCGCGACCGTGCGCATGTCGGCCGCGCCGCCGCTCTCGCTGTCTACGTCGGGCAGAAGCGCCGAAGCGCGCCGTCCCAGCCAGGAGACCGACATGCTCGGGCGGCCGCCGACCCCGGCGACGTTGCCGCTCGCGCGCCCGCTGTCGTCTCCCCTCGCGCCGCCGCAGCCGCCAGCGATTCGCTTCGCCGAGCCCGCGCAGCCTCACGGAGTTCAGCAGACCGCCCTCTCGCCCGCCCCGCTCGTCGTCCCCACGCCGCCGAGCGTCGTCAGCGGCGTGTTTCCGGCGGGCTCCGCGCCAGCGTCCTCGCCGCGCGGAACGAACGCGCCGGCGCACGACCCTCTGCATGCCGCGCCGAGCTCTCATCGCACGAACGGCGGAGCGCACGCAGCCCGTGGTCCGAGCTGGCCCCTGATCGTCGCGATCGTCGCGGTGGTCGCGCTGGCGCTCGGCGGAGGGCTCGCGCTGGCGCTTCGCTGAGCCCATTTTTGCCCATCAGGCGCACAAAACCGTTACGCTGATCGATGAGCAAGACCACATGACCGACGAGCTGATGATGCCGCAGGTTCCGGAGCCGAAACCGGAGGATCCGGAAGACGTCTCGTGGGCGCTGTCGACCGCCGAAGCGATGTGGGCTCGCGGTGATCACGCCGAAGGCATCAAGTGGGTACGCCGCGCCGCCGAGGCCGCGTCCGAGGCGGAAGACGACAACCGCGCCCTCGAGCTCGCGAAGGCCGCGGCCGATCTCACCGGCATGATCACGAAGCGCGTGAGCCGCGCGTCGATCGACATCGAAGAGGTCGTCCCGATGTCGGAGCCCGACGTCGCCGCCGCCGCCGCGCCGCCTCCCGTTCCGCAGAAGCCCGCGAACAAACCGGCGCCGCCGAAGGCCGCTGCCGCGCCCGCTGCGCCCGCCACCGCGACGATCGCGAACAAGCCACTCGGCGCGAAGGGCGTGACGAGCCCGAGCCGTCCGCCTGCGCCGCTCCCATCGAAGACGTCGCAGCCTCCGCCCGCCGGCACCGGAGCCGCCCCGGTCCGTGTCCCCGTCGCGAACAAACCGCTCGGGACCAACACGAGCAGCGCGAGCAAGCCGCCGAGCATGCGGCCCGGAGCGAAGAAGTCGCGTCGCTCGCGTGAGAACCTCGAGAACGAAGCGCGTGAAGCCGCCGCGATGGCGACGGCCGACACCGCGCAGCACCCCGCCATCAATGCGCTGGCCGCGCAAGCCGTGCTCCCGGCCGACACGTCGGAGACCGCGACGATCGCGGCGCGCCGCCCGGAAGATCCGACGGTCGCGAGCAACGTGAACGACATCAAGACCGCGGTCGCGCAGAAGAAGCAGCTTCAGCTTGCGCCCGAGAGCATCGAGGACATGGGCAAGTCGACCGACGAGTGGGACGCGTCGCCGACGCAGAACCTCTCGGGTGACGAGCTTCCCTTTCCCGAGCTGCACAGCAGCGACGGCGAGCGGCGGACGGCCGTCGCGCCGAGCCCGATGGATTTCAAGACGACGATGCAAAGCTTCCCGCGCCCGGCCGGAAAAGGCAGCGCGAGCTCACCGTCGCCGAGCGGCACGAATCCGCCTGCGACGGTCGTCGGGCAAGGTCTTCCGCATGCGATGGGCGCCCAAGCGTCACCGGCCGCAGCGCCGCGCGCCCTCCGCGAGCATCACGTCGAGCAGCACGATCCCGGCATCATGACGAGCCAGGCCGTCCGCGTGGTCGTCTGGCGGGACGCCAATGGCGTGCATGTCGCGCCTGCGGGTACGGTCGTGTCGGCGATCACGGTCGAGGCTGTGCTCGTCGCGCTCGAGCCGCATGCGGATCTCACCGCGTGGCTTTCGGCTACCAAGTAGCGGCGGCTGACCCTACTCTGGGCTGCAATACGATAATGAGGGCGTCCGAGGTGCCGACAAGGCATGCGGGGCCGCATCTTGTGGTAAAAGAGGCGATCGCGATGTTCGACGATTTTGGCATCAACGCAGGGTTCGTCGAGGACCTTCACGCGCAGTACCGGCAGAGTCCCCAGCTCGTCGAGGAGCACTGGCGAGACTACTTCGCGTCGCTCGAGGGCGGCGCCCCCGCTCCCGCTCCGCTTCGGATCGACTACGCCGACCACGGCAACGGCGCGAACGGCGCCACCAACGGGTCGATGAACGGCGCGTACGCCAAGGGGTACTCGAACGGCTCCGTCGCCGGCGCCGCCGCCGCCCAGCAGAGCAGCGGGCGAGCGATCGCCACCGCCGCGCTGTCGGGGCGCGTCTACCAGCTCGTCAACGCGTACCGGGTCCGCGGTCACCTCTTCGCGAAGATCGATCCGCTCGGTACGCCTCCCGAGGCCGCGCCCGAGCTCGATCTGTCGAACTTCGGGCTCACCGAGGCCGAGTACGACGTCGAGTTCCCGACCGTCGGCATCGGCGGCCTCGCCGGCCGCGCCACGCTCCGTCAGATCATCGCTCACCTCTCCGAGACGTACTGCAGCTCGATCGGCGTCGAGTTCACGCACATCGAGGAGCCCGAAGCGCGCGAGTGGCTGCAGAACGCGATGGAGTCGACGCGCAACCGCACGGCGCTCGACAACGCCGAGGTCGTTCGCATCCTGAAGCACCTCACGGACGCCGAGATCTTCGAGCAGTTCGTCCACAAGAACTTCGTCGGCGCCAAGCGCTTCTCGCTCGAAGGTGCCGAGAGCATGATCGCGATGCTCGATCTCTTGATCGACTACGCCGCCAACCAGGGCGTCGAAGAGATCGTGATCGGCATGGCCCACCGCGGCCGCCTCAACGTGCTCGCCAACATCATGAACAAGAACGTGCGCGAGATCTTCGCCGCGTTCCGTGACTCGAACCCCGAGCGCAACCTCGGCCGCGGCGACGTGAAGTACCACCTCGGCGAGTCGATGGATCGACCCACCACGAACGGCGGCTCCGTCCACCTCTCGCTCGCGTTCAACCCGAGCCACCTCGAGTTCGTCAACCCGGTCGTCGAAGGCCGCGTGCGCGCGAAGCAGGATCGCCGAAAGCGCGTCAACGTGATGCCGCTGCTCATCCACGGCGACGCGGCGTTCATGGGCCAGGGCATCATCCCTGAGACCTTGAACCTCGCGGGCCTCGAGGGCTACTCGACGGGCGGCACCGTTCACCTCGTCGTCAACAACCAGATCGGCTTCACCACGCTGCCGCAAGACTCCCGCTCGACGCGCTACTGCACCGACATCACGCGCATGATGAAGGTGCCTGTTTTCCACGTGAACGGCGAAGATCCCGAGGCGGTCATCCAGACCACGCGCCTCGCGATCGAGTTCCGCCAGCGCTTCGGCAAAGACGTCGTCATCGACATGCTTTGCTACCGCAAATACGGCCACAACGAGGGCGACGAGCCGCGCTTCACGCAGCCCGTGATGTACCAGCTCATCGATCAGAAGCCGACGGTGCGCGAGGTCTACGTCAAGAAGCTCGTCGAGAGCGGACAGATCACGCAGGAGCAGGGTGACCAGCTCAAGACCACGCGCCAGGTCGCGCTGGCGCTCGCGCTCGAAGAGGAGCGCAAGGGCGACTTCTTGAAGCCGCCGAAGGCGATGGGCGGAATCTGGTCGCCGTACATCGGCGGCCCCGACGTCAACGTCGAAGAGGTCGCGACGAACGTCCCGCGCGAGACGCTCATCGATCTCATCACGCGGCTCTCGCACGCGCCCTCGGACTTCAACGTGAACCCGAAGGTGAAGGCGATCCTCGATCTTCGCCGCGACCGCGTGCTCAAGAACGAGCCCTTCGACTGGGGCACGGGCGAGCACCTCGCGTTCGCGACGCTCGTGAACGAGAACCGGCCCATCCGCATCACGGGCCAGGACGCACGACGCGGGACGTTCAGCCATCGCCACGCGACGCTGTTCGACGCGAAGAACGGCACCCGCTACACGCCGCTCTCGCACCTCGGCCCGGGCAAGTTCGAGGTCCACGACTCTCCCCTCTCCGAAGCGGGGGTCCTCGGCTTCGAGTACGGCTACAGCCTCGACCGCCCGGATGGCCTCGTCATCTGGGAGGCGCAGTTCGGCGACTTCGCGAACGGCGCGCAGGTGATCATCGATCAGTTCATCGTGTCGGCCGAGGACAAGTGGCTTCGGCTCTCCGGCCTCGTCTTGCTCCTTCCGCACGGCTACGAAGGTCAAGGCCCGGAGCACTCGAGCGCCCGCATCGAGCGCTTCCTCCAGCTCGCGGCCTCCGACAACATCCAGGTGTGCAACCTCACCACGCCGGCGCAGCTGTTTCACGCGCTTCGCCGCCAGGTGCTCCGCCCGTGGCGCAAGCCGCTCATCATCTTCACGCCGAAGAGCCTGCTCCGTCACAAGGAGGCGGTCTCGACGGTCAACGATCTCGCGAACGGGCAGTTCGAGCGCGTCATCCCGGACCGAGACACCGATCCAGCGAAGGTGAAGCGCGTCCTGCTCTGCACCGGGAAGGTCTACTACGACCTCCTCGACGCGCGCCGGAAGCTCGGGCGCGACGACGTCGCGATCGTGCGCCTCGAGCAACTCTATCCCTTGAGCGATCAGCTCTCTCGTGTGCTCTCCGCCTACGCCGACGGCACGCGCCTCGTCTGGGTGCAGGAAGAGCCGCGCAATGCGGGGCCCTGGTACTTCATCAACGCGAACCTGACGCGATTCATCGGCGATCGGCTCCCCCTCTCGGTCGTCTCCCGCGCGGCGGCGGCGAGCCCGGCGACCGGCAGCAAGGCCAGTCACGATCTCGAGCAGCAGCGGCTCATCGCCGAAGCGCTCGCGGGCTGACGAAAGCAGAACTCCAATTGGCAATTGCCCGGCCGGGTGCTCCACTCGAGGTGTGAGCTCTCGGCGTCGGCGTGCCCTGATCGTGTCGTCCGCGGTGGGGGTGCTCGCGGCGTGCTCACCCTTCGACGCGGCGGTCGCGCCGACGACCACCGACGCCGCCACGTCCGACGCGGCCGTGACCGACGGAGAGCGACCCCGCGACGGCAGCGCCAGCGGAGAGAGCGACGCGAGCGGCGTCGTCTTCGGCGACGACGGCGGGATCCTCGACGCGGGTGACGCGGGGGCCTCCAAGTGCTTCGACTTCCGAAACGGCGGTGGGCTCCACGGATTCGCGCTGCAAGGAGCGGCGTCGACCGACAGCGCTGGCGTCCACCTTCCGATCACGAACGGCGGCGGCGCCGCGCTCGTGAACAACTTCAAATTGCAGAGCGACGCCGCGATCGCGACGAGCCACTTCGAGATCGAGATCTCCGCCGCGATCGGCCCCGAGCCGTTTGGGAGCGCGAACGGCGACTACGTCGACCTCATCGCGCAGTACTACGGCGACCCGCCGGTCTATCAAGGCACCGCGTTCAACACGATCGAGCTCGCGCAGGGCGGCACCGATCTCAACGTCTGGTGGATGAAGGGCGAGAATTTCAGCGGCTCGTATTTTCTCGGCGCGCCGCTCCAATCGGTGGGCACCGCGACGTTGAAGCTCACGACGAGCTGGACGTCGAACGGCCCGATCAAGGTCGAGGTCGGCGCCGTCACGAAGGTCATCAACACGAAGGTCGCGGAGGCGCCACAGAAGAAGATCACGCTCGTGGTCGGCGGCTCCTCGGGCGGTAAACACCCGTCCGTGAACATGACCGTTCAGCGGCTCTGCGCGTCGCTCGAGTGACTCACCACGCGTAGCCGAGCGACACTCCCCCGTACACCTTCGACTCTCCGAGCTGCGACGGGCATCCGTTCGGGAGCGTCGACGTGCACTTGTCGCTCTCGTTGTTGAGGACGCGCGCATAGCCCGCGAACAGGCGAAGCGCGACCGCAGGCCCGACTCGGATCTCGACGTTCGGCTCGAGCTGGCCCCACACGGCGAGCGGCCACGACCGGGTCGTACGATAGCCCGTCCCACACCCCGCGAAGGGGCACTGCTCCTGCTGGGTGATCGAGTACTCGTACGGCCCGAGCGTGAACGGGAAGCCAAGCCCCACCGCGAACCATCGGTTGATCGGGAGCCTCAGTCGCGGCATGAAAGAGCCGCGCGGGCCGCCTTCCGGAGAGAAGCCGCCGCCCGCGCCGAGGACGAGGTACTTGATCGGCGCGTACTCGAAGGTCACGCCAACGGCGCCCATCGGGCTGCCGGGCGAGCCTCCTTGAAGGCTGATCGTGCGGGGCCGCGTGGTCCAGGGGTCCGCCGTGACCGGGGACTCGACGCCCTTGTCCTTCGAGAGCGTGAGCTCCGGGACGAGCCGCGGCGACGGCAAATCGCCGGCCGCCACGCGTGTCGTCAGAAGCACGAGCGACGCCGCGGAGAGGGCGACGCGCGAGCGTGAGATCGGGGGAATGCTCAACTTCGCGTCGCGCTGCACGCCATGCTCGTTGCTTCATGGGACGAGAAGATTCATGATGCCGCGCTGGCTCGTCATCATGGTTAGGACCGAGGCGTACTGGGCACTTGGCATCTTCACCGCCATCGTGGTGGTGGCTGCGCTCGTCAATGGTGGCTGCGCTCGTCAATCGCTTCAGCCCTGCGCAGCGCGTTCAGATCCGCCGCATCGTCATCCTCTACATCATCTACGTGGTGACGCTGGCGGCGCACTTCGCGCTCGGCGCGGCGGGCGAGACGGTCTGGGCGTCACGCTTCCTCGTAGGCGCCGAGCTCCTCCAAGACTTCACGCTCGTCAACCTCGCGGCGACGGCGATCTTCTCGGTCCTTCTCCCCGCCACCGGCGTGATGCTCCCGATGATCGCGAGCGATCTCATCGTGGGCGTCGGCTACATCGCGACGACGCTCGGCATCCTGTCCACGCACGGCGTGAACCCCGCGAGCGTCGTGGCCGCGGCAGGCCTCGCGGGCGCAGCCGGCGTCATCTCGATGCAGAATACACTGAGTCACATCCTCGGTGGCATCGCGCTCCAGCTCGACGGATCGATCCACGTCGGCGATTGGATTCAGCTCGAGAACGGCAAGCAAGGCCGCATACGAAACATACGGTGGCGGCATACCGTGGTGGAGACGCGCGACTGGTCGACGATCATCGTCCCCAACGCGCTCCTCCTCGCCAACAACATCACGATCCTCGGCAAGCGCGAGGGACGCAGCGTCCCCCAACGCATGTGGGTCTGGTTCAACGTAGATTTTCGCTATCCGCCGACGAAGGTGATCGACGCGGTCATGGCCGGCATCGCCGCCTCCCCGATCCCCGGCGTGGCGACGGACCCGCAGCCAAACTGCGTGTGCATGGACTTCACGAAGGAGATGCGTGAGAGCTACGCGACGTACGCCGTGCGTTACTGGCTCACCGATCTCGCCGCCGACGATCCGACGAACTCCCGGGTGCGCGCGCGCATCTTCACGGCGCTCCGTCGCGCAGGCATCCCGCTCGCCGTCCCCGCCAGCCGAACGTGGATCGAGATCGACGACGAGGCGCGCACGACGCGCCGTCTCTCTCGCGCGGTGAGGGAGCGGCTCAACGTGCTCCGTCAGGTCACCCTCTTCCATCCGTTGAACGAAGAGGAGCTCGAGCAGGTCGCTCAAGGCGTGAGCCACGTCATCTATTGCGCCGGCGAGATGTGCACCAAGCAGGGCGCCGTGGCCCACTGGCTCTACATCCTCGCGTCAGGCACCGTCGAGATTCGCACGAACGTCGATCCCGACGGCCCGGAGGGCTCGCTCATCCCCACCCCCATGCGCGTCGCGACGCTGACCGCGCCGGACGTCTTCGGGGAGATGGGGCTGATGACGGGCGCACCAAGGCTCGCCGACGTGGTGGCGACCACGGACGTCGATTGCTACCGGCTCGACAAGGCGACGTTCGAGCGCGTGCTCCTCGCCCGTCCCGAGATCGCCCACGAGCTCTCCGAGCGCCTCGCCTCGCGCCGCGTCGAGCTCCTCGCCGTCCGTGACGGCCTGAACGAAAAAGAGAAGAAGGCGCGTCAAGAGAAGGAGAAGGAGCAAATCCTCAGCGCGATTCGATCCTTCTTCAGCCTCTAGCGGCGAGCGCAGCCGCCAACCGCCAAGAGCGAACACGAACACGAGACATGATTGGTTACGAGATTGAGTCGTGCACGGCCGAAGACCTCCTCCGCTTCGTTCGTGCGCTCGGACAACATCGTTATGTCGCGAGTCGTCTTCACCTCGTGCACGCCTTCGCGATCACGTCGGCCGCCGCGAGCCCCATCGCCGACGCCGCGGCGCTCGCAGACGCGGCGATGTGGGCCAAGCGCGCGCTCGGCTCTGGCGTGATCGAGCTCGAGTCGAAGGACGAACGGCTCTATCGCCGCGCCACCGACGCCGAGCTGCTCGCGGTGCTCGGCGCGCACTGGAGCAAGGAGGACGACACGGCGCGATCGCATCTGCGCGAGCGCCTGGCGTCGATCGACGCGCTCCCCGATGAGACCGCGCTCCCCTTCGACGAGTCGCGCGAGGACGAGGTCTTCCCCGTGCTCATCGACGCAGGCTGGGAGCTCCTTCCCCTCGCGCACCTGAGCTACGATCGCCACAAAGGCGCGATCCAGTCGTTCGACGACTTCGAGGTCGCCCGCTTCGAAGAAGAGAGCGCGATCCCGCCGATCGTCACGCTGCACGAGCTGCCGCAGATGGCGGGCATCGAGCTGCTCGCGTCGTTCGATCCGGAGGGCAACCTCCGCGCGCCGTTCGTCCTCTGGCAGGGCGGCAACGAGACGTACCTCGACTACGTCCTCCGCGGCGTCCTCCGCGCCTCGAAGCTCGCCGTCCCCGAGTGACGATCCTCGCTCCTACGTCGCGTCTTCGTCTCTTCCGTGCGGACCGGAGCGTTCCGCCCAAGACGAAATCAGAGACGAAATCGTCCTATTTTTCCGATACGCGCAGCGTGACAGGGCCTCACGCGTGAGCTACCGAGACGGCGTGGCTCTCTCTGCTTGCTTGGGTCGTCGTGTCATCGTCGTGACCGTGACGGCGGCTTTCGCGTTCGCTTGCGGTGGTGACGACGTCGCGGGCGGGGATCCGGGGGCCTCGACGTCCTCGAGCGGCGGCTCGAGCGGCTCCCTGAGCGACGCGGGCGCTTCGTCTTCATCGACTTCCTCTTCGTCTTCGTCTTCGTCCTCGAGCGGCGGCGGCGACGGAGCCGTGCCGCCGCCTGCGCCGCCGACATGCCAAGGCAAAGAGAAGCTCGCCGGCGATCTCGACTGGACGATCAAGTCCGGCGGGATCGATCGCACCGTGCACGTCCACGTCCCCGCCTCGTACGATCCGAACCTAGGCGTGCCGGTCGTGCTCGACTTTCACGGCTACTCGTCGAGCGGCACGCAGCAAGCGCAATACTCCGGCATGAACGCGAAGTCCGACGGCGCTGGCTTCGTCGCAGTGCATGCCGACGGAACGGGCGCGCTCCGCAGCTGGAACGCGGGCGCGTGCTGCGGGACGGCCGCGTCGGACAAGATCGACGACGTCGCGTTCGTCTCCTCGCTCCTCGACGAGCTCACGAAGAAGCTGTGCGTCGACGACAAGCGCGTCTTCGCGACCGGCCTGTCGAACGGCGGCTTTCTCTCCCATCGCCTCGCCTGCGAGCTGTCTGGACGCATCGCCGCGATCGCGCCCGTCGCCGGCGTCATGGGCGTGTCGACATGCAACCCCACGCGCGCCGTGCCGGTGATGCATTTCCACGGCACGTCCGATCCGCTCGTCCCCTACAACGGAAACAACACGGGCTACCCGTCCGTCGCCGACACGATCGCGCAGTGGGCATCACGCAACAAGTGCACGGACACCGCGCAGACGATGTTCCAGAAGGACGACGTCACGTGCAAGACGCAGAGCCAGTGCGCCGCGGGCAGCGAGGTCACGTTGTGCACGGTCGATGGTGGTGGTCACACGTGGCCCGGCTCGTCGATCCCGGTCGTCGGCCTCGGCAAGACGACGCAAGCGATCCACGCGACGGACGCGATGTGGACGTTCTTCCAGAAGCACCCGATGCCCTGACCGATGGCCGTGGCCGATAGGTGGCAGCCGCCGAAGCCTGCAGGCTGGGTCAGGCTTTCTTTTCGTCGGCGCTCGAGGTGGTCTCGTCCGATTCTTCTTCCGCCGCCGCGACCACTTTGGCAGCCTCGGTCTTGCTCTCGCTCTTTTTCGCGACGGGCGTGGCCTTCGCGGTCGAGTCGGCGTCGATGCCTACCATCTTCGCCTCTTCGTTCCGCACATCGGCCAGAACGTCGGTGACGTCCTTTTGTTTTTCCTTATCGGACCCCGGAGCGGGCTCGTCTTTCTCGTCGCTGTCCGTCTTGGTCGCGGCCGCCTCGGGCTCGGGCTCGGGCTCCGCCTTGGGGTCCGCCTTGGGCGCGGCGGCCTCGGTCTCCGTGCCGGCCGTCGCCTCGGGCTCGGGCTCGAGGATCTCGGAGCGCGGCCGGGCCCACGCCTCTTTCGACGTTTTGAGCACCGTTGCGACCCAAAGGACGAGGCCAAGGACGACCGCTCCGGTCACGGCGTAGAGCACATTGGCTTCGGGCATCGCGCGGCGCATCGTACTCATGCGAGGATGCAGGCGTGAAGCGCAAAGTTGCTTCGGGCGCCAAAGGTGCCGACAAACTGGCTGGTCTCTCCGTCGCTCGCGAGCAAATCGACAAGCTCGATGACGCGATTTTGGATCTTCTCGCCCAGCGCGCGTCGGTCGCGCAGGAGATCGCTGCGGTGAAGCGCGCGGCCAAGCTGGCCGTGTTCCACGACCCCGAGCGCGAACGCCAGGTGCTGAGCCGCCTCGTCGACAAGGGCGGCAAGCGCTTCCCGCCCGCAGCGATCCGGGCGGTCTTCCGCGAGGTCATGAGCGCCTGCCTCTCGGTGGAGCAGCCGCTGCGCGTCGCCTACTTGGGCCCGGAGGGGACCTTCTCCCATCTCGCGGCGCGACGGCTCTTCGGCCTCCAGGCCCGCTACCGTGACTGCGCGACGATCGACGCGGTCTTCGACGCGGTCTCGAGCGGCGACGCCACCTATGGCGTCGCCCCCTTCGAGAACTCCACCGAGGGTGCGGTCAGCATGACGTCCGACGCGCTCGTCGAGGGGTCCCTCGTGATCCGCCAAGAGTACGTCCTGCCGATCGCGCACTGCCTTCTCTCGCGCGCCGCCACGCTCTCGCAGATCACGACGGTGTATTCGCATCCGCAGGCGCTCGCGCAGTGCCGCCATTGGCTCTCGAAGCATCTGCCGCGCGCGCAGATCGTCCAGACCACCTCGACCACCGCCGCGGCGCGTGAAGCGCAGACCGACGAGCGCGCCGCCGCGATCGCGAGCGACATCGCCGCCGAGATTCACAACCTGCCGATCGTGCGCACGAAGATCCAGGATCGCGCCGAGAACGCGACGCGCTTCGTCGTCATCGCCCGTGACGACGCGCCGCCTACCGGCCGCGACCGCACGACGCTCGCGTTCGGCGTGGCCGATGGCAAGGGCGCCCTCCGGCGCGTCCTCTCGATCTTCGAGGACGAAAACGTGAACCTTACACGTATCGAGTCGCGGCCGAATCGCGCGCGTGCGTGGCACTACATCTTCCTCGTCGACGTCGAGGGTCATCGCCGTGACGAGAGCCTGAAGCGGGCGATCGCGAAGGTGTCGAAGGCGACGGACTTCATCAAGGTGATGGGCAGCTACCCGCGCGCCGAGCCCGGACGCGGAGAGAAAGAGAAGAAGGCGACCCCGCCGAAGAGCAGAAGGCGAGGTACGAAGCCATCGCGATGAAGCCGTCCCCCGCGCGCGCGCCTCGCCTGCCCTTGCCTGCGCTGATCGGGCTCGTGACGATCCTCGTCGTCGCGATCGCCGCGATCCTCACGGGCTGCGGCTCGCCTCCGAGCGGAGAGCGAGCGCCGGGCATCTTCGCGCAGGCGCTGGCGGGCACGGACGACGTCGAGCTCACCTACGAGATCGACGGGACGACGGCGCCAGGTCCAGGCGCCACCGGCAGAGCGCCCGCGGCGCTGTTCGGCGAAGACCTACGCGCGCTCGTGCTTCGCCGTCTCGGGAGCGCGCAGGTGGGCGCCGACGTCACGCAAGAGGGACGGCGCGTGAAGATCGTCGTCGACGAGGCGCTCGGCCCGCGCGTCGACGAGCTCGTGACGTGGACCGGGACGCTCCTCGTCTTCGATCCCGATCCCGACGTCCTCCTGACCCCACGCGACCCATCCTCACGGCTCACCGCCACCCAAGACCCCGCGACCCGCGAGCAATGGTTCGAGGGCAGCCGCGCCGACGTCCTCCGCGCGATCGACCAGTGGCCGATCGATCGCGATCATCGGATCCTCGCCGAGGCGCTCTGGGATCGCGACAAAGACGGTGGCGCGCCGCCGAGGTGGCGCACGCGCGTCGTGAAGATCATCCCCGTGGGTGAGCTCGGCGACGGCGCGATGGTGAGCCGCGGCGAAAACGCGACGCTACGCGTCCGCGGCGCCGCCGGGACGCTCGCCGAGCAGGTCATCAAAGAGGCAAAGGCGCGCAAGATGACGCCGGTGGTCGCGCGCGGGCGCATCTCGCTCGGCGCCCCGCTCCTCGAGGCCGACGCGCTCCGCATCTCGTTCGGCAACGGCACGGAGGCCTACGCGCGCGAGCAACGTGAACGTCATCTCCTGACGACGCCACGCCTACCTCCGCTGAAGCGCGTCGACGCGATAGGCCTCCCGCCGAATCGCTCGCTCGCGATCGCGTGCCTCGTCGTCCCCGTCGTCCTCTCGCTGGCGTGGCTGGTCTTCGTGCGGCGCTTCGATCGCGCGCATCCCGAGCCGATGTGGCTCATCGGCGTCACGTTCTTGCTCGGCGCCGTCTCCACCGCCCCTGCTGGCTTGGCAGAATACGCGCTCACCCACCTCTCGCCGTACCTGGATCCGAACCTCGTCACGTTCGGCGGCCAGACCGCCGCGCTCCCGCTCGCGATCGTCGTGTTCACGTTGGTCGTCGGCCTCTCGGAAGAAGGCGCCAAGCGCCTGGCGGCCCACTTCGCGATTCGCCGCCGCGAGTTCGACGAGCCCGTCGACGGGATCGTCTACGGCATCGTCGCGTCGCTCGGCTTCGCCGCCGCCGAGAACATCCGCTACTTCGCGATCGGCCGCATGGCGGCCCCGCTCGTCATCGCCCGGTGCTTCATGAGCGTGCCGGCGCACATGTTCTTCGGCGCGGTGTGGGGCTACGCGCTCGGCGTCCGCCTGCTCGAGCCAGACACGAAGCCGTGGCGCTGGCTCCTGCTCGCCGCGTTTTGTCACGGCCTCTTCGACGCTCTCCTCTCGACCGAAGGCGCAGGGATGCTCGCCGTGATGCTCAACGTCGGGCTCGCGTCTGTGTTCGTCGTCCTCGTCCGGCGCGCGCTCCGCCATGGCGTGATCACCAAAGAGATGCTCGGCATGAGCATCAAGCCCGAAGACCGCGTCTTCTTCCGCGTCGGCCGCCCGGCGCTGTTCTGGCTCTCCGCCGTCGCGCTTCATGTCCTCGCGTTCGGCATCTTCCTCCTCGGCGCGTACTACCAGCTCGCCCGCCATCGCCCCTCCACGACGTTCGTCGTCGGCTCGAGCGTGATGCTCGCGCTCCTCGCCGTCGCGGCCCTCGGCGTCTCGCAGACGATGCCGCTCGACGTCGCGATCGACGCCTACGGCGTGACCTTCGCCGGAGCTGCCCGCGCGTGGCGAAAGATCCGCCGCTTCCACGTCCACCTCTCGCAGGGCCGCGTTTCCTACGGCCACATCGAGCTCGACTGCGAAGCAGGCCCGATCCTCCTCGGCCCCGCTCCTCGCACGACGATCGAAGCGATGAGCGCAGCGCTCGCGGAGCGCCTCGGCGGTGACGGCAAAGACGGCTCCGAGCGTCTCCTCACGCTCGAGAGCAACCGCTGATCGCCCGGCAAAAAAACTGGCCAACGCTCGAATGGAAAACGGCCAGGCTCGAATAAAAAACGGCCACGTGAGAGGGATCACGTGGCCGTCGACTTCCGCTATCCGATTCAGTGTCTCAGATCGTTCTGCTCCCTTTTCTGTTTCAATGCACCAATCACTTCCGATTCACGTACGACTCACGGGATGTGCGCAGCGCCCGAGGCCATTCCGCCACCTGCGGTGCCCGGCGACATGATGAGGACGTTGAGCTTCCAGCCGTTCTGATCGAACGCCGCTGTGTTCGCGCTGCTGATCGAGATGCTTCCGGTCTCGCTCGCGACGAGCTTGCCAAGCGCGGCCTTCGCGATCTTGCCGGTTCCATCCGCCGCCTTGAACTTGCACGTGATCATCGACGTCTTCTTGTCGGCGACCGACGAGATGGTCGCCTGGACGTCACCCTCGCCGCCGTTCTCCCACGCGAGCTCGAGATCGTTCGCCTTGTCGATCGTGAACGCTTCGCCAAGCGCCGGCCACTCGGGCGCCGTGACGTTGATGATCCCAGGGGCCTTGATCGTCTTCGAGAACGCGGGGACCTCGGCTCCCTTCGCCTTCACGAGGACGTCGTCACCCGCCGCAAAGAGCGCCGTCTGACCGGTCATCGGCGTGTAGTTGCCCTTGCCGTCGGGGCTCAGCGTGATCTCGTCCGCGGCCTTGATGGTGATGTCGCTCGCGCTCGGCGACTTCTTCACCTCGCCACCTTGCGGCGGCGGATCATTGCTCCCGCCGCCCGAGCTCGCGGGGAGGTCACACACCATCACGTCGCAGCTACCTTCTTTCGTCGTCGTGCACTTCGACGTGCCCGGCACGCCAGCGACCGCGGCTGCCTCGACGAAGCTCGCCATCGCGGAGTACGAATCGATCTGCGTATCCGCCACCGTGAACGAGGTCTGCGTGATGATCACGCTGCCTGACTTCGTCGGAGTCGTCGTTCCACCACTGCTGCTCGCGCCCCCGCTGCTGCTGCTTGTCGTCCCGCCGCTGCTTCCAGCGCCGCCGCTACTTCCCGCCGTGCCGCCGCTGCTCGCGTTGTCACCGTTGGCAGTGCCAGAACCAGGAGGTCCAGCGGGACCTTGAGCGCCGTCTTTACCGGCGATGCATGCGACAGCAGAGGAGGATAGGAGGACGATGGCGAGGACCGTGAGTCTCTTCATGCACTGTCCTACGCGACCAGCCAGGACCCTTCTTCCACCTGAAAAATAGGCTCTGTACGAATGCGCGCCGAGCATCGAAACCTGCACGATCACCTCTTCGCTCGATGTGCAACGACCTGCACTTCCACGTGAAGGCCTCGACGTTGAGGACGCCCACCAACACGCGCAGACGCGACGAGCCGGCGCTCCGCGGAAGCCAAGCGCGAACACGCACAGCGACGCAACGAGGCCGCGCTGACGTCGCCCGCAACGTCTCGGCCTTTGTCATCGGCGCCCCGAGGCCTGGCCCCGAGGCCTGGCACGCCGCTCGGTCGGCCAGCGATTTGTTGGGCAGCGCCCACGCGCATTTTCGAACGCATGCCGCCGAATCGTTCAAACGCCACGTTTCCGCGAGGTTGGCGAAACGATCGTTTTCGAACGCATGCCGCCGAATTTTCGATTTCCACACTCCGCGGGTGGCCCCTGCTGGCACGCCGCTCGGTCGGTCCGGCGGGCGATCCGCCGTCAGCCGCGTCGCCGCGTCAGCCCGTCAGCCCGCGCGCGCCGCTCGCGCGCGGTGCCACGTCAGCCCGTGCGTTGGCTTCAAGCGCGCGGCGCTACTCGTGGACGACGACGCGGGTGCCTGGCTTCTCGGGCGTGGCCATGACGCCGTGCCAGTTGTCGGGGAGGTGCGGCTCGGTCCAGCCGAAGAGCGCCTTGGCGTCGAGCGGCGCGAGGTTCACGCAGCCGTGGCTTTGTTGGCGGCCGAAGTTGTTGTGCCAGAAGGCGCCGTGGAGCGCGTAGCTGCCGTTGAAGTACATGATCCACGGCACGTCTTCGATCGAGTACGGGCCGTCGCTCGCGACGTCGCCGTCCATCGTCGCCGCGATGTGCTTCTCGCGGATGCGGAACTGACCCGGCGGCGTGTGGTGATCCTTCTCTTTGTCTTCTTTGTCTTCTTTGCCGGTGGAGACGGCGGTCGCGAAGACGGGCTTGTCGCCTTCGTACGCGACGAGCGTTTGCGTCTTGAGGTTGACGTCGATCCACTTCTCGCCAGCGGCGAGGTCCTTCGGCGCGGAGCCCGGGTTCGTCTTCGTTCCCTCGGCGGCCTTCATCCACCAACCTTCGTCGGTCTCGTCGTAGGTGGCGCCGTTGATCGAGACGCTGTCGCCGGTGAGCTTCACGACGGAGTGACGCGCGATGGGATCGCCGGTGGTGACCGCCTTGCGGCTGACGCTGACGATGTACTTGCGAGACTTGTAGAACGTGATGATACCGACCTGCGATTTGCTGCCGGGCTTCGCGATGTCGGGCGTCGGCTTCTTCGTCGACGCGCTGATGGGCGCGCTCGCGTCGGCGGCGGCGGCGACGACGGCGGCCTGCTTCGCTTCGTCCTTCGCGTCGTCGAGCCACACGCCGTGGAACTTGCTCGCGGAGGTGTGGAGGAAGATCCGATCGAACGGCGCGATCATGCTCTGCGTGGTCTTCCACCACTTGAAGCCGTTCGCGGTCATCTCTTTGTCGAGCGCGACGAAGAAGCCCTTCACCATGCGCCGGGACATCGGGCCTTCGCCCTTGAGCTCATCGAGCGTGACCTGCGGTTTGCCGCCGTCGTAGGTGCGGAGATACCAGGGGGTGCCAGCGTCGAGCGCCTCGTCGTTCGAGAGGCCGAACGGATCGGTCGTCGTCGCGGTCACGGTCGTCGTGGCCTTCGCGAGCGTGAGCGGGACGGCGGCGGCGCCCGCGTCGAGGCTCTCTTCGCCGTACGAGGCGGTGGGCTCGTCGTCGCTCGCCTTCGGCTTCGCCTTCTTGGGCTTGGGCGCGAGCCACGGCTCGAGCTTCATCCGCTCTTCACGAGAAGGCACCGTTCGATAGAGCGGCGTGCCGTTCGCGATGTTGTAGCCGTACTGGTACGGCAGCGGCGTCGTCATGTCCGGCGGGTGCGGCGCGAGCTTGATCTTCGGGTGGTTGAGGTCGAGCGAAGCGTAGCGGCCGCAAACGAAGCCACCCTGGACGAGCTCGTACCAGCCCTCTTTGCAGTTGTGCTTGGGGTGGGGCTCGGGAAGAACGGGAACTTTTCCGCCTTGCCTGATGTATCCAATGCGGACCGCGCCCTTGTCCTTCTCGTCCTTCTTCTTCTTCGCGCCCTCTTCGTCGTCGCGCTTTGGCCAGTCCATGTCGCTCATGACCGGCGTCTGGCCATAGAGCGCTCCGATGAGTGGACCGTCATACGGGGGAGGCTCGTTCTTGTTGCTCGCCGTGCTCGAGGAGCTCCCGCCGTCTTTCACGCCGTCGCCCGAGGCTGCGGCGCCCGATCCCGCCGGTCCCGGCTTGGTCTGCGGCTGGTTTACGGGCTCGGACTTCTTCTCGCCACACGCCACCCCGATGAGGCCGAGGGAGCCTGTCACGACGAGGAGGGATAGAGCGATCGAACGAGACGGCGTCATGAGAGACACACTCTTGGCAGTGCCCGTGGAAGAGGGAGCGACCTTGGTGCGATCGCTCAAATGCCAGAAGCCGCAAATATCAGCCAGTTTTTTGCAGAAACCGAGAGATCTCGAGGAAGTTGAGGGGCTTTTCGGAGCGGACGCAGGGTCTGCGGCGGTCCGCGGGTTGTCGTTGGGCGAGTTTGGCGTACGAATCACGGGCTCTCGGAGCCCCTTCTAACAACCCTCATGCCGAGCTTTCTCCCACCCCTCGAGCGGCCTGAAATTCAATGGTTTTGCGTCATGGTTCGTCCTAGGGTGTGGCCGTGAGAGGGCTCTTGCGTGGCTAGGGAGACGCATCCACCGCCCTCCTCTTCGCCGCTCTCCACCCGTCGTGGAGCGCTGCACGGCCTCGGCCGCAAAGAGAGAATCATTCCGTTTTTCGGCGATCCCGCCCGCGGAGCTGGGCTCGAGGCGCCGACAGCTCCCCACGCCACGTCACCGGTCGGCCGCACGAAGAAGCTGTCCGGCCCCGCTCGGTTTTGGAGCACGCGGCGCATCCGCATCGCGCTGACGATCACGTTCCTCTTCTCGGTGGCGGTGCATTGGTGGGTGGCGCCGTGGAACCTCCTTCCGCCGTCGACGGGGATCGAGTTCAAAGATCCCGAAGGCGAGCTCTCGATCCCGGTCGACCTGATCGGCGAGGAGCCGCCGCCTCCGCCGCCCGAGCCCGCGCCGCCTCCCACGCCGGTCGAGCCCACCGCCAAAGATCCGACCGCGCCAGGAAAGCCGGACGCCGCTCCGCCGCCGCCGAAGGTCGTCGACGCTGGCGACAAGCTCGCGATGACCGACGCAGGTGCGCTCAACACGATCGAAGACGCAGGCGGCCTCTCTCCACGCGACGCGGGCGAAGGCGACGCGGGATCGATCACCGACGACGGAGGTCTCGTCGCGATGGCGGCCGACGCGTCGGCGGCGACGCCCGGATCGAACGGGCCGCGCGATCCGGAGAGCATGTTCGGGCTGTCGAAGGTCGTGAACGCGGGGACGCAAAACATCGTCCTCGGCGTGAACGTCGCGCTCATCCGAAAACATCCGGTCGGCGCGAGGATGGGACCCATCCTTCAAGCGATCCCTCAGTGGCGTGACTTCCTCAAAGGCGCGCAGTCACCGGTCGATCCGATCCGCGACACCGACTCAAAGGCGCGCAGGGATTGAGCATCAACTGGATTCTGATCTACGGCCCGTCGTTGATTCACACCGATCGCGACGCGGTGCTCGTTCGCTACAACGCCTCCGACAGCGCGGTCGATCAGACGATCAGCTCGATCGCGAAGTCGTACGACAAGGGAGGTCCGTACGACGCCGGCGTCCCCGGTGTGCCCGGTTCGCTTGGCTTCGCCGACAACGGTCAGCGCGTCTTCTTGCGGCCGCAGTCGAAGCTCCTCGTCATCGTGCCGCCTTCGCACGCGCACGAAGCCGCGGTGACGTTCCGCAAGCAGTCGCCACGTGGGCCGCCCGCGACCGAAGCGATGCGTCTCATCGTTCACAACCCCGCGAACCAGATCGCGATCCCTGGGCTTCGCTTCTCGAATTCGCTCACGGAGATCCGCCTCTGGATCATCCCGCGCCTCAACGACGGCGGCGCCGACGTCTACGCCGAGGGCGATTGCACCGACGAAGCCGCGGCGACCGACTCCGCCGATCGCTTGACCGAGCTGATCAAGAAGCAAAACAGCCTCGGCGTCCGCTTCGCGACGCGAGGGCTCCTCAATAGCGCGCAGGTCGTCCCCGAGGGAAAGCAGATCAAGCTTCACATCCTCGCCAACGCCGAGCAGCTCGAGGCCGTCCTTCAGCTCGTCGCAGCCGCGGTAGGGGCGAACGTCGCTCCGGCTCCTGGCGGCGGAGGTGGCGGTGGCGGTGCGGGTGCGCCCACGCCGCCGCCCACGCCTGCGCCGCAACCGAAGCCTCCGAACGAGTGAGAGAGTGTGCTAATCGCTTGGCGACATGACGAAGACGAAGACCCGCTTCCCTCTTCTCCTCATCCTCCTCGCCACGACCACGCTCTCTGCCGCGGCCTGCTCGAAGAAGGTCGACGAGCTTCCGCCGAGTGACTACGCGCCCGCGTCGGCGGCGCCGCTGCCGCCAGGACCGGAGACGCTCGAGAAGGTCGACACCGTCGTCGGCACCGGCCCCGAGGCCAAGAAGGGCGACAAGGTAAAGGTGCACTATACAGGTACCTTGATGAACGGGAAGCAGTTCGACAGCTCCGTCGGCAAGGACCCGTTCGAGTTCACGATCGGTCAAGGCGGCGTCATCAAAGGCTGGGACGAAGGCGTCCCCGGCATGCACGTCGGCGGCAAACGCAAGCTCACCATCCCGTGGGCGATGGCCTACGGCGAGAACGGCAGCGGCGACAAGATCCCGCCGAAGGCCGCGCTGAAGTTCGACATCGAGCTGCTCGAGATCGTCGGCGCCGACGCGGGCGCGGCCAGCCCTGCGGCCTCGGCAAAGAAGAAAGACGACAAGAAGGACGAGAAGAAGGACGCCAAGAAGGACGAGAAGAAGGGCGAGTAGCCCTTCAGGCCTTCAGGCCTTCATGGCGCGGCGGCGGCGCAGCGCCACGACGCCCGCGGCGAACACGAGCGCGGACCACGGCGCGTGGCTCGTCGTCGTGACGGTACCGACCGAGCAGCCCGAGGCCGGCTGCACCGCGGCGCTCTTCTTCTTCGTCGAGGCCTTGGTGCCGGTGTCCTCGTCGCCGCCGCTGCCGGTGTCCTTGTTCGACGAAGACGTATCGCCCGCGGGGTCTTCCTCATCGGCGCCGTCGTCGTTGCCCGTGTTGCGACCCTGCGGCGTCGATTGCGGCTGCGTGCCCGAGCCGGCCGGCAGCGGATGACCGGCGAGCTGCGCCGCTTGCCGGATGAGGCCCTCGTTGAACTTCACGCCGGCGTAGATCGACGGCTCGTCGATGCAGCCGTTGCCGTGTCCCTTCTCGCCGTTGTCGTTGATGCCGCGCGAGGTGATCGCGACGATGTTGCCGTTCATGTCGAGGAGCGGGCCGCCGCTGTCGCCGTAGCAGGTCGACTCGCCCGTCGCGACGTCGCCCACCGGGAGGTCGTAGGGCAGCGTCGTGTTCTGCTGCGTCTTGTAGTTGATCTTCATCGGACCCACGCCGAGGACGTTCGTCGTGCGCTGCATCCGGTTCGGCAGCTCCTTGTCGTTGCCGTCCACGCCATAGCCGACCGCGATCGTCTGCTCGTTCGGCTGGAGGTCCGAAAAGCGAAGCGGCGCGATCTTGGCGCCGGTGAGCGGTCGGTCGAGCTCGATGAGCGCGACGTCGAAGCTGCACATGTTCGACGTGGTCGACGTGAAGATGCGCGAGCCGCTGGCGACGGTCTGACCCGACGTGAACGACGCGCTCACGCCGAGCTTCACTTGGATCGCGCTCGCCTGCACCGTCGCGCCGTATGGCACGCAGTCGGTGGTCTGGCTCGATTGCGGCTCCGCAACGCAGTGGCGGGCGGTGAGGACGAGGTTCTCGGCGATGAGCGAGCCGCTGCACGAGGAGTCCCCGTTCACGAGGAAGACGGTCGCGTCCTGCGCCACCGTCGACACCGTGCCGCCGACCATCTTCTGTCGCGTCGTGCGGGTCAGATCGACCTGCGCGCGGACCTCGTTGTCGCCCTCTTCCGTGCCGGCGCAACCCGTCGCCATGGCCGTCGTGGCCGCCGTGGCGAGAAGAAGAAGCGCCGTGCGAAACGGAGAGAGGAGCGCCGTGGAGGTTGCCATCACGACGTGGCAGGTGCAGCGCTCGTTCCACACCAAGAACGCGAGATTTTTCGCTCGGATCACCACTCTCGCGGCGTTTTTGCTTCGTAGGCCGGGATGATCTCGGTTCGAACAGCGGCGAGATCCGTGATCTACGAAGGGCTCAGCGCCAAGGTGCGATAACGATCGAGTCGATCGTGGGGCAGCGCCGATCGAGCTCCAACCCGAACGATCTCGCCGTCACTTCGGGAGCTTGCAGATGCGCGCGTTCTTGAAGAGCGACTTCGTCTGGCGCGTGAAGAAGCCAACGCCGCCCGTCACGTCGCCGAGGTTGTTGGCGGTGGCCGTCGTCGTGGCCGCCTGGGTGACGCTGCACGTGAGCGTGCCCTTCGAGAGCTTCGCCTTGATCGTGAACTGCTCGTCGACTTGAAGGACCGCGCGGTTCACGCGCTCGAGCACCTGCGTCGTGACGGCGTTCGGTGGACCTTCGAAGCGCACGACGCTGGTCTTCTGCTCGGTGGCTTCGCCCTGCACGACCTCGACGCCGCATCCAACCGCCGAGAACGTTCCATTCGCCGCCACCTGCGTGCCCATCACGATGAACATCTGGCGGAGCCGCGGCGTGATCGCGCCGTCGATCCCCGTCGACGCGGCGCGCGCCTCGACCTCGACATCGCCGATCGCGGTGTCCTTGTTGAACACGAGGTTGTCGACCTCGTTGACCGCGCGCGTCTGGCGAAGCGCGGTGCCGTCGTACGTCCAGCTCGTCTGCGAGAAGCCTTGCGCGACGGTGAACAAGCCCTTCTCGGTCGTCAGCGGATCGTCGAGCAGCTTCGTGCCTGGGATCGTCTTCGCGTCGTCGCAGAACTCCGCAGGCGTCGTCGCGGGCGGATCGGGCGTCGTCGTCGTTCCGCTCGGCGCAGGCGCCGACGGATCGGACGGCGTCGTGTCGGCGGGCGTGTTGTCACCGTTGTCGTTGCCGTCGTTGTTCGTCGATCCCGTCGTTCGCTTCGCGCCTTTGCCGTAGGGCGTTCCGTCCGCGGCGGGCGCGGCGCACGCGACCGCGGCGCCTGTCAGAAGGACGACAAAACCAACGTGGAGAATCGAAGACGCGATGCGCATGGACCCGAGCTCCCGAGAGAACGTGGCCCCGAGAAGCCACCTCTCAAGGATAGCTAGAGATCGCCAAAGCGCTCGAAATTGTTACTGTTCCTGGTGGTCGATCGATCCAGCTCTGCGCAATTCGAGCGGCGCGCTCGTGCCGCCCACGCGGATGTCGCGAGAACGACGTCAGGTTTCGACGGGATGGTGCACGCGCGAACCAGGGGGCCGAAGGCCGCGTCAACCACGTGCTCCACGCTTGGCGCGGAGCCGCGCCTTCTCGAGCCGCTCTTGGGTGCGGCTCATCGTGACGAGCTTCTTGCACGTGAATTCGGCGGAGACCATGACCCCGAGGTCCTTCGTCACCCTGCGTGCCTTGGCCTCCTCGAGGCAGAGCGCTTCGTCCTGCACGCGCAGCGCGCGCTCCATCGCGCTCGTGATCCGCGCCTCCTCCTCGACCGCGTCCGTCGCCACGATGCCCGTGAACGGACGCGCGGGGAGCGGCGGCATCGCCGACCCTTGCAGGAGCAGCGACGAGACGTAGAGCCGCTCGCTCTCGAGCGGGTGATCGGCGGAGCGGAGCCGCCGTCCTTCGAGGAGCGCGGCGATGCGCGCATTCGACAGGCCACGCGGCTGTCGCTCCATGACGTCGAGCGCGCCGTTGATGATCGACGCGGCGAAGAGCTCCGAGATGAGCGACCCGTGCCGATCGAAGTCGCGTGCGCTGTCTAGCGCGGCGCGAAGGTCGACGACGGCGCTCGCTTCATCGCCCCGATCGAGCGCGTCACGCGCCGCTTGGACGCGCGCGAGCGAACCTTTGAAGTCGCGCTTCTTGAACGGTCTGTCTTCGAACGGGTGACACACGTCGTCATCGCCACGTTGGCTCTTCCAGCGCGCGCAGTCGGCGGCGAGATCTTCGCGCGCGCTCGCGAAGCGTTCGCTCATCGACCGGTGGTTGTGGCGTATGCCGGCGTACGCGACGAGGCCGAACGCGAAGACCGCGGCGCCCTTCAGCGCCGCCAGCAGGAGTCGTGTTCGTCGGGGGTGCGCCTTCGCGGGCGTCGTCACGTCGGTGTCGAGGATCGTCATGCCGTCTGTGCCTTTCGTCATGCGACCCTCAAGGCAACGCGTGTGCCCTCCGCCTCGCGCCGAAACGCGCGCAAAACGCAGGCTTTCGTGCGGTGTTTCGCGCGCGCGATCGACAGAGCGTCCCGCGTCGCGTGACGACGCGACAGAACGTCAATCGCGCGTGCGCTTCTGGATGTAGACTCAGCCGCGGAGTCGTCCGTGTCTTCTCTTTCTTCGTCTTCGAGGCTTCGCGCTCTTCGCGCGGTCCTCCTCTCCGCGACGATCGCGTTGTTCGGCACCGCGTCGTGCGCGTCGATCCTCGGCTTCGAGCCGCTCGAAGAAGGCTCCGCTCCGCCGAACGAAGCAGGCACGAACGACGTCATCACCCAAGACGCCGAGGCCGCCGCGCCGGATGCGCCGGCAGGACCATGCGGCGAGCTGGGGGTGCCCGAGCCTCCGCCGGACGCCGCCCCAGGCAACGTGCCCGCGGTGCTCGGCGCGCTCCGGCTCTTCGACTTCGGCATCGACGTCGACGGAGGGCGACCTCAAGTGCCGGGCTTCAACCTCGACCGGAGATGCTCGGTCGACGTCAGCACGAGCAGCTGCCGGACGAAGCTCCTCGAGTCGACCTTCGAGACGCACGCGAAGGACAAGAACGCGGTCGGCCTCGACAACGCCGGCTTCAGCCTCATCGAGTACATCTCACGCTTCAGCGACGTCCTCAGCGCGAAGGGCATCAACGACGGCATCGCCGAGGGCCTCTACGGCGGCGTCTTCCGCCTCGACCAGTGGAACGGGCAGCCGGACGATGACTCCGTCACGATCGAGCTCTTCCCTGCCCTCGGGTTCCAGAAGAACGGCGACGGCGGTCTCAAGCCTTCGTTCAACGAGAACGACCGCTGGTATCTCGACAACCGGTATCAAGTGGGCGGCGTGCTCGAGGCGTCGCTGATCAAGTCCGATCGCGCATACGTCACCGCCAACCACGTCGTCGGTCGCTTCAAGGAGGTCGTCGTTCCAGTCTCGCTCGCCGACGATCCAAAGCTCTTCGACGTGCGGATCACCGACGCGGTCATCGCCGCCACGATCGGGAAAGACGCGAACGGCAAGCCCGCCATCGTCGAAGGCGTCGTCGCCGGTCGCTGGCGATCGGCGGACTTCCTCAGCCAGGTGCGAACGATCTACATCGAGGACGCGAACGGCCTGACGAAGACGACGCTCTGCGACAAGGTCGCGGGCGCCACGGTGATCTACAACAGCGTCAAGAACGTCATTTGCGACGGACGCGACATTCGCGGCGATAGCCAAGACAACAAGGATCTCCCGTGCGACGCGATCTCGGTCGCCGCGCGGCTCGAGACGTACAGCGTGACGGAGATCGGCACGTTCAAGACGCCCTACGACGCGGGCGCGCGCTGCGCCGACGCCGCGATCCCGCTCGGCGACGACTGCGCGCCGAACTGAGCCTCACGGAAAGTGCCGCGTGATCCCGTCGGTCTCCGGAAGCGACCCGTTCGCTCCCCAGTAGCCCCAGTACTTGATGAACACCTGGTTGTTCTTCGGCGCGGCGCGCGTCCCGACGAAGACGAGCGTCTCTTCGGTCTTCCACACGGGCGTCGTCGTCGACGCAGGCTGCGCCTCGTCCTTCGCGACGACGGTGCCAGGGATCTCGTAGGTGCCGGGCCGCGGGTAGTTCGCGTGCGAGCCCTTCGCGACGTACGAGACGGGATGCGTCCCCAACTCCCAAACGATCTTGGCGTCCGTCGCGGAGAGGATCGTCCCGCCTTTGTGCGCCGACCACTTCACCTCGGTCGCCTTGCCTTGGCCGCCCTCGCCCTTCGGGTCGATCGTGACGCGCACGTGCTCCCAATCGGCTTCGTGATTGAAGACGGTGAAGCCGTCGTTGTACGCGTAGAACGCCCAATACTCGACGTCGACGAGGCCGCCGGTCTTGCGCGGGCGCCACACCACGTAGGTCTTCCAGTCCACGCGCGGCGCTCCCTTTCGCGTCGCGTCGTCGGCGATCTGAACGAAGAAGTGATCGCTCGCGGTGCTGCTCGCGACCTTGCTGCTGTCATGCTGGCAGAGGGACTTGTTGTCGTCATGACTCTGCGCGACGAGCGAGGCCTGGGTCACCTTGCCGAGACCGAGCACCTCGTGATCGGGACAGTTATCGTGGCGGAAGCGCATCGTGACGCGCGAGAGAAACCAGTCGACGTTCGCCGGACGCGTCGTGTCCGACGGATGCAGGTGGAGATGCGGCGCGAATCGCTTCACGAGCTCGCTCTGCGTCGCCGGCGTCATCGCGGGGTCGTCCGGTGGCGAGGGCGCGGCGGGATCGGCGTCCTTGTCCGGGTCCTCGTCGACGCCGCTCTGCGACGGTGACGGTTGAAGCTCACCATCACCGGCCTCGTTCGCGCCGCGGGACGTGCCGGCCGCGGCGCCAGGAGGGTCTTCGGTCGGGAGCGGCGACGGATCGGTGTCGGTCGACCCGCACGCGACCACGCCAGGCAGTAGCGCCGCAGCAAGAAGAGTGACGAGCCGAAGCGTCGCCCGGCTCTCCTGGTTCGTCGTCGCGCCCCTCATCGTCATGAACGGCCGAGCTGCACGAGGAATGCCGCTCGGCCTTCTCGTCGAAGGAGGCTGAAAACACCGGCAAAACGCGCCGATTTCTGCGCCGAACGTCCCGTACCGATCGCCCCGCGTCGGATCCATCGCCGGCTAGCGCGGGCGATCGCCCGTGATCTCGTGCGCAATTCGCGCTGCGCACGGAGTTGCTCAATCGACGTATGCTGGAGCGACTCCGGCATGCGTATTTCGGTGGTCGCGCGGGCGCTCTTCGTTGTCTTCGTCTTGGTCTTCGCGAGCGGATGTTTGCAGGCTCGCTACATCACCCAGGCCGCCGCTGGCCAGGAGGACCTCAACCGGCGAGGCATCTCGGTCAAAGAGATCGTCGAAGGAGAGCACCTCGACAAGCGGACGCGCGAGCTGCTCGCGAACGTCGCTCGGATCAAGACGTTCGGCGAGCGCTATGGCCTCAAGCGAACGGACAACTACGAGCGCTATGTGTGGATCAACCGCCCGGCCGTCGTGTGGGTCGTGAGCGCGTGCCACCCCCTCGCCTTCCGCCCGCGCGCGTGGAAGTTCCCGATCGTCGGGAGCATCACGTACACGGGCTGGTTCGACAAGAACGAGGCGCGCGCCTACGCCAACGAGCTCGCGGCGAAGGGTTGGGACGTCGATCTCCGTCCGTCGCAGGCCTACTCGACGCTCGGTTGGTTCGACGATCCGATCCTCTCGACGATGATCGCCGAAGGTGATGAAGCGCTCGGCGATCTCGCGGACGTCATCCTTCACGAGACGTTTCACGCCACGTTCTACATCCCGGGACAAAGCACATTGAACGAGAGCCTCGCCTCGTTTTACGGAGACGAGCTGTCGCTCAAGTACCTCGACGAGACGGTGGGCCCTGATTCGCGCGAGAAGCAGAGCTACGTCGATGTGCGGCGGCGCGGCGAGCAACGCGGCGCGCTGATGAAGGCGGCGTACGAGGAGCTCGCGAAGCTCTACGCCTCGCCGCTTCCGAAAGCGGAGAAGCTCGTCGAGAAGAAGAAGATCACGGGCCGGCTGAAGAGGGATCTCGAGATGCGGCGCCCGGTGACGAACGCCACCCTCATCCAATACAAGACGTACGGCTCTGGCAAACAGGAGCTCGCCGAGCTGCTCAGCAAGTGCGACGGCGACTTCGTTCGCATGTTGAAGACGCTCGATCGCGTTCGCCCGATCGCCGCGGCGTCACCGCCGCATACCGATCCGGCGATCATGTTGCGACCGCTCGTCGAGAGCGGCTGTCCCTGAGCAAGAAGCAAGCAAGAAGCAAGCAGCAAAGAAGAAGAAAGCCCACCATGAAGCTAAGGAAGCTCGTTGCTGCTCCTTGCTCGCGTGAGGACGCGAGGTAGCCTCAGGGGTCAGTCACACATCGTGACGGCGATCTCGCCTTCGACGCTGTTGCTCTGCGCGGTCGCGCGGATGCGGATCTTGCCCTTCGATCCCTTCTCGGTCGGGGCCTCGATGATCTCGACACGCCCTTGCGTGGAGATGATGTTGTCGGTCTTTCCGTCGCGTTGGATCACGAACGTCGCCGTTTGCCCTTCCGAGCTGAAATCGAGCTTGAAGTCGCGCTGCGTGCCGGCCTTCCACGGGACGCTGAAGAGGATGCTTCGATCGCTCTTGTGACCGAAGTCGTCGCACGAGACCTCATCTTCGTAGATGTCGATCGATCGCTTGCCGTCGTCGGCGTCGCTGCTGAACCCGCTTTTGTGCGCGAGCGCGGTCTTGGCCGAGAAGGTCTTGCCTTCGATCGAGCCAGCGAGCGGCTTGGCCGCGACGGGCCCCGAGGCGGCGGCAGAGTCTTCGCTGCTCGAGCAGCCCATCACGAAAGAAGAGAGAGAAACCAAAGAGAGCGCCGCAAAACCAAGAGCAAGCTTCATCACCGAACCTCCAAGAGCCCTCAAAAAAGGGCGGAAAAGCCACAAAAGACACCCAAAGGGGTGATTCTTCGATGAACCACCTTCAAGCAAGTGGCTTGACGGACGACCCGAGGCCCTATTCACGCACCTCGACGGAATTAAAAACGCCAAACGACGAGAGGAGCTGAGGCCAAGACGCCTCAACTCCTCTCCCTTTTCGACGCGATCGTTTCCTGACGAAAACGTCTACTGCGTCACGGCTTCGCGACCGGCCCGACGGTCAGATCGAAGCTGTTCGCACCGAACGCCATGACAGGCTCGAACGTGCTCGGCGTCGTGTCGAAGACGTTGGGCGAATATCCGCTCATCGCTTGGTCCTGCCAACGGAAGCTCTTGTCGACGTTCAGCGTGAGCATGACCTCGTGGTCCTCCTTCACGTTCGGATCGATCGCGATGCTCACCGGAAAGACATAGAACGTCTCGGGGCCTGACATGTCCATCGTCAGGCCACCCGACGTGACGGCGACGGGCGTGGGCGCGTCTTCGCCTTCGAGCGTCCCGTACGTCACGCCGCCCGCGACGAACGCGTAGCGAAAGTGACCCTTCTTCTGCGTGACGCCGTCGATCACCGCGCCGTCCGAGAGCGCTTGCACGTTGTCGTACTGGCCGTCGATCGCGAGCGGCGTGTGAATGCGCGCGTCGACCGCATAGCGGACGTACGCTGCGCCGGCCTTCGCGACGGTGAAGACACCGGCAGGCAACGTCTTCGCGACGACCTTGCCGACCTCGGTCGTCTTGCCGGTGATGAGCTCCGCTTCGATCGCGGCGGCGCCGTGGTCGAACACCTGGACAGGGTTCGGATCGGTCGCCGTGCGGAGCAGATAGAGGGAGCGGATCGCGACGATCTGCTTCTTCGGCGTCTCGCCCGCGTACGCATCTTGATGCGCGAACGGCGCGGTCGTCCCGCGCATCTTGATCGCGACGGACGGTCCAGTCATCGGCAGCGATCCTGACGACGACGAGGACGAGGACGACGAGGACGACGAGGACGACGCGCCGTTGCCGTTCGGCGCGTTGGGATCGGCGCTGCCCTCACCAGATCCGCCCGGCGCAGGCGTGGGCGACCCGATGTCCGAGGCCGATCCGCCACACGCCGCGCTCGCGAGCATGGCAACGACCGACGCGAAGGAGAAGAAGAGACGAGAAGACATGAGGGAGATCCTTTGGTCCAAGAGAAAGAGAAAGAGAAGAAGAGGAGGAAGCAGAAGAGGAATGAAGAGAAGACGGATCAGCGAGCCGCGCTCCTCGCCGGCGAACCCGACGCGAGGGACGGCGACGCGTGCGCGCTCGATCCGTTCGAGAGCCACAAGAAGAGGCCGACGGTCGCCGACACGACGCCCACCGAGACGAGACCGATCCCGCTCGCGAGCACGCCGGTGCGGAAGCCTTTGCTCCCGACGTCTTCGCTCTCGAGGATCGGGGTCGCCGCGAGCGCGAGGCCGCCGCCAGCGATCGCGAGCGCGCCGCCTGCGGTGGCGAGGACGCCGAACACGCGGCCGACCGACGAGCCCATCTTCGCCTCGACCCGCACGTGATCTTGCCCGCGCGGAAGCGCGAACGAGTCGGTCGGGACGAGACCATCACCCGCGACGCGGTAGACGTAGCGCGGATCGAGCCGCGCCTGACAAGGAGCGACGCACGCATGCTCCCAGTGGCCCATCGAGATCACGCCGGTCTCGAGGAGCGGGACCGTCGGGCTCGTGGTCGCTGCGCGGCGCTCGATCGTCGCGCGCCCGTCGTCGGCGGTGAGCTCGACGACCGGAGCAGAGGACGGCGCCGGGGCGTCGGTCGAAGCCGAAGGCGCCGGAGCTGGCAGAGGCGCAGGCAGCGCGGGCGTCGTCGTCGTCCCAGCGGTCGGGGAATCGTCGGCCCTCGCGACCCGGGTGACGGGGGGAGAAAAGGCGACGCTGAGGGCGACCGCGGACGAGACGAAAAAAGGAAGAACGGCGTGGCGCTTCATCGTGGACTCTCCAAATCGGCCAAATTGCCGAGCATTGTTGGCATCTCGAGGGATGAGTGGAGCGCTCGGCGTCCGTTTATGAGTGGTCGGGTCGATTTTTTTCGAAGCTCGTCCGCGCTCGGTCGTTGGTCGCGGCCGAGAAGAAGAGAAGCCAAGCGATTCACGATGCTTGACGCCCGACGAAGCTTTCAGCAAAACGTTCTTTCAAGCGATGGACCAACTCTCCGCACACCTCGATCGAGGCTGGGACCTCGCGCAGAAGGGCGATGCCTCGGGTGCGAGCGCATGTGCGAAGCGCGCGCTCGAAATCGATCCGCAGTCGCCTGAAGTGCACAACCTTCTCGGCTACACGTCCGCCTTGTCGGGCGAGTCCGAAGAAGCCCTCGAGCACTATCGTCAAGCCATCGCGCTCGACGAGACGTACCTCGAAGCAATGCTCAACGCCGCGGAGGTGCTCATGCATCCGCTCGGCGAGTGGGATGAAGCGGTCGACCTTTGTGACGACGCGCTCGAGTACGCAGAGACGAAAGAGGAGACGGCAGACTGCTTGCTCCTTCGCGTCGACGCGCTGCTCGGCAAAGGCGACGTCGAGGAAGCGAAGAAGTGCATGGCACGTCTGCCTGATCCGCCGTTCGAGAACGGGAGCTACGTCTTCCTCATTGGTCGCGCTTACTACGAGCTCGGCGAGACGGAGAAGGCGGCGCCCTTCATCGAAGAGGCCGTACGCAACGATCCCACCCACGCGGACGCGTTCTATTACCTCGGCCTCCTCCGGGACGACGCAGGGGACACGCGCGGCGCGGTCGAGGCCTTCCTTCGATCACGCGCGCTCGACATGACGAAGCCCACGCCGGCATGGGCGCCTTCGCCCGAGGCGTTCGCGCAGCTCGTCCGGCGCGTCATCCAAGGGCTCGACGCGCTCCTCGGCCGTTGGGTCCGTGACGCCGACATCTACATCGTCGACGTCCCCGGCGCAGAGCTCGTCGTCGACGGCGTCGATCCTCGCGCGATGGTGATCCTCGACGCACGCCTGCCCGAAGAAGGCGAAGGCAGCGGGCCGATGCAGGCGCGCCTCTTCATCTACCAGCGCAACGTCGAGCGTGGCGCGGGCTCCGTCGCCGCCCTCGAGAGCGAGCTGTCCGCCGGACTCGAGCGCGAGATCACCGCCGTGTTCCTCGATCGCGACAGTCCCACGCCGTCCGAAAAGCACCAGCTCAACTGACGCGCGCGATCGTGCGTTCACCGCCTGCCGTGACCCTGCCGCGTCTCTCGACGGCCCTCGGCCTGAGCCTCACCCTCGCCGTCGTCGCGTGTGGTGGTGGTGGCGCGTCGCGTGACGGAAAGGCGCCGTCTCATCCAGCGCTCCGCGAGATGCATGGCGTCGTCGCGCCGAAGGGATCGAGCGCGGCCGAAGACACCGACCACGTGAAGGTGCTTCCAGCGAGCGCGAGCAAGATCACGTTCGCGCGCATGGCCAAGCATCCCGAGCCCGGATGGAACGTGCCGCGCGGAGTGCATCACGCGCCGGATGGGAAGACGATCACGTATCTGGCGAGCGAGTCGGGCGACGAGACGATGTCGCTCATGGCGTTCGACGCCTCCACCGGGAAGACGAACGTCCTCCTCCGCGCGAAGGACCTCGTCACCGGCGAGCAAAAGCGATCCCGCGAAGAGGAGCTCCGGCGAGAGCGCCAGCGCGATCGCAACGAAGGCATCACGCAGCACGACTGGGCGAAGAAGGCGCAAGTGCTCCTCGTGCCGCACGCAGGAGACATCTTCGTCCGCGACTACGCGCACGACCCTGCCGGTTCGCCGAAGCGCCTCACGAAGACGCCCGAGCCCGAGATCGATCCGGCGCTCTGCGCGACCGGCGAGCGCGTCGCGTTCGTGCGCGGCACGGAGCTGTTCGCGATCGACGTCGCGACCGGGAAAGAGACCGCGCTCACCTCCCCGATCAAGGATCCGAAGACGAACGCCCTGATCGAAGGGATCACGCACGGCCTCTCCGACTTCGTCGCGCAAGAGGAGCTCGGCGAGTCGAGCGGCTTCTTCTGGTCGCCGAAATGCGACCGCATCGCCTACCTCGAGGTCGACGAGCGCCCCGTCGACAAGATCCCGGTGCTTGGGTACCGCGCGCAGGTCGAACAAGGCGCGAGCTTTTACGGCGCCGATCTGATGATGCAGCGCTACCCGCGCGCCGGCGCGAAGAACCCGATCGTGCGGGCCGGCATCGTCGACCTCGCGACGAAGAAGACGACGTGGCTGAAGATCGAAGGCGACGCCGAGCGCTACCACGGACACTTCATGTGGAGCGACGACGGGCGCGCGCTCTTCCTCCAGACGCTCACGCGCGACCAGAAGAAGCTCTCGCTCCATCGCGTCGATCCGGCGAGCGGCAAGGCGACCGAGATCGCGTCGGAGACGAGCGCCGCCTGGGTCGAATTCTCGCCGATGCGCTTCGCCGGGCCAGAGCACTTCCTCTTCACGTCGACGAAGAGCGGACATCGCCACCTCGAGCTTCGGAGCCAGAAGGACGGCGCGCTCGTTCGTGCGCTCACGACCGGCACGTGGGACGTCACCGCGGTGGCCTACGACGAGCACAGAAAACGCGCGCTCATCACCGGCACACGCGAGTCGCCGATCGAGCGGCATCTCTACGCGGTCGACCCCGACAGCGGCGCCGTCACGAAGCTCACGAGCGAGCACGGCGTGCACTCGGTGCGCATCAACGAGACCGGATCGACGTGGATCGACGTCCACTCCGCGACCGATCGTATGCCCCGCGCGGTCATCGTTCGTGAGGGACAGCCCGCGGGCGAGCTGCCTGTCCTCGTCGATCCCGACCTGAACGATCTCGCGCTCCGTCCGACCGAGCACTTCACGCTCCAGACGCCCGACGGCGATACGCTCCACGGCGCACGCCTGCTCCCGCGAAAGATCACCGGCAAGCACCCGGCGATCGTGATGGTGTATGGCGGCCCCGAGGCGCAGCTCGTCTTCGACGTTTGGTCGCCGCGCCTCATGTGGCAGCACCTCGCCGATCGCGGCTTCGTCGTGATCCAGATCGACAACCGCGGCTCGGGCGGACAAGGTCCCGCATTCGCGCAGAAGGTTCACAAGCAGCTCGGTCGCCTCGAGCTCGACGACCAGCTCGCCGCGGCGCGCTACCTCGCGAAGCTTCCCTTCGTGGATCCTTCGAGGATCGGTATCTACGGGCACAGCTACGGCGGCTTCATGGCCGCGCTCGCGATGCTCGACCCGCGGACGAACAGCGTCTTCAAGGCCGGCGTCGCCGGATCTCCCGTCACCGATTGGCGCCTCTACGACACGGGTTACACCGAGCGCTACATGGAGACGCCGCAATCGAACGCGGCCGGCTACGAAGCCTCCGACCTCGCGAAGAAGGCGAGCGGCCTCCAGGGGAAGCTCCTCATCACGCACGCCATGATGGACGAGAACGTGCACTATGCACACACCGCGAAGCTCGTCGACGCGCTGATCGCCGCGAACAAGCACTTCGACCTGCTCGTGCTCCCAGGCGAACGGCATGGCCTCCGCGCCCCGAGCGCCCGCACGTACATGCCCGAGCGAATCGCTGCGTTCTTCGCCGACAACCTCTAGCCCACGGCGCTCAGTGCCACGTGCCGACGCCGAAGCCGAAGTTCTGGTAGCGCTCGGCGAAGTCGACGAACGAGCTGATCGCCCACTCGTGATCGGGAAAGAGCCCGAACAGATCCCACTTGAGGACGCGGACGTCGAAGCCGAGCGTGAAGTGCTCGCGCGTCTGACCGTCTTCGAACCGTGAGGGCTCGAAGTAGATCCCGGCTCGCGTCTTCAAGCGATTCGGCACCGCCTCGCTCTCGACGCCAAAGCGTGGCGCGAGCGAGACGTGGCGTCCGACGAGCTCGCGCCGCTGATCGATAAAGCCTTCGAGCGCGATCGCCTCGTCGCTTCGCCCCGTCATCAGCACGCTCGCGAGCAAGAGCACGTGCTCGCGCGGCCAGTTCTTGTAGCGAGCGATGCGCTCCTTGGCGAGGCGCTCGGACGCGTCGGCGATCTCGGCGTCTTCCTGCGCGCGTTGCTGCGCCTCCTCGCGCGCCATCTCGGCGAGGCGCCGCGCGCGGACGAAGCGATCGAGCGTCGTGTCGCTCGGCATCGCGGCGATCTCCGTCCGCTGGACGTACGCGCGCATCTTTCGCTTCTCGTCGACGGCGCGCCGGAGCTCGGCCTCGTGGTCCACCGGATCGATCCACCGCGGGTTCAGCGGGCGCGGGCCGAGCTGGTAGGCGATCCCGGCCTCCACCTCCCATGGCTGCACGATGCGGTTCGGGACGATGAACGCGGAGCCCGCGCGCCGAATCGTCGTCCCGTCCGTGCGCTCTTCACGGATGAAGTTGCCGAGGCTGAACGACCCGGCAGAGACCGGCGCCCGCGCGGTGAGGCCGAGTCGAAACTGGCGGTCCTCCGGCTTCACGATGAGGCCGATCTGAGGCGCGACACCGAACATCTGGATGACGGAGCCGGCGTTCACCTCGCTGATGTCGACGTACGCCATCCGGATGCCTGCGCCGACGCAGAGCTGGTTGTTCAAGAAGGCGTACGCGCCCACGATGTGGAGGCGCGTGATCGCGAGCGCGAGCGATGGCGTGGCTTCGCTCTGCGCGGCGACGTCGTAGCGGAGCATATCGGCCGTCGCGGTGACGCCGAAGTTGCCGAGCTGTCCCCAAAGCCCGCCCTGCAGGTAGAGAAAGCGATCGGTGGTCTCGACCGTCGACTTCTGCGAGAGGCCGAGGCGTTGGTTTCGCTCGATCTGTTGCTCGATCCCCTTCTCGCCGCGGTTGTTGAAGTCGGTGCCGCCGTAGGCGCCCGGAAACGAGATGCTCCCCGATGGCCCCCACTCGAAGTGATCGAAGCTGTAGGCCTCGCGGACGGCCGGCGACGCCGCGTTGTTGTAGGCGCCTTCGAGCGACTGCGCGTTCGCGGCGGTCGCGCCGGCGACGCCGGTGATTCGTCCAGGCGCGAGGAGCGGACCTTGGAAGAGCTCGAGGGCGTAGTCGTTGCGCTCGATCGCAGGGGCCTCTTGCGCGCGCGCGGGTGACGCGGCCGCGAGCGCGAACGCCGAGGCGGCCGCGACGGCTAGTCGTTTTGCGCCGGCGCTTGCCGCAAGAGAAAGCGCACGAGCGGCTCGGCGTCGATCTTGGCGGTCGCGAGCAGCGTCTCGATCAGGCGCTTGCCGAGCTTCGCGAGCTCGAGCAGCTGCTTGATGCGCGTGTACTGCAGCTCGGCGCGCTCGCGTGTCTTCGGATCCGAGGAGTGCCTCAGCTTCGAGACCTCGGTGAGCGCTTCTTCGAAGGACTCGATCGCCATCACGATCTCCGTCTTCTCGCGCTCGCTGAAGACGCGGGAGATCATCCGCCAAAGCTGCACCTCCGCCGAGAAGAAGTCTTTGCGTTCACCCTGCACCCAGACCTTGCGGACGACGCCCCAGCGAAGCAGCTCGTTCAGCGTCATGCTGACGGCGCCGCTCGAGAGGGAGAGCGCTTGGCGCAAGTCCTCGGCGGAGAGCGGATCGGGAGACAGGTACAGCACCGCCCAGATGCGGCCCATGTTCCGTTTGAAGCCCCAGAATTCGATGAGGCGCCCCACGACGTCGCTCACCGCGGCTTCGCTCGGCCATAGCGTGTGCTTCTCCTTGCCCACGGACTTCACGGATACCTCTAGGCCGGATCTCGGGTGCGATCAATCAATGCGAGGCTGCCCGCGTCGCTCGGCGGGCCTCCACGCGAGCTTTTCCTCGTGTCGGCTTCAAACCCTGCGTGGTCACACCACGCGGGAGAATCAGGCGATCCGCGCCGCGAGCCCTCGCGCGACGTCGGCGAGCGCCTCGCGAGCGGGGCACCGCGGCACGACGCTCAGCTCTTCGAGCGCGCGCGCGGTCTCGCTCTTGGCGAGCGTCCGCACCCGCTCGCACGCATCGGACTCGCGGACGCGGGCGCCGAGCTGATGGGCTGCGGCATCATCGCCCCCACGAACGCGCGCGACGAGCGCCGCGATGCCTTCGCGATCGCCAGCCGCTGCGCGGATGAGCGGGAGCGTGACCTTCCCTTCCGCCAGATCGGCGAACAGCGTCTTGCCGGTGTGTGCGGCATCTCCTTCGTAGTCGAGGAGGTCGTCGACGAGCTGAAAGGCGACGCCGAGGTTGGCGCCAAAGCGACCCAACGCGTCGATCGACTCCGCGCGTGCCCCGCCCGTGCGCGCGCCGGCGCGAAGCGCCCACTCGAAGAGCGACGCGGTCTTGCCGCGGACGATGTCGAAGTACGTCGCCTCGTCGAGCGAGACGGCGAGCCGGCCACGAAGCTGGATGATCTCTCCGTCGACGAGCTGCCCGAGCGTCGAGACGAGCTCGGTCCACGTGGCCTGATGGGCCTGATGGGCGCCGAGGCTCGCGAGCCGGAGCGCCTCGACGAGGAGCATGTCGCCGGCGAGCACGCTCACCGCGTTGCCCCAGATGCGACGCGACGTCGGGTGTCCGCGCCGCTGATCGCCGTCGTCGATCACGTCGTCGTGAAGGAGCGTCGCCATGTGAACGAGCTCCGCGGCGGCGCCGAGGTCGCGCGCGCGCGCGTCGATCGCACCGAAGCACGCCGTCGCGAGCAAGAGCGCGAGCGGACGCACGCGCTTTCCGCCGGCTTCGAACAAGTGCGACGCCGACTCCTTGCCAGGCGCCACGCCGCCGCCGATGCGCTCGCGTACGAGCTGTTCGATCTCGCCGAGCTCCTTGGCGACGAGGAGCTGAACTTCAGCGACCCGCGACGCAGGGAGATCCCCGACACGCTCGGGCTTCGCGGTTTCCTGCAGGACGGGGAGGACGGTGGCGAGCGTCATAGGAGGAGCTTTTGGGCGGTCTCGAGTCGCAATAAACCTCTGGAACAACGCAGAATCTTGCTGATTTCTCAGAGAATCCGGAAGTTTCAAAAGTATTTGAAAGAACTATGAGGGCATCTCTCCCTGGGGTCAAGCCTGACGGGTGGTCCGGGCGCGGAAACGGCCGCGCGCGCTCCGATTTTCGCGCACGATACCCGTCATGATCGAGTGGTCGGAGACGCACGCATCCATCCGCGACGCGATTCGCAAGTTCTGCAAAGCCGAGGTCGAGCCGGCCCTTCACGCCATCGAGCACGAAGGCGTTCCTCCGTACGAGGTGCTCCGCAAGCTCGTCGCCGCGTTCGGGATCGCGGACATGGCGCGCGCTCGCTTCGAGATGCAGATCGCAAAACAGAAGGCGCGCGAAGCATCCGGCGAGCCCGAGAAGCCTCGCGAGTCGCGTGAAGGACCGAACCCCGAGGCCGCGCTCGAGGTCGCGATGCAGATGATCCCGATCATGGAGCTGTCGCGTTACAGCCCCGGGATGGTGACCGCGCTCGGCGTCAGCATGGGCCTCACCGCGCGCGCGATCATGGCGAAGGGCACCGTGCGCCAGAAAGAACGATGGGCGCTTCCTCTCCTCACGCTCGAGAAGATCGGCTCGTGGGCGATCACCGAGCCTGGCTCTGGCTCCGATGCTTTCGGGGCGATGAAGTCGACCGCACGCCGCGACGGCGAAGGCGGCTACATCCTGAACGGCAGCAAGACGTTCATCACGAACGGACCGTACGCCGACACGATCGTCTTCATCTGCAAGCTCGACGAAGGCGAGGGCGCGAACGCGGAGGACACGCAGAGCGGCGCCAAGAACCGCAAGGTGCTGACGTTCGTGCTCGATCGCGGGACCAAAGGCCTCGTGCAGAGCAAGCCGCTCCGAAAGCTCGGCCTCCATGGGTCACCGACAGGCGAGCTGTTCCTCGAGGACGTTCGCGTCGGCAAGGAGCACCTCCTCGGCGAGACCGAAGAGGCCCCTTCCCGCTCGGGCGCGAAGGAGACGTTCACCGCCGAACGCACCGCCGTGGCCGCGATGGCGCTCGGCATCGTCGAGGAGTGCCAGCGCCTCGCGGTCGACTACGCGAAGACCCGGGTTCAGTTCGGCCGCCCGATCGGTGAGTTTCAGCTGATTCAGCTGAAGCTCGCCAAGATGGAGGTCGCGCGCACGAACATCCAAAACTTCGTCTTCCGCCAGATCGAAATGGCTGGCGCAGGCAAGACGATGACGCTCGCGGAGGCGAGCGCCTGCAAGCTTTACTGCGCGCAGGCCGCGATGGAGGTGTGCCACGAGACGGTGCAGCTCTTCGGCGGCAACGGCTACATGGCGGAATACCGCGTCGAGCAGCTCTATCGCGACGCACGCGTGCTCCAGATCTACGGCGGCACCGACGAGATCCAGATCTCGCAAATCGCACGTAGCCTGCTCGACGCGAGCTGAGGCGCGTCACTGCGCGCGCGACGACGCCCGTGCGCACGGAGCGTGCGAACGAGCGAGGCCGTGACGTCTTCTCGACCGCGGCGGGAGCCGCTTGGATGTCCTTGCGCACGACCAAACCTGGCTCTCAGAGGTGCTCGCGGAAGAACGCGACGAGCTTCGTCCAGTGCTCTTCTGCGCCTCGGCGTCGAATACGGGCACGTCCGGCACACACCAGCCAGCGAGACGCCGCGTAGAGCTCGACGCGATGCGGACCCTTGGCCTTGGCGAGCGCATGCTCGAGCGCCTTGTGGTCTCGGGCGTGTGACGGCGATCGATCTCGGCGACGCCGATGTAGATCGGGCACTGCACCTCGGCCTCGATCACGGCAGGGGCGTCGGGCTCGACGAGGAATCGGCCGCCATGAAACGAGGCCGCTGCCGCGACGCGATCGGACAGCTTGCACGCGGCGAAGATCGAGGAAGTCGCCGCCGAGGCAGTAGCCCGTCGTCCCGTACGTCGCGCCGCGAACGCGCTTCGTCTTCGCGAGGAGATCGAAGCACGCGGTCGTGTCGCGCATGGCGCTCGCGTTGTCGACGGAGGTTCACGCGAGCGCGGTGATGCGATCCATCTGGCCCTGGCCCCGCGAACACCGTCTTTGGATCGAACGGCGCGTACGCACCCTTTCGCCAATACATGTTCGGCGAGACGACGAAGAAGCCATACGACGCGAGCCGATCGCACATCTGGAAGATCGCGTCGCGCAGCCCGAGGCCATCCATGAACAGCACGACGCCTGGCCACGTCTCGTCGTCTCGCGTGGCGACCGGATGCGTGACGCACGCATCCATCGCGCCATCCGGCGTCGCGACTCGATCGCGGCGCCTCGCACGGGCCTCTCGAGCATGCCTTCCATTCCTTCTTTCTACCGAAGGAACGGGCTGACTAAGCAACTTGAGTTGCTTTATATCGCAACTTGAGTTGCTTTATCGTCTTCGTCTTCGACGCGCCGGCCAGGACGAGGTCGATGACGTTCGTGATGAACGCAGGCTTGATTGGATCGCCGAGGATGACGGCGCGATGAAGGATCGGCGCGAGCAGCAGCTCCGCGAGGAAGGTCGGGTCGGTCGATTTGGGGAGCTCACCGCGATCGATCGCCGCGCGATCACCGCGGTCGGAAGTTGAGAAGCGGTTCGACCGCAGGGTGGACGCCATCCTCTCGTCGTCCTCGATCGACATGAGCGCACGCGCGATCGTGCGGCCGCGTGCGTTCGACAGCCGCTTCGCCTTCACCGCCAGTACCGCCTCGAGATCCGTGCGCAGGTCTCCCGTCTCGACGGTGAACGGCGGCTCGTCGTCTTCGTCGCGGAGAGGGTGGCGATGACCAGCTCGGCCTTCGTCGGCCAGCGCCGGTAGATGCTCGTCTCGTTGACGCCGACGTGCTTCGCGATCTCGTCGACGCTGAGCGCGACGTATCCGCGCTCGCCAAGCTTGCTCAGCGTGGTGTCGAGGATCGTCACGACCAGATCGTCGCCGCTCGCGCCGAGTAGGCGACCGCGCCTCCTCGCCTTCTTGGCGGTCGG
>JBGAFW010000061.1:0-63891 GCA_044227045.1 Labilithrix sp.
CTCAGCCTCGACGTGAGGACGGACAAAGAAGACATGCCGCTTCATCGCATCGTGAAGCTCGAGATCGCGCGCTTCCGCCGGCGGGCGACGCCGAGCGATCGCGCCTCGCTCGAGCCGCTCTTCGACGTCCTGCTCCGCGAGTCGAGCTAAGCCACGGTCACGGCTGCGGCGGCACGAGCAGCGGCGTCGTCGGCGTCGGGGCCGCGGCGCTGTCGGCGAGCGGCGTGTTGCCGACGCCGAGGCCGAGATCGGCGAGGTGCGTGAGGTCGGTCGCGTCGACGATGCCGCGGATCTGCTTCTCGTCGGCGGGCGTCATCGGGTCGCTGAGGAGGTACATGAAGATGTACGCCGCGTCTTTGTTCGCGAACGTGCACGACCACACGCGCGCGCGCTGGCCCGTCTTGAACGTGATCGATCCATTGACGACCGCGCCGCGCTCACCGAGGCAGGTGTCTTCTCGCCGGCCGGTCTCCTCGTATTTGCCGTCGGCCTTCGGGATGTTCACGAGCGCCTCGCCATGCATGCGCTGCTGGAGCGCCCACGGATCACGCAGCCCTTCGCTCGTCTTTCCTTCGAGAGAGAGCGCGCCGATCACGATCGCGCGGGTGTGTGCCTTGTTCTCGAGGACCACGCCGCCCATCGAGAGCGGGAGGACCGCCGTGCGCGCGGTGAGCTCTTCGGGCGGGAAGTGCGCGACGAAGAACCCGTTGGGAGCGCGGTAGGTGCCCTCGAGCTTCTTCACGACAGCGGCCTTCTCGTCGCGCCGGGCGAGCATGAAGATGCCGAGCACGAGGAGCGTCACGATCGCGAGGCCGATCAGGATGAACTTGCCGATCGGCGGCGCGTTGAGCGGTGACGAAGCCGCGATCTCGGCCGCTGACTTTGCCTCGCGCATCGGCCATGCGCTCGGCGCGATCTCCTGGCCATCGACGCGGAGGATGCAGACGGCGCGCTTCGGATCGAACGTCACCACCGCCTCGATCGGAGGGCGCTCGGAGTCGCCGGCGGAGCGCTCGGGCTGCACCGCGACGACGTGGCCGTCCGGTCCCTTCTCTCCCCGCGCCGCCTTCGAGAGGATGCGCGCCCCTTGCGAAACGGTCTCCGTTCCCGCGGCGGAATCGATGACGGCCTCGACCGCCGCTCCATTCGAGAGCCGCCACTGCCAGCGAAACTGCTTACCAGGGCTCATTTTCTAGGGACTTTTGGCGCGAGCCGGCCCTCCTCGGTTTTTTCGAGGCTGGGCGTGAAGCGTGCACGCATCGTAACCCCAAAAAAGAGTAGTATGGGCCCACTCGCAATGGGTTGGTGGTCGATCGGCGATGACGAAGTAACGGGTGATGGTCCCGTAGGCATCACGACGGCGGCGTTCGAGCGTCTCGTGCAGTTGCGGACCGAGGCGCAAAAACCCGCCATGCGGTGGGAAGATCTCGCGCTGCTCTTGGCAGTGACCGTGGCTCGCTCGAGTCGCGAGCTTGCTCCCCGGAAAGACGCGAAGTTCGTCTCGCTCAAAGTGGTGTTCGAGGGATCGACGTTGGATCAACTGGTGGAGGGCGCAAAGCCCGTCCCCGAAGAGCTCGCGATCCTTCGCGATTGGGCGAAGAACGTCTCGAACGAGTACAAGGAGCTGAGCGTTGATCGCGCGAGGCGACGCCCGTCCGCGCGCGAGCTCCTCGCCGCGGCCGCGCATGTGATCAAGGCGGACCCCGCGAAGATCATCGCCGAGGACGACACCCGCAAGCTCGACTCGTTCGTGCCGAACTACGAGCACGAGAAGGGCCAAGTCTCGGCCGACGAGCTCGTCGCGATCATCGCGGCGTCGCTCCGTCGAAACGAACGGCGCCTCGGTCTCATGGTCGAGAACGGCGCGACGATGGCTCCCGAGGAGGTCATCGCCGTCACGGCGGACGGCCGCGAGATCAAGGCATCGGTCGCGAGCGCTCAAGCGGTGCGCGAGCAGGTCGATGACATGTGCGAGCGCTTCGAGACGGCGATCGCCGAGCATCGTGACGAGAAGCCCGAGTCGTACCTCGCGAAGCTCGCGCCGAGCGATCGCGAGCGGCTTCAGCGCAACTCCGATCAGCGCGGCTTGCCCACCCTCGAGGGGCTCATCGAGCAAACACGCCAGCGCCTCGCGCGCGTCCCGGAGCGATGGGCACCGCTGAAGTCCGTGCGCGTCGAGACGAGCGAGCGATCCGGCATCGGGCTTCCGAGCCGGCCTCCGCCGGTGAAATTCGTCGATAGCCGCCTGCGCGTGCGCCATCCCAAGTTCGGCGAGGGCTTCGTCGAGCGCACCTTCGAGGACGGCGAGAAGAAGTACGAGGTCGTCTTCGCCAACAACAAGAGGGTCACGCTCATGGCGCGCTTCCTCGAGCCGATCGGCGGTGGCGATGCGCCTGCTGCCGCTGCTGCTGCGCCCGCGACGCCTGCCGCCGAGCCCGCCGAAGCAGACGCGGCGGAGTCTCCCGCGCCGGAAAAGTCGGACGCCTAGCGCGTTCCGAGCTGCTTCGGCGCGCAGAGCGACGCGGTCGCCAAGCGATCCACGAAGTCGAGGAGGCCCACGCGCTTCGGCTTCGCGGTCGCGTCGCGCACGTGCGCACCGACGCGGCGCATCCATGCGAGCTCGTCGGCTGCCATCGGCCCTCGTTCGAGCGCGAGGAGCGCGTCGTCGAGCTCCTTTCCGTCCTTGGGTCCCGAGAGGACCACGTCGACATGAGGATTGCCGAGCGCGAACCGGTAGCAATCGGACGCGTGCGGCGCGCGTTCGTTCGCGGGGAGGAGACGCGGATCGAGCAGCGTGCCCCAGCGGGTGGCGGTGAAGGCGACGACGCCAGGGCGCTGCTCCGCGCTGAGCGGCTCGAGATGCGGAAAGACCTCACGCTCCGCGCCGGGATGCGCGGCGTTGTAGCGAACCATCAGCGCGTCGATCGCTGAGTTCTTGATGAACGTCTCGAACGTCGGGCGGTGGTGACACGACACCATGATGCTCCGCACCTTGCCCTTGTCGCGGAGCGCGAGCGCGGCGTCGAGGATGCGCTTCGGCGTGGGGCCGTTCCACCACGCGAGGCAGAGCACGTCGACGTAGTCCGTGCGGAGCGCGCGAAGCGATCGATCGACCGACCACGGGAGAAGCGATCCCATGCGCGAGTACGACTGGACTGCGATCACCATGTCTTCGCGATGCTTCTCTGCGAGGGCAGCCAGCCCATCACCGAACCCCGACCGGCGGCGTGATCCCCAGAGGAAGAAATTCACTCCGCGATCGAACGCACGCTCGACCTCGCTGCCCGAGAGGCCGTAGCTCGAGCCGAGCCCGAGCCGGCTCGCCATCACGCCGGTCTTTCCAAGGAAACGCGGCTCGAACGAAGACGAAGGAGAAGAGGAAGAAGAAGAGCTCATCACGGCCTACGATGCCCTGGCCGCGAAATGCGTTTCGCCGCTGATTTCGGGGTCGAATTCAGCGGCGAATCGTGAACAAGACGTCGCGACGAAGCGCTACTCGACCTTGATCGCTCCGAGCATCGAGAGGTGGTTGCCGCATTGGTAGCCGAACGTTCCGGCGGCGGTGAACTTCGCCTCGCCCGTGGTCTTGTCTGCGTTGGCGATGGGGTTGGGCGTATCGCCGCCGAACGCGCCGAGCGGATGCGTCACGAAATCGGGGGCGCCGCCATCGAGCCCACCCCACGTGACGGTCTGCCCGACCTTGATCTTCATGCATCGCTCCGGCGCGCTTGCGATCGCGAAGTCCCAGGTGAGCGTGCGGGACGCAGCTTCGTCGGAGCGGTCGACGAACGACTTGCAGCCGTTCAGGGCGGGCGGTCCGGAGTCGGTCTGGCCGCTGCTGCCGCCGCTGTCGGTGGTGCCGCCCGAGTCGGTGGTGGACCCCGAGGAGCCAGCGTCGCTCGTCGCCGGGGTGGGGGTGTCGTCGCTCGAGCAGGCAAGGAAGACCGACGACGCTGTCACGAGAACGGCACCCAAGGAGCCAAGTCCAAGGCGTGACACGAAAGAAGAGAAGCCGCGGATGTTCATGCTCATCGCGCCATTCTAGCCGATCGGTTAGTGTGCCGGTGATTCCCTTATCCCGGCCGCCTCCTCCACTCGTCGCCGACCAGCACACTCTCTCCGACTCCCGCAACCCCGCACGCTCGTCATGCGCCTCGCATCGCTTCTCGGCCCTGATCTGAAGCAGCTCCTCAAAGAGGATCCGGAGCAGGTGCGTGAATTGCTCGACGAGATCCACCCGGAGGACCTCGCCGACATCATCGGCGATCTCGATCCGGACGAGGCCGCGCAGCTCCTCGAGCGTCTCCCGGCGGAAGACGCCGCCCCGATCTTCGAGCGCCTCGACGACGGCGAGCAGGAAGAGATCGTCGAGCTCATGCCACCGGAGAGCGTGGCGCAGATCGCGAGCGAGATGGCGCCCGACGATCGCGCCGACCTCTTCAGCGTGCTGCCCGAGGCCGTCGGCGAGGCGATCTTCGAGAAGCTCGAGAACGTCGACCCGGAGGCTGCCGAAGACGTCCGCGAGATCGAGAAGTGGCCCGACAACTCCGCCGGGCACTTGATGAACACGTCCTACGTCTCGGTGCGGCCGGACGTGAGCGTGCGCTCGGCGATCGACGCCATCCGCACGTACAGCGCCGAGCACAACGAGAACGTCTACAACGTCTACGCGATGGACTCGAAGGAGCGCCTCGTCGGCATCGCGTCGATCCGCGATCTGCTCCTCGCGTCGCCGATCCAGCCGCTCGACGAGATCCTCCGCTCGAACATCATCAGCGTGCCTCCGCTCGAAGACCAGGAGGAGGTCGCGCGCAAGATGGCGAAGTACGACCTCAACGTCATGCCCGTGATCGACGAGAAGGGCGTGATCTTGGGCGTCATCACGATCGACGACATCGTCGACGTCTTCTTGCAGGAGCAGACGGAAGACGTCCAGAAGCTCGGCGGTATCGAGCCGCTCGACGTGCCGTACTTCCGCACGAGCTTCCTCACGTTCATCAAGAAGCGCGGCGTCTGGCTCTTCATCCTCTTCTTTGGCGAGTTCTTCACCCAGACGGCTCTCCGTCACTACGACCCCGTCTTCGACTCGATCAAAGGCGCCGCGTACTACGTCCCGCTCCTGATCTCGGCGGGCGGCAACTCCGGATCGCAGTCCTCCACGCTCGTCATTCGCGGCATGGCGCTCGGCGAGATCAAGATGCGCGACTGGTGGCGCATCCTCGTTCGCGAGCTCGCGATGGGCTTCGTGCTCGGGCTCGGCCTCGCCGTCGTCGGCTTCTTCCGCGTGCTCATGTACCGCGACCAGCACGTCGACTTCGCGATGACCGTCGCGTTGACGCTGGTCGGCATCGTCATGACGGGCTGCACCGTCGGCGCGATGCTCCCGATCATCCTGAAGCGTGTCGGCCTCGACCCCGCGACGAGCTCAACGCCGTTCATCGCGAGCTTGGTCGATGTCCTCGGCATCATCATCTTCGTTCACTTCGCAAAGATCGTCATGTCGGCAGTGCTCGCAGGTCATGGCGTCCCGTAGGAGCCCGCTTTTCAAGGCGTTCGCCGCGATGGGTGCAGGTTGCATCGTCCTCTGCGCCAGCGGATGCAAGCGCGGTAACAAGCTCCCGATGGCCGACCACATCTGGCTCAGCGCCGAGAACGGGTGCACCGCGCTCTACCCCGAGGCGCCAAACGCACGCCCCAAAGTTCTTTGTTGGGGCAGCAACGAGTACGGTCAGCTCGGAGACGGCACGAAGGAGCTTCGCACGGTCGCCAAGCCGATCGACCTCGGCGGCACCATCACGCAGCTCTCGCTCGGGGCGCAGCACTCGTGCGCCGTCTTCGACCACCGCGTCGTTCGATGCTGGGGCTCGGACACGAAAGGTCAGCTCGGGACGAACAACTCGAAGGATCCCGATCGCCCGACGCAGAGCCTCGTCCCGCTCGAGGTCCCCGAGACGCGCACCGACGCAGGCGCCGGCACGCTCGAAGTGCACGTCGGCAAGACGCACACGTGCGTTCGAATCGGCAAGCAGACGCTCCGCTGCTTCGGTGAGCAGGCCGAGCTCGGCAAGATCGGGTACTACCCCGCCCGCTACCGCGGCGACGAACAGATCCGCACGTTCGCGAGCGGCGAGTCGAACCTCTGCGTCGCGTGGGCGTCACCAAACCCCGCGCAGTCGCGCGCGCATTGCGCCGGCTTCGGGATGCCCGACCCGCCCGAGGGGCTCTTGGTCGGATTGTCGATCAAGGAGCTCGCGGTCGGCCGGAGCCATGCGTGCGCGCTCATCGCGGACGGCTCGGTGCGCTGCTGGGGTCAAAACGACTACGGCCAGCTCGGGGACGGAACGACCACGTCATCGCCCGAGCCCGTCACCGTCACCGAGGCGAAGGGCGCCGTTCACATCACGTCCGGCGCCAACCACACGTGCGTTCACCTCGCCAACGGCACCGTCGCATGCTGGGGAGACAACCGGCACCATCAGCTCGCGAACGGCACGACCACCTCCTCCGGGCACGCGGCCGTCCTCGTCGGTCTCGTCCAAGTCAAAGAGGTCGCCTGCGGAGGCGACGGCTGCTGCGCGCGCATGGACGATCGCTCCGTCCGGTGCTGGGGCCTCAACGACCATTACCAGCTCGGCAATGGCGGGACCGTGGAACAGTCTGTTCCCATGCCGATCCGTTTCCACTGACGTTGGCGGTGCTAAGCTCGGTCGTATGAGCAAGGATCCCCGCGGCGCCGCCCTGCTCGGACGACGTGCTGCCCTGACCGCGATGACCGGCGCCGTCGTCGCATGCCGAACGGAAGCACCGTCGTCCTCGTCTTCGTCCTCGAGCACGACGTCGACCTCACCCGCGCCCGCTTCTCCTTCGAGCCGCGCGCCCATCCGCGTCATCGACGCGCAAGGCACGAAGGACGGCGCGGGCGTCAAGTTGAGCCGCGCGCTCGGCGGACGAGCGTTGCCGATGCTCGATCCGTTTCTCTTGCTCGACGAGTTTCACTCGGACGATCCGAACGACTACGCGGCGGGCTTCCCCGATCATCCACACCGCGGCTTCGAGACCGTGACGTACATGCTCGAAGGCGCGATGGAGCACAAGGACAGCGTCGGCAACTCCGGCCGTCTCGTCGCGGGGAGCGCGCAATGGATGACCGCGGGCCACGGCATCGTGCACTCGGAGATGCCAAAGCAGGAGCGCGGCCTCATGTGGGGCTACCAGCTCTGGGTGAACCTCCCGAAGTCACGCAAGATGATCAAGCCGCGCTACCAGGACATCGCGCCCGGGAAGATCCCCGAGCTCGATCGTGACGGCGCGCGCGTTCGCGTCGTCGCCGGAAGCGCCTTCAACGTCGCGGGCCCGGTCACCGGCATCGACGTCGACCCGCTCTTCCTCGACGTGTCTCTTCAAAAAGGCGCCAGTTTCGAGGCGCCGCTCCCAAGCGACCACAACGCCTTCGCCTTCGTCACCCAAGGCGCCGTCCGCCTCGGCCCCGCGCGCGCCGAGATCCGCGCCGGCCAAATCGCCATACTCGGCCCCGGCGATCGCGTGAACGCGACGTGCGACTCCTCCTCCGGCGGCCGCATGCTCCTCCTCGCAGGCCGCCCAATCAACGAACCCGTCGCGCGCGGCGGCCCGTTCGTCATGAACACGCAAGAGGAGATCCAGCAAGCGTGGGACGACTACCGCTCCGGCCGCTTGGTGAACGGCGCGTAGCGATTCTCTACTGTCCAGCGTCCGCGTCCGCCAGCCCAGCGTCGGAGTCACCCGCGTCGTAGTCCGGGCAGAGGACGACTCCGAAGCCGCCACCGACCACCTCGCAGCCCCATTTCGTTCCTCCGCAGGTGCATCGCCATTTCGTGGGAGCTGCCGGCACGTAGGACGAGCCAGGCGCGCACCTCGGCGACGTCGAGAATCTGCATTCGGCCTTTGGACGCGTGCATGGTTGACCGGCGGGCGGCTCTCCTTCGCGGAGGAGCGCGTCATCTTGGAGAGAGCATGACGGATCGATGATCCCGGCATCCTCACTCGCGATCGGTGCGGCCGAGCGGCTCGAGCTCTCGCTCGACGCACAAGCGCCAACGAGCAGAGCGATGAGGGCGATTATCTTGATGGTGTTGTCGTCCGCCATGCGTTTCGTTCAACGATGGCAGAGAGAGCGCGACGGCAGAAGCCCGGCCACGCGAATGCGTGCAGATTCGGATCGCAGAATGGGATCGCACTCCGATGGGGCCGTACCCCGCTGAATCAGCCCGTGCTCTGGCGGATGGGGGCGAGGGTCGCGGTGTCGAGCGCGGAGAGGATCGCGGTTTGGAGGGTGAGGAGGCGTGGTTGCTGGAGGGGTGAGCCGTCGACCTCGGCGAGCGTGAAGCGGTCGACGGCGCAGCCTCGCTCGGTGGTGGCGCGGAGCGCGACGATCTGGAGGCCGGCGCGGAAGAGCGCTTGAGTGACGGCGAGGAGGAGACCTGGACGATCGACGGCCTCGACGGTCAGGACCGTTTGGCCGTGCTTGTCACGTTCGAAGCGCACGACCGCGGCGGCTTGATTCGCCGGCTTCGTCGTGAGGTTGGCCAGCGCGGGCGACGCCGTGCGGATCGTGCCTGAGGCGATCGGTGTGCCGGCGGCGAGGCCGAGCGATGGAGCGGAGTCTTCGGTCGCGCGCTTGATCGCTTCGGCGAGCGCGAGGATGTCCTTCGCGCGGATGGGCGGGATGGTGCCCGACGAGGCGCGGAGGCGCCGGATCCAGAGGAAGTCGACCGCCTCGATCGTGCCGTCTTCACGCGTGCGGCAGTAAGCGTGCGCGCTTACGACGTCGATCTGGCTCGCGACGAGCGCGGAGCTGATGCACGAGAGGAGACCTGGCTTGTCATCGCCGACGACGCAGATGGCGACCACGCGCTCGGAGAGCTCGCGCCAGATCTCGACGTGCATCTTGTGGTTGCCGCGGCGACGGACGATGGCCTCGTGGGCGCGTGATGCTTCGAGATCGAACGCGCTCCGGTAGTCCGGCGGCATCGACGCGATGAACGACGCAAACGACATCTCTTCTTCACGAGACCAAGACCCACCACTCGACATGCCTCTGAGCTTGGCACGACGCCGGTGTCGGTCCCTTGTCGCGAATGTTTCGTCCATGTTGCGTACCTCCGTCCTGGCGCCGGCTCCTCGTCCCGTCGATCGGGTTGGAGGCGCCATCGGATCGAGCGTCACCGCGCCTTCTTCTCGGGACGGGGGCGGCTCGATTTCATCACGGTCTCTTGTGCGGTCAGCCACTTCTCGAGCCCGAAAAAATGGGCGTGCGCGCCGTCGTCGCCGATGCGGACCCCAACGGCGATGCCTCCCTTGCTGACGATGAAGGCGCCCTTCGTGGTGCTGGTCGCAGCTTCACTCGGCGGCTTGCTTGGGGTGGTCGGAGCGGTGGTCAGCGCGGTGGTCACAGTGGATTGTTTCGCCTTCACGTCCTTCGCGGCCTCGGGAGGCTCGTGCGCCGGGGGCGTCGTGTCGAAGACACCGTAGGACCCTCGAAACGCGACGTCGCCGCCGGAGCCGTAGACGTCGCTGACGGAGAGGACTTGCGGGGCGATGTCGAGCTTCGCGCGAACGGCGAGGTTCGGCATGTCGATGAAGCTGACGAGGAACTTCGGGATCGAGTCGCGGAGGACGACGGCGAGGACGGGGCGCGCGTCGTCGGCGTTCAGACGAACCATCGCGTGGAGAGCGGGGGCGTCGTGGGTGTGGACGGTCGCGTCTTCGAGCCGGACGACGGCGGACCACCCGCGCGTCTCTGCCGAGGCGTTCTTGACGGTGACGTTCGTCATCGCGACGTTCGTCCCCGATACGTCGAGCACGCCCGTGTTCGGGTCGAACGCGTGGACGCTCGCGCGAATGCCGAAGTCGCCGGTGAGCTTCGTCTCGTGGATCGACATGCCCGCCTTGGCGATGTTGACGGTGACGCCGCCCGACGCCGTGCCGTCGGTGGCCGAGATGCGGACATCGGCGGTGGCGTGCGCGGCTCCCGACTCGATCGCGATCGGCGTTCCGGCGGGGATCACGCGGTTCAGGCCACGCGCATCGCGCAGCTCGGCGTCGTCGAGGACGAAGCGCGCGTCGACGCCGCGAAGGGAAGGCGACGCGAAGTCGAGATCCTTCGCGCTGCCGGTGAGCTCGATCTTCTTCGCGAGGATCTCGGAGTTGCCCTTCGACGGAGTGTTGTTCGAGCGGTCGTCTTCGGGGCCAAAGCGCCCGCGGACGTTCGTCAGCGTCGCGCGCGACGACGCGAGCGTCATCATGCTGGTGTGCGTATCCCATCGCCCGATGTCGACGGCGACGCTTGCGTCTCCGAGCACCGTGATCGGCTTGGTGCGAAGGCCCATGCGGTGCGCGCTCGCCGACACGCGCCCTCGCGCGACGTGGTCCGTCACCGCGAGGTGAACGTCGGCCTCGAATTCGCCTTGCTCGGTGGCGAAGCCGTAGGTCACGTCGTCGGGCAAGAAGGCGTCGACCGCGACGGGATCGACGACGGACCCGCCGGTGACCTTTGCGCGGAGGTCGATGTGGTGGCCGAGCGGGTCGGAGAACGCAAAGGCAGGGCTCGACGCGTGCACGCTGACGCTTTGGATCGACGCGACCTTCTTCGAGCGATCACCGTGGGGTGCGCCGCTCGTCGTCATCGTCACGTCACGAATGTCGAGCGAGGCGCGATCGAGCGCCAGGTCACCACGCTCCCAATGCCAGTCGTGGACCTTCGCGCGCGCGTCGACCATGGCGCGAACGGCGAGCGCGTCGGAGGTCGCGGTCGAGCCGAACATCAGCGCGAGCTCGTTGGCGTGCGCGTGAAGGTCGCCGCGCGCGACGTGATCGGCGACGGAGAGGTGGCCGGTCACCGAAAACGCGGTCTGGTCACCGAGCGACGCGACGCTGAGCTTGTTTCCTTTTGGCAGGTATTGCCTCAGCATTCCGCGATCGACGATCTTCGCCGCGGGCATGTCGAAGGACGCATCGTCGATGTCCCGTAGCGGATCATCGAGCGTGACGCGCTTCGCTCTCAGATCGAGCGCGAGGTCGGTCGCGGTGAGCATCGTGCGATCGGGCGTGCGGCTCGACGCGAACGAGGCGTGGGAGACGTGGAGATGTCCGCGTGCGTTCTCGAAGAGATCCTCGTCCCATCGCCACGCGCCAAACGAACCGTTCGTGCCGAAGGAGCCGCGGATACGCATCTTGGCGACGCGGAGATCGAGTGACGGCGCCTCGAGCGACGCATAGCCCGCGGCATGACGATCGTGCGGCCACGCCTCGAGGTGAACGGCGGCATGCGCCGAACCCTCCACGATCTCGACCGGTGTCGTGTCGGACGGGATGTAGCGGTTCAGGACGCGCGCATCCGCGAGGTCGACGCGTGGCGCGTCGAAGACCAGATGGGCATCGGCGAAGGGCTGATCCGCCGCGAGATCGAGCGCGCGTGCGTCAGCCGCCGCGCGCACGCTGCCGAGGTTCAGCACGGCGTGGCCATCGCCGCGGACGAGCCCGAGATCGCTTCCCTCCACGATGGCATGGAGCACGTCATCGGCGGCGATGTCGGCATGGAGGGTGAGGAGGCCATGGCCGATGTGGTCGTCTTTCGCGATCGAGAGGTTCTTCGTCGCGATCTCGAGATGCGTTCCGCGTACGACCCGGCCATGATCGACATGCGCGGAGATGCGCGGAGCGTCGACCGTGCCGCGGATCGCGAATGGGAGATCCATGCTGGCGAGGGACGTCGCCATGTCCGCGAAGCTCGCGTGCAGCTCGGCGGCTACCGAGACATGACGGAAGACGGTGTTGCCAGGCACGTCGCGCGGGTCAAATCGTTCGACCGTGGCGTCGACCGTGCCGCCGAGCGTATCGACGAGCGTCCCGTCCTTGCCGATCGCGACCTTGCCTTCTCGGATGTCGACGTGCGCGGGCCCGATCTCCACCGCGCGGATCGGCTTCAGGTAGAAGCGGCCGGTGATGCGGGCGCTTCCCGTGAAGCGCTCGTGATCGATCCAGAGCTCGCGGACGTCTTCGGCGACGACGTCCTCGAGCAAGACGGTCCAAAGGTGATACTGCGCGTCGTCCCATCGCTCGGGATGTGGCGGTAACGCGGGCCTCACCGAATAGGCCGGGAAGCCGTCCACCGGCGCGAGCGTGGCCACCTCCGCCACGGTGTCTGGCGTACGATCGAGCTTCTGGCGGGCGCGCATCGAGATGCCATGGCCGTGGGCGAAGGAGACCTCGAAACGCTGCCGGACGAGCGACAGGAGCGACACGTCGAACGTGACCTCGTCGAGCCGGAGGATCCACTCGACGTTGCTGTCGCTCGATCGAATGCTGAGATCGCGCGCGTGGATACGGGTCGGAAAGACGGACCACGCGCTCGCGTAGTGGATGTCGAGCGTCTCCGGGTCTTGCCCGAGCATCCGCTGGAAGAGGGACGTCGACAGGAAGACGTTGATCGCCAAGAGATAGAGCGCGTAGACCGACACGATCGCCACAACTGCGGCGCGAACGACCCGAACGAGCACGCGGCGAGGCTTCTTTCCAGGCCCTGCCGTGCGATCCGTCGTGCTCACGGTGCAGCCAACTGCATTTTGCGAGCCCAGCATCCAGGGGCGCAGGGTACAGCGCGAGGCGGTGGCAGATCGCGACGTGATCCGATGTCCATTCCTGGATATCCTGGGCGACGTTCGACATGGTCTTCATCGACGTCACCGGTCCAAATGGCACGCGGACCATCGCGATCCCCACGGCAGAGATCACCATCGGGTCCGGCCCGGACTGCGAGCTGCAGCTCAATCACGAAGACGTCGCCCCCCATCACGCGAGCGTGATCGAGCGAGGGGGACACCCGATCGTCCTCGATCTCGGGACCCGGACGATCGTCGACGGCACGCCGATCAAAGAGGCGACGGTCCTGAGCGAAGACAGCGAGCTGTCGATCGGCCCCTTCAAGCTTCGCTTCCGTCACGTCGATCTGCCGCCCGACACCGTGCAGACGATGACCGTCCGCCAGCCCGCCGCGCCGCCGATCCCGATGGCAGAGACGGACATGGAGATCCTCTCGGGCCCTCTTCCGTCGAACGCGCCGATCGGCGCGTTCGGGACGGGCCGCATCGGGTTCAAGAAGACGGAGCTTCAGCCGCCGATCCCCACGCCACGAGCGGCGACGGGCGATGGACCTGGCGCGCCGGCCTCGGAGTACATGGAGGTGCGTTCGTCCGAGCTCGAGGCCGCGCCGCCTCCGGACGTGCTCTCGAAGAAGCTCGTCTCGGTCGATCTCCTCTCGCGAAAGACCGCGCCGCCGGTCGTGGCGCCGGTGTCGATCCACGATCCCGACGCTCCGATCACCCCGGTGGTCGACACGAGCGCGATCGTTCAAGGGATGTCGACGCGGCGAGGGGAGCGGCAGGCCGAGGTGGAGGACACCACCGCGCAAGAGAACGCCGAGACCGATCCGAGCATTCCGGTCGCGCAGGCCGTGCCGATGCCGATCGAGCTCGAGGCGACGCTCACGCAGCGCGATCCGGTGAAGAGCCTCCTTCGCGCGTCCGACGATCCGATCGAGGTCGAGTTCCTCCGCGCCATCCTCGAAGACCCCGATCCCACCGACGCCCGCGTCGTCTACGCCGACTGGCTCGAGGAGCGCGGCGCCGTCGCGCGTGCAGAATACATGCGTCTGCTCGACTCGCTGATGGCCCGCACGGGACCGCACGATCCGGACGATCTCGAGCCCGTGCGCCTGCGAATGCTCGGCTCGCAGATCGCGACGCCTTGGCGTGCCGTGGTCGCGCATCGCGAGACGCCGATCGAGCACTGCGCGATGAAGCGACTCGGGGTGAGCGGCGATTCGTGTCCAGGGATGTGGGGCGGCCTCATTCGCGGCACGGTGGACGACATGCGCCGCTGCGGGACGTGCACGCGCTTCGTCCACTACGTGACCGACATGGAGGCCGCTCGCCGCGCCGCGATGCACGGCGACGCGGTGGTCGTGGACGTCGCCGTTCGGCGGCGCAGCGACGACCTCGAGCGGCTGCCGCCGTCGTCGCACTTCGTGATCCTCGGCCGTCGCCCGCACGGATCGGAGCTCCACCACCAAGAGGCGCACGCGGGACGTGAAGCGACGCTCGACGTCCATCTCGCCGAATGCGCGTCGCTCGAGGGCGCCGCGGTGGTCGCCTTCGAGCACCTCGCGCGCGATCTCGCGTCGCTCGGCGCGCCGCCGTCCTTGCGCCGGCGCGCGCTCGAAGCTGCCCTCGAGGAGACGCGTCACGCGCACGCGATGGAAGCGCTCGCGGAGGCACATGGCGCGACGGTCCGATGGGCAGGGGTGAGACCGGTCTACGTGAAGCGATCGGCCTTCGAGATCGCGCGCGAGAACGCGATCGAGGGGTGCGTGCGTGAGACCTACGGCGCCCTCTCGGCGGCGTATCAAGCGACGCATGCGTCGTCGGTCTCCTTGCGCGAGGTCATGACGACGATCGCGGTCGAGGAGCGACGTCATGCCGAGCTCTCCTGGGACGTCGCGCGATGGCTCGAGCCTCGGCTGTCCGAGGACGAGCAGAAGGCGCTCGCGGCGGCGCGCGAGGCGGCCTATCGCAATTTGCAGAACGACGTCGCTCGCCACGATCCGAGCGCGGAGCTGATGTCGATCGCCGGCTACCCGAGCGCCGAAGAGGCCGCGCGCCTCGTCGCGTCGATGCGTCGCGACGGCAGCGTCGCGTTGCCTTCCACCACAGCCTGACCGCGAAGGCGGCTCGCATCGCGGTGGCACATGCTGGCACCCGGCGTTGGACGCTGAAAACCAGGGGAAAATAGGCGCGAACGACGTGGCATGCGCGCTGCTCTAGGGGCAGCCCGGAGGCTACGTACCGTGAACCAGATCATCTCGCAGAGCACCCACACGAAAACCTCGGCAGCATCGCGTCTCTCGCTCGCTGTCGTCCTCGCTGCCCTCGGAGCTTCGGCTGCCGCGAGCGTCGGTTGCTCCTCCGATGAGCCGAAAGACGGCGCGGCCAAGATCGAGGTCGTTCAGTCGGCGCAGCAACGAAACCTCACCCCGACGCTCTCGCCGACCGAGACGGACATCCTCGCGAACGGTGAAGCGGACTTTGCGATCGACATCTTGAAGCAGGTGTCGAGCTCAGCGGAGAAGGCGAACGACAACGTCTTCCTCTCACCGCACAGTATCTCGACGGCGCTCGCGATGACCTACGCTGGCGCGCGCGGCGAGACCGCGGCCGAGATGAAGAAGGCGCTCCACTTCGATCTCCCCGATGACCGCATCCATGCGGGCTTCGACTACCTCGACCTCGCCCTCCAAAGCCGCGGAAAGAACGCGACGGGCAAAGACGCAAAGCCATTCCGGCTGAACATCGCGAACTCGCTCTGGGGTCAGCAAGGGTCGACGTTCGAGCCGGCGTTCCTCGACATTCTCGCCGTCAACTACGGCGCAGGCGTCAACACGGTCGACTTCATCCATGCGACCGAGCCGGCGCGGCTCGCGATCAACGGATGGGTCGAGAGCAAGACCGAGAACCGCATCAAGGAGCTCTTGCGCAAGGACGTCATCGACGACTCGACGCGCTTCGTGCTCGTCAACACGGTCTACTTCAACGCGTCGTGGGCCAGCAAATTCGATCCCAACTCGTCAACGCCGGGGCCCTTCACGAAGCTCGACGGATCGAAGATCGACGTGCCGATGATGCAGAGCGACGGCATCTCGCGCCCGCACATGCTGACCGAGGAGCTCGAGGCGGTGGAGCTCCCTTACGACGGCAACGAGCTCTCGATGCTCGTCATCATGCCCGCCGCGGGGACGTACAAGACGTTCGAGTCGTCACTCACCGGCGGTAAGGTGCTCGACATCCTCGCCGGCTTGAAGAGCGAAGACATCAAGCTCTCGCTGCCGAAGCTGAAGGTCGAGGCCGACTTCTCCCTCCGCGAGCCTCTCGAGGCGCTCGGAATGAAGAAGGCGTTCACCGACGGCGCCGACTTCGCCATCAGCAAGTCCGATCCGGTCTCGATCGCCGCCGTGATCCACAAGACGTTCCTCGAGGTCGACGAGAATGGAACCGAGGCCGCCGCGGCGACCGCCGTGGTCGGAAAGACGACGTCGGTCCCGATCGGTGAGCCCAAGTCGATGAAGGTCGACCGGCCGTTCCTGACGGCGATCGTCGATCGTCAGACGAAGACGCTCGTCTTCGTCGGCCGCATCCTCGAGCCGAAGCAGTGACATAGAGCGAGGCCGCTCGTGGGCTTTTAGGCCGGTGAGCCCGGCTTCGGAAACGACGCGAGATCGAACATCCCGCCGCACGAAGCGCAGGCGAGCTGTTCGGTCTCGATGTCGTGCGTGCGCGGGTCGACGTACTTGAGCGAGCCGCCGCACGAGGAGCATTTGGCGCTCGCGATCGTGGCGAACTTCTCGCGGTCCTCGTAGTTGCAGAGGCGAATCGAGGCGTTCTCGACGCCCCGCTCGGCGAGCCAGCTCTTCAGCGCGCCGAGCTCGGTGGGATCACCGGGGACGTAGAAGCCGAGCGTCTCTCCATCGCAGAAGAAGGCCGCCTCGCCCCACACCTCGCGCTCCGACCAAGGCGCCCTGAAATCGTCGATGTCGGGGCCATCTTCGAGCCTGGTGGCGAGCGCCTTCGTGAGCTCCGCGCGTGCCCGGTCGTCACCTTGGGGGACGCGAAAGAGCGCGGACACGGGCGGCGTGCTCCGGTCCTCCTGCTCGACCTGGGTGGCGCCTCGCTTCTCGAGGTAGGTGGCGACCTCGCGCGGGAAGCCGCCGCAGTACGTGTGCCAGATGACGAGCACGCCATGGTCATCCGTGGTGACCGAAGGCTCGTCGCCGCCGAGCATCTCGTCACCCCACGTGAAGAGCTCTTTCCACTCGAAGCCGTATTTGCTCGCGAGCGCCGTCGCCGCCTCGCTCGGATCGTCGGGGATATCTCCATCTTCCATCGCAGCGTCCATCTGCGTCGCGTGCTCGCTGAAGAACGTCGTGAGCTCGGAGGCGGCGTCTCTGGCGGCGCCAGGGTCGGCGAAGCGCGCGACGAGGCGGTAGCTGCTGCTGTTGTTGCACGAATAAGACTGCCAAATGCGGATGGTCGTGTGGGTCGTCATCGTTTCGTCCAAATTGCCTCTTGCCGACTCACGATCCCACGCGATCCACGACGGCGAGAGAGCGCTTCTTGTTCGGCGGGAGGGTCATTTGATCGTTCGGGAAGCCATGATTGGCCAAACGCGCACATCCGACGGACTCGGCGACGATCTGCTTGGACTTTAGCGATTCCCAGATAGGGCGAATCTCTTCGAGCCTGTCGAAGGGCACCCCACCATCTGCAAACGAGCAAGAAAGCACGCGCTTGTCGCTCGTAATGCTCAAAAAATCGACATTCGCCTCGCAGTCTTCCGTGTAGTTGAGCTGCGGTGACTTCACCAATCGCTTGGACCAACACACGTCGACCTTCAGCGACATTTGGTTCGTATTGCCAAGTAGAGAATAGAGCTTAGCGAGGCTCTCGTCGAAGATGCGGCACTCCTTGGCGCTCAAATGGAGCGATGGATCGTCGCCTTTGTACGAGAGAAAGAGCATGTCGCGCACGCCGCGGCTGGCAAACTCGAAGACGTCGGCCTCGAGGCTCCTCACGCGCTTTGGCGTGACCAGATAGTTGAGGCCGAACCTCGCGCGCTCCGAGACGAGAAGGTCGATGATCGCGAACGTGTCGTCTTCTTCGTACACGCTCACCTGGAGCTGCCCGTACGAGCCGCGGATCTCGCGCAAGAAGTCCTTCGTGAGGCGCAGGCCGTTCGTCGTGAAGCTCGGACAGAGCTTCGTCTCGCGCCAGATCGTCTTCAAGAGCTCGCCGAAGCGCGGAAAGAGGGTCGGCTCGCCGCCACCAAACGCGATCTCGATGACGCCCCATTCGTCGCAGAAGCGCGCGAGGTCGACGAGCTCGTCGAACGTGAAGCGGCTCTTCGCCTCGAGCGGCCGGTAGCAGAAGGAGCACGTCTTGTTGCATGCGTTCGTGAGCGCGACTTGAAGCATGCGCGGTGACTTTCGCCGCAACGACCTCGTCGTCTCGTTCTCGACGAGCACGTTCGTGCCCGTCCTGCGGTCGAAGAGGAGCACCTGGCCGTCGAGCTCGAGGGCACGCCATTGTCCGCCCTCGAGGGAGGCTGGCAGCCACGCATTTTGCGGTTCTTGGGAAGGCATCACGCGGATGTTTTGTATCATCGATTCGACTGCGGATGGCGACAACGACGCACATCAGTCCCGAGGAGCTGACGGCAGATGTCGCCGAGCTGCTCGAGGATCTCTCCCAAGACGGGAGCCTCGAGCTCGCGACCTCGAACGGCGCGATGCGCCTCGCGATGCCGCTCGCCGAGCTGATCGGACGCCTGCATGGGTCACCATCCCTCGACGTGGAGGCGTGGCTCATCAATCGCCCGGAGGTGTCCGAGCTCTACATCGACGGTGAGGAGCTGAAGTCCCGTTTGCGGCCGATCCTCGCCCGGATGGAGCGTCGAGCCAGCGGACCGAAGTGGAACGACGAGCTCGCGGCCGTCATCGAGGCGAATCCCCGCGACCCTGGCGCCCGACTCGTCTTCGGTGACTGGCTCGAACAAGAAGGGGACCCGCGGGGCGAGCTGATCGGCATCCAGGCGCTCATCGCGAAGCACGCGGACGGCGAGACGCTCGGCAAAGGGAGAGACGCGCCGAAGATCACCGCGCTGAGGAAGCGCGAGGCCACGCTCCTCGCGCGATTTCGCACGCATCTCTTCGGCGATCTCGCCTTCGGCGACGAGGTCGCCGAGGTGTCGTGGTGGTACGGCTTCTTCGACTCGGTGACGGTCGACGGGTCGTATTTGCAGACGCTCTCGGGATGCGCCTCCGCGCGATTTCTGCGGTCGCTCACGGTCCCCGCCGAGATCACAGCCGCGAGCACGCAGCTCCTCCGCGGCAAGGCGTCGCTCGCGAAGACGCTCGAGAAGATCACGATCGGGAGCCGAGCCTCGCGAGGAACCTTCGCGATCGGTGCTGCGTTTCGCCAGCTCGCCCACCTCGAGGAGCTTCACGTCGCGGCGCAGCACATCGAGCTCGCGCACCTCGAGCTCGCGAAGGCGAAGCGGATCGAGCTTCTCGCCGAGACGCTCACGTTCGAGGAGGGCACGCCGCTCGACCTTCCGCGGCTCGAACGACTCGGCATCGACGCGCGGACGATCGTGGTGATGAGCGGCGCCCAGCTCGACGCGCTCTTCACGTCACCGCCAAAGCCGCTCGCAAGCCTTCGGCTGAGCGGGCTGATGTCCCCGGCGCTGTGGCTCGAGCGCCTGATCGAAAGCCCCCTTCTCACGCAGCTTCGCGCGCTCGACCTCGCCCACTGCAATCTCGACGGCGCCGATGTCGAGCGACTCCTCGCCGCTCGGCCGCGGCTCGCGCATCTGGAGTCGCTGAACCTCGCTGGGCTCGATCAAGGCGCCGCACGGACGGCGAAGCGGGACCTCGCGAAGCTTTGCGAGAACGTCGTTTTCGATGGCCGGGCGCTCCTCGTCTTGCGAGGATCTCCGAGTCCGCGAGCGAACGATGATTGACGAAGACGAGCTCATTGCCGAGGTGACCGAGCTGCTCAGCGATCTCGTCGCCGACGGGAGTCTCGAGCTCGTGGCGACGCGCCACGGGCCGAGCGCGCTCGCGACGGAGCTCGCGGACGTGCTCGAGGAGGAGCCGAACCTCGACCTCGAGGAGTGGCTGCTCGAACGCGACGAGGTCGTCGAGCTCTACGCCGACAGCGACGCGCTGCGCTTGCGTCTTCGCCCCACGCTCCATCGTTTGGCGAAAGGAGACGGAGAGCCGAAGTGGAACCCCGAGCTCGCCGCCGCGATCACGCAGAACCCCGACGACGTGCACGCGCGCCTCGTGTTTGGTGACTGGCTCGAGCAAGAAGGCGACCCGCGGGGCGAGCTCATCGCGCTCGAGGCGGCGATCGCGGAGCAGAAGGTGCCCCCGCGCGACATGACGACCTCGGAGCCCGAGCACCCGTTGCGGCGTCGTGAGGCTTCGCTCTTCGAGCGCTTCCGGACGCATTTGTTCGGTGATTTGCCCCGCGATCAGAAGCTTCATTTCTCGTACGGATACGCCGACAGCGCCGACATCGACGGCGTTCATCTCGACCAGGTCTTCGCGCTGCATTCGTCGCGGTTCCTCCGTTCGCTGAGCGTGCCGTTCAGCGTCCAGCGCGCCGCGGAGCTCCTCAAAGCCATGGCGGCCGCGAAGAAGTCTCTGCCTGTCACGATCGAGACGGTGAAGATCGGCGTGCCTGGGCGCGCGGCGGAGGCAGGCACGTTCGTGATCGATCCCATCCTCACGTCGCTGCCGCGCCTCCGGCACCTGCAGGTGGCGGCCGAGAACGTGCAACTCGACGTGCTCGATCTGCCGAGCATGCAGACGCTGGCGCTCCACGCGCAGGAGAACCTCACGATCGAAGGCGCGACGATCGCGCTGCCCAACCTCGAGGAGCTCACCCTCGACGGCACGTCCTTCACCGACGACGCCGCGATCCGCGCGATCGTCGTGAGCCCACCGCCGAAGCTCACCGTGCTCCGCTTGCATCGGTTGAACAACACGTCGGAGCTTCTCCAGCTGCTCATCTCGGAGGCCAAGCTCCTCGCGAACCTCCGCGTCCTCGATTTGCGCAAGAGCGCGCTCGGTCGTTCGGAGACGGCCGTTTTCGTCGAGCACAAGGACGCGTTCAAGCATCTCGATCGCCTCGACCTTCGTGGGCTCTACCTCGGCGACCTCGAAAATCAGCTCCAAGGGATCTGCAAGGATGTCGCGACGGGCTACGCCGACCTCGGCGGAGAGGGCGACGCGATGTACGACGAGGACTACGACGACTACGACGAGGACGAGGACGGCGAAGAGGGGAGCTACTACGACGTCGAAGACCCGGCGCTCATCCCGAACGAGGACACGCATCTCGATGAAGACGGCCTCGAAGACGAGGTCGACGAAGACGCCGAGCCGGACGAGGGCGGGGTCGATCGCGGCGCGCCCGTGTCGGAGCGTGAACGCTACGACGAGCCGGTCGAGTGAAGGAGCACGGACGATGCACGACATGAACGAGATCATCGGCAGTCACGACTTCTTGTTCGTGGTGCTCGACACGCTTCGCTACGACGTCGCGTCCTCTCTGTGCGCCGCCGGGCGCACGCCGACCTTGCAGCGGCTCCTCCCCAACCACGCGTGGGAGCTTCGTCACACGCCAGGCAGCTTCACCTACGCCGCGCATCACGCCTTCTTCGCCGGGTTTCTGCCCACTCCCGCGACGCCAGGGCACCACGACCGGCTCTTCGCGCTGCGCTTCGAGGGCAGCGTCACGACCGGATCGAAGACGTGCGTCCTCGACGGACCCGACATCGTCACCGGGCTTCGCGCTCGCGGCTACCACACGGCGTGCATCGGCGGCGTTGGCTTCTTCAACAAGCAGAACGCGCTCGGCCGCGTCTTCCCGAGCTTGTTCGACGAGAGCCATTGGTCCACCGCGACGGGCGTGACGGATCCGCGCTCGACGGAGAACCAGGTCGCGATCGCGAAGCGCATTCGTGAAGAGCACCTCGCGGCACGACGCGAGAGGCCGCTGTTCACGTTCATCAATGTCTCGGCGCTCCACCAGCCGAACTACTTTTACTTGCAGAATGCAAAGAAGGACGGTTCGGCCGAGAAGCGTCCGGACACGATCGAGTCGCATGGCGCCGCGCTCGAGTATGTCGATCGCGCGCTCGAGCCGCTGTTCGAGGCGTATCGCGGCCGCCCCACGTTCTGCATCGTGTGCTCGGATCACGGCACCGCCTACGGCGAGGATGGTTTTCGCGGGCATCGGGTCGCGCATCCGTCCGTGTGGAACGTGCCGTACGGCGAATTCATCCTGCGCTGAGGGTGGCCCACGCCCGTGAAATGCGGGCAAATCGCGGTCAAAAGAAGCGACACGAGGCTTTCACCCCGAATGTCTCGCGTCTATGCTGGCGCCACTTTGAGTCTCGCAACACCGCTCATCCCTTCGTCCTCGTTGAAGAAGCCCGCGGGTCCCGTCTCCGCGGGGCCAGCGCTCAGCCTGCAGCAGCGACTCGAAGGCACGCCGTACGACTCGTATCTCTACGCCTATCCCCACAAGACGGCGTATCGCGCGCTCGAGCCCGCTCGCGCGCTGGCCGACGTGTGGCGCGACGAGGACAAGAGCGCGCTCTTTCTCTACGTGCACGTCCCGTTCTGCGAGATGCGTTGCGGGTTCTGCAACCTCTTCACCACGCCGAAGCCCCAAACGGAGATGGTCAGCCGCTTCGTCGAGGTGCTCGAGCACCAGGCGCGTCGCGTGAAGGATGCCCTCGGTGACGGCGCGAAGTACGCACGCTTCGCGATGGGCGGCGGCACGCCCACGCTCCTCGACACACGAGAGCTCGAGAAGGTCCTCGACATCTGCGAGAAGACGATGGGCGCGGACCTCCGCGCGATTCCCGGATCGGTCGAGACGAGCCCGGAGACGTGCTCGCCCGCGCGCATGCGTCTGCTTCGCGAGCGCGGCGTCGATCGCGTGAGCATCGGCGTGCAGAGCTTCGTCGAGGCCGAGAGCGCGGCGGTGAAGCGCCCGCAGAAGAGCGCCGAGGTCAACGCGGCGCTCGGCGCGATGCGCGACGCAGGCTTCCCCGTCCTCAACATCGATCTCATGTACGGCCTGCCCGAGCAGACGATCGAGACGTGGGAGGGCTCGCTGAAGAAGGCCCTCGAGTGGAAGCCCGAAGAGCTCTACCTCTATCCACTCTACGTGCGTCCCGTGACGACGCTCTCGCGCCGCCCGCGCGATTGGGACGACGAGCGGCTCGCGATGTACCGGCACGCACGGGACTTGCTCGTCGCGTCGGGCTACGAGCAGTCGTCGATGCGAATGTTCCGGCGCCGTGACGCGAAGCTCGCGCACGGTCCGGTGTACTGCGTTCAAGACGACGGGATGGTTGGTCTCGGCCCCGGCGCGCGCTCGTACACGACGAAGCTTCACTACTCCACCGAGTGGGCCGTCGGGGCGCGCGGAGTGCGTGAGATCATCGGCGCGTGGCTCGACGACAGCGACGACGGCCTCGCGCACGCGCACTACGGCATCGATCTCGATGAGGACGAGCAGCGAAGGCGCTGGGTGGCGTACTCGCTCTTCGTCGCCGACGGGATCGATCGCGCGAAATACGCTGCCCGGTTCGGCAAAGACGTGCTCGAGGATCTGCCGATGATGCGCGAGCTGCTCGAGCACGGATGCGCGTCGCTCTCAAAAGAGGACGACAACCACAACACGATGCGCCTCACCGCGCTCGGGATGGAGCGCTCCGACACCGTCGGCCCGTGGCTCTACTCCGAGAACGTCCGCGAGCGCATGCGTACGTTCGACCTGCGCTGACGCCGGCCGTCTGCCGATGGCGAATCGATGACGAAGCCGCTGTCCTTTCTGTACCGAGGCCCGCTCGAGAGCTGCAACTACGGTTGCGACTACTGTCCGTTCGCGAAGAAGAAGGACACGCGCGCCGAGCTGCTGGCCGATCGCAAGTCGTTCGAGCGTTTCGTCGACTGGGTCGAGCAGACACGGGTGAACGATCGCGTCAGCGTGCTCGTCACGCCGTGGGGTGAAGGCCTCATCCGCCGCTGGTACCAAGAGGGGCTCGTCCGCCTCTCACGCCTTCCGCATGTCGAGCGCGCGGCGATTCAGACGAACTTGTCGTGCGACATCGAGGGCTGGGTCGATCGCGCAGAGGCCCAGAAATTGGGCATCTGGGCCACCTATCACCCCGAGTGGACGCCGCGTGAAGCGTTCCTCGACAAGATCCGCCGCCTCCACGCGCGTGGCGTGAACGTGAGCTGCGGCGTCGTCGGGCTTCACCGCTTCACGAGCGAGATCGCGCGGCTACGTGATGATTTGCCCGAAGGCGTGTACCTCTGGATCAACGCCGCGAAGAGCTACGAGGAGTACGGCCGCGAGGAGATCGCTCGCTACGAGGCGATCGATCCGCTCTTCGCGATCAACACGCGCCGTCATGCGAGCAAGGGCAGGGCGTGCCGCGCAGGTGAGAGCGTCGTCTCGGTGGACGGCGACGGCGACGTGCGACGCTGCCACTTCATCGATGAGGTCATCGGCAACCTCTACGACGGCTCGTTCGACGGCGCGCTGAAGGAGCGTCCGTGCACGAACGACACGTGCGGATGTCACATCGGCTATGTGCACCTCGACGAGCTCGGGCTCTACGAGACGTTTCGTGGTCACGTGCTCGAGCGGATCCCGGCCGAGCCGATCTGGACGAAGCGACGCCTCGCGATCGTGTCGTAGCGCGGGCGTTCGTTCGCGCGCGACTCAAACGTCGATGTCGGGCGGCGGGTCTTGCTCGTAGAGCGCGACGCCGACCGTGATCCCAGCGCCGGCGGTGACGAAGAGCGTACGACGCGCGCGCGCGAACAGCCCCGACTCGAAGGCAGACTCGAGCGCCGCGATCGGGCCGGCGGTGTGCGCACGCGTGAGCTCCGGAGCGACGATCGGGATCCGATCGAGGGGGATGCCGATCGCGCGCGCCGTCTCTTTCGCGAACGACAGTGGATATTGGCTCGTGAGGAAGAGGTCGATGTCCTCGCCGGTGAGCTTCTCGCGTGCGAGGAATGCCTTCGTCACCTCGGCGGCGCACGACACGGCCTGGCTCGCGAAGCTCGGCGCCTCGTCGACGACGACGATGTTGCGGTTGGCCTCGGCATCCCATTCGAGCCGGACCTCGAAGAGCTTGGCGTGCTCGGGGAAGGTGCGGAGCTCGAACCGGGTGAAGCCCTCACGCGAGCCATCGCCGTCGTCGTGGTGGCCGAGAAGAATCGCGCCGCCGACGGCGCCGAACGGAAAGCCACGCGATGTGCTCGGTGAAGGATCGGCGTCGCCCGCGACGACGAGCCCCAACCCGGCGGTGCCCGCGCCGACGAACGCGTCGACGAGCTGCAGCGCCGTCAACACGCCGCATCCACCGTTCATCACGTCGAACGAGAACGTCCCGTGCTCGCCGCGCTCGTGCCGATGCTCGTCGTGGAGCAGGCGTCCCGTGTTCGCGCCGATGTCCTCTTGGATGATCGACGCAAGCGCAGGCTCCGCCATGCTGTGCTCTTTGTAGAGGCCAGCGTTCACGAGGAGATCGAGGTCCGAGGCGTGCTGCCCGCCGCGCTCGAGGCACGTGCGGGCGGCGCGATCCGACAAGGCGAGCGCGCCATGGGCGAAAGGTCCCCAGCTGACGGTGGAGTGCTTCGTCGCGACCGACTCGATGCGCGTGCTCATGATGCTACTCTCCTGCCCGTTGCGGGACGTTGGGCGCGATCGGCGCCGATCGCCTCGGCGTCATGTCGGGCGCGAGACGGATCAGATCTTCGTCGACGGTGAAGAGCACGACGCCGATCTCGAGGCCCGACGCGAGCGAGAGCAGCATGATCCGCTCGCCCGCCTTGAAGCGCCCTTCGTCCAGATAGCGACGAAGCGCGAGGAAATGCGTGGTCGACGCGGTGTTGCCCCGCTCTTCGACGTTGACGACGATGTTCTTCGGGCCTTCACCGAAGCGGCCCACGAGCTCGCGCTCGCCTGCGCGAATGGCGCGCGCCGAGGTCTGGTGTGGAATGAGCCAGTCGATGTCGCGCAGCCGGAGACCGGTCTCCAAGAGCAGATCGTCGAGGAGCGGCGGGGTGTCGGCGATCGCCACTTTGTGGATCGTGCGTGCCTTCGTGAACATGCGCGCGCCGGGGCTGTGGGGAGAAGGCGCGCCGAGGCACAGTCGACTGTGCTCGGAGAGCGTGGTGAACCCCGCGAGCGTGATGCCCGCACGTTGGTCAGGCGCGCGCTCGACGATCACGGCAGCGCCTGCGTCGCCGAGCGTGAGGGACGCGAGCTGGCGGCTGAAGATGTAGCGAATGTCATGGGCCGCGGTGGTGCCGAGGCCGGAGATGAGCTCGCCGCTCACGACCATGCCGCAGCGGATGACGCCGCGCCGGATGAAGTCGTTCAGGAGAAAGACGCCCGTCATCATCCCCGCGCACGCATTCGAGAGATCGAAGCTCATCGCGTTCGGCGCGCCGATGGCCTCTTTGATCGACATGCTGAGCGGTGGCTCGAAGCGGTACGTCGTGGGGCCGCCTGCGTAGCGGGTGATGCTCGCGTCGATGATCATCTCGATGTCGCTCGGCGCGTGACGCGAGCGCCGCAGGCAATCCTTCGCCGCGTCAATCGCGAGCGAGAGCGAGTCTTCTCCCGCCGAGCAGACGCGGTGCTCGCGGATGCCGGTAAGGCGCTCGAGGTCGATGTTCGTGTGGTGCCGCGTGCTCGCCATCAGCTCCTGCGACGTGACGCGTCGCTCCGGAAGCTTGACGCCAATGCTCTCGATCGAGGCGCGGTAGGGATCCTCCACGGCGCCGCTGCCCTTGGCGCGTGGCTCGATGAGCATCCACGGACGACTCGAGAAGGGAAGGGTCATGGCTCGTCTCCTACGCGTGGCTCGTCGCGTCTTCGAGGCGCACATCTCGCGGTGGCGGCGCAACGCGTGCGCGCTGAACCTGCATCTCTGCGCGCACCTTGAGCGCCATGTTCATCGCTTCGAACCCTCGGAGCGACTCACGAACGAGCAGCCGATGGAAGATCCGCGGCAGGATGCCCGTGAACACCTCACGCTGCGAGAAGCGGGTGCGATGGGGATCGAGCGGCTCGAGGTTGAACCAATGCTCGCCGGAGCCGATGCGAGGTCGCAAGGAATGGCCGAGCCAGCGAAGCACCCGCGCCTCTTCGCACTCCGTCACGATCGCGTGAAAAACGACGGGGAACGGCAGCGGGAGGGACGGCTTGACGCGCACGCGTATGCGGCCGCCGACCTTCGCCTCGCCCTTGGCCGCTCGAATGAACGGGTTCCATTCATGGAAGCGGTCGAGCTCGGTCAAGGCTTTCCACACGACCTCCGCAGGTGCGTCGATGTCGATGCCGCACGTGACTTCCACTCTTCGATCGGCGTTCATACGAAGCCGAGCGTGCATTTTGCGAGCCTGCGAGCAAAATGGTTTCGGGCGCGCAGCGCCCGACACGCGAGCTACGAAAGAGATTGCATTCGGCGTACCCGCGCTTGCGTTCGGCGTTGGGGTGGTTTTTGCTGGAGAGGAGGAAGAAGAGGCGGATCCATTTGTTTTCCTCTCTCTCCAAGCTCCTACGACGTGACGCACCCGACGGGCCGGCGCAGGCGATCGAGCGGGCGCTCCAGGCGCGCATCTCCCGGAGCTCCGCCAAACGCACGGCGCGGATCGTGTTCGACGCAGGGCCGAGCGGCGGCACGTGGACCGTCGAGATGCAGAATGGCAAGACGCGTCTTCGCCTCGGGCGCTCGAAGGATCCGACCTCGACGATCACGAGCGACAGCGTGACGTTGCTCGACGTGCTCGAGGGCCGGCTCGCCGGCGTCGAAGCGTTCCTGCAAGGACGCCTCTTTTTGCGAGGAAACATCGCGCTCACGCTCGAGGTCGACGACCTCTTGCCGCCGCCGCAGCGCGATCTGCGCTCGCCGCGATGCCGCTTCGCCGGCGCGATGGGCGTGCGCACCTTCTATCTCGAAGCAGGGCGCGTCGGTACGCCGCCGGTGGTCCTCCTGCACGGGCTCGGCGCTACGAGCGCGTCGTTCCTGCCCATGTTCTGGGACCTCGCGCGCGATCATCACGTCTTCGCGATCGATCTCCCTGGCTTTGGTGAGTCGGACAAGCCGCTGCGCCCGCTCCATCCGGAGTACTTCGCGGCGTGGCTCGTCGCGTGGCTCGACGCGGTGGGGCTCGCGCGCCCGCACATCATCGGAAACTCGATGGGCGGACGCGTCGCGCTCGAAGTGGGGCTCCGCACGCCGTCGCGCGTCGACCGGCTCGTGCTCCTCGCGCCGTCGCTCGCGTGGCGCAGATATCGCGCTGCGGCGTGGATTGTTCGCCTCTTGCGCCCCGAGATCGCCGCGTTGCCACTACGCGTCATTCATCGGATGGTCATCGCCGTGCTGCACTCGATGTTCGCGCGTCCCGAGCGCGTCGCCGACGCGGCGATGAACGCGGCCGCCGATGAGTTCGTTCGCGTCTTCGCGACGCCGCGAGGACGCATCGCATTTTTCCACGCAGCTCGCGAGATCTACCTCGAGGATCCGCACGGGACCCGTGGCTTCTGGGACCGGTTGCCCGCTCTCCGCGTCCCCTCACTCTTCATCTTCGGGGACAAGGACCGGCTCGTGCCGCGCGCGTTTCTCCGCCACGTGCGGCGCGCGCTTCCGGACGCGCCCTACGAGCTCTTCCACGACTGCGGGCACGTCCCCCAATTCGAGATGCCCGAGCGCACCAACGCGCGCGTGCGCGAGTTCCTCGCGGGCCATCGCTAGGCTCGCCGGCTCGCAAAATGCAGGCTTGGGCGTGTGACCCTCGGGGAGACCTACGACGACGTCTGTGATTGGCTCGATCGATGGGCGGAGCTCGCGCCGCTTCGCGATCGCGTCGCGCTCGTGTGCCCGCCGATCTTGGTCGGTAAGTTTGCGCACTACGCGCTCCGGCTTCGCAAACGCACGTTCGCGGCAGACGACATCCATGCCCGCGACCCGCGCTTCGTGTCGCTCCTCGTCGACCTCGCGCGTGTGCTCGGCCGGCATTACTTTCGTCTCGAGACGTTCGGCGTCGAGAACATCCCCGCCCAAGGCGGCGCGCTCCTCGTCGGCAACCACAACGGCGGGCTCTTGCCGCTCGAGCCTTTCTTCACGGCGGTGGCGGTGTGGGATCGCTTTGGCCCCGATCGCGCGCTCTACGCGCTGGGTCACGACTTCCTCTTCGAGGATCCAATGCTCCGTCGCTACACCGCGATGCTCGGCGTGCTCCGAGCGGGACACGAAGGAGCGATGCACGCGCTGTCGGACGGCCACCTCGCGCTCGTGTATCCGGGCGGCGACCTCGACGCGTTCCGGCCGTTTCGTGACCGGAACAAGATCGTGCTCGGAGACCGCACGGGCTTCATCAAGCTCGCGTTGCGCGCACGCGTGCCGATCGTCCCCGTCGTCACCGTCGGCGCGCACGAGCAGTTCATCGTCCTCACGCGCGGAGATCGGCTCGCGAAGCTCCTGCACGTTCACGCGTGGGCACGCACGTCGGTGCTCCCGCTGATCGCGGCCGTACCGTGGGGCGTGACGATCGGCTTCGTGCCGTATCTGCCGCTGCCCGCGCAGATCACGATGGCGATTGGAGAGCCGATGACCTGGCCTGACCTGACGCCTGCCGACGCCGAGGACCCCGCGGCGGTCGCGCGCGCGTATGCCGACGTGCAAGGCCGCATGCAGGCGGTGATGGATCAGCTCTCGGAAGGACGCCGCTTCTTGCGGGGGCGTCGAGCGAGCGCTCAGGCGCGCTTCTTCGATCCCGCGAGAGGAGAGGACGCCGCGCCCAGCGCCGTGCGGATCTCCCACGCGTAGACCGAGAGCCCATCGCGCGTGAGGTTTGGCAAGAGATCGCCAAAGGCGTTCGCTTCGAGCACCCGGTGGTCTTCGCCGTCTTCGGTGAACATCACGTCGACGCCGACATGAAGCCCGTCGTGCAGCGCGGCGACCTTGCGAACGTCGTCGTGTGCGGTCGCGAGCGCCTCGGCGCTGACCGCAGACTCGAGCTCGTCGATCGTGCCTCGCTCGCCGCCGAGGTGGAGGTTCGTGATGGGGTGGACGCTCTTGCGAACGACGGTGAACGTGGGCTCGCCCCCGATCGCCACCATCCGCGTGTCGAAATACCGCCCGCGAATGCGCGCCTTGGCGACGTGCTCTTCGACGTGGGAGCCTTCGCGAAAGAGAAAGCCAAGGATGCGGTCGATCGAAGCTCGGCTCTCGTAGCGGCGCGGCTTCAGCGAGTTGTAGAAGCGCTCTCCCTCGATCTCCATGCTGGTGAAGAGCCACATGCGCCGGGCTTTGTCCTTGGCGGAGGGATCGTGGTGAAACAGGGCCAAGCACGACGCCGAAGAGCCGCACGTGAGCTTCACGAAGACGCGCGTGATGCCTTCGCGCTCCATCCGCTCACGTAGCTCGTCGCCCGAGGTGATCCCGTGGAGGGCGCGCGGGATCCGGACGCCCGCGCCCGCGAACGCGTGAGAGCAGGCGACTTTGTCGAAGAGCAGCTCGATCGCCTTCGGCGAAGGCATCGCCTCGAGCTCGGGGCGGGCCTCGGTCGCCTTCGCGAGACCGCCGAGCACGCGGAGAAAGCCGAGGTGCTCCTGCTTGGGCGCGACGATGCGGCCGCGGTCGTAGGGAAGCGCGTCGACCTCGCGCGGAGAGAGCGCCCACACCCCCGCGGCCTCGGCGTCCTCGTACCCGCGATGAAGGAGCAGCCGTGTGACGTCGAAATTCTCGCCGAACGAGTCGATGCGGAGAATGGCGGGTTGCTTTCGCGGCAGGTCCCGAAAGGGGTCTTCGTCCGGGCTCTCCAAAATGGACAGCCACGAGATCACGGTCGCGGCGGCGAGGTTCTGCTCGGCGAGCGCCTCTTGAAAGAGCGTGACCCGGCGATTCTCGGGGTTCCCGATGATGACGAAGGGGCGGGGCGCAGAGGAGCGGCTCACGAGTGCATCCGTTGATTCCGATAGAGAGTCATCCAAACCCGTTATCGCTAACCTCTATTCGACGAAGCGGTCAAAGCTTCTTTCACGACCCTGGCTCTCGACGTCTACAGCGATATCGAATGCCTTCTCGAGCGCTTTGCAGGTCTTGGTCGTCAATGCATTACCGCCCAAGCTGAGGTTCTCGAGATGCGAAAAGCGGGCTTCGTTCTCCAAAATGAGCTTTGCGCCCGCATTCGTCATGTCGGTGGACGACAAATCGAGCGAGGTGCACCGAGGCAGATGCTTCCAGTCGAGCAGCGCGCGGACGAGGTCATCGCCGACGGAGTGCTCGGTGAGCCCGAGATGCTCGAGCGGAGGCAAGGCGAGGGCGAGCGGCGCGAGCCTGGTCCAGGGCAGGCTCTCTGCGCGAAAGACGCCAAAGGCGAGCGAGAGACGCTTCAGCGCGGGCGGGCGCTTTTGCGTGAGCCATGTCGTGACCGATTGAACGATCCCAGCCTCGACGCTTTGGTCGCGCCCGTCTTCTGCGCTCAGCGTCACGTCGAGCGACTCGAGGGCGGGGAGGTCGATCGTCCCGAGCGTCAGGCGCTGGGCCCGAACGACGAGCTCGCGGACGCGATCGAGGCGCGGGTAGATGATCGAGATGTCACCGGCGTCGGCCCACTGCATCGCGTCGTAGATCGACATCAGCGCGAGCTTGCGAAGGGCCTTCGGCAGACCAAGCCTCGCGATCGCGCCGAGGACGAGCGCGTTCTTCGTCGCGTTCATCAGCAGCTCGATGTCGAGCTCGCGGAGAAAGCGCGCCGCGACGAGCTGACAGAGCTCCTCGTAGAGCTGCGGCGTGGGGTTCTCGATCGTGACGCCCTCGAGAAAGCCGTACTTCCACGTGTGCTCGTAGACCGCGAACTCCCCGAGCGACTCGGTGTGACGTGCGAGGAGCGCCTTCTCCTTCTTCTGGAGCTCGGCCTTCAGCTTCGCGGTCTTTGGGCGCTTCGCGAGAGCGGCCTGCACGCTGACGAGGTCGCCGAGCGACTCCCCTTGCTCGAGCAGCCAGTCGCCGTAAACGAGGTAGCCGTCCGGAGACTCCGGATCGGCGACGATCGCTTCTTCGAGCTCGGTGTTCCTCGGGATCGTCTTCGGACGCGCAGCAGCCACGGGGCCGCTGAGATTATCGCCCTTAGCCACGCCGCGCTTGACGTAATTCGTTCTGTCGCGTTCGATCGCGCGTCGTGACGAAGGGGGCTGACAACGGTGACGATTCGGAGCGCGCGTTCGAGGCTGCGCTCGCGGCCGACACGCGTCCGACCGAGGTGATCGAGACGCAGCCCGTCTCGGTCGTCGCCGAGGCGGCCGCGCCCGTGAAGCCCGCCCTTACACCATCGCGCGTCACCGAGCATAGCGTCTCGGGCGTAATGATGAAGCGATCGTCGTCGCACGCGCCCGCGCCGCTCGGTACGCCCGAAGAGCAAGAGCGCGATCGCAGGCTGCTCCTCACGGCGGGCGAGGCGGTGATCACGGAGAAGGGCTTCGCGCGATCGAGCGTCGAGGACGTGAGCGCGCGCGCAGGGCTCGAGCCTTCGGTGTTCTACGCCCACTTCGCGGGGATGGGTGCGCTCCTCCGTGCGCTCTCGGAGCAGTTCGTGTTGCAGATGCAGACCGCGACCGAGAATTCGACGAAGAGCGGCATCTGGACCGGCGCTCCGGCGCGCGACGTCATCGAGGTCGCGGTGCGCACGATCATCGACGTCGTCGTCGATCGGCGGGGGTTGATCCGCGCGTTTCTCTCCCACGGCGCCACCGACGAAGCGTTGATGATCGATCTTCGCAAGATCGGCTCGCACATGGCCCAGCGCCTCGTGGCGGTGCTTGCAGAATGCACGAATGTGCCCACCCGTCCTTCGCGCGCGGTGGCCTTCTCGCTCCTCGTCGGCGTCGCGCTCGCGCATCACTGGATCCTCGTCGGCGACGAGTGGTCGGGCGTGTCGTTCTCGAAAGAGCAGCTCGCCGAAGAGGCCTCGCAGGCGATCTGCGCCTACCTCGGGCTCAAGCCGACGATCTCGATCGTCGACAACCAGCGCCCGGACCTCGCTCGCACGGGTGTCCTCCCGGTCGAGACTCCGATCGAGCACCTCAAGACGGACGAATGCGTCGCGATTGATGACGACGAGCCGCCGCCCACGCGCTGAGCCAGATCGCGTAGTGAGGCCGATGAGCGTCAACTCGTCATGACCTGCACGTGAGACTCGATTGAATGGTCATGCGCTCTCCGCGCGAGCGGTAAAGCGGGGAGATGCGTTTCTCTGCATGGCTCTCACCCGCGCTCCGATGGGCGCTTCACCGAACCTCGATCGCGCTCGGCGGAGTCGCCGCGGCCGCCCTCTTCACGCAGGCCTGCGGTGACGCGCGCGAGCGGCCGAGCTTCGACGCTTCGAACGACACGGCGGACAGCGGCGCGCGCGATCCGTCGTTCGCGAAGGACGCCTCGGCGCTCGAAGACGTGGCGGACGACGCCACCTGCGCCGGCACGGTGGTGACGCTCGAGCGCTCCGCCGTGTACATGCTCTTCATCCTCGACGGGTCGGGCAGCATGCTCGATCCGCTCGCCCCGAGCGGACCGACCGGCCTCAAGTGGCAAGCCGCGCGCGACGCGATGGTGTCCTTCATCGACGACGCCGAGAAGGCGCACGACACCGCGTTCGGGGTGGGGCTCTTCTTGTTCGACGGGACGCAGAGCGTGGCGGACTTCACCGCGACGGACGTTGGGATCGACTACGTCGATGCGACGCACGCGGGGCAGCTGCGGCAGCGAATCAAGTCGTCGTCGCCGCAAGGCGGTACGCCCTTGAAGCGCGCGATCGAAGGACAGCTCGGCATCCTCACGTCGTTTCAGCCGTACACGCCGCTCAAGAAGAACGGCAAGCGCGTGCTCGTGATCATGACGGACGGCGTACCGGACGGGCCGTCCGACGTGCAGCCTCAAGTGCAGCAGCAATGCGTCGATCTCGTCCAAGCGGCGCACGATGGGCCGAGCGCGGTCACCACGTTCGCGGTCGGCGTCGGCGATCCGACGTCGTCCGACTCGACGTACAACGAGGTGTTCGTCGGGCGGCTCGCCGTCGCCGGCGGCTCACCGCAAGCGGGCTGTCTGCCTGGATGGAGCGAGAGCTCACCGGCAGGCGCGACGCCGTGTCACTTCCAGGTCACGCCAGGTCAGAAGAGCGCGGCGCAAATCCGTGACGAGCTCCTCGCCGCGATCAACGCCATCCGCGGCGAGGCAGCGAGCTGCGAGCTCGCGCTCGTGCGAAACGACGGGACGCCCGGCGTGCCCGATCCGTCGAAGGTGAACGTGCTCTTCACCGACTCGCAGGGCAAGCACACGTCGATACCGAAGGACGGCGCGAACGGGTGGACCTACGACGACCCGACCGCGCCGACCACGGTGATCCTCCACGGCACGGCGTGCGACACGCTCAAGGCCGAAAGCAGCGGAAAAATCGAGGTGGAGCTCGGTTGCACGACGCGCGTGAACTGACGTTACGATGGGCGTGTGACCAAGACGAATCCCGAGCTCGAAGCGGTCATCGAAGCGAACCCCGATGACGAAGATGGCTATTACGTCTACGGCGATTGGCTCTCCACCGAGGGCGATCCTCGGGGCGAGCTCATCGCGCTCCACGCCGCGCAGCTTCGTAAACCTGGCGACAAAGCGCTCGCGAAGGAGATCGAGAAGTACATCCACGCGCACGAGGTGGAGCTGCTCGGTGAGCTGACGAAGTTCAAGGCGAGCGATCTCGAGCTCTACTGGCATCTCGGCTTCGTCCGCCATGCCAAGCTCCACATCGCGCCGCACGAGGTCAAGGCGGCGCTCCATACATTGCTCGCTCATCCGTCGCTTCGATTCCTCCAAGTCCTCTCGGTGGCGAAGATCACGTTCGGCTCGTCGCTCGATCCGTCCGTGGTCGTGAGCGAGCTCCTCGCGCTTCGAAAGCCGAAGACGCTGGAGGACCTCTTCATCGGGACGGGATGGGACATCGAGCGCGAGCCGCGCGCCGCCGAGCTGAAGCAGGTCTTTCCACGCCTTCGTCAATCGGTGGCGGTGAAGTGGCAGAGCCTGATGGAGACGGTGAAGGCGGCGCGTCGCATCGAGCCCACGTTCGACGCCTCGAAGCTACCTGCGCTCGAGACGATCGACGGGCTCGATCTCTCGGAGGGCGGCGCTTCGCCGATCGACATGACCCAGGTGCTCATCGGCCTTCGGCTCGAGATCGACAAGAAGCGCGATCTCGGGATGGTCGCCGCGATGCGCGCGGCCTTCACGAAGGAGTCGCTCGATCAGCTCGCGCTCGGGATCGGCGAGCAGCTCGGGCCGCGCGGCGACCCCACGACGAAGACGAAGTGGGGCTTCGTGGCGATGGGTTTGCTCGGGGACGACCTCGCGGCGAGCTGGATCGGTGAGCGCTGGGGAGGGTGGTCGCATCAGCGGTCCGTGCAGGCCGCCGAGATGCTGAGCAACATGTCGTCGCCGCTCGCGCTCTACGAGCTCTTTGGGATGATCTCGAACCCGCGGCTCAATCGCCCGCGCCGCGACGACGCGCAGAAGCTGCTCGAGAAGGCGGCGAAGCGGCGATCGATGGAGGTCGACCAGCTCCTCGATCGGTGCGTGCCGAACGTCGCGTCGAACGCAGGCGTGAAGGAGCGCATCGAGGTCACGACGACGAGGCGGCTCGAGCGTCACATGGTGGATGGTCGGAGGCTCACGTCGAGCCATTTCCGTCACTACTTCATGCTGCATCCGCTCGTCTCACCGCTTGCTCGCCGCGTCGTGTGGGCGGCCTACGACGGCGATCGGGTCGCCCATGTCTTTCGGCTCGACGCCAAAGACGCGCTCGTCGGCGTCGACGGCATGCCGATCGGGGATCTCGGGAGCCTCATGATCGGGATCTTGCATCCGGCGGAGCTCGCCGAGGCCTCGCGCGAGGCGACGCTGAAGGCATGGCGGCAGGCCTTGGCGGCAGCGAAATTCCAGCCTCTCTTCGCGCAGATCGACCGGCCCGTTCACAAGCTGCGAGCGCAGGAGCAAGGCGACACGATCGCGCGCTTCTCGCGACGCAGCACGGAGTTCGATCGCATGCGCGGCGTGATGGAATACGAGCGCGATTGGGCGCCGGCGGGCGAATACGAGCACGGCGGCACGAGCGCCTGGGCGAAGGCGTTTCCGCGTGACCGTGCGTGGGTCATGGCGTCGCTCGGCGGCTTCGGACGCACGATCGAGAGCGTGAAGGCGGTTCGCCTCGGCAAGTACAGCGAGGGGATCCCGTTCCGGGCGATGCACCCCGTCACGGTGAGCGAGATCCTCTACGATCTCGAGACGGCGACCGCGGAGAGCAGTGACCTCCGCGAAGAGAAGGCCAAGCAAGCCGACGAGGCGAGCCAGAAGACAGGCGTGAAGAAGGGGGACCGCGTCCGCATTGGACTCCGCGGGGACACCGGGAAAGGACAGTGGGGCCACATCTTCTGGCTAGGCCAGCGCGCCGGCGTGTACCGATGCGGCGTCCGCGCGGACGACGGCGAGACCCACTGGGTGGACGTCAGCGCGCTCGAGAAGCTCACGGACGAGGACCGCGAGCGAGACGCTGCGGCGCAGAAGAAGCGCGCCGGCGCGAAGGGCGACGACAAGACGAAGCCGGCGGCGAAGGGCGCCTCGACCGGTGAGGAGGGTGACCAGAAGAAGGGCGAGAGCGAGCCCGATCCGGCGGCCCTCAAGAAGGGAATGCGGGTCACCTGGCGTCATGGCGCCGCGAGCGGCACCGGCGCGATCTTCTGGCTCGGGGAGGGCAAGTTCGGCGGTGGCCCGCGCGCGGGCATCAAAGACGACGCGACCGGCGAGACGGTCTGGGCGGACGCCGCGCAATGCGAGCCGCTCGACGTCCAGGGAAAGCCGACCGCTGGGGCGGCCAAGAAGCCCAAGAAGGCGGCGTCGGCGCCTCCCGAAGTCGAAGAAGACGACGATTATGCGGCGGCGATCGCCAATCGCACGGAGTCGTACCAGGACGACAGCTATGACGATATTGACGAATGATCAACTAGGCTAAGTGCATAAAGGAATCAGGCCTTCGCTCATTGACGCGTCGCGAGCTTGTTTGGTCGTTTGTTTCCGCGTGTAGGAGAAGACGGCAAGGTCGGGCGGCCAATCAACCGATCGAGCTCGATCGTCGCGCCGAGCGACGCGATATGGGTATGGCCGCTGAAGACGCCACTGTTGACGACAGGGGCACTCGGGTCGTCCGTCGAGCGGAGCGCGCCTTCTTTGACGACGCGGCTGATGTCGAACACGCTCGCGTAGGCGACGTCGAGCTTGACGGCGCCGACGCGAACACCGACCCCGATCGTGCCCGCGACCTTGTCGAGGGTGTCGTTGTCGAGGCGTGTGAATCGCTCTTCCGTCGCCGATTTGTCGTAATAGAAGCCACCGCGGAACGTGACGGGGGTATCGGCGATCGCGTCGGTCGTCATCGAGCCACCGAGGCGCACGCTGAACGTGTCGTTGTAGTTCTCCTGCACCGTCTTGATGAGGCGCTTTTGGAGGACTTGCTCGAGCATCACCTTGGGCCCCGGATTCATCGCGCTTCCCCACGCCTCGTAGATGAAGTCGAGCTCGAGGTCGCCGGTCTCGCTCGGCGGAGATTGGGTGCGACGGCTCGAGTGATCGAGCGCGGCGTCGGGGCCAAAGGCCTTTCGAATGCCCGTGCGGAGCGTCCACGGGAGGCGCGCGGCCACCTCGACGCCCGTATCATCGAGCTTCGTCCCCGCGAACGCCGTGGGCGCGCTGAGCTTCGCCTCTCCCGACGTGTTCATGTAGACCGGGCCGCGAAATTGCGCGCCGAGCGTCACGCCCGAGGCAGGTCGCACCATCACCGCGAGGGAGCCTGTCGCGCTCCAGCCCTTCGTCATCGCTTCGCCGCGCGCGTCGCAGCCGGGATCCTCCCGCGTCACGTCCGAGCAATTGCCGATCGTCTGGTAGGAGACCATCCGAACGCCGATGTTCGTCTGGACGAGGTGCACCGCCGCGCCGATGTCGATCTCGTCGGACACGTGAAACGCCGCGGCCGCCGTGTGAAACAGGACGAGGCTGCTCACCCCGCCCACGGAGTCATAGCGAACAGGGCTCGGCGCGCCGTCCTGGACCAAGGGGTACACGCGCCCGCCGATCGCGGAGGGCGGAAAGGTGCCGAGCGCGAACGTCGCCCACGGAAGCCCGAAGTCGCTCGTGATCGCGACGACCGGAAGGGCGACGAGACCGCCCTGATTCTCGGCGCGAGGAAAGCTCCGGCCTGCCCATGGCGTGGCCGGATCGCCGGGTGTCCCCGGATAGGTCCCCGCGCGCTGGAACGCGAGCGACGATCGGGCGATGTTCGCGTTGAGGAGAAACCGCGTGCCTCGCTGCTGCGCGAGCCCTGCGACGTTGTGATGAAGGGCGGACGGATCGTCGGCCTTCGCGGTGAAGGCGCCGCCGCGGCCGAGCGCCTCCGTGCCGTGGTCGGGGATCTCCATGCCGCCCGCGTGGGCGGGCTTCGATCGGCCGAGGAGCATCATGAGCGCGATCGCCGCCACGAACGCACGTGCGCTGCCCGCGCCGGTCCTCATTCGCAGCCCGGGGCTCCGGTGGGCGTGCCGATGATCGGCTTGTTGCACGGGACGCAGCGCTCGTCCGGATCGCACGTCCCTTGATCGCTGATGACCTCCTCGAGGAACCCGAACACGAGGCAGTTGCTCAGGCAGACGCCGGTGAACGCGCCCGTGAGCGCGCTGCCTTTGCACGTCTTCGGCTTTGCGTTCTTGTCCGCGAGCGACTTCGGCGCGCAGAGGTTGCCGCCCGTGCACTCCTTGGCCTCGAGGTGGCTACGCTGCGCCTCCGGGACGACCGTGGGAGGGACGCAGATCCCTTCGCCTCCGCAGCAGCCGGCCGCTCCACCACCACCACCGTTGTTCGTTCCACCACCATCTGCGCCCGGCGACGAAGCACCTGCGTCGGTTCCGCTGCCGCCGCTTCCGGTCGACTTCGAGGCGCCGTCGCTCTTCGGCCGGCACTGCTTCGAGGTCTTCTGCCCGCCTGCCGTGCTCGAGGTCGAGGTGCCGCCGCTCGCGCCTCCGCCACCCTTACCGAGCTCACAGACGCCCGTGCGCTTCCCGTCGAGGGGGCTGATGCACGGCGTGCACACTTCGTTCGCGCCGCAGGTCTGCTGCTTCAAGAGGCTCGCCTTCTCGGCGACCGCCTTCACGCAGAGGCTCACGCAGACGCCCTTGGCGGAGTCGCCGCCGAATCCCGTCGAGCACTCCGCCGGCGCCTTGCCCTCGATGATGGTGTCGGGGACGCAGAGCCCGCCGCCGCATGCCTCGAGCGACGCGCGCGTCGACTCACCGATCTTGTTCTCCGGGACGCAGTGCGCCTTGCCTTTGTCCTCGCAGCACGCGGGGAGCGTGGAGACGTCGACGTCGATGCCTGGCTTGCCGCTGCCGCTCGAAGCCGGCGCCGCTCCGCTCGGCGCCTCGACGTCGACCTCTTCCTGGCCTGCAGGGCAGGGGGCCGTTGAAGGCTTGGCGGCATCCGTCTTCGCGCCATCGAGGTCGCCACCGGTCCAATCGGGCTCGGAGCATGCCGTGGCCGCGACCACGACGAACAATCCGACGACGCCGATGCCGGCGACGAAGCGATCACGACGCCCACGATTTCCGATGCTGTTCATCCAAACCTCCAGCGGCGCGCCCGCCAGCTCGCCACGGCCTGCGACTCTTCAAGGTCCGCGCCGTCGCCCGCTCGGTCTGCTTCGCTCGCAGAACAGGGAAAAATAGGCGCTTCGGGGAGGCTCGCGGACGAGCCTGTGTTTCACTCAGACCATCGGGGAGCAGTCGGAGAGTGTATGCAGGCGTTCGCTTTGGCTCGTGAAGCGATCGCTCAGCGGCTCTTCGCGCTTCGCAAGAGCCACGTGTTGGCGGCGACGCGCTCTTCGAAGCACCTGCGGTAATGCGGGTCGAGGATGCGGGCGGCGCGGGTTCGCACGAGGCTGGCGCCGCGTTCGATCGCCTGTGCGGCAGCGGCGTGATCACCGCGTTCGTCGTAGATCTCCGCGAGCACGACGAAGATCGGCGCCTCTCCGCCGCCGATGACGTCCATCGAGTCGACGATCGACACGGCGCGGAGCGCGGCCTCGAGCGCGGCGTCACGGTCTCCGACGCGGAGCTCACAGGCGGCGAGCTTCGCGAGGGCATGGGCGCAATGCGAAGGCGCGAACGTCAGCTCGAACGACGCTTCGCGGGCGATGACGCGTGCCTCTTCGAAGCGCCCGAGCTCGATCAGCACCGACGCGACGCCCACCTTCGCGGCGCCTCGGTACGTGAGCGTGTTGAGGATCTCGTTCGACGCCGCGCGCTGCATCGCGAGCGCCTCCTCGAAGCGTCCGAGCGCCTCGAGCGTGCATCCGATCCAGCGCTTCGTGTCACCGCGCGCGGCGGAGAGATCGATCCGTTCGCATGTCGCGAGCGTGGCCTCGAGGATGGGCAACGCCTCCTCGTAGGCGCCGAGCTCGTGGAGCATCGACCCTTCGAGCACCTTCGCGAGCACGGTGAGGCGAAGGTCGCCGATGCGCGAGAACTTCGCACGCGACGTCCGAATCGCGGTCAGCGCCGCCCCGCAATCGCCGAGCACGTACTTCGCGAGATAGTAGTGTCCGATCCCGAGCCAGCCGAGCGCATCGTCGTCGCCGAGGCTCTCGAGCTTGCGCACGCGCTCGAAGAACGCCTTCGCCCGATCGCGCACGCCCACCATGCTGAGGAGCCACACCGCCATCGAGTACGCCATGATCTGCATCGACGCGGTCTCGGAGCTCGGATCGCGAGGCCCCTCTTCTTCGAGCTCGGCGACGACGCGCACGATCGTCGAGAAGTCCGCGAGCTGCGCGGCGACGAAGAGAAGGCCCGCCGCGCCGCGGTACCAGAGCGCGCTGCGTCGTGGCAGAAGCGTGAGCATCTCGGCGGCTTGGTGAAGCGCTGCGGGATCATCGCGCCAGAGGTTCGCCTCGGCCTGCATCATGCGGATCCGGGCGAGCATCTCGGGCGGCGGATCGAGCGACTCGACGCGCGCCGCGTGGAGCAGCGACGACTCGAGGTCGTTCTTCGCGAGCGCGGCCTCAGCGGCCGCATAAAAATAGCCACGCGCGCGCTTTGGATCGCCGCCGTTCAAGAAGTGCTCGGCGAGCACGAGCGGATTGGTGTCGGGCCGATGCACCGACAGCCACTCTCCGGCGAGCTGATGTCCGAGCCGGCGATCCTCTTCGGTGAGGGTCGCATAGGCCGCTTCGCGAAGGAGCGCGTGACGAAACGCGTATCCGCCTTCGGTCGAGAGGAGCATCTCGGCTTCCGTCATGCGCGCGAGCGTCGCCGCCACCGCCGTCGCGCTCTCTCCGCCCACGAGCGCGTGAACGCCTTCGGTCGTCGCGACGTCACCGAAGATCGAGACCGCGCGAAGCACACGCCGCGCATGCGCATCGAGCGTCGAGAAGCGACGGTCCATCATCGCGACCAAGCTCTCGGGCGTGCCGAAGGCGCCTTCGGCGGCTGCGCGAATGAGCTCCTCGAGAAAGAGCGCGTTCCCTTGCGCGCGCGCGACGATCTCGCTCGTCACCGCCTCGGTCGCGGCCGCCCCGAGGCTTGCCTGCACGAGCTCCGCGCTCGCTCGCGACGTGAGGTTGAGGAGCTTCATCTCCTGAAGCCCGTGCGACGCGAAGAGGCGAGGGAAGATCGTGTGCACCTCGGGACGCGCGAGCGCCACCACGAGCAGCGGCAGATCACGTGCCGCGGCGAGCACGCCATCGACGAGCTCGACGGTGCGCGCGTCGGACCAGTGAAGGTCTTCGAGCATGAGGATGAGCGGACCCGCGTTGCATGCGGCACACGCAAAGGTCTCCCACGCCGCGCGAAGGAGCGTCGCGAACTGGAGACGATCGCGACGCGCGACGCGAATCTCGCTGCTCGCGCTCTCGTCGTTGTCGGGGATCGGCGCGATCACCTCGGACAGCAACGCCGCGACGTCGCTGGTGCATCCGAGCTGCGAGGCGCGCGCGGCGAGCTTTCGCCTTCGCTCTTTGGGAGAGTCCGCGCGATGGATCTCGGCCGCCGATGTGATCAGCCCGGCGAGCATCGACAGCGGAGAGCTGCGCGCGAGCGGGTCACCGTAGGCCGTCCAAAGCCGAACCGGCGACTTCGATTTGCGCCGCGCACGGCTCACGAACTCGGCGCACAAGCGCGATTTGCCGACGCCGGGCTCGGCCGTGATCAACATCGCGCGCGCGACCGAGTCGGTGCGGCATTCGTCGAGCATGAGCTCGAGCATCGTGAGCTCGCGCGTGCGACCGACGAGCGCGCTCGGCTTCCCGAGCAACGTCCTGCCCGCGCGCGACTCACCGACGAGGATCCGTACGGTCCCCACGTCCTCGGAGCGCTCCTCGATCGCGAAGCGCCCGACGAGGAGGCTCGCGCTCGTCTGGTCGACGAAGACGCCGCTCTGCGTTCGATGATCGAGGAGGCCAATCGCTCGCTCGACGATCTCTCCGACCGGAACGTCGTCATCCATCACGCCACGCCCCGTCGCGAGCGCGACCTGCGCGTCGGGGAGCTCGCGCGCCAAGAAGAGCGCCGCGCGTGCTGCGCGCAAGACGGCGTCGTTTGGGGAGTCGTCATGAATCGTCACCACGATGCTTCCATCGGCGAGGAGCGACGAGCGCATCCCAAACGCCGCGAGATGCTCGTTCAGCACCTCACGAACCCGCTCGATCCCCGCCGCGGTACGCTCCCAATCCCTGCGCCTCGCGATGACGAGCGAGAAGAGCTTACGCTCCGCCCCGCCGAGCAATCGCGTCGACGACACGGGCGGCTCCCTCCGCACCTTCACGATCGTGCGTTCGTCGATCGTCGGTGAGGGGTCGAGCAGGCGCGCGATGTCGCGTGTCAGATCGGAGCCATCCTTGGGGCGATCGTCGGGGTCGCGGGCCAACATGCGCGTGACGAGGTCGTCGAACCCGCGCGGCACACCCGGCGCGCACTCCGCGAGCACGGGCGCTTCTTCGAGCAGCACCTTCACCGCCGCCGAGAGCGGGTCACGCGCGTCGAACGGCGGACGGCCCACCAAGCATCGAAAGAGGACGCATCCCAGCGCAAAGATATCGGCGCGCGCATCGATCATCGCGCCTTGCGCCTGCTCGGGCGACAGATAACCCGGCGTGCCGAGCAGCTCACCGGTGCGTGTGAGATCGTGCTCGCCGACGTGGGCGATGCCGAAGTCGAGGAGAACCGCGCGCTTCGCGTCGTCGTTCTCGAGGATGATGTTGGCGGGCTTCAGATCGCGATGCACGATGCCGCGACCGTGGATCAGCGCCAGCGCTTCGGCGAGACGGGCCGCGAGATCGAGCGTCTCGTGGATCGACAGCGTCGCCCCGCCCGACAGAGACTCGTGGAGCGATCGCCCCGGCACCCAGCGCATGACGAGGTAGGGCAGGTCGTCGTCGACACCATGAGCGATGTGCCCCACGATCGTCGGATGCGAGATCTCGGCGAGGATCTGAGCCTCGCGTAAGAACCTCTCGACCACGCGTGGGTCGTGCGTCGAGAGCAGCTTCAGCGCCACCTTCTCGTCGGTCGTGCGGTCGCGCGCGACGAAGACATCGCCCATTCCTCCGGAGCGAGCATGCGCCTGGATATCGAAGCGACGAGCGATCGTGCGCGGAGCAGGCGAGGACATCCACCCTCGAAGATAGCGTGAAGCGACCGATCGATCTGCGGATCGTCGGCGTGCCGCCCATCGTACCGCCGTCGTGTTTTTGGCGCCTCCCTGGATCGCAGATGCCCCGCCTCATGCACGACAGATGCTTCCGAGGTCGAACGCGCTATGATGAAACTCTCCGCGGGCGACGGCGGACGACGATGCGAACGACCCTACGAAAGCTGATGCGAACGAAGTCGAAATCGCATCTCTTCTCCCTCTCGATCACCTGCGTGTTGCTCTTGGGCCTCGGCGGGGCCGCGTGCGCGCTCGTCGCCGATCTCGGAGACCGCACGCTCGGCGACACCTCCGGCGACGGTGGTGCTCTCAAGGACAGCCAAGGCGCCGACGGAAGCAAAGAGGATCCTCCCGACGGCGCGCCAGGGCCGATCACCGGCTTCGGCTACCACCGCACGGTGACGCTCACGTCCGACGCTCCGGACACGCTCAAGAGCTACACCGTGCTCGTCACGATCCCGAACACCTTCGACTACGCCCACGCAAAGAGCGTCGGCGAAGACGTCCGCTTCAGCACGTCGGCGACGCATACGGACGACCTTCCGTACTACATCGAGAAGTGGAGCCCGACGAGCGAGAGCCTCGTGTGGATCCGGATGCCCGAGGTGAAGCCGGGCAAGAGCACGATCCACATGTTCTACGGCAAGGCCGACGCGAAAGAGGTCACCGACTTCGCCGCCGCGTTCCCGAACGTGCGCCGTACCGCCGGCGGAGACGCAGGGAGCTTCGTCGCGAACGGCGACATCGACGTTGACTGGTTCGAGCTCAAGGCCGGCGACACGCTCACGCTCCAAGGCGGGATCCCGATCAAGATCACCGCGCGCCGCATCATCGTCTCGGGGACGATCGACGGCGTCGGTGCAGGCGAAGCCGGTGGTCAGCTCGAGAACGGCCGCGGCAGCGGACCCGGCGGCGGCAGCGCATCCCCGACGCAGCTCGAGGGCTCGGGCGGCGGCGGCTACGGCGGCGCGGGCGGACGTGGCGGCTTCGACGACGCAGGCATCCCTGGCGACGGCGGCGCTCCTTATGGCAGCGCCACCGACGACACGAACGCGATGGGCTCGGGCGGCGGCGCCTCACGCGATCGCGTGGGCGGCGCGGGCGGCGGAGCCATCTCGCTCCTCGGCTGGAAGACGACCGTCTCGGGCGCGATCCTCATGAACGGTGTCGACGGCGCCGGCCTCTCGGGCGACGCGCCCGCGAGCGGCCATCAAGGCGGCGGCGGATCGGGCGGCGGCATCCTCATCGGCGCCGCCTTCCTCGATCTCAGCGGCGCGACCTTGAGCGCGAACGGCGGCGCCGGCGGTCCATGCCCGACGACGATCGCCGACGGCGGCGGCGGCGGCGGCGGCGGTCGCATCAAGCTTCGCCGTCGCGCGAACGGCTCCTTCTTCGCGCCGATGACGATGACCGTCGCGGTCGGCCCAGGGGGCGGCGGCAATGGAACGACGTCTCCTGGCGAAAACGGCTTCCTCGGCACGACCAACATCAACGACAGCTCGACGCTCCTCCAAGGCCCCGAAGCCGCCCTCGGCATCGAACAAGGCGCGCCGTAAGAGAACGGTCGGCGGACCCGCTCGTGATCCTGCCGGTCGTGGCGCGCGATCGCTGTTGACCTCGTCGCGAAGGCACGGGACGGTGGGGAAATGGGGAAGCGAGCGGGGATTTCGTTGGATCGTGGCGCGGGGACGAAGCACGTGGCGGTGGGAGGACGCGTCCGCAGAGCGTTCCGCGCGGGTCTCTTTCTCGCTGCGGCGGTGATCCTCGTCGCCGGCCTCGTGCCGTCACCGGCGAGCGCGTTCTGTGGGTTTTACGTGAGCGGCGCGGACGCGAAGCTCTTCAACGACGCCACGCAGGTCGTCCTCATGCGCGACGGCACACGCACGGTGATGTCGATCCAGAACGACTACAAGGGACCGCCGCAAGACTTTGCGCTCGTCGTGCCGGTGCCTGTCGTCCTCGCCAAAGAGAACGTCAAGACGCTGTCGCCCGACGTCTTCAAGCGCGTCGACGCGCTCTCCGCACCTCGGCTCGTCGAGTATTGGGAGCAGGACCCCTGTCCGCCGCCGGGCGGGATCGGCCTAGGGACGATCGGCACGATGGGGTCGGGGCAGGGGTTTGGCTCCGGCCATGGGCGCCTCGGCGGAGGGAGTGGAGAGGTCCAGGTCAAAATCGAAGCGCAGTTTGCCGTCGGCGAATACGAGATTGTGATCCTCAGCGCGGAGAATTCAGGCGCGCTCGATACGTGGCTTCGGGATAACAAATACAAGATCCCGGACAACGCCGAGCCTGCGCTAAAGCCTTATGTGGCGGCGGGGTCGAAGTTCTTCGTCGCGAAGGTGAATGTCGCCAAGGTGAAGTTCGAAAATGGCCGAGCGTCGCTCTCGCCACTTCGATTCCACTACGACTCGGAGAAGCTCGAGCTACCGGTGAAGCTTGGCCTGCTCAACTCGGGCGGCACGCAAGACCTCATCGTCAACATCATCGCGCCAGAGCGCTACGAGGTGGCGAACTATACGAACGTGACGATCCCGACGAACCTCGACGTGAACGAGGCTACGAAGTCGAATTTCGGCTCGTTCTACGCAAGCCTCTTCGATCGGACGCTCGAGAAGCATCCCAACGCGGTCGTCACCGAGTACGCGTGGCAGGCGACGTCGTGCGATCCCTGTCCTGGCGCCGTCCAGGGCATGAGCGGAAACGATCTCGCGTCTCTCGGCGCGGATGTCCTGCCGAGCGTGCATGTCACGGCTTCGTTCCCGCGTAGCTCGGGCGCTTCGAGCCCATCGCTCCGGCAGGCCCCCGTCACGGTGACCGGCAAGCTTCCCCCCGAGGTCATCCAGCGGATCGTGCGGCAGAACTTCGGGCGTTATCGCCTTTGCTACGAGAATGGCCTACGCAGCAATCCAAACCTTCAGGGCCGCGTGGCGGTGAAGCTCGATATCGACGACCAAGGGGCGGTCACCGGACCGGTCGCCGACCCGAGCACGGACCTTCCAGATCCGTCCGTCGTCGCCTGCATCGTACGGGGTTTTGGGAATTTGTCGTTCCCGCAGCCCGAAGACAAAAAGAAGGTGTCGGTCGTTTATCCCATTATCTTCAGCCCCGGCTCAGCGCCCATACCACCCCTTCCTTCGGCGCGGCCGGGCGCTCCACCGCCGCCGCCTCCTGTCGTCAATGTGTCGAGCACGCGCGGTCCACTCACGTTGACGCGTTTGCATGCGCGTTACGGCAAAGACACGCTCGGCAGCGACCTCGTATTCCGCGTAGCGGACCACATCGCAGGCGGCCGTGAGCAATTGACCGGCGCGGACAACAAGCTCGAACACGGCGCGGTGAAGAGCCCAATGAGCAATTTCCAAGCGCGCTATGCGATTCGCCACAAGTGGCCAGGCAAGATCGCGTGCAAGGAGCCGGTGCGCGGCGTCTGGGGCGGACCTTGGCCAGGCACGCCCAAAACGCCTCCGCTCACGGCGACGAAGCTCGCCTACCAAAAACGAGGCAACCTCGCGTCGTTCACGAGCGCGACGTCCGACGAGCTCGACATCATGCTCGTCTCATCGCCCGCCGTGGCGCCGCCGCCTGCGCCCGCACCCGCGCCAGCGAGCGCTGCCGACGCAGCTGCCCCCAGTCCATCCGACGCAGGTCCCGCCTCGGACGGCCTCCTCGACGGCGGTGGCCCCACGACGCCACCCGTGCCACCTTCTTCGCACTGCGGGTGCCGCGTCGTCGGCGCCGCTCCGAACGCAGGCGTGATCGATCGCAACGTGCTCGCGACGCTCACGACGCTCGCGGCCGCGCTTGGCCTCGCCATCACGCGCCGGCGATCGCGTCGGTCGGACGCGTAATCCAATCGCCCGACAAATCGAGACGAGCGCCGAAGCTGCCCTTGGCGCGCGCCATTTCCTCGCGAGCAAGATGCTTCTTCGTCCCGTGCTTGAAGGACTTGGAGATAGATGCGTAGCCGCGTCGCGCTCACACACATTGGCTTTGCGCGCGTCATGGAAGAGAACGCGGGGAAGAGAGGACGCTAGAAAAGAGAGGACGCTAGGAGAGAGAGGACGCGGCACGTGCGATGACGATCCGCTGAATCTCGCTCGTGCCTTCGTAGATGCGCGTGACGCGCGCGTCTCGATAGATCCGCTCGATGGGATACTCGCGCGAGTAGCCATAGCCGCCGTGGAGCTGCAGCATTCGGTCGACGACACGGCCACAAGCCTCCGAGGCATAGAGCTTTGCCATGCTCGTCTCGGCGCCTGCGCGTTCTCCATGATCGAGCAACCGCGCCGCTCGAAAGACGAGGAGCCATGCCGCGTCGAGCTCCATGCGCGAGTCCGCGACGACGAACTGTGTGGCTTGTAGGTCGATGAGCTTCTGGCCAAAGACGCGCCGGTCCCGCGCATACGCCAACCCCGCGGCGAGCGCGGCCTCCGCGAGCCCAATCGACAGAGCCGCGATCCCGACGCGCCCGGCGCCGAGCGCTGAGAGGGCGATGGCATAACCGCCGCCGCGCTGGCCAATGAGGTTGTCCGCCGGAATGTGGCAATCGTCGAAGTGAAGCGCGACGGTCCCCGACGCGCGTTGGCCCATCTTGTCTTCTTCTTTGCCGACGGTGAGCCCCTTCGTCCCGCGCTCGACGACGAAGCAGCTGATGCCCTCTTTGCCGTCGCCGTCGGTCCGCGCAAACACGATGTGAATTCCCGCGTGCGCCCCGCTCGTAATCCAGCATTTCTCCCCATCGAGGATCCAGTGACGGCCGTCTTCGGTGGGCCGCGCGGTCGTCCGAATCGCCGCCGCGTCGGACCCTCCGCTCGGCTCGGTCAGCGCAAAGCTCGCCGGCCCGAGCGCACCTTCGGCATAGCGGCGAAGCCAGCGCTCCTTCTGCGATGCGGCCGCATGGTCACTCAAGATCTTCGACGCGAGGTTGCTCGACGCGAGGATGACGGCGGTCGACGCGCATGTCTCGGCGATCGCTTCCATCGCGAGCGCATAACCGATGTTGTCCGTCCCCGATCCGCCGTCCGCCGCGGGCACCTTCATCGCGAGAAGCCCGAGCGCCGCGAGCTCCGGCACCTGCTCGAGCGGGTACTGGCCGGTCCGATCGCGCTCGGCCGCGCCGGCCGCAAGCCGGCGAGCGGCGAAGCTCCGCGCCGCCTCGGCGATGAAGCTCTGCTCCTCGGTCAGAGGAAATCCAAGACGAGCCCATCGGCCCTGCCGCGCCGCTTCGGGCGTGGGTGAGTTTGTTCCGAGATCGCTCATGGCGGCGTAGTTCTCGCGCGAGTCGCCCGCGCGCGCAACCGGCCACCGGCCCAAAGATGACAGGTTGCCTGTCAAATGAGAACCCCGGCGTGGACGCCACCCCTCGGCGGCTGCCGGACCTCTCTCTCTCTTTGGATGAGCGACGAACGTGAAGCGACGCGCCGGCGTGACCGACCTGACGCAGCAGCCTCTATCGGCGACCGATCGGCTTTGGCGCTCGCGCGAGCTCTGCGGCAGCGCCTAGAGCCATTGCCTTGTTGAAAAGGTAAAAGCAGAGACTCGCCGGTTCCGAACCGTGACGGCGCAAGGTGACGAACTTCGCGTCTCGCGTCGTCGCCCACCAGCAGGCGAAGCTCCGGCTTTTGCCGCTTCGTCCTCAACGCCTTCACTTCGAGGTCGCTCAACATGAGCAGTCATCACGGTAAACGGAGTGAATCCCCTCGGTGCTAGACAGTGCAGTCGCGAATGCGTGCAAAGGACGAACCCCAAGTCTCAGCGAAATCGCTTGTCGCGTGAGCACGGGTCGGTCTCGAAGCGACCGTCGCGACGCGAGAGCCCACGAGAGCGCGTGCGACTGTGGGCGATGAAGAGTTGCTGTATCCGCTGTGCTGTCGAGTCGGTAGAACAGCCCCCCTTGTGTCAGAGAAGTTGTCGCCTCCGTCGGCAGCGACGTGAGCTCTCACTCTTGGTGGGTGGTCAGGAACTCTTGTGAATGACACGGACAGCTTCAAGTCGAAGATGGTGCAGCGGTTGACTGCGCCGAATGCGATCAGCGCGTCGGGGGCTCTCGAAGAGGCAGGCGTCGCAGACGTCACTCTCGCACTGGCTCAAGAGGGCTCGTACGGTAGACCCCATGATCAAGGAACCGTCAGAGCGCACGGTGCCGACCGGCAACACCCGGTCGGCCGCGGAGAAGGTACGCATTGTGATGGCGGCGGCAGCGCTCGCACCCTTACGTCAGCAAAGACGAGGTGTCGCCACGAAGACCCCTCCCGGGATTACGATGTTCTCGACTGTGATCGCCAGCGAGCCGTGAGCATGGCGCTCGCTCATGATTTAACGAGAGTGTTTCCTCGAACCAGCGGAAGACGGAGAACCGCACTCGGGGCGACAAGGGTGCTGGCGAAGGTTGCCGTTGCCGCTCATAGTGCGGATTCTCTCTTCTTGATCTGAAAACCGAGCGTGCCCTCATTCGCGCTGCACCGTTGAATTTGGTGCATGCTCCTGTTGACGAACTCGGAGTGAAGGGCGTTGAGGATGAGTCGGCAGAGCCGGCTCATCGCGCGCGGATGGTCGTGAGGGCTTCGTCCCGAACGACTGACCGCGTCTCTTACCCGCTTGCTCGCCACTGGCTTCCCTGGCCTATGCACCGCTCGGTGGGTGGCGCGGTTAACAGGGTTGTTCCGGATGGCGTCGTGCGCGTCTCCGGCCGACAGTGCGCGCTCTCGTCTCGCCGCTGACCGTCGGCTGGCACGCCGCCTGCGAGGCCAGTCGTCGCCGACGTGCAGAAATGGCTTGCTTGCATGTGTCGACATTGAGCTCAAGTCGCATCCAGAGCACGTCCGCTCGATTGTCATGTAAGGGGCGGTGACAATGCGCCGTCGAATCGTGGGCATACCGACACGGATCCTTCCCTTGTTGCTCGTCAGGGTTGTTGGCGTGCTGACATCGTGTGCCGCGCCCCTTGTTGGTCGCTTCAACCTCGTATGCATCTACCTTCGCTGCTTCAACAAAGGTTCGTCATTCCTCCTTGGAGGAACACGTCTTGACGAACGGTTCGTCGTTGCACCGTTCAAGACGAGAGAAATACTTTTCGTCCGCGTCGATTTTTCTGGACGGCATTTGTCCCGCCCACCGAGCGCCGATGGCACGTTGACGTAGAAATGCTCGATGGCGCGGCTACTTCGTATCCCAAGAGCGCTTTGTGGTCGTTCCACCAAAAATCGAGATCGGTCACTCGAAAAGGCCTTAGCGGGGCGTTAATCAGGGCCAAATTTCGCATGATAGAGAGCTCGTATGCATCTACCTTCGCTGTCGAATGAGGACCTTCACACTGGCCTTCAATCCACTTGTGCGGATCAACGGAAAGGGTTGGCGGAGATACTCCGTTATCTCATCGAGGTGGATAGACGATCGCTCTATGCAACGATGGGCTATCGGTCGCTTTTCGCCTATTGCCTCAAAGCGCTCAAGATGAGCGAGAACGAGGCGGGTCCACGCGTCGCGGTCGCGAGGCTCGCGAAGGAGTACTCGTGGGTCCTCGAGGCGCTCGCCGAGGGCGACGTCCATCTCACCGGGCTCTTCAGGCTCAGCGCCCATATGCAGCCATCGAACTGCCTCGATCTGCTGGGAGAAGCGCGCGGAAAGACCGTCAAGGAGATCGACGAGCTGCTGGCCAATCACTTCCCCAAGCCCGATGTGCCAGAGGTCCTGCGTGCTCTCCCCGCTGTCCGCGTGCCGGCAGCCACGCCGCCAGTCCCCGCCGAGCCTCCGAAGAAGTCCTCCGCCGCGGAGCGGACGATCCCCATGTTCGATGCGCAGGTATTGGGTTCGTCGTCCGAGAGCACATCTGCATCGCCGGCCGCTTCGGTCATGTCCGCGGCGCCTGCTGCAGTCGTGACATCCGCTGCGTCGGCCTTCGCCGTGCCCGCGACGCATGTCCCCACCGCTGCGCTTGCGTCCGCTCTCCATGAGTCGGTGGAGCCCACGCTGCCCTTGCAGCTTTTGTCGTTCTCACAGTCCTCGCAGTCCTCGCAGTCTTCGCAGTCTTCGCAGTCCTCGCAGTCGCAGTCCTCGCAGTCCTCGCCATCATCATCGTCGTCGTCGTCACAGTCCTCGTCCTCGCAGTCCTCACATCTCCTAGGGCCCTTGCCCAACGAGAGCTCGGCGGGAGGGCGTCGCGGCAAGACCGAGAAGCTGACGCCGCTCTCGAAGAACCGCCATGCGCTGCAGCTCACGATCAGCACGGACATTCGGCGGAAGCTCGAACGCGCTCGCGATCTGATGAGCCATCGCAATCGCCATGGCAGCTTCGAGGCCGTCGTCGGAGCCGCGTTGGACGCACTCCTCGAGAAGCTCGAGCGCGAACGCCTGGGGAAGACGAAGCGCCCGCGCGGAACGCAGGCGGCATCCTCCGCATTAACGCCGGACGCATCGGTGACGTCCGCCTCCCCGGGCGCGTCGGCGTCATCCACAGCGGTCGCGCCCGCCACATCGGCGCCGTCGTTGGCGCCAGGTGCATCGCCGTCGGTCTCGCCGGTCGCGTCGACATCGGGGGCGTCTGCATCGGCTACCTATGCGTCGCTGGCAGCATCGGCATCCATGGTGTCGGCACAGGCAACGCGCGCATCGACATCGGCCTCGCCTGCCGTTGCGACGCCTTCGCGGCAGACCGAAGCGGGTGACGTCTCGACGACCGTGTTGTCGAACCCACCGATACAGCGAGACACGCTGTCGACGAAGCCGCTGTCGACGAAGCCTGCGCTGTCGCGATCGGCGGCGCACAGCAACCGAGGCCGCTCGAGCGCCGTTCCGCGCGCCGTGCGTCGCGAGGTCTTCGCGCGGGACGGTGAGCAGTGCTCCTTTGTCAGCAAGGCAGGCGTCCGATGTGATGCGCGATCGTTCTTGGAGATCGACCACGTTCATCCGAAGGCACTCGGCGGAGAGGACAGCACCGCCAATACCCGATTGCTCTGCGTCACCCATAACCGCCTCGCCGCCGAACAGGTCTTTGGCCGCGACTACATCGAGCGAAAGATTCGTGACGCGCGCACAGCGCGCCGCCGCAAGCAGGGTCAAAGGGAATGAGACAGGGGCCGTTCGGCGTCGCTCGGCTCCACGGCTCCACAGCTCCACGGTAGATCCAGCCTGGCGCCGACCGCCCCGGTTGCGACCTTCTGTGACGCGAGCGCGATCGCCGGCAGCGACTTCGCCTGGCGAATCGACTCTCCGCGCGCTCGACCAGATCGCGACGCGGTCCACAACGCGCTTGATGCCGTGGTCGCGAGCTTCACCAAGGAAGCCCGCGGGAATCGGACGTGCGTAGTGGTCGCGTGAGCAATGTCGCTGCAGGACCGAATCCTTGACGCAAAACGCGCCTTCAGCAGCCGGGGGTCGAGGCAGGTTGTTCATGACCGCGAGAGGAGCGACAACGTTCGACGTCCGAGCGAGCGCAACACCATGCGAGCCCCGCAGCAGACAATGCGCTCAGGATTCTCATTGCCATGTTGAACACGCGCCCGTTGGCCCTACCGGCCGGCGTGCCAGCCAAGGGCCAGTGGCCGAGCGGGGAGTGGGTGACGGTCACGCGCGTGGATGCGACGAAGACGCGAGGTGGCCGCCAGCCACTCTTCGCCATCACCCTTGTTGAGCAGGCCGCTGGAAGGACGGACAACGCCGTGTGGTCCCACCAACCAACGTTACCTTGGTTGGCCAAGGTTGCCCTGGTTGACAAAGGGCATCGGCGCGCAAGAGCCGTGGTTGGCAAGGGTTGCCGTGGTTGGCAAGGGTCGAGGACCAAGGACGGACAACGCCGCGATCCCGCCGCCAGCGTTACCCTGGTTGGCCAAGGTTGCCCTGGTTGACGAAGTGGCAATCGGCGCGCAAGAGCCGTGGTTGGCAAGGGTTGCCGTGGTTGGCAAGGGTCGAGGACCAAGGACGGACAACGCCGCGATCCCGCCGCCAGCGTTACCCTGGTTGGCCAAGGTTGTCCTGGTTGACGAAGTGGCAATCGGCGCGCGCAAGAGCCGTGGTTGGCAAGGGTTGCCTTGGTTGGCAAGGGTCGAGGACCAAGGACGCATCCTCCACGCGACTTAACAATGCGGTCCCGCCAGCGTTACCCTGATTGGCCAAGGTTGCCCTGGTTGACGAAGGGCATCGGCGCGCACCGTGCCCGTGGTCGGCGAGGGTTGCCTTGGTTGGCAAGAGCGGCGGACCAGCTACCCTGGTTGGCCAGGGTCGCCTGTTGATCTCGGCATCGGCACGCAGGAACCGCGCCCGTGGTTGGCCAAGGGACAACGCCGCAGCCAGCGTTACCCTGGTTGGCCAAGGTTGCCCTGGTTGAAGAGCACGGCGGTCATCGCGAGCGCCGGTGGTTGGATGGAAACGAGAATCCGGCGCAGCCCTTCGCCGTCACCCTTGTTGACCAGGGTGGCGGCTGCGGCGGGTAGACTCGCGGCCACGATGGCTTTGCACAAGGCGCCGCGCAGGCTTCGAAGGTCGCACCGAGCCAATGACCTCCGGGCGGTCGTGGACGAGACGATCGCGCTCTTTCACCGGTTGGCGTGGGTCGCGGATCAGATTTACGGGGAGGATGGTCGTGGGACGGCACGGCGCGGGATCCTTCGCGGGCTCGTGCGGTACGGGCCGCAGACGGTGCCTCAGCTTGCGCGGGCGCGGTCGGTGCGTCGCCAGAGCATCCAGCCCGTCGTGGACGAGCTCGCGCGCGAAGGCTTGGTCGAGTACGTCGAGAATCCTTCGCATGCGCGGTCGATGCTCGTGCGCATTCAGCCTCGCGGCGCGCTCATGGTCGAGCGCATGGATCGCGTGGATCGACGTGTGCTGAGCGCGGTCGGAGCAGGCATCGACCGGCGCGACATCGACACGACCGCCGCGACGTTGCGGGCGCTACGCGAGCGCTTCGAGACCACGCTCCGCTGGCGGTCTGTCCTCGACGACGAGCGCGGCGCCGACCGTGGTTGATTGTCGAGGAACAACGAAGGCCAAGGAAGGCCACGGAAGGCGAACGAAGGCGAACGAAGGCAAAGGCGAACGAAGGCGAAGGCGAACGAAGGCGAAGGCGAACGAAGGCGAAGGCGCGTGCTCCCATCTTCCGTCCAAGGCGAACGAAGGCGAACGAACGGCAGCGCTAACGGCGCTTCTTCTTGCGCTCCTCGTCTTGTTCGGGATGCTCGAACCACGGCATGATCTCGGTCGTGATCTTCGATGCGGCGGCGGTCAGGGCTTTGCGGAGCTTGACCTCGGTGTTGCATTCGACCCAGCTTTGGCCGTTTAGCGTGACTCGCTCGGAACGTGGATTGTCGGAGTCTTCGGAGAGGTCCGCGTCCTTGTCGCCAGGGGCGTGACGCTTCGAGAGCGTAAACGACATCGAAGACATGCAATTGCTGAGATCGAAGTACAGCGCACGTGCGCCCGATGCGTCGCGCGAGAGGAAATAGACATGGCCGAGCGCCTCGGTGAGAGGAGGGAGCGGGCCGAGCGTGAAGCCCGCTTTTTTCAGAGGCGGACCGAGGAGCTCGAGGACCAGGTCTCGCGGGGCGGTGTTCCAGCGTTTGCGATATCCGTCCCAGACCAGATTCAGCAAGGCGACCTGAAACGCGACGCGCCAATTTTCGTCCGGCATGATCGCGGGGCTCGCGCTCGCGACCAGGACGGCGTTGTTCTTGGACCGTAAGACGCGGAGCGACTCGAGGCCTTTCGAGCCGCCGAGCTTCGTGAGGGCGTCGAAGTCGAGGTACTTCTCGTGTTCCGATCCGAGGATGGCTACCCAGCCGAAGTGAGGCGAATAGCGGAACGGCTCGAGCACATCGCTCGACTCGAAGAACGGGATGTGTCCTTCCTCGACAGAGACCGCGTCGAGGAGCTTCATGAGCCACGCGAGGTAGGCTTCGGCGTAGCCAGGGTCCTCGGACCACGCGGACTCGAGGGTGAAGCTCTCGCCCTTCTCGCGGTGCCAGCGGGTCTCTTTGTAGGGCTGGATCGAGAGCGAGGCACCGCTGCCGGCGCCTTTGCGGTAGAGGCGCAGCGAGGTCGTACGCTTCTTCTCGAGGATGCCGGTGATGTGCGTGACCACCTCGTCTGCCTCGAGCGACGGCAGGGTCGTGTGCTTGCCATGGTTGACGGCGTACGAGTCGAGCGCGAGCGACAGCGGCGCCTCGTGCGCGAGCGCCCAGAGCTTCGCGACGTCTTTCTGCGAAGAAAAGCGCTTGCCGGAGAGCATTAGCGAGACCGAGGGCTCGCCCGCCGGCTCCGCCTCGCCATCGTCGCCATCGTCGTCGGTCGCGGCCGCGCCGGGAGCAGCTCCGCCGGACGCGGCTGCGTTTTGCGCCGTCTTGGCTGGGGGCGCGGCCTTCAGTCGTTCCCACGGAACGTCGACGCTGGTGAGCGTCTCGAAGGTGGCGATGGTGCCTTCGACTGTGAGGATGTCGCCTTCGTCGTAGCTGCACACGCGCGCGCGCTCGACGCTGAGCTCGGTGAGGCCTTTTGGCGCGAGGCTCGTGAGCACCGCGTCGAGCGTGTAGCGCGAAGGCACCGTGCTTGCACCATCCGGCTCGCCGTGGAGCTTCGTGAATCGTCCGTCGGCATCGCGGCGAAAGACGAGCTTCCACGACGTGCCATAATGGCGATTCGACGACATGAGCCAGAGCTCTTTGACCGGTAGCTTGAGGCGATTGACGGCCTCGATGAGCCCGACGGCAAGGTAGTCGGAGTCATAGACGGTGATCCGCTCGGCGCGTTTGGCGAGCGGTGTCTCGAGCACCCAACCAATCCTCTCGAGGTCGCCTTCGAGCGATAGGTACTTGGCATTGGGGAAGTGCGATGGAGCCTTCTCGGTGATGAGCAGGCGTGTCTTGTCGAGCTCCGCTTGGTCGTCGGGGGAGTCGCCCGCGGCGCGCGCGGAGACCGTGAAATCGAGCTCGTCCCACCGGTCTCGGACGGGGCCGTCCATCAAGTCGGCGAGCGCGTTCTCGTCGAGCGAGCGCGCCGTGCGAAGCCACTTCATGGACGGGAGGTTGAGGATCGCGGCGGTGAGCCCTTTGGTGCTCAGCGACCGCCACGTCATCGTGAGGCTGCGAAGCGTCGACCACGCAGGGTCGGAGAGCTCGCGCGGAGGTTCCTCGGGGTAGCCGTCGAGCTCGAGCGTCGCATGGGCGAGAAAGCCACGCTCGAACACACGGTGGTCTTTGGACGTGTACCGATCGAGCACGTGGCCCAGCCACTCCTTCGCGTGCTTCTTGAGGAGCGAGGCTTCACGCTTCAGCGACGCCTCGGTCGCACGCCCCTCCGCGTGCGCGAGCTGAAGCGAGATGAATTCTCCGCGAGGGTCTCCTTGCTCGGTCAGCCAATCGGCGAAGACCGCGCGGAGCGAGTCGTCGTCGGGGTTTTCATGGATGCTCTTCAGGAAGCCGGCGGCGTTCTTCGCGCCTTCTTTCTCGGCGGTGGCGGCCGCTGCGTAGAGCGCCTCGACCGCGGCGAGCGCGGTCTCTTCGGCGGCTGAGAGCGTCTTCGGATCCTCTTGGTACGCCTTGAGCTTCGCGATCGCCGCGACCTCCATCGGCCGCGTGCCGTGCTTCCAATACGACGATTTGACGTGATCGAGCTGCCCTTCGAGCACCGGGAGCGTGCGGAGATCGTGCTGCTTGTTGAAGTATGAAAACAGCACACGGTAAAAGCGCGAGGACGTCCACGTGTCGTACGGGGTCGCCTCGACGAGACGCGCGAGCGCCATCGCGATGCGCGGATCGTCCGGAAAACGCGCGAGCGCCTCGATGACGGGCATCGCGTGCTCCCACGTGCCTGGCCACGGCGTGGCGAGGAGCACCCCGACGTCGGCGGCGTCTTTGGCCTTCGCCGTCTCGAGCCATTTCTCGGTGCGCTCTTTGACGGTCTTGCCCTTGATCGTCCCGCCATCGCCGCGCCTCGCTGCGACGATCTCCGACACGCGATCGATCACGTCGGCGATGCGCGTCGAGCGTCGGGCACGCCACGCGGTGAGCAGCGCGTCGAGGGCGCTCTCGTGATCGTTCGCGTTGAGCTTCTGGAGCGCGCGGTCGAGCGTCTTGACGACGTCGCCTTTGGCGTCCCCGGCCGGCGACTGCGCCTTTGTCTTGGTCGTCGTCTTGGCCGACTTGACCGTCTTGGCCGTCGCCTTCGTCTTCGCCTTCGACTTCGCTTTTGCCTTTGCCGTCGCCATCGCTCGCGAGCCTACCTCAAGAACGCGGGCGCGCGCGGGGAGGACGCCGCCTCCTCACGAGTCACCAAACGAAAGTGAGTGGGCTACGCGCGCGGCAAATACCGGCGCCTCGGGGCGGGAGCGCGCAAGTCCGCGGCGAGCAGGCGGTGAAAGAGCCGCTCGCCCGCTTCACGGCGCACAGAGAGCCGCCCGGCATCGTAGGCGCGCGAGCCGAGGCCTCGTTGCACCGACTCGCAGATCGCGTGGTCTTCGTCCTGGATCTGGACGCTGACGTCGATGCTCTTCGCGTTGCGTTCGCGCGCCTCGTCGGTGGAGACATCAGCGAAGTAGAAGTCGAAGATCACCTTCACGCGGTTCGTCCCGAGCGGGATGACGAGGTTCGTGTCGAGATAGCCCTCGTACCAATTGAGCATCAGGTTCGGGTAGATCCAATAGTACGCCGCCCGGCCGGTGCGGACCGACGCCGTGCGTGCGTCCTTCTTCGAGCTCGTACCGCCGTCGATGGGCGACGACTGCAGGCACACGCGATCGAAGCACTCGATCGTGTAGTCCTTGAACGACAGGACGCTGTTCAGGCCTTTGTGGAGGAAGGGCACGTGGTAGCCGCCGTCGAGGTAGTTGTCGACGAACACCTTCCAGTTGCAGTCGAGCGTCCATTCGCGGCGCCCTGCGAAGGAGAGCTTGCCCAGGCCGAGTTGCTTGACCTCGTCGCAGAGGCGCGCGCCGAGGAAGTCTTCAATCCCGTGCTGCGGGCCCGAAGCGGGCGCGGGCGTCGGGTCGAGGCGAACGAAGACGTTCTTCTCCCAGGTCGCGACGCTGACGGGCAGGAGGCCATTCGCCGTGCGATCGAAGTTCTGCACGCCTTCGAACTCGGTGAGACGCTCGAGGCCGCCGTCGAGCCCGTACGTCCACCCGTGGTAGGGACACTTCAAGCGATCGGCGCGGCCTTCGCACTCCGTCATCACCGCGGCGGCGTGGTGGCGGCACACGTTGAAGAACGCGCGCAAGACGCCGTCTTGGCCGCGGACCGCGACGATCGGCTCGCCGCCCACCGTCGCCGTGATGTACTGGCCTGGCTCGGCGACCTGATCGACGCGTCCGATCACCTGCCAGGTGCGGCTGAAGACGGTGCGCTTCTCGAGATCGGCGACGCGCTTGTCGGTGTACCAGGCGCCGGGGATCGTCGACGCGCTCTCGAGCGGCGCGTCGGCATCGAACGCCGCGAGCACCTCGTTTAGCGGCGTATCGTCCGCGCCGCCGCTGTCGTCTTCGTCGTTCTCTTCGGGCCTAGGACCGTGATGCATCGCTTAGGACCCTTTCAGCAATTCGCGCGCGGCGTTCGCGCCGGCGAGCCCTGGCAGTGCGCCTCCCGGATGACAGGCATCTCCGCACATGAAGAGCCCTTCAATCGGAGAGCGATAATGGGCAAAGCCGGGCATGGGTCTCATGAAGAGGATCTGGTCGAGCGTGAGCTCCCCGCCGTGCAAATGGCCTTCGGCGAGGCCGAAGTCGCGCTCGAGATCATGAGGCGTGTAGACGGATTGGCCGACGAGGAGCGAGCGCAGCTTGGGCGCATGACCCTCGAGCGTCGTGAGCACGCGCTCGGCGAGCGCCGTCTTCGCCGAGGCGTCCCACACGCCCGCCCGCAGATGGTAGGGCGCATATTGCATCGCGATCGACATCACGTGCTGGCCCGCCGGAGCGAGGCTCGGGTCGTGAAGCGAAGGGATCGTCGCCTCGAGGAACGGCGCGCGCGAGACACCGCCGTGCTTGGCGTCGTCGTAGGCGCGCTCGAGGTAGTCGAGATGGTCGCCGATGGAGATCGCGCCGCCGGCCTCGAGATGCTCGCGCGAGACGCCGTCGAACGACGGGAGCCCGGAGAGCGCGAGGTGGACGACCGCGCGCGCGCCTCGCAGCTTCACGTGGCTCGCGGCTCGGACGACGTCGGGCTCGAGCTCCGACGGGCGGACGAGGCGAAGGAGCGTCGTCTTCGGATCGGCGCCGGACAGCACCGCTCGCGCACGGATCTCTTCACCGCTCGCGCCGAGGACGATGCCCGTCGCGCGGCCGTCGTCGACGGTGATGGTCACCGCGTCCGCGCCCGTCCTCGTCTCGACGCCGAGCGCCTTGACCGCGAGCGCGAGCGCATGAAGGACGTGGCCTTGCTCCGATTTCACGAGAGATCGCGCCCGAAACGCCCCGATCGGCCGGCCCACCATGTGATGGAGCATGACGAAGCACGTGCCCGCCGAGCGCGGTCCCTGCAGGATGTTCGTGATGCCGCCTGCGCCGACCGCTGCCTTCAGCACGTCGGTCTCGAAGGTGTCGTCGAGCAAGTCCTGCACGCTCATCGGCAGCGTGCGAAGGAGCTCGATCATGTCGACCTTGCCTAGGCGCCGCAGGCGAAGGCCCGTCGTGAGGAGGCTGAAGAGGTCACCGACCTGCTCGCTCATGAGCCGCGGCGGCTCGGTCGTGTAGAGCGTCTCGAGGAAGCCGGCGAGGCTGTGCATGCGCGAAGAGAACGCGTCCCATTTGCCGGCGTCGCTCGCGGAGTGCTTCGCGATCTCCGCCCGCGTCTTGGCGAGGTCGCGGTGGAGCACGAACGGCTCGCCGCCGGAGCTTCGCAGCGTGATCGCGGAGACGCTCGACCACGTAGGCTCGGCGGCTGCGTAGCCGCGCGCCTCGAGCCCGAGGTCTTTGACGATCTTCGGAGAGAGCCAGCCCTCCGACGGCGACACGACCGGAAGTCGGAAGGCCCCTGCGTCCTTGTTGCCTCCAATGTCCTGGAACGACGCGACGCCGCCGAGCGCGTCTCGGCGCTCGACGACGAGGACCTTCTGTCCCGCCTTCGCCAGATACGCGGCGCAGACGAGCTCGTTGGGACCGCTTCCGAGGACGATAGCGTCGTAGTGGGGATTGGTCTTGGTGCTCATGGCGTTAGCTCCAATCCTTCAGGATTTGCATCGCGGCGAGCCGGCCGGAGGCGCCCATGATGCCGCCGCCGGGATGGGTGCCCGCGCCGCATTGGTAATATTGCTTTATCGGCGTTCGGTATTTCGCGTGCTCGGGGAGCGGGCGCAGGAAAAAGAGCTGATGAAGCGCGAGCTCGCCTTGGAAGATATTGCCTTCGGTGAGCCCAATCATGTTTTCGATATCGAGCGGCGTAATGACCTGTCGGTGCAGGATCGAGCGCTTCAGGTTGGGCGCATATTCGGAGAGGGTATTGACGACCGCGTCGCCAAACGCCTCTCGCTGCGCGTCGTTCCAGCCGCCTTCGAGGTTGTAAGGGCAATATTGAACGAAGCACGACATGACGTGTTTGCCCGGCGGCGCCATCGAGGGATCGATCATCGACGGAATGATGACGTCCATGTACGGCTGCTTCGAGAAGTGGCCGTACTTCGCGTCGTCGTAGGCGCGCTCGAGGTAGTCGATGCTTGGGCTGATCGAGATCGCGCCACGCAAGTGCTGCTTGAAGGGATCGCGATCGTGGCCCTTCATGCACGTGAAGTCCGGGAGCTCCGAGAGCGCGAGGTTCACCTTGCCGGACGAGCCGCGGTACTTGAAGCGACCGATCGCGTCGTTGATCGAAGAGGGCAGCTCCTTCGGGTCGACGAGCTTTCGGAAGGTCTGGTTCGGATCGAGCCCGGAGACGACGACCTTCGCTTGGATCTCTTCGCCGCTCTGGAGGGCGACGCCGGTCGCGCGGCCGTTCTTGACGATGACGTTCGCGACGCGGGCGTTCGTCCGGATCTCGGCGCCGAATCGCCGAGCGGCGCCCGCGATCGCCTCGCTGATGCTGCCGGTGCCGCCGCGCGCGAACCCCCACGCGCGAAAGGCGCCGTCGATCTCCCCCATATAGTGATGGAGGAGGACGTAGGCCGTCCCGGGCGAGCGCGGCCCCAGAAATGTCCCGATGATCCCGCTCGCCGACTTGGTCGCCTTGAGCGGCCCAAACTCGAACCATTCGTCGAGAAAGTCGCTCGAGCTCATCGTCATCAGCTTGAAGAGCGCGTGGAAGTGCTCCTCGCCGAGGCCGCGGAAGTGTTGTCCGAGCTTCGCCATGCCGAGGAGCTCCTTCGGCGAGAGCGACGTCGGGTCGGGCGGGAGCATCCCGAGGATGGGCCGCACGGCGAGCGCCATGTGATGCATGAGCCGGCCAAACTCGCCGATCGCCTCGGCGTCTTTGCGCGAGTGACGAACGAGCTCTTGGCGGGTGCGGTCGGCGTCGCCCCACATGCCGAGGTAGTCGCCGTTCGGGAGCGGCGTGATCGTGCTCTCGAGCGGCAGGATGTGCAGCCCGTGACGAGGCAGGTCGAGGTCGCGAATGATCTCCGGCCGGAGGAGCGACACGACGTACGAGAACACCGAGAACTTGAAGCCGGGGTAGATCTCCTCGGTGACGGCCGCGCCGCCGACGCAATGACGGCTCTCGAGGACGAGGACGGAGCGTCCGGCGCGCGCGAGATACGCGGCGTTGACGAGGCCGTTGTGGCCGCCGCCGATGACGACCACGTCATAGTCGCGTTTCGTGGAGACGGGCGGAGAGGCGTTCATCGTCAAGCCTTCTTTCGCTCGGGGTTGAAGAAAGGGAGCGCGGCGACACGCGCGAGCGCTTGACGTCGCTTGTGCTCGACGGTGACTTCCATTTGCACCTCGGTGCCGGGCTTCGCATATCCGGCTTCGATATGTGCCAATGCGATATAGCGTTTGAGGAGTGGAGACCAACACCCGCTCGACGCATAACCGACTTGGGTCGTCTGATTGACGTAGAGGGGAGTGCTCGTGCGCCAGGGAACCGTCGGGAGCTTCGGCGGCAAACCGACATCGCGATAGACCGCTTCGAGCGACTCCCAATCGACGTCAATCCCGACGAATTGCCATGTAGAGCCCTGCTGCTTTTCGCGGAGAAGCGCCTTTTTGCCGACGAAAGGGCCCTTGGACAGGCTCACCGCCCATCCGAGGTTGATCTCGAAGGGAGAGGACTTCTGCGACTCGATGAGCGCCTTGTGCGACGACGTGTAGTCGACGTCGGCCATGATGAGGCCGGCCTCGATCCGCGCGATGTCCATCGCCCAGATCCCGCACGGCGCGATGCCGTGGTTCGCGCCGACCTCCATGAGCGCATCGAAGACGACAGTGGCCTTGTCGGCCGGAAGCCACAGCTCGTAGCCGAGGTCGCCGGTGTAGCCGGTGCGTGAGATCGTGAGCGGCGTGCCCCGGAGCTCGGCCTGCATCACGCGAAAAAACTTGAGGCCGGCTACATCTCCGCTGACGAGCGCGGCGAGGATCTCGCGCGAGCGCGGACCTTGCAGCGCGAAGGCGGCGGTCTCGTCGGTGACGTCGTCGATCGTCACGTCCATCCCGACGGCGTTCATGTGGAGCCAGCGGAAGCTCGGCTCGGCGGACGTCATCCGGAAGGTGCGCTCGTCGAGCCGCGAGATCGTGCCGTCGTCGATCACCTTGCCGTGCGCATCACACCAAGGGGTGTAGACGACCTGGCCGACCGTCATCTTCGCGACGTCGCGCGTGACGACGCGATCGAGCAGGCGCGCGGCGTCGGCGCCAGTGACCATGTATTTGTAGAGCGGCGTGATGTCGATCAGCGCGGCCGCGTTGCGGATGGCGGCGTACTCGCGATCGTGCGTGAGCTCGTAGGAGCTCGCCGTCACGTAGCCACCCCAGCGCCGCCAGTGCTGGCCTTCCATCAGCGCCGTCGTGCGTGGCGCGGCAGGTAGAAACCTCGGCATGGCGATGCGCGTACTTACGGACGCGATCCGAGTCAAACGAATCGCGCGGGTTTTCGCTGCGATCTCGTGCTCTTCGATGGCGTCTCGGGAGCGGGGAGCACGCCATTACTCATTTTTTCGGCAGAGTGCTCCGCGACGAAAACCTCCACAAGATGTATGTAGAATGCATTCGATTGGGCTCGCATGGAAGGCCGTCGCGAGGAGATCGCTTGGTCTACAATCGAAGGATGCCGTCCCGGATCGCTTTTGCAGGGATGCTGGCGCTAGTGGGCGGTGTCCTGTGTTACGCCTGCGGCGACTCGTATGGCGAGGAAGCGCCGCCGGTGAGCGCGCCAGCGGTCGATGCGGCTGCCAGCAAGGACGTCGTGGATTCAGCCGCTGACGTCACGGACGTCGCGGACGCGGGGCTCGACGCGGAGCCTTCGCTTGGCTGCGTCGGGTCGAAAGCGTTTTTCTGCGCGACGTTCGATG
>JBGAFW010000062.1:0-63942 GCA_044227045.1 Labilithrix sp.
CGAGCAGCGCGACGAGGCGTGTGAGGTCCCAACGTGACTCGTCGGGGAGCCATCCCTTCGGGTCGACGAAGAGGCCGATCGACTCGCCGGTGCGCGTCTTGACGTCGGGCGGCGGCGCCGAGGCGTCGTGCACGCGTTTGTCGTTGGGCGTCTCGCTGTCGGCGAGCGCCCAGTCGGTCGCGAAGACCTCCTCGAGCGACGTCGCGATCGCGCGTGAGGCGACGCGGACGCCCATCTCCTGGATGTGCGCGAGCGCGCGCCAGTCGAAGTTCTGGCTGCCCACGAACGACTCGTCGCGATCGACGATGAAGTACTTCGCGTGCTGCACGCCGCCGTAGCGCCGCGCGCAGTCGAGGATCTTCACCGTGACGCCCACCTTGCGGAGCTGATCGAGCGTCGCCGGATACTTCGGCGCGAACACCGAGTCGGCGAGGAAGCGGACCTTCACGCCTCGCTTCGACGCGCGCTCGATCGCGTGAAGGACCGGCGTGAGCGGGCTCGTCCGCAGCGCCGGCTCGCTGTCGGCTTCGCTGGCGTAGAACTCGGAGAAGTCGATCGAGCGCTTGGCGCGGTCGATCATCTCGGGCCACACGACGGACGCATCGCGCACGTCCGCGTGGTCGAGCGACGTCTCGACCGGCGCCGACTCGACGAGCTCGATCTCCGAAGGAGAAGAGGAGGAAGAAGAGGACGAAGAAGAAGAGGAGGTGGGAGAAGAGGAGGAAGAGGATGGAGCTGTTGTCTTGGGACCACACGACGATGCGCAAACTGCGCAAATGAGGGCGACCAGGCCGGCGACATGCCTTCGGGTTGTCACGTGATCTCCATCGTTAACCGCGCTCGGCGCGGGTGAGCGCCCTGGGCGCGCAAGGCGCCGTCTCGACCGCATTTCAGCCTCAGGGATTTTCAGCCGGAGGCGCGGTCCGAGGGTACCGTGGCTGCGGTTTCGGACGAGGAGGGATCTCGCCATGGCTGACCGCGCTCATCTCACGCGACGTGCTGCTCTGCAAGGGCTCGGCATCGGGCTCGGCTCGGTCGCGATCGGTTGTGGTGGGGACGAAGAAGGCGCTCCGGCGCCCGAGCCCACCCCGAACGGATCGGGAAATGGGAGCGCCGCGCCGCCCGCGTCGACGGGAACGGGCGCGCCGTCCCAGCCCGACACCCCGATCTCGACGAACCCTCCGGCGCCCGCGCTGACGCCTGCGCAGCTCTTGAGCGCCACGGTCGACAACATCGTCGTCCTCATGATGGAGAACCGCTCCTTCGATCACTTCCTCGGATCGCTCGCGAACGATCCGGCGTACGCGTCGAAGGCGAACGTCGAAGGGCTCAAGGGGACAGAGGCGAACCTCGCGCCGAACGGCACGAGCGTCGGCGTCTACAAGCTCGACAACTTCACGCCCGCCGATCCTCCGCACGGATGGGACGCGGCGCACGCGCAGTTCAACGCCGGCACGAACGACGGCTTCGTGAAGGCGCACGCGGGCGACTCCGAGAAGGAGGTCATGGGCTACCACGATCGCTCGCAGATCCCGCTCTACTACTGGTTCGCCGACAACTTCACGGTGTGCGATCACTGGTTCTCGAGCGTGATGGGTCCGACGTGGCCAAACCGCTTCTACCTTCACGCGACGACGAGCAGCGGCAAGAAAGACAACAAGCCGATCCTCGTCAACACGCCCGACACGATCTGGGATCGCCTGAAGGACGCGAACATCAAGGCGAAGAACTACGCCGCCGGCGCCGCGACGTTCTTCGTCGGCGGCTTCGTCACGAAGGTGCTCAGCAACAACCCGAGCGCGTCGATCAACGACTTCTTCGATGCGGCCAAGAACGGCACGCTCCCGCCGTTTTCGATCATCGATCCCGATTTTCAAGCGAGCGACGACCACCCGAGCCACAACATCCAGCGCGGGCAGGCCTTCGTCGCGAGCGTGTACAAGGCGCTCGCCGAGAGCCCGCAGTGGTCGAAGACGCTCCTCGTCATCATCTACGACGAGAACGGCGGCTTCTTCGATCACGTCGCGCCGCCGAAGACGGTCGACGACAACGCCGACTTCCAGCAGCTCGGCTTCCGCGTCCCCGCCTTCCTCATCGGGCCGATGGTGAAGAAGGGCTACGTGATGAAGACGCAGCTCGAGCACTCCTCGGTCGCAGCGACCCTCAAGACGAGGTTCGGGATCAAGAGCCTGACCAAACGGATGGACGCCGCGAACGACATCAGCGACTGCATCGACGCCGCGAAGGTCACCGCGCCGACTCCTCCGCCCGCGGGCATGCCTCAGGTCGCGATGACGCAAATCGCCGCGCTCTACGACGGCGTCGGCGTGAGCAGCCAGCCCTTGCTGACCGAGATGGTCGACGCGGGCCGCGTCCCCACCGTCAACGCGCGCGATCACCAGGTGCGCATCGCCGGCTGGCTCGAGCACGCCAAGCGCCTCGGCGCCGTCCGCATCGTCGGCTCCTGACTTCGGCAGAGGCAAGGTCTCCGGCTATGCCGAAGTGCGCGCCGACTTCGGCAGAGGCAAGGTCTCCGGCTATGCCGAAGCGCGCGGCGACTTCGGCAGAGGCAAGGTCTCCGGCCTATGCCGAAGTGCGCGCCGACTTCGGCAGAGGCAAGGTTTCCCGCTATGCCGAAGTGCGCGCCGACTTCGGCAGAGGCAAGGTCTCCGGCTATGCCGAACTGCGAGCCGACTTCGGCAGAGGCAAGGTTTCCCGCTATGCCGAAGTGCGCGCCGACTTCGGCAGAGGCAAGGTTTCCCGCTATGCCGAAGTGCGCGCCGACTTCGGCAGAGGCAAGGTTTCCCGCTGCGCGCCGACTTCGGCAGTGCCTGCCCGCCTGTCTGCTTTGGACAGGTCCAGTCCGAGGCGCTGCACAGCGTATCGTGGAAAAAATAGGGGACAGCGCACCGCGCGGGGGCTCGGATCCCGCGCGGGCGCTATCTTTCAGGTCGGTGCTTGCTCGGTATGTGTCGACCCGGCTCATCACGGACAGCGTCCCTAACGCTGTCGTGCGATGCGCTGACTCCTACCTATCCACGCTTCATGCCACGCGTCGTGCTCGATCGGCTGCTCGTCTTGTCCATCACTTGCGTCGAGAGCCGCGTGTGATCCGGCCAGCGTCATGATCCAGGCTGTCGCGTCTCCGTGACAGCAGGAGCAGACGCGATCGGCAAAAGACCACGTTCGAACACGTCATCGAGGTCTTTCACGGGCGGGTCGATGCCTTCCTCGGCAAAGCGTCTTCGCGACAGCGTGGCAAGATCGTGGGTCACGCGCACGATTTGATCATGGCGAATTCCGATCACCTCGGCGTTGAGCTCGAGCCACGCGAGCGCGACGAGATCACACTGGAGCTCGGTCATCGCCGGCTGGTCGAACGGACCATGGTTGTGGAAGTGGACCCAATCGTGGAGACCCCACACGAGCGCGTCGAGCGAGCTCGCCGCCAGCCAGAAGACCTCGCGCGGCGGCACGCGGTGCTCGTAGAGGAGATCGGTCGCGTCATCGATCGCATACGGAGCTAGCGCGAGCTCGGTGTCCGCGAGGCGATACCCGATGGCATGAAGGTTCGCTTGCTCGGCCGGCAGGAACCGATGCTTGGCCGGATCCTTCATCACGAAGACGAGGTTCGATGGATTCTGCCCGTCGATGATGCAGCTCGTCGGATCCACGTCGGCAAATCCTCGATCGCGCGATCTTTCCGAAGGAAAGTCGCGCCCCCCAACATGAAGATCGACCGTGCATGCGGGTGCATCTTTCTCGTTCGTGAATGCGTCAAAAGGCACGCGCCACTCGAGCCGATCGCTCGCGCACCATGCCCACGCATCGAAGACGCGCGGCGGAAGGAACGGCGCGAGTGGCATGGGGGGTACTTTCAGAATGGGCATGACGTCCCGCGGCACTGGCAGACGAGGTAAAGGCGCGCTAGAAGGGGAAGAGAGTCTGTTACGACGTACACTAGCCCGGCCGGCCCAGACGAGACGCATGCATCGGATGATCGGATGACCCAACTCCTCCCCCCGAAGAAGGAGGTCGCGCTCGCGCTCCTCGAGAGGTCGAACGTCGACGTTTACCTCGATCCGCGCGCGAAGGGCGTCGTCGTTCCTCCGCAGTTCCGCAAAGAGCCGCGTCTCATCCTGAAGATCGGCCTCAACATGCCGGTCCCGATCCCGGATCTTCGCCTCGATGACGAGAGTATGAGCTGCACGCTCTCGTTCAACCGCACGAAGTTCTACTGCGTCGTGCCGTGGCTCAGCGTGTTCGCGATGGTCGGTGACGACGGCCGCGGCATGGTCTGGCCGGACGACGTCCCGCAGGAGCTGGCCGTCCGCGTCGTCGACGATGGGAGCGCGCCGGGGCCTGGGAGCAAGCGGCCCGCGAGCCTCGATCGCGATTCGTCCGTGCCGATGCCGTCTTCGTCGAAGGGCGGGCCCAACTCGAGCCGCGGCAAATCGCGCATCCAGCCCGACGCTCCGACGACGAGCCCTGCGTCCGCGCGTGGTGGTCAGGCCCTCTCGGAGCGTGGCGGGCCGCGATCGAAGCGCCCGCGCAAAGGGAAGAAGGACGAGGGGACGCGTCCCGCGCTCCACGCGGTGCCGCCGCCCGAGAAGTCCTCGCCGCGCATCGAGAAGCTCGATGATCGACGCGAGGCGGCCGCAGCGGCCCGCGAAAACAACAACGCCGGTGGTGGCAATGCCGCCGTGGCCACGCCTCCCGCCGCGCCCCAGCCTCAACCGGCGCTGGCCCCTGCGCCTGCCGCGCAGCAGCCGGGCGCCACGTCGCCTCGCGTCGCGCCTTCGCCCACGCGCCCGAAGCGGGAGCTGCCGCCTTATTTGCGGGTCGTGAAGTAACGTCGCCGGCACAAACGCGCCGCAACGCCGAGCCAAAATAGAGTAGAAACGCGCTCGTGCGCAGGCTGATTCGTTTCGGCATTGGCATCGGTGCGTTGGGCATCGCGCTCGTGCTCGACTTTTTCCTGCGCGACATCCTCCCGGACAGCTCGATCCGGCAGCTGCTGATGCTTGCAGCATGCAACATTCTCGTCGCGCTCTCGCTGAACGTCATCAACGGGATGGCGGGGCAGTTCTCGATCGGGCACGCGGGCTTCGTCGGGCTCGGCGGGTACACGAGCGCGGTCATCGCGTCGAACCTCCATCAGATGCTCGGCGGTGGTGAGCCCACGCTCGCGCGCTCGTTCATCGTCGTCCCGATCTGCCTCATCGCTTCGGCGGTGCTCGCGGGCGCGTTTGGGCTCCTCGTCGGGCTGCCAAGTCTTCGCTTGAAGGGTGACTACCTCGCGATCGTCACGCTTGGCTTCGCCGAGATCTTCCGGCTCGTCATCGCGACCGCGCAGGCCGGTGAAGGTGGCGGCGCGATCACGCGTGCGCTCTCACGGCTCGGCGGTCAAAACGGCTACCAGGGCATCGGCAACCAAGGCGTGCCGCTCTACGCCGGACCGTTCTGGGTGTTCGGCCTCGCGTTCATCCTCGGCGTCGTCGCCTGGCGCATCAAGTTCAGCGGATGGGGCCGCGCGCTGCGTGCGCTGCGCGAAGACGAGATCGCGGCGGCCGCGGTCGGCGTGGATCCGACGCGCTACAAGGTCACGTCGTTCGTCATCGCGGCGGTGGGCGCGGGGATCGCCGGCGGGCTCATGGCGATCATGCGTGACGGCACGCCCGTCGTGAACCCGGACAACTACAACTTCCAGGCGTCGTTCGACGCGATCACGATGGTGATCCTCGGCGGATCGGGCAGCGTGACCGGCGCTGCGCTCGGCGGCGTCTTCATCACGTTCTCGATCAAGGCGATCGAGCAGGTGCAGTCGAGCGGGACGGTGCAAGCGTTGAAGCGCGACTTCGAGTCGCTCGATCTCAACGCGCTCCGCATGATCGTCTACGCGATCGTCCTCGTGCTCCTCATGGTCTGGCGTCCCGAGGGCCTGCTCGGGGAGCGCGAGCTCTTTCAGCGGAAGAAGAAGCGCGCGGCGTCTGCGTCTCCGCCTCCTCCTGCCGCGTCCGACGAAGGCGACGCCGCGCCGGTGAAGGCCTAGAGGCACGTCGTGGAGCTCGTCCTCGAGAACGTGACGAAGAACTTCGGCGGCCTTCGCGCCGTCGGCGACGTCAGCTTCACCGTGCGCGAGAACGTCATCTTCGGGCTGATCGGACCGAACGGCGCAGGCAAGACGACCGTCTTCAACCTCATCACCGGCGTCTACAAGCACGACGAAGGACGCATCGCGTTCGGTGGTCGCGACCTCGCGCCGCTGAAGCCTGCGCAGATCGCGGGCGTCGGCATCGGCCGCACCTTCCAGAACATTCGCCTCTTCGGTCAGCTCACCGTGATCGAGAACTTGCTCGTCGCGTGCGAGCTGCAGAAGAAGGCGCACCTCGCGTCGGCCGTCCTTCGCTTGCCGGTGCATTACGAAGACGAGAAAGCGATGGAGGCCCGTGCGTTCGAGCTCCTCCGCGTATTCGATCTCCACGAGATGGCGGACGAAGCACCCACGTCGCTCTCGTATGGCAACCAGCGCCGCCTCGAGATCGCGCGCGCGATGATGCTGAAGCCGAAGATCCTGCTCCTCGATGAGCCGGCCGCCGGGATGAACTACGGCGAAGCCGAGGGGCTGAAGACGCAGATCCGGTGGCTTCGCGACACGTTCGAGCTCGCGGTCGTGCTCGTCGAGCACAACATGCAGGTCGTGATGGGCGTGTGTGAGGACATCCACGTGCTCGATCACGGCGAGACGATCGCGCACGGCGCGCCCGAAGAGATCCGAAAGCACCCGAAGGTGCTCGCGGCCTACCTCGGCGAAGAAGAAGAGGAGGCGCCTTCGGTGCGCGCGGCGGTGGAAGAGGCCTCGCGTCCGGACGTGTCGAAGCTCGCGGCGCCGTCGTCGCGATCGGATCTCGGCAAGCTCGACGCGAGCCAGTCCGGGCCTCATGCGAAGATCGTCACGCCCGCGGCGGCGATGGCGCCTGTCGCGGTGGCTCCGGCACCCGTGCCTCCGGCCTGGCCCACGCCGTCGCGTCCCGACTTCGGTCGCGTCGCCGTGCGCGATCTCACGAGCGATCCGCCGCCCGCGCAGAAGCTCTCGGACGACGCGATGGCCGACATCTCGAAGGGCCTCGTCGCCTCGCTCGAGCGTGGCCTCTCGAGCGCGGACCTCGCCGGCGAGATCGCGTTGAAAGAAGGCGATCGCGTGACGATGGAGGGGCTCGGCGCGAAGATCCCTGGGCCCGAGGCGACGCCGCCGCCGAAGGCAGAGACGAAGGTCGAGGGGGCGGAGGCACCACGGCCTCCGAGCGGCGCGTTCACCGAGACCGAAGCGCCGACGGTGCCGAAGCAGGCGGACGCGGCGGCCGCGGCGGCGCGCACGAAGCACGAAGAGACGACGAAGGTGCCCGACGATCTGCTCGCGTCGATCCGCGCGGAGGTCGCTGCTGCGGAGGCCTCGCCTGCGAACCCGCTGAAGGCGGCGACGCGTCCGGCCTTTCAAGCGGTGGACGCCGCGACGATCGAGGCCGCGAAGAAGATGGGCGCGGAGAAGGCCGCGGCTGCGGCTGCCGCGCAGGCCGCCGTGCCGAAGCCGAAGGACTCCGAGCGCGACGTCGAGGCGCTGTCGAACGTCGACGCGGGGTGGGGGAGCTCGAACAAGATCGTCGCGGCCAAGCCCGTGCCGCCCGACGACGAGAAAGGATCGACGTAATCCATGCGCGTCGATCATCCGAAGCGCCCGAAGGCCGCGATCGCCGAAGGAACGCCGCTGCTCGATCTTCGTGACGTGAAGGTCGCGTACGGCGGCATCAAGGCGCTGAAGGGGATCAGCCTCAAGGTGTTCCCTGGTGAGATCGTCGCGATGATCGGCGCGAACGGTGCAGGGAAGACGACGACGCTGAAGACGATCATGGGGCTTCTCCGGCTAGCCGAAGGCGCGATCGACTACGCGGGCAAGCCGCTCGCGTCCGCGTCGACGGAGGAGCGCGTCGAGCTCGGCATCTCGCTCGCGCCGGAGGGACGCGCGATCTTCCCGAACCTCACCGTCCGCGAGAACCTCGAGCTTGGCGCGTACCTCCATCGCGATCCGAAGGCGATGCGCGAGACGATCGAGGACGTCACCGGCCTCTTTCCGCGTCTCGGCGAGCGCATGAAGCAAGAAGGCGGAACGCTCTCGGGCGGCGAGCAGCAGATGCTCGCGATCGGTCGCGCGCTGATGGCTCGCCCGCAGCTCCTCCTGCTCGATGAGCCGTCGCTCGGGATCGCGCCGAAGCTCGTTCAGCAGATCTTCGCGGCGGTCGCGCAGATCGCGCGCGCGGGCGTCACGATCTTGCTCGTCGAGCAAAACACGCGCATCGCGCTCGCGACGAGCCAGCGCGCGTACGTGCTTCGCACCGGCGAGATCGCGCTGGAAGGCGACTCGAAGGAGCTCGCCTCGAACGCGGAGATCCAGGCCGCGTACCTCGGCGGCTAGAGGCAGACCGCCGCTTCGTTTCGTGCGAGAGCTGCGTTACTTGCGTGATTGGCCCGCGCAGCCAAACTGGAGCGCGTCTTGCGCGCGCTCGCGGAGGATCGGCGACTCACCGTTCGCGTAGCCGGCCTTGAACGCCGCGCAGGTGGCGCCGAGCGAAGAGATCGAGGGATCGAATGGATCGATCGCTTGGACGATCGACGGCCGTGCTCGCGGCGCCTTCTCGAGGAGCTCCGCCAGCGCAGGATCCATCGCCGGTCCACATCGCGCGACCGACTGCTTGAGCGGGACCGTGAGCGCGGCGTCGGGCGTCCGCTCCATGAGCGCCTTCTTCCAGAGCATCGCCACGCGCGGACACTCGAGCGAGCTCTTCGACGCGGCGCTGATGAGCCCTGGCTCTCCGCCGGTCGCGATCCAGTTGATGACCACGTCTTCGGTCGCCGCCATGTTGATGACGACGTTCACGCACGACGGGCTGTCGCGCGCCTCGATCGGCACCGCGAGCAGCGTCGACTTCGCGTCGCCGCTCGCCTCCGGCAGAGCGATGCCTTCGCACATGAGGTTGCGTGTCTTCGGATCGACGAGCCTGCGTTCGATCGCGGCATGCGCGGCCGGACCAAGGCTCGCGAGGATCCCCGCGATGCTCGTGCCGCGTGTGGTCGAGCCAGCGAAGCGGGTCATCGCGCCTTCGAGATCGCCGACGAGCGGGATGATGCGAGCGTCCTTGCGCGGCAACGTCGACGCGGCCATCTCGGCGCGGTCGGGGTCGCCGAGCGACGCGCGCATGAAGGTCGTTCCCCATGCGGCGGAGCGCGTGATCGCCGTCCACGCTGCGATGTGGACATTGACGTCATCCTTGGCACGCGCCTCGAGCGCCTTGACCGCGCGGTCATCCGTGTCGGCCAAGCGTCCGAGTGCGGCGATGGATTCACCGGTCGGGTTGGCCTCGAGCCATTTGACGTCGTGTTTCGCCTCGGCCTCGGCGGCTGTCTTTGGCCCGCAGCCGACGCTGAGGCAACCAAGAAGCAATGCGCTTGGAATGGCTTTAAAATAGGGCGCGCGGCGCATTCGTAAGCCCATCGTAACCCGAGCCGCGCACGACTTGCGCGTCCTTGTTGACCCTACTTGCGTGGCCCGACGCAAAAGGTGGGACGAAAGCCGATCGTCCGGCATCCTATATAGGTACTCGATTCGACAAGCAGGAAAGCCGCTTCGCACGTCCCCTTTTGAGAGTTGGCGGAGACTCGGCGCCCTGCCACGAGCCAGTAAAGCAAAACCGCAGTCATGGCACCGTCAAGCGCACGCATCGTCATCAGCGGAGGAACAGGCTTCGTCGGCCGCGCTCTTGGCCATTCGCTCGTCGCTCGCGGCAACCAAGTCACGATCCTCACGCGCGGCCCCGCACGCGATCTCGAGCATGCATGCTCCGACTGCGGCGCCGGTGGGAAGGTCGGCTTCACCACGTGGACGCCCGACAAGCCAGGCGACTGGATGAAGGTCGTCGACGGCGCAGACGCGGTCGTGAACCTCACGGGCGCGAGCGTCGCCGACGAGCGCTGGACCCCCGAGCGCAAAGAGCTCCTGCGATCGAGCCGCATCGAATCGACCAAGCTCCTCGCTCGCGCGATCGCCGAAGCGAAGAGCAAGCCTTCGGTGTTCGTCAGCGTCTCGGGCGTCGGCCACTACGGCATGAAGACAGGCGACGAGGTCGTCACCGAAGACTCACCCGTCGGCGATGACTTCCTCGCGAAGCTCACGACCGACTGGGAAGAGGCCGCGCTCGCCGCGAAGGAAGCCGGCGTGAGGACATGCTGGCCGCGCTTCGGCCTCGTGCTCGGTCGCGGCGGCGGCGTCTACGGAAAGCTCGAGCCGCTCTTCCGCGCGTACATCGGCGGACCGGTCGGCGATGGCAAGCAGTACATGCCGTGGGTTCATCTTCGCGACACCGTCCGCGCGGTGGAGGCGATGATCGATCGGACCGATCTCGAAGGCGTCTACAACGTCACCGCGCCCGAGCCCGTCACGATGAACGAGCTCGCCGAGGCAATGGGCGAAGCGCTTCATCGTCCGTCGGTGATGCGCGTGCCGGCGTTTGCGGTGAAGCTCGCGATGGGAAGCGAAGCGGCCGAGGCCGTGCTCACCGGCCAGCGTGCGCTGCCGAAGCGCCTCGTCGACGCGGGCTTCGCGTTCGTATTTCCCGATTTGCGCTCGGCGCTCGAAGATCTCGTCTCCGACTCGATTCGCCGCCGCACGCCCGCGCCCGCCAAGCCGTAGCTCTCGAGGCGCGGGCGCATGAAATCACGGCCGATGACGCTTTGTGTCGTGCCTTAGCGCTTGCCTCGCCTCGACTCCGAGGGAATGACGGTGGGCGATGAAAACGAAGAGCGTCGCCGCCTCCACCATCCTGGGCATTGGTCACTACGTCCCGTCGAAGGTCGTCACGAACAACGACCTCGCGCAGATGATGAGCACGTCCGACGAATGGATCGTGCAGCGCACCGGGATCAAGGAGCGCCGTTACATCGAGCACTCGGGCATCGGCGCGAGCGATCTCGCCGTCCCCGCGACGAAGATGGCGCTCGAGCATGCAGGGCTCGCGTCGGAGAAGGACATCGACGCGATCATCTTCGCGACGCTCTCCCCCGATCACAACTTCCCGGGCTCCGGCTGCTTTCTCGGTCACAAGCTCGGGCTACCTGGCGTGCCCGCGCTCGACGTCCGCAACCAGTGCACGGGCTTTCTCTACGGCCTCTCGATCGCCGACGCGTGGGTCCGCGCCGGCGTCTACCGCAACGTCCTGCTCGTCGGCGCCGAGGTCCACTCGACGGGCATCGAGCTGAACGATCGCGGGCGCGACGTCGCCGTCCTCTTCGGCGACGGAGCTGGCGCAGCGATCATCGGCGCAGCGACCGATCCTGATCAGGGCCTCCGCAGCCTTCAGGTGCACGCCGACGGCGCGGGCGCGAAGGAGCTCTGGCTCGAGGCGCCGGCGAGCGCGTACATGCCGCGTCTCACCAAAGAGATGATGGACGACGGCAAGCACTTCCCGGCGATGAACGGCAAGCAGGTGTTCCGCTGGGCGACGGAGAAGATGCCCGAGGTGTCGAAGGCATGCCTCGAAGAGGCGGGCATCGCGGCGAGCGAGATCGATCTGTTCGTCCCGCACCAGGCCAACCTCCGCATCAACCAGCTCGTCGGCCAGAAGCTCGGCATCCCCGAGTCGAAGACGGTCGCGAACATCGAGAAGTACGGCAACACGACCGCCGCGACGATCCCGCTCGGTCTCTCGGAGGCCTGGCGCGAAGGACGCTGCCGCCGCGGATCGAACGTGCTCTTCGCGGCGTTCGGCAGCGGCTTCACGTGGGGCGCCGCGGTCCTGAAGCTTTGAACGCGGTGAGCGGACGGGCGGGATCGGCATCGTCTCGTTCGGCTGGTTCGCCTCGTTCGCTTCGTTCGCTTCGTCCGCTGCGGCGAAGCTCGACGGGCGCGACGCCGGCCCAACGGCGAAACGCGCGTCGAAACGCCTTTCCGTCGGCGTAGCCAAGCTGCTCGGCGACGCGCTCGAGCGGGATCGCGTTCGACGCGACGAGCGGTCCGGCGATCGCCCAGCGGGCTTCGTCGAGCACGTGGCGGTACGTCACGCCTTCGCTCGCGAGCGCGCGCTGGAGGGTCCGCGCGCTCATGCCGAGCCGGCGCGCGACGTCTTGGATGTCCCATTGGCCTTTTCCTTCGACGAGCGCATCGTGGATCGTCGCGCGGACGCGGCTCGTGACGTCGCCCTTCTCGAGGACGAAGCGCGCGAGCCAATCGTTCGCGGTCATCTCGAGGTAGCGCGCGACCTCGGGCTGCGCGGTGGGTAGAGGAACTGCGGCGACCGCGCGATCGAAGGCGATCGCGTCGACGACATGCTCGAAGTGCACAGCCGCGCCGAAGCGCTCGTACTCGGAGATGCCCGCGGTGCTCGCCGGCCTCGGATGCCGAAAGAAGACGGCCTTCGGGACGACCACGCCTCCCGTCCACGTCTCGGCGAAGTGACGGAAGGCGTAGAGCGACGCGTCGGCGATCGCGCGCGTGCGCTCCATCGGCGGCTGGCTCGTCCAGAGCTCGATCACGATCTCGCGATCGGTCGTCACGAGACGTGCGTCCACGTCGTCTTTGAGCACGCGGCTGAACTTCACCGACCGCGCGAAGCTCTCACCCAGCGTGCTCTGGGTCATCGCGAGCAAGCCAAGCAACCCGAACGACGACACATCGAGGATCGACGCGGCCGACCGCAGACCGAACGAGGGATCGGCGAGCGCCACCTCGACGCGGCGCCACACCGAGTCGTGAAGCTCGAGCGGTACGCGACCCGAGTCGCCGGCCTGCTCGACGAGAGCCTGGTTTTCTGGGCTGATCAGCGCTTCGGAGGGGATCCCTTGCCGCTCCGCCCAGCGGAGGATCCCATGTGTCATCGACGCGAGCGCCGTCAGCGACTGCGGTCGCCTTGGCATCTTTGGCTGCGCTGACATTAACCCGCGGATGTTTCGACTCCGTTTCGCGCGCGTGTGGTGTCGGTGTCGATCACGCGCGTAACGAATGCGCTGGCGCGATCTGACCGGTCATCGGCGCGATCCGACCTGGGACGACCACGACGACGTCACTACAAGTGACCGTGCCGCGCTTGTCGCGCGTGCGTCGCGTGCGTGCGTACGTGTCCGCTCCGGACGCGGCGTGATGCGTGCGCGCTTCGTTCGAAGGAGAACCGAGCATGATCAAGGCATCTTTGCGTTCGGGTTTTGTCCACGTAGCGCTTCTCTTCATGGCGAGCTGCAACGCGACGGTGAGCACGGGCGACGACGACCCTTCCGCCTCTTCGCCGTCATCGTCGAGCGGCGACCCTACGACCCCTGCGACGAGCAGCGGCGGCGGAGCGACATCGAGCGGCGCGCCTCCGTCGTCGTCCGCGCCGACGTCACCGTCCATCTTCGCCATCGATCTCGCGCAGACATCGGTGTCGGGCTTGTCGTCGGGCGCGTTCATGGCCGTGCAGTTTCATGTCGCGTTCTCGTCGACGATGCGAGGCGTCGCGGTGTTCGCGGGCGGCCCGTACACGTGCTCGGGCGGATCGATGATCAACGCGCTGACGAAGTGCATGTCCTCGTCATCAGCGCTCGACCCGTCGCCGTTCGTCGCGACGACCAAGTCGTACGCGCAAGCCGGCGCGATCGACCCGATGAGCGCGCTGCATGGCCAGAGGGTGTTCCTCTTCGGCGGCGACAAGGACACCACCGTGAACCCCGCCGTGATGGACGGCCTCCGCGCGTACTACGCCGCGATCGGCGACGCGAAGGACATCCACTACGAACGCCGCCGCGCGAACACCGCGCACACGATGCCGACGGACACCTATGGCGGCGACTGCGCGATCACCGCCTCTCCGTACGTCGGCAAGTGCGGCTACGACGGCGCCGGCCTCGCGCTCGCGCACATCTATGGCCCGCTCCAGCCACGGGCCGCGCAGACGTCGCTCTCGGGTGCGTTTTACGCGATCGATCAGGGCAAATTCATCGCGTCACCCAGCGCGCACAGCCTCGCCGACGAGGCGTTCGCCTACGTCCCGAAAGACTGCGCGACCGGCGCGACATGCCGCGTGCACGTCGCGTTTCACGGCTGCCTCCAGTCGACGAGCAGCCCGGCCGGCGACGTCTTCCACAAACATGCAGGATACAACGAATGGGCGGACACGAACCGCATCATCGTGCTCTACCCGCAGACGATCACGAAGGCCGGCTCGAACCCGAACGGCTGCTGGGACTGGTTCGGCTACGACAGCCCCGACTACGCGAAGAAGACCGGCCCGCAGATGAGCATGGTCAAAGGCATGCTCGACCACCTCGCCGAGACGCTTGGCGCGAGCCCGGTGAAGGCGAACTAGCTCGCGCTGAACATACGAGGTTGGTGGCTTGGTCAGTGCACGCGACGTAGCGCGCGGGGGATTCCTGGCTGCGTGTCTTCCATGCTCGCCACGCCGTCGCGTGCTCCGTCGCGTGCGCGTGCGGGCTTTGGATCGGAGAACGGACCGAAGTCTTCGATGCTGATGACCTCGGCTTCCTCGCTCCGTTGCTCGTCGGGCTCGCGCTCGCAGGTGAACGAACGCGCGGGCGGACGCACCGTGTCGGGCGTCGTGTCCGGAGGCTCGTCCAGAGGCTCCTGCGCTCCTCCACCCGACCACGCGGCGGTGTCGAAGGCAGGAGAGGAGGGCGCGGGGCTCCGGACCTCGCAGTAGCCGACGATCGAGTGACGCACGCACGTCTGCGTGTCCATCAAGCCGAGCTTCAACATCTCACGGCGAAGGTCGAACGCCATCGACCGCGCGTGAGCGTAACGGCTCATCGGATGGCGTTCGGTCGCGCGCGCGATCACGTCACGCAACCCGCGCGGCAGATTCGGCTCGAGGATGCTCGTGTGGATCTCGCCGTCGCGCACCATCCGCACGGCGTCGCCGATCGACGTCGACGGCGCAAAGCGTGGCCCGAGCAAGAGCTCGTGGAGGATGACGCCAAGCGAGAAGACGTCCGCGCGCGCGCTCGGAGCCGCGCCGCAGGCGACCTCCGGCGCGGTGTACGCGAGACGCGAACGCGACCGCACGTGCGAGCCGCGGTCGTGAAACGAGAACTGCCCAAAGTCGCCGACCTTCACCTCGCCTTGGTTCGAGATGAGGATCTGGCGTGGCGAGAGGTCGCCATGGACGATGTCGGTCAGCGACCCATCGGGCCCATCCGTGAAGAGAGCCGCGCCAAGGGCCTCGGCGACGCGAAGCGTGACGACGATCGCAAAGTCGATCGGAACGCGCAGCCCGCCCGTGCGCCATCCCTCGAGGATGCTCGCGAGCGACTCCCCTTCGACGAGCTCCATCACCTGAAACGGCTGGCCGTCGCTGGTTCGGTCGACCTCGAAGACCTGCACGACCGAGCGGTGGGTGACCGCCGCGACCCGCCGCGCGACCCGCCCAAGCCGGCGCATCGTCTCGCCAGGATCAGCGTCGGGCGCGAGACCGATCAGCTTGACCGCGACAGGCCGCTTCACGCCCCATCCGCCCTCGACGAGACCGCGGTACACGGTCCCGTGACCTCCACGACCGAGCGTCTCGAGGAGCGCGATCGATCGACCGTCACCGAGCGTTAGCGAATGCGATGAAGCAGGATGGATGCATTGCACAGCGGACAACCGTCAATGCAATCGACGAACCATCAACCTCGTAGAAAATTCCCTGCTCACTGTTCGCATCATACCGGTAGGCCTCATAGGCAAGACGGCTTCACATGGATCGATACGGATCCGTCAGCCCGTGTCGCGCACATGCGCAAGCCTGTGCCACGCGACGTTTCCTCGTGCAGATCGCGACAGCGGCGACCGGCGAGATGACGTCGCGCGTGCGGACTTCGGTCTGGCAACGAACGACGACCTCGGTCGGGCGGCGGACCGCGACCTCGGCGAATTGCGCCGACTTCGGCTTCGCTCGCCTCTGCCGAATTCCGCGCCCACTTCGGCAGAGCCGCCACGCTCGCCTCTGCCGAATTCCGCGTCGACTTCGGCAGAGCCGTCATGCAGGTTCCTGCCGAACAGCTTCGCACCCTTAGGTGCGTTGCAATGCGCCTCGGTCGGGCAACAGACGCCGGTCGGGCAACCGGGCCGCGACCTCGGTCGGCTCGGTCGGGCAATAGACAACGGTCGGGCAACGGACGCCGGTCGGGCAACGGCAGACGCCGTGGTTGACCTGGCGTCCACTTCGGTGCGGGCGCCCGCAGCGGACGAGGTTCACCACCATGGTTGACCAGGGTGCTGGGCGGTGACGTTGGTCGGGCAACGGACCGCGACCGCCGTGGTTGACCAAGGTGAGCTCGGTGTCATCAAGGTTGATAGATGATCGACGCGACAGCGATTCGCCCTGGACATGGCCGGGGAAAACGCCGTGGTTGACCAAGGTGAATTCGCGTCGCTCCGCGCCACTTCGGGCGCGTGGACTTCGCACCATGGTTGACCAAGGCGATTGGCGCCATCCCGGTCGGGGACCGTGGACGCGTCGAGATCGGTGGCGGGATGGGTTGGCAGACAGGAGACCGGTCCGCGCAAAGAGGAAAGGTCTCGCTTGGATCGCGTCGACAGGCACCTGGGGCGCCCAAGGTAATCGGACCACCTGAGCGGCGAAGAAGACTGTCGCGCGACGCACGTGATTCTCACTCCACTGCAAACCCTCCTCCTTTCTATTCAGCGCGTGCCGCTTCCAGCCGAAGCGATGAGCGGGGTTAGTCACCGGACACGTCTGTTTCGATCCACAAAAAATAAAAAAGAAAAAATGATCCTTTTGGGGTCGGCCGGTGATTAAGCAGCGCACGGACAAGAACCACGGAAGCCGTCCGAGCGGAGCGGACCGAATTCGCCAGCCACCATGAGCGCCTCCACACTCACCACTTCATTCTCCACCTTGCTCAGTCGCTGCGATCCGTCGTGCGTGGATGGCGCGCGTCCGTCGTGCGGACGCGAGGGAGAACGAGCGGCGTGCCCCGCGCTTCTCGATTCCGGTCGCCATTTGGGGATCTCGTCGCGCTGCTTCGCGCGGAAACAACACGCGAAACGCGGGCGCTCACCTTGGGCGTCCAAGGTGGCGCGCTCGTTTCACCTTCACGGTCTCGGAGGGCCACGAGACGCCTCGTCCCGTTCGTGTGGTTGGCGTCACCGAGGTCCCCACCCTTGTTGAAAAGGGTGAGTCGACCTCGCGTCCATGCGCGCTCGGTCGCAGCGCTTCGCGCCGAAACAACAGGCAAAACCGACGACGGCTACCTTGGGTGGCGGACGAGGCGGCCGCCGACAGGTTTGGTTGGGAGGGGCTACGCCTCCTCTTCTTCAACTTCTGCACGACGGTCCCTTCGTGGGACCTCGCCGCCCCTTGTTGAAAAGGGTGAAGCCTCGCTCGTTCATACCGCTCGGTCGCCGCAGCGCGGTCGCGATGGGTGATACGACGAATCTGTCGTCGCGCCGAGCTGGTCGCGATGCCTCGGAAACGACAGGCAAAACCTTCGACGGCTACCTTGGGTGTCGCGCGCGCGCGCGGCCTCAGCGGACGACCAGCGATCGCGATGGAGCGGTCGCGGGGGCGATGGGGCGGCGGGTCATGCGCGCGATCGCTTCGGGGACCGTGACCTTGCCGGCGAGGCCGAAACGGATGGGGACTTCGACGGTGGAGCCGGAGTGGCTGACGGCCTCGCGGATGGCGAGGACACCTTGGAGTTGCATGACGCCGGGCGTTGGGGCGGCCAGCGTGACACCGGGTGGCAGGGGAATGCGGACGTCGACCTCCGAGATGTCGGTCGTGCGCATGGTGGCGACGGACGACTTGATGCCTTTGGGGTCTTGGACGGTCTCTTCGGCGCGCGTTTGCTCCACGAGGTCTTGGCGGAGCATCACGCGGAGCGTCCCGGTGCTGCCCGCCTTGGCCTCGGCGGGCCACACGATCTCGACGCTCACCGGGCTCGCTTGGACAGGCGGCGGGCGCGTCCACGATCGGAGGACGGGACGCTCGAAGCGGGCGATGAGGCCGGGGCCTTCTGTCTCCACTTGCACGTCGAGGGTATTTGCCGGGAGGGCGACGTTGATGAAGCCGCTCGCGGGGACGTCGACTTGCTTGTCGAACGGGCCTTGTCCCGAACGCTGGACGCGCACGCGGGCGCGCGTCGTGCCGTGGCCTTCGAGCTGCGAAGAGAGGAGGGCGCGGACGACATGCACCGTCGCGACCGACGAGCCGTAGCCGCCCGTGACGTCGCGGAGGCTCGCGATCCGTCCGAAGAGGACGTCTTGCGAGGCCGGCGACGTGCCGAATTTGTAGGCGCGGAGGAGCGCGGCGTAGACGAGCGCGCGGGCGGCGCGGCCCTCGAGGCCGACACCTGGGGACTCTCCGGCGGACGTGATGTCACCGGAGGACTGAAGCTTCACGACGCGGCGAAGCTGCTCGGCGAGGAGCTTCGTGCCGTTTGCGCGATGCGGGCGGTCGGCGAGCGCGAGGATGGCTCGCGCAAGCGCAACGGCGTCTCGGCTGTTCTCGAGGCTCCTCACCGTGGTCGAGACGAAGGCTCCCCAGCATGGGAGCACGTCGGGCACCGGCGCCGGCTCGACGTCGAGCGTCGCCTCGGCGTCCTCGCCAATCGGCGGGCAGAGCGGGCTCTCGCGGCCGTCCTTGGCTTCTTTCGCCTCTCGGGCGCGCTCTTCGGGCGTGCGGACTCCTTGCTGCTTCGTCAGCATGCGAACGCGCGCACGAAGCGTCCACATGTTGCGTGCGGTCGGGCCGCGCGAGGCGTCGTCGAGCTTCGCATAGGCCTCGAAGCGACCTTGCGCGCTCGCGGCCAACGTGTGCGCGATCTCTCCGAGCGCGCGATGTCGTGGCGTGTTCTTCGTCGTCGCCCAGCGCTCGATGAGGATCGCGGCCTCGAGCGCGTCGGCGAGCGCCTGGGCGCTCGTTTGACGTTCGGGCTCGAGCGAGTCGAGCGCGGCGGCGATCGGGTCGTCGTAGCCACGCTCGAGCACCACGCGCGGCTCGCCCATCAGCGCGTAGCCGTTGTCGATCGCGATGCCGAGCTCGCGGTCGCCGTCGACCCACGCGGTCTGCGTCAGCACCCGCTTTTCGCCCGGCGGAACGACCTCCCACGTATGGCGAAGAACATCATCAACCACCGCAGCGCCTGCGCTGCCGCCTTGCGCCTTCGTCGTGATCACCAAGGCCGCTTCGCCTGGATGGCGCGCGCGGACCTTCACGCGGACCTGACGTGCGCCGTTCGCGGGGACGTCGACGAGGATGGGCGCCGCGTTGGGTGTCTCGAGAGCGGCGGCTCCTTCGGCCGTCGCGGTGACCGCGGCCTTGATCGCGTTCTTCGATCGGTTGCGCACGGTGACGTTCGTCTCGACGACGTCGCCGGCGACCCATCGCGCGCCGACATCGACGCGTGCGGAGAGCGGGACCTCGCTCGCGACGTCGAGCGTCGTCGACGCGGGCTCGAGGCCATCCGGTGTGCCGACGAGGGCGATGCGCCAGGTCGTCTCGGCGTCGCCGAGCGGGATCGTGAGCTTCACGCGGCCTTCGGCGTCGGTGCGAAGCGGAGGGCTCCAGTACGCGTCACCCGTCGCGATCGCACCCGAGCCGCGGCCGGTACCCGTGCCCGACCCATGGCCGATCGTGCCGATGTTCCCAAGGCCGATGCCTTCGCCGCGACCGCCGCCGCCCTCGCCGACGCCCGAGAGGCCGAGGCCGCCCATCTCGGTGCCCGTCAGCTCGTCGAACATGTGCTGCCACGCGTTGACGGTCTCGTCGCTGACGACCATGTCCCACTTGGCGTCGACGATGCGATCCTCTTCGACCGCGCTCGCGTACGGCGATCCCGATTTGAGGACGCGCTCGAACGGATCCTTCACGTCGTCGCCGGTGTTGATGACGCCGTCGGGGCCTGGCGCACGAAGCTCGAAGTTACGGATCGTCGAGAGAAACGGGACGGGCGGCGACGTGGCGCGCACGTATTGGATCGTGCCGCCCCACGGATCGAGCAGGAGGTCTTCGGTGAGCGCGCCGCTTCGCACGAGGCGGCGGAGGAGCGCGTTTGGATCTTTGAAGACCGGCTCGTCGGGATCGAGCGAGCGCTGCGTTCGAACATCACGAACCGCGTGGAGGATGCGAAAGAGCTTCAGCCGCGTGACGCGACGCGCGACGTTGTCGAACGTCACCTGCGGGTCGACCGCCGACAGATCGGGCAGCGTGAGCTTCTCGCCGCCGGGCGTCATCGGCGGCTCGTTCATCGCGTCGGTCACCAACGTGAACATCTCGGGGTTGAACGTCCAGCGACCGTTCTCCTTGCGGCGCACGTCGATCAACGTCTGCGCGCTCTTCGTCGCCTCGAAGACGGCGCCTTCGAGGGAATGCACCACCTCCGCGAACGACTTTCGCAGCGCGGTCGACGCATGCTCGCCCGGATCGTTCGACGGCCTGACCTGCGCGGACGCCGCCTTCGACATGAGCGTGCGGCGGAGCGTGTCCGTCTTCGGATCGCCTTCGAGGATCGCGGTGCACCGGTCGTCGAACGTTCCCACCTCGGCGCAGAGGCGGAGGCGGGTGTCGAGGCCGTTCACGCGCGCGTTCGCGCCGCCAAAGGCGTCGACGACGATCGCCGAGACAGCGCCAGGGAGGCCTTGGCCGTGTCCATCGGAGAGGACGGCCTCGATCTCCACCTTTCCTCCAGGCGCGGCCCGGCCGCCCACGCGCTTGGCGGTGAGGAGCGGCGCGATCTTCGGGACGACGAGGAGCGCCGTGCTCAGCATGCGTGAGGCGCGTCCACCTTCGGGGAGTACCGCGCTGAGCGTCCAGATGCCTCCTCCTGCGTCCGCCGGAAGCGTGACCTCGCCCGCGGAGATGCCGCTGCCGTCGGCGCGTCCTTCGAGCCACGTCGCGATCGCTTGCGGCCGATGGTTCGCGCGCGCGACCGCGCTGAACGATCGCTTCGTCGCGGCGTTTGGCGCGTTGCGGAGGACGGTCACCTTCACCTTGTCGCCGGGGCGCGCGACGTTGGGCTCCACGCGCACGAGACCCTCGGCGTCGCGGTTGATCGACACACACAGCGTGAAGCCTTCGCGGTTGTTTCGGAGCGCCGGGACGTCGCCTTCTTGACGAATCGTCACCGCCGCGGCGACGCCTCCCGCGCACGGGCCGACGTTGCGCGTCGCGCCGACGCCTCGCGGAGCGTTCCACGTGACCTCGGCTTCACCCTTCGCGTCGGTCGTCACGCTCTGCGCGAGGCCGTCGCCGGTGACCTTGAACTTCGCGGCGACGCCTTCGCCGCGGCCATCGAGGACGCGAACGAGGAGCTTCTGCGTCAGGCCAGGCACGATCGCCTCGGCCTCGGGCGTGATCTCGGCGAGCGCGGCGGGTACGCCGATCGACACGTCGTTCTTCGACTCGAGCGCGTGACCTTCGATCACCGTCTTCGCGACGAGATGCATCGACGTGCCCGTCGACTTCACGAGCGTCGGCGCGTCGCGCGTCCCGTTCACGACGCCAGCGCCGTCGGTGCGCGCGACGGTGGCTTGCTTCTTCCACTCTTCGTCGGTGGCGGGCGCCGCTTGTCCCTTCGGGCCGATCCAGTAGCTCACCGAGTAGTCGACGAGCGGCTGGTTCGTCGCGTCGCGGAGGCGAATGGCGAACGGGATCTTGTCGCCCGCGAGCGCGCCGGCAGGCGGCGCATCCCAGCGCGCCTCGAGCGTCGGCATGCCGGGCGTCTCCTCACGCGGCGTGAGCTCCACGTCCGCCGCTCCCGAGAGGCCCGTCTCCGATTGCGCGCGCAAGGTCCACTGCCACACCGGCTCGTCGACGCGCGGGATCGGAACGCGCGCCATCACGAGGCCGCCCTTGTCGCTGAGGAGACGCTGCGAATGGCGAGCGACGCCGCCTTCGAGCAGCGAGACGATCACCGGCGCGCCGGCGAGCGGCTTGCCCGATGGACCAAAGACGCGCGCCCACGCGCTCACAGTGCTCGTCGGAACGACGCGCGAGTCGGCGGTGTGGAGCTCGATGAAGGACGGTGGCGAGCGCGAGATCGTCACCGAGTGCGTGCGCGAATGACTTCCGCTGCGCGCGCCCACGAGCAGCGAGAGCGACGCCGCGGAGCCGCTCGGGACCGGCACCACGAGCCGTGCGCGACCTTCGGCGTCCGTCTTCGCTTCGACGTTCGGTGGCGGCGCCGCTCCGTGGAGCGACTCGGGATCCCAGCCCACCTCGACGACCGCGTTCGCGAGCGGACGTGCCTCGGTCACCGACGCAAAGCCAAACACCTCCGTCGTCAGCTCGAGCGATCCTCCTGGCGCCACCTCGGTGGGCGTGTGGATGAACAGATCGAGGCCGCGAGCGGCGGGATCGGCCGGAAGCGCCTGCGAGCGCGGAGCGACCAGGATCGCCGAGAGAAAGACGAAGACCAGGGCCGCAAATCGCGCCAACGGCGTGAGCGAAGGCATGTGCACTTGTCGGACCGACATGCGCCTCGGAGAGAGGTTCCCATCGATCGCGGAATGAAGCCGCGAGGGAAGGTTGCACGCCGCTTCCGCGCCCTCGAGAGGCGCTGCGAGTGTTCTCATTGCCTCGAGGTTTACATGAAATCACGCGCAGCTTGACGAAGAGACCGGTAGCGCGACAAGCTTTGCCCTGGTGTCGAAGAGATCGCGATCCTTGCCTCGACGACGCCAAAGGGGGCGCGCGTCATACGCGCTCGTGCCGCTATTCTTCGCTGGCGCCTCGGTCGTTTCGTGCTCGTTCCTCACGTCGCTCGACGGTGTGAGCGGGGGGAGAGGCGCCGAAGTTGACGATTCGGGCCCCGAGGTCGTGAGCCCGAGCGACAAAGACGCGGCGCCGGCGAACGACGTGGCGCCCGACGGCGCCGTCGACGTCGACGGCAAGGCCGCGGAGCGCCCGAACCTCGTCGGCTATTGGTCCTTCGACGAGGGGGCCGGGGTCGTCGCGAAGGATGGGTCGGGCAAGAACCACGACATGCTCCTCCTCAACGGGCCGACGTGGGTCGCTGGACATCAAGGCGGCGCCATTCATCTCGACGGGATGACGACGACGACGACCGTCGACGCCTTCAACGGCACGGGGTTCCCTACGTCCGGAACGTTGTCTTTGTGGTTCAAGGCCGAGCCCGACGCGGAGTGGATCCTCGATCATTACGACACGAGCCGCGATCACATCTTCCTCCGCATCGGGCAAGCGTCCGGCACCGAGCCGCTCCACATCGAGGCGTCGGGGATGGTCGGCATGGCGGACGGCGCGTACAACGGCGCCTTCGTCGCGTCCGCGCCGATCTCGAACGGCACATGGACCCACGCCATCGTCGTGTGGGACACCACGGCCCGAAAGTCGTTCTTCTACGTCGACGGCGCGCTGATCAAGACAGGTGGGATCGACACAGGATGGGCGCCACGCGAGCAGCTGTTCGTGTTTGGTCAGAAGGGCTGCTGCGGCGGCTTCATCGGCGCGCTCGACGAGATCCGCCTCTTCGATCGCGCGATCCCTCCCGACGAGATCCCGCTCATCCCGTAAATCGAGCGCTCATCGAGCGCCCGCGCGTATCAGGCGGCGATCCCGCGCGAGCGCAGCACGTCGCGGAGGACGTTCTGCACCTCGGGCGTGGTCTGGTGCATCGCGCTTCGGGCGAGCTCGATGAAGCGCGCGCCGCGCGAGCGCTTGAGGCCTTCGAGCGCCGCGCTTCGGTCGCCGGGCGCGCCGTGCTCGAGGACGCCGAGCAAGAACTCCGCGGCCTCCATCGTGTCGACGCGCGCGAGCGCACGCAGCGCCGAGGCGCGCACGGGCTGCTGCGGCGACTCGCGCACGATGCGCGAGAGCGGATCGAACGCGTGCTGGAAATAGAGTGACTCGACCGCCTTCGACGCTTGCTCGACGACGGCCGGATCGCTGTCGCGAAGCCCTGCGCGGACGGTCACGAAGCTTCGCTTGAAGAAGAGTTGCTGCATCGCCGCGAGCACCGCGACGCGCACCGGCCTCTCGTTGCGGGTGAAGAGCTTCTCGAGCGGCGAGAGCACTGCGTACAGCTGAAGCTGCGCGAGCTGATCGGCGAGGCGCACACGCGCGTTCGTCGCGGGGCCGCTCGCGTCTTCGGGGCGACCTTCGACCGCGAACGCGGTGAGGCGCGCGAGCATGGCCTTGCGTCGAATGAGATCCGGCCAACGTCGATCGAGGAGGACGTCAGCGCATGCCTCCGCCGCGCTGCCTTGCTGCTCCCACTCGATCAAGTCGACGTGCCACACGTCGGGGAAGTGGTTGTCTTGACGAAGGTGCGAGGGGAGGGGAGCGGTGTCGATCGGCTCGTCGCGCACGCCTTCGTAGCGCTTGGCGGCGCGTGCGTAGTGCTTGCGGCGTGCCTCTTCGAGCTCCATCTCGGCGAGCTCCTTGTAGAGACCGCCGACGCGCGCGTAGTGACCGACCTCGCCGAACGCCAAAATGCCTGCCAAAAGGGCGTTTTCTGCGATCTCGGCGGGCGCGCCGCGCTCGAGATGTTGACGCGCAACGTCGCGCCACAGCTCGGCCTGCATGACGACGTAATGCGCCGACGCGCTCGCCATACCGAGCACGCGCGCGTAGTCGGCGGCCTCACGCGCGAGCGTGGCCGCGGCAGAGAGCTCGCCGCGCTCCTTCGCCGCCGTGAGCGCGTCTTCGAAGTATTGGAGCGCGAAGTACTTCAGGTGGTCTTCGCGAAGGATGCGGATGCAATTGACGAAGCCCTCGAGGACATCCTCGAACATCCCGCCTTCGCGTCCGATCTGAACGAGCACCTGAAAGCAGTCGAACGCGCGCTCGCGCTGGCCGACGCTCTCGAAGTAGTCCGCCGCCTCTTCGAGCAAGCGCACCGCCGCGACGTTCGCCTCGCGCGCCTGCCGTGCGTCGCCACACTTCTTCGCGCAGCGAGCGAGGTTGAACTGCACGAGCGCCGCGTTGTACGCGTCCGCTCCGCCGCCGACGACTTGCGCGAGACGCGACCAGAGCGCGCGCGCCCCACGCCAATCGTCTGCCTTCTCGCGATAAATGGCGGCCGCGGCGACGAGGCCCGCGTTCTCCATCTCACGCGCGGCGCCGGCCATGTCGTTCGTCGCCGCGAGCGTGCGCGCGCGATCGACCGACGACACGCTCGGCAGGAGCGCCATCGCGCGCTTCCATCCATCCGGCTCGGAGAACGCCATGTACCAGTGCACCGTCAGCGCGCTTCGCCCGTCGTTGCGACGGATGAGCACCTCGACGAGCGGGCGGAGCACCGAGAGGTAATCGTGCTCGGCGACATGCGTCTGCTGCGCGGCCGAGACGAGCGAGTTGGCCGCGTCGTCGAGATCGCCACGGCTCAACGCAGCACGTGCACGCTCCCGCAGGTGGTAGAGGTCGTCGAGCATCGGTCCGTCGACGAGCAGTCTAGGCCATGTTTTTCGGAAGATCGACGCTCTCCATCAGGCGCGATCGAGCTCATGAATGATCGCGGTCGCTTTCTCCACGAACACTGCTTGAATCAGGGCTCTTCGCCGTAATGGGTCACCCTCTTCGTTTGCGTCTTGATCTTCGCCTTCGGATGCGGCGCGCGGCGTGGGCCGGCGCGCTCCTGTTCGCCACGACCGCATGCGGCTCGTCGGTGCAGCGCGCGACCATCGTCCCGGCGAAGGAGCCGGGCACGGCGCCTGCTCCACCCCAACTGCCCAGCACAGACAACGAGTCACCCACCGCGACGGGGCGACCGCTCGAGATCAAGCCCGCTTCGCGCGAGTACATCGTCGACACGGCGCGGTCGCACTTCGAGGTGTTCGGCAAAGGGACCGTCGCCGGCGAATACAAGATGTCGTTTCGCACGTGGGAAGCGCGCGTGTACATCGAGCCAAGCCACCCGCGGATCAAGGTGCGCGTCGAGACGAGCTCGGTGCAGATGGATCTCGTTGGGGGCACCGGCCTCGTCCGCACGAAGCTCCTCGAGTCGGATCGCTTTCCGCTCGCGCGCCTCGAGGCCACGATGTCGCGCACGGAAGGTCCGCCGGAGGAGCACCTGGTGGAAGGCATCGCCGATCTTCACGGCATCAAGCGAGGCCTTCGCTTCCTCGGAACGCTCACGCAAGAAGGAGAGGGCTTCCGCTTCAAGACGGAGTTCATCCTGTCGCGCAAAGAGTTCGACATCCACTACCGCCCGATCGAGCCGTTCCTGAAAGACGACGTGCGCATCGTCGTCGACGCGATCGCGATGCCGAGCGCCGACGCGCCGCTGCCTCCCCAAAAATGAAGAGCGGGCGCTTCGCGTCACGCTGCGGAGCTGTTCCCGTTACGCGTTCGACACACGTCCGCTCGGTATCCCGCATGCATGGCGCGAGCGCATCATGCCTACCGAGCTTTCACTTCTCGATGAGCTTCTCTCCATTCGCGCGTCGCTCCTCGCCGCGGAGGCGCACGCGCGCGAGATCATCGCTCCGCGAGCCGCCGCCGAAGCGGAGAGCACGCGCAATTTTCTCCACTACCACGCGCTACGTGGACATGACCTGAGGCGTCTGCAGGACGCGCTTGCGCGGATGGGGCTCTCGTCGCTCGGGCGATCCGAAGCGCATGTCCTCGCCACGCTCGACGCCGTCGTGAGGGTGCTCGCGCGTCTGACGAACACGACCGAGAAGATCGAACGGCTCGAGCCGAGCGGCGGTGCTCCGAGCTTCGAGTCGGGGCGCGCTCGTCTCGAGGCACGCGCGCGCGATTTGCTCGGACCACTCTCCTCGCAGCGAACCGTGCGCATCATGGTCACGCTCTCGGACGCCGACGCGGGAGACGAGCAGCGCGTGCGAGAGCTCGTTCGAGCGGGCGTCGACGCCGTGCGGATCAACTGCGCGCACGATGACGCCACCGTATGGGCGGCCTTGATCCGCCATGTCCGCGCCGCCGAGACGAGCACCGGTCGCTCCTGCAAGATCCTGATGGATCTCGGCGGACCAAAGCTCCGCACGCTGGCGGTGCGAAGCGACATCGTGCTTCGCTCGGGCGATCGATTCCGGCTTCTTCGCGCGCCAGGTGTTGGTGAGCCGGCGCGGCTCGACGAGCACGGCACGCTCTTTTTGCCCTTCCTCTCCTGCTCGTTGCCCGAAGCCCTCGACAACGTGAGCGTCGACCAGCCGATCTGGTTCGACGACGGCAAGCTTGGTGGCGTCGTCCGATCGATCGACACGGACGGTCTCGAGATTCAAATCACGCATGCGCCGAGCGGCGGGCGTGCGCTTCGCGAAGACAAGGGGATCAACCTCCCTGACAGTAACCTTGGCTTGCCTGCGCTCACCGCTCTGGATCGCGAGGTCTTGCCGTTCGTCGTGCGTCACGCAGACATCGTCGGCCTCTCGTTCGTGCAGTCGGCCGAGGATGTCCAGTCGCTCGAGGAGGAGCTGACACGCCTCGGGGCGACGTGCGGGATGGTGCTCAAGATCGAGACGAAGCGCGCCTTCGAGGCCCTTCCGAGCATCCTCGTCCGCGCGCTGCAGCGGCGTCCCGTCGGAGTGATGATCGCCCGAGGCGACCTGGCGGTCGAGGTGGGCTTCGAGCGACTCGCCGAGATTCAAGAAGAGATGCTCTGGCTCTGCGAAGCGGCGCATGTGCCGGTGATCTGGGCGACGCAGGTGCTCGATCGACTCGCGCGAAAGGGAGTCGTGACACGTGCCGAGATCACGGACGCCGCGATGTCGGAGCGCGCCGAATGCGTGATGCTCAACAAAGGCGATCACGTGCTTCAAGCCGTCAACGTCCTCGACGACGTGCTCCGGCGGATGGCGACGCACCAATACAAGAAGACGGCGGCGTTGAGGCCGCTCTCGCTCGCCCATCAATCGCCGACATGACGTCGTGTCATGCGGACGCAGGCATTGCACGCGAGCGCGCGATTTGCGCCTCGAAAAACGGACGCTGTCATGGGGACGTTGCGAAGCCGCCTTTGTCTCGTTGCACACGTGGATGAGGGTGTCCGTGTTGGTGTCGGGCTCATGAGCACATCCCTCCGATCGCAGATCGTCGCGTTCGCGTTGGCTCTCTTGGTGCTGCCCGCGCTTCTGTCGTGCGGTGGACGCGAGCGAAGCTCCGATCACGATCGGGTCGTCGTTCGCGGCTCCGATACGATGACGGCGCTCCTCGAGCTGTGGGCCACGGCGTATCCCGCGGCGAACGTCGAGGTGTCCGGAGGCGGCACGGGCGTGGGCATCGCCGCGCTCACGAACGGCGCCGCCGACATCGCAGCTGCAAGCCGAAGCATGACGTCCGACGAGCAACGCCGCGTCGAAGCGAAGCGCGGACCCATCGCGCGAACGATCGTCGCGATCGACGCCGTCGCGATTTACGTCAACGTCGCCAATCCGGTCCACGAGGCATCGCTCGATGCGATCAAGCGCATCTACCATGGAGAGACGTCGACCTGGCGTGCGCTCGATGACGGAGGCGCGCTCCGGCCGATCGCCCGCTACTCGCGAGAGAATACATCGGGCACGTACGCGTTCTTCAAGGATGAGGTCCTCGAAGGCGCGGACTTCTCGTCCGACGTCCAATGCCTGCCAGGGACGGCGGCCGTCGTTCGCGCCGTCGCGCGCGATCCCTTCGCGATCGGCTACGGAGGCATCGCGAGCGCACGCGGCGTTCGCGCGCTCTCTCTTCGTGATCCTCGATCCGGCGTGACGAGCGACCCCACGCTCGAAGACGTCACGAGCCACCGCTACCCGCTGACGCGGCCGCTTTTTCTCTATTACCCCAAGAACGCATCCGAGGCGGCCCTTCGCTTCGTGCGATGGGTGTCGACCGCGGAGGCGGCGAGGGCGCTCACCGAGCGCGCGGGGTTCGTCGCAGCGCCGAGGGAGGCATCATGAAGAGGCGGCGCGCGCTTGAGCGCCTCGTCGAGGGGGCGATGGCCGGCGCGGCCTTCGTCGCGGTGCTCGCCGTCGTGTTGATCTTCGCCTTCGTGATTCGCGAGGCGTCGCCGCTTCTGCTTCATCCACGTTCGATCGGCGCGCTCTTCGGTCGCGCTGGAGACGCCTCGTATACCTGGCAGCCTGTCGGCAAAGTGCCGAAGCTCGACGCGATGCCGCTCGTGCTGGGGTCGCTCAAGATCACGACGATGACGATGCTCGTGAGCGCACCGCTCGCCATCGCCGCTGCGCTGGCTGCGTCGGAGGTGCTGCGGCCGCGCGCGCGCCAGCTGCTCGCGCCGCTCGTCGAGATGCTGGCAGGGATTCCATCGGTCGTGCTCGGGCTCCTCGCCGCGCTCGTCGTAGGGCCGTGGATCCAGTCGATGCTCACGACCACCTACGCAGCCAACGCGCTCGTCGCGAGCATCGCGCTCTCGATCGCGGTGGCGCCGATCATCTTCGCCGTGTCGCTCGAAGGCTTTCTTTCCGTGCCGAAGGATCTGCGTGAGGCGAGCTATGCGCTCGGCGCGCGCCGGTACCAGACGGCCCTGAATGTCGTTCTCCCCGCTGCCGCGCCCGCTGTCGTCGCGGCGCTCACGCTCGGGTTCGGGCGCGCGATCGGCGAGACGATGATCGTGCTGATGGCCTCCGGCAACGCAGCTGTCTTCGATCTCGCGCCGACGAGCGGCGCGCGCACCATCACGGCCACGATCGCCGCCGAGCTCGGTGAGACGGCCGAGTCGTCGCATCACTGGAGCGTCCTCTTCTTCCTCGGGCTCGCGCTCATGACGTTCACGCTCGCGCTCGACTGGGCGGGCCGTGCGCTCACGCGTGTCCTCGTGCGGCGTCAGGCACGCCCGCACCAAGCGCCATCCGAGAAGCGTCGTCTCGGGGAGGTCATCGCATGACGGCGATCGCCACGCGCCCCGCCGCACGTGCCTCGAAGCGGCGCCGGAGCTCGGATCCGCGCGAGCGCGCGTTCACCGCGCTCACGATGGCGGCCCTCGCGCTGCTCATCGCCGCGCTCGTCGGGATCGTGGCGACGCTTCTCGCTCGCGGCGTGCCCGGGCTTGGGTCGCGGGTGTTCGATCCGAAGGGCGACATCGTGCGGGCGACATTCGGCACGGCGATCACGACGATCGTGATGACGTTCATCGTGATGCCGATCGGCGTCGCCGCGGCGATTCACCTGTCCGAGTACGCACGGCAGGGCAGCGCGCTCGTGAAGGTGATCCGAACGGCGCTGCGTACGCTCGCGAGCGTCCCTTCGATCGTGTTCGGGCTCTTCGGCCTTGGCTGCTTCGTCCTCTTCTTGGGACGTGGCATCGACTCGGCCTTCTATGGCAGCGAGCACGTGTTCGGCCGTCCGTGCGTGCTGTGGGCGTCGATGACGCTCGCGATCCTCACGCTGCCCGTCGTGATCGTGACGACCGAAGAAGCTCTTCGCGCTGTCCCACGCGAGCTCCGTGAGGCCGGCCAAGCGCTCGGCGCATCGAAGGCGCAGACCATCTTTCGCGTCGTCGTCCCGGCCGCGCGATCGGGGATCCTGACGGGAGCCATCCTCGCGGTGAGTCGCGGCGCGGGTGAGGTGGCCGCCATCCTCTTCACGGGCGTCGCGACCTACGTTCCTCGGGTCCCCACCGATCTGCGCGATGCCTTTCAACACATCGGCTACCACGTCTACGTCCTCGCGACGCAGGCCGCGCAAGTCGACGGGAGCGACGACAGCGCGATGTTCGCCTGCGCTCTGCTCTTCGTCATCGCCACGTTTGCGCTCAATGTGACGGCGTTCGTTCTTCGCGATCGAGCGCGCGCACACCCGTAGGTCGAAGATGGTTGGTCGTATGCATTCCCCCACGAACGATCCACGTGAATCGAAGCTCGCGGCGCGCGATGTCTCCGTTCGCTACGGCTCGAAGCTCGCGATCGAGCACGTCGACTTCGACGTGAGCGAGCGCACCGTCACGGCGCTGATCGGCCCTTCCGGCTGCGGAAAGAGCACGTTTCTGCGCGTGCTGAACCGCATGCACGATCTCGATCCCGACGCGCACGTATCGGGCGACGTGTTCCTCGATGGGGGCAGCATCCTCGACGAGAGCGTCGACGTCGTGTCCGTGCGACGTCGCATCGGCATGGTGTTTCAGCGGTCGACGCCGTTTCCGAAATCGATCTTCGACAACATCGCGTTCGGGCTTCGCGTCGCGGGCGAGCACGATCGGCTCGCGATCGAAGAGCGCGTCGAGGAGTCACTTCGAGGAGCTGCGCTCTGGGATGAGGTGAAAGACCGCCTCCGCGAAGGGGCGCTCACCCTCTCGGGTGGACAGCAGCAGCGCCTCTGCATCGCCCGCGCGATCGCGACGCGTCCCGAGGTGCTCTTGATGGATGAGCCGGCGTCTGCGCTCGACCCGCTCGCGACCGAGCAGATCGAAGCCTTGATCGGCGACCTCGTGAAGAAGTACACCATCGTCATCGTCACCCACTCGCTCGCGCAAGCGAATCGGGTCAGCGACCACGTCGCGTTCTTCTTCATGGGCAAGCTGGTCGAGGTCGGCCGGACCGAAGACGTGCTGGCGCATCCGCGCGACGAGCGCGCGCGAGAGTACGTGAGCGGCCGCCTCGGCTGAGCCGATCAGGAAGGCGGGAGCGACGGGCGCTCGGCGGCTTCGCGGTCGCGGCGCTTCTTCGCGATCTCGCGCGGGAGCGCGACCAGCGTCTCGATGAGGCCGATCATGACGTAGAAGCCGAGCAGCCACACGAGGACGAACGCGGGCTTCGTCTGCAGCGAGACGATCGCGCTCGAGGCGACGGCGAAGAGGACGAGCCCGACCGTGCGCGCGTTGAGGCGGAGATCCTTGAACGAGCGGAACTTTATCGTCGAGACCATCAGGAACCCGAGGAACGCGGTGAGCCCCATCATCGGGTAGACGTACTTCGGCCCGGAGAGGTCGCCGCCGATCGCATGGTTGGCGATGACGAGCGAGAGCAAGATGCCGGCGGCGCCGGGGACGGGGAGGCCGATGATGTACTTGCCTGGCTTCGTGGGCTTGCCGCTCTCGCCCATCGAGAGGACGTTGAAGCGGGCGAGCCGCACCGCGCCGGCCGCGGCGAACGTGAACGCGACGACGAGACCGAACGTGCCCTTCTGCACGAGCGACCACTTGTAGACGAGGAGCGACGGCGCGACGCCGAACGAGATGACGTCGGCGAGCGAGTCGATCTGGAGGCCAAACGCGCTCTGCGTCTTCGTGAGACGCGCGACGCGACCGTCGAGCATGTCGAAGAAGAGTGCGTACACGAGGAGGAGGGACGCGCGGTAGTAGTCGTCGTCGCCCGTGGCTGTCGCGCTCACGCGGATCGAATCGAACCCGCAGAAGATGCTCGAGAGCGTGATCATGTTCGGTAAGAGGAAGAGGGTCTTCCTCAGATCGAGCTTGCGCCGCGGGTTTGCCATGAGCGGTCCTGACTCTGCCTTAGGGAAGGCTCACCGTAAAGAAGGGGACGTTAAATAGTCGAGCCGGCGTCCAAACTGACACGGGCGTCAGGTCCTGGGAGGCTCGCACGGTCCGACTCTTTCTTTTGGGGGAAATTGGCCCTTGGAGGCTCGGGGGGCCTACCCTTCCGTCTGGAGCATGATCATGCACTTTCGTGTGCCAATGCGGTTAGGCGCGTCCGCCGCTCTTTCTCTGGCTGCGCTTGCGGCGGTCGGCTGCGCGCATTCGGACAGTGTCGCGGACCGACACATGGCCGAGATGCGCGAGACCATCTCGAAAATCGAGGCGGAGCAGGATCGATCGAGCGCGAAGCTCGAGCTGCTCGACAGCGCCGAAGACTTGAGGGCGCCAGGACCGACGAAGGCGCGAACGGCGGCGCCGGCGACCGGACCGGCCGCGCCGACGCGGAGCGTGCAGATCGGCGAAGATGACGTGGGGCGCGAAGGAGACGATCCGAACGATCCCAACGCACGCCCCGAGATTCGACTTCAAGGACAGCCTGGCGCGGCGAGCGTCAGCCGACCGGTCCGTGGAAAATCGACACGAGGTCGTGATCGCGATCGCCTGAGCGACCCAGCCGACGATCGCGCGGGGTCTTCGGATCCGCCGAGCCCGCGATCCTCGGCGTTGGATCCCGACGCCAAGAAAGCCTACGACGCGGCGATCGCGCAGGTGAACGGCAAGCAGTACGACCGTGGGCTCGAGTCGCTGAACGCGTTCCTCGTGAAGTGGCCGGACCATCCGTACGCGGAGAACGCGATGTACTGGCGTGGCGAGTGCTACTTCGCGAAGGGCGAGTACCTTCGTGCCGCAGAGCAGTTCGAGGCCGTGTTCGCGCGCTACGGCGGAGGCAAGAAGGGCCCCGACGCCTTGCTGAAGATCGGCATGTGCCACCAGCGTCTCGGCTCTGCCGATCGCGCGAAGGAATATTGGGATCGCCTCTCGCGTGATTTTCCGCAGAGCGACGCCGCGAAGAAGATTCCGTCCGAGAGAACGTCCAACGAGGCCCGGGGGCCGCAAAAATGAGCACGATCCGCAACCACAGGTCGAGTTACCCGACGATGACAGCCACCTCACGAGTCCGCGCGCTCGCGCTTCCTTTTGCGTTCGCGATGGGAGTCGCGTTGCCGATCGTCGACGTCACGGTCGCCTTTGCTCAAGGCACGCCGAACACCGGCGGCGGTGGTGGTGGTGGTGGTGGTGGTGCTGCGCCCGCGGGAGGAGGCGGCGGCGGAACGAGCGGCGGCGCGCCTGGCGGTGGAACGACCACGACGACCACGGTGCAAGGTCCCACGCAGTATCAATTCTACCCCGGCGGCGTCGCGCCGACGGGACCCGGACAGACGCTCGGCGGCGGCAACGCGCAGTACTCATCGTCGAAGCCCATCACCGGCAACGAACGCGACGGCTTCGACTTCCGCGCGAACGGACCGGGCGGCGGCAGCGTGCATGGAAGCGAGAACGGATCGTTCGTGCTCGGTGAGAAAAACACCGGCTCGTACACGGGCGTCATCCCGAACGTGCACAACGTTCGCCGCGGCGACACGCTCTGGGGCATCTGCGGCTTCTATTTTCACAACCCGTATCAGTGGCCGCGCATCTGGTCGTACAACGCACAGATCCAGAACCCTCACTGGATTTACCCGGGCGATCAGGTGAAGTTGAAGGGCGGCGCGGGTGACCTCGCTCCCGTTCCTTCGAAGGGCACGTCCGTCACCGATCGACGCCGGCAGGTCCCGCCCGAGACGGTCTTCCTCCGCAACGTCGGCTTCATCGAGGACGATCAGCAGAACTGGGGTGAGCTCAACGGAGCACGCGAAGACAAGATCTTCCTCGCCGACTTCGACGAGGTCTATCTGCGCATCGCGAGCGGCCACGACGTGAAGATGGGCCAAGAGCTCACCGTGTATCGCCCGATCAAGAACGTCGGCGGCGGCAAGCTCATTCAGATCCAGGGCACCGTCAAAGTCGACCAGTGGAACGAGAAGGATCGCGTCGCCCGCGCACGCATCACCGAGACGCTCGACACGATCGAGCGCGGCGCACGCATCGGGCCGATCGTCCGGCGCTTCGAGGTCGTCCCGCCGCTTCGCAACGAGCAAGACGTCGAGGCGACGATCCTCACGAGCGTCACGCCGCACGAGATTTACGGACAAAGCCAGGTCGTGTTCATCGACAAGGGCGAAGAGGATGGCCTCAAGCCAGGCAACCGGCTGTTCGTGATTCGAAAGGGCGACGGCTTCCACAAGACCAAGCCGTCCGACGCGGCCGCCACACGCATCGCGCTCGAGAGCGAGTCCCCTGCGGCGACCGAGCAGATCCCCGGCCCGCGCAACGACAACGCGCTCCCCGAGGAGGTGCTCGCCGAGCTCCGCGTCGTCAACGTGAAGAAGCACACCGCGATGGCGCTCGTCACCACCTCACGCCGCGAGATCGAGATCGGCGACAAGGGCTACGGCCGCAAGGGTTACTGACCGGCTTGCGAGCCCCATGGCATGGCTCCTGTAACGCGGGGAGTCATGGAAACGAACAACGCAACCAGCACCATCAAGCAGGACGTCAAGAAGGGCCTCGAGAAGCTCGCCTCACTCTCCGACGAGGTGAAGCTCAAGCTGCATCTTGCCTCACTCGATGCAAAGAAGGAGTGGGACGAGCGGCTTTACCCGCGCGTGGTCGAGGTCGAAGGTGCGGTGAAGAGCATCACCGACAACATCAACGAGTCCACGCACTCGACGTTGGGTGAGGTCGTCTCGAAGGTCGAGACGTTCCTGCTTACGCTCCGCCAGCACGACGGCCAGAACAACGGCAAGAATCACTGACGCGGAGCGATCGTCAGGGCAAGAGCGCGACGACCTTGTCTTCGTCGTCGCGCTCGGCTTGCTCACGGTAGCCAACCTCACGCGAAGCGTCGCCGACGCGCACGAGCACGGAGCGGCAAAGCGCGACGTCCGCGTTCGGCAAGAACGGCACGATGCCAGCGCGCTCCCAGCCACGCGTGCGCGTGAGGATCCGAAAGCGCGGGTCTTCCCCGCGACGAATCTTCGCGAGGAAGCGTGACGCGCGGATCTCGCGCGCCAAGAACCACGCGAACGCGATCGCGCTCGCGAGGGCTGGGAGCACCCACAGGAGGTGGACCTGCACTTGGAGCGTGAGGGGCGGCACGTAGATCCCGCTGTAGTAGTAACGCGGACGGAGCACGAACGCGCTGGCGCCGCCATGCACGCTCGCGAGCGGGATCAACCACGCGCTCGCGGCGACGAGGGTGCGTTCGACGTCGGCGTGGGTCGGGCGAAGGCGCGTCTTCGCGAGCTTCGCGGGGAGCACCGCATAGCAGAGGCCCACCATCGCGCCGAACGGAGCGCCAAGGAGCACCGACATGAAGACGATGCCGACGATCTCGCTGAGATCGATCGCCGACGCGCGCGTCTGCCAGATCGCAAAGCCGAACGCCACGAGGCACATCGCGACCGCGTGAAGCGCGCCCGCGAACATCGCGCGAAGGACCGCGCGTCCGGCCGCCGCGGTCGGAGCGCACGCGTAGCGCGCGGCGACGAAGCTCGAGAGACCGCCGAGCGCGACGAGCGCGGCGCGCGTGAAGCCTTCTGCGTCGACCCAGCTGGTGAGGAGCGCCGTCGACATCGTCGAGGCGAAGGTGAGCACCGCCACGCTCAGACGCGAAGGCGTGAGCCACGCAGGGGCCGACGTTGGCAACAGGGACCGGACCTCGCGAGGAAGCGCGGCGCGCATCTCGGGGTGCTCGTGGAGTGGGAGCGTCGCTGCGGTCGAGGTCGTCACGTGATCACCCCTTCGAAGCAACGCCCGAGCCGGCTGAGGTCTTCCCTCTGAGTCTCGACGGATACGCGTGGCGCCAGCAGGGTCGGGCGGGTTACGCCCTCAATCGTAACGTTCGCTGTGCACTTGCTTGCGCTCGATGTTCATCTCTTTGCGAAGGAGGTCACGCACGGCCCCGACCATGCGTTCGAGGCCGCAAATATAGGCATGTGGTGGAGTTGGCGCCTCGTCCGCACTGGGTCGTGCGCCACGAGCGAGCAGATCCTCCCACAGCTCCTTCACGTGCGTCTGAACGTAGCCGCGGCGTGACTCGCTCCACGTCTCGTCGGGCGGCTGCGAGAGCGTGTACTCGACGCGGAAGTTCGGATGTTTCTTCACGAGCTCGGCGAGCTCGTCTTGGTAGAGGCGATCTTCGCGGTGACGAACACCGAAGAGGAGCGTGAGCGGTGAATCGTCGCCCGAGGCGAGCGCGTCGAGGATCATGCTTCGCAGCGGCGTGACGCCGGTGCCCGTCCCGATGAAGAGCGCCGGGTGGCGTGCGCCGCGCGGACGCGTGAAGAAACCTTGCGGGCCGATCGCGCGGAGCGTTTGTCCTTCGGCGAGCGCGTGAAGAAACGTCGAGCCCGGACCCGTCTCGACCCTCGTGACGGCGATCGACAGACCCGCGCGTCCGTCGGGTGGTGATGCGATGGAGTACGCGCGCCGTCCTTCGCCGTCAGGCAACGGAAGGACGAGGCTCACCCACTGCCCGGCCACGAACTCGAACGGCGCTCCGTCGACGCGATCGAACGACAGCTCGCGCACGATGGGCGAGAGCATTCGCGCGCTGGCGAGACGGATGTCGAAGGTGGGCGGCGGCGGCATGGCTTGATCGATTTGTAGTGTCGCGCGCCCGAAAAAGCGACGGTTACTACGCTCGTGGAGCGTTCGCCTCGATTCTACCAAGGCTCTCCACGCGGTAGGCGAAGCCAGCCTTCACGCGCGAGGACGAACGAAACACGAGCTCCATCCGCATGAGCGCGTCGAGCGCCTGTTGCGTGTTCATCCCTCGGTCGCGCGCCGCACGGAGAACGTCGATCGCAGGGTCGAGCGCGTCGGCCGGGTGATGGTAGGCGCCAGGAAGGAGAAAGAGCGACGGCGACGGAGGTGACCCCTCGGATGCGTTCGAGAAGCCGCGGACGACGCGACCGTCGAAGCCGCCTTCGGCATGCTCGAGCGTGAGGGCTTGCGTCTCGTCGAGATGCTGAATGACGAGCTCGGCGCCCGACCACACGTCGAGGAGCACCGACTCGCGATCGTCCACCTCGAGCGCGACGAAGAAGCCGCGATGCGCGCGCTCGAGCGAGTCGACGAAGAGACCCGTCGCCGTCGTGGACGAGTGACGTGGCGCGCCTTCGCCGTCCGCGTCACCCGCTCCGCGCGACCGCTGGGCTCGATCGAGCGCGGCGTTCGCGAAGCCCTGCGTCGTCAGCGCGTCGTCCCAAAATGCCCGGGCGCGCGCCTCGAACCAGGGATCTTCGGGGCCGAACGCGCCGGTGCGGCGCTGGTACTCCGACCGCATTCGGGTCGCCTCCTCGCGGAGGTCTGCGGAATCGCCCAGCGCTACGATGGACTCGTAGGTCGACCCGACAACCAGCGGAGTGGTATCCTCTTCCGTACGACGTCCCATGCGTAACCGCGTTTTCTTCCCTCAAGCATCTCTCGATCAGTGGGGGATCGAAGGCAAGATCGAACTGCTCCCGAACGAGCTGGTCGTGCTTGCCGAGGGCCGAAGGTATCAAATCACCGAGGCCGTCCGAGTGGTCGCCGAGGTGACGGGCGCCAACGATCCGCACAGCCTCGTCGGAAAGGTGAAGGTGATGGCCGATCTCGAGGCCATCGGCGGGGAGATCTTCGAAAACTCGATGATCATCGGTGACAACGCCTACGACGTCGTGCCCGGTTGGGCCGGGGCGCCGTCGACGTCGTTCGCGGACCATCTGCTCTCGCCCGAACGCATGGCCGCGCGCGGCGGGCGAACGGACATCGGCACCGGCCCGAAGAGCGACGAAGACATGCTCGTTCGCTTCGCGGAAGGGACGCTGTGACCACGTGAACGAGCTCGCCGAGGTCCTGTTCTTCCTGACGTCTGCGATCTACGTCGCGGCGTCCGTCCTCTTCTTGCGCTTCCTCGCGCAAGGTAAGGGCGAGGTCGGGCGCGTGGGGCCACGGCTCATCGCGTTCGGCGCGGTGTTTCATGCGACGCACATCTGCGTCGCCTCGCTCGTGCTCAAGGTGTGTCCGGTCGAGGGCATTCACTTCCCACTCAGCGTCGCCTCGATGTCGATGTGCGTCGCCTACGTGCTCGCGCGCCGTCGCTTCCGCATCGAGGTGGCCGGTGCGTTCGTCGCGCCGCTCGCGCTCACGGCGCTCTTGGCGTCGCGCTTCGTCGGGACGGCCGAGCCTGGCGCCAAGCTGAAGGGCGCGATCCTCCCGTTCCACGTCACGTCGAACCTCTTCGGTGTCGCGCTGTTCACGCTCGCCTCGTCGGCCGCGACCCTCTACTTGATCCAAGAGCGTCTCCTGAAGCGAAAGCAGATCGACGGCGTCTTCCGCCGGTTGCCGCCGCTCGACGTGCTCGATCGCGCCGAGCATCGCTTCCTGCTCGCCGGCTTTCCGCTCCTCACGATCGGCATCATCACCGGCACGCTCTGGGCGCGCCGCGTCGAGATGGGCGCGCCGGGTGAGGTCGCCCGCGCGGTCTTTGGCTACGTGACCTGGCTCATCATCGCGGTCGTGCTCTTCATGCGCGCGGCCGTCGGATGGCGCGGACGCCGCGCGGCCTACGGAACGCTCGCCGGCTACGGCTTCGCGGTCGTCGTCCTGCTCCTCTACTTGCTCCGCGCGCCGCAAGCTCATGGGCCGGTGGCGCTTCCTTCCACTCCCACCATCGAAACAGCTCCTACCGCCACGATCACGCTCGAGACGACGACGACGGCGGTGGACCTCCACGCTCCGAAACCATGACACTTCCGGTTGTCGTCATCGGGCTCTCGCACAAGACGGCGCGCGTCGACGTCAGAGAGCGCTTTGCGAGCGGCACGGAGATGCTGCCCGAGATCCTCGCTCGGCTCACGTCGAGAAAGGAGCTCGACGAGGTGATGTTCCTCTCGACGTGCAACCGCGTCGAGGTCATCGGCCTGCCGAAGGTCGCCGGCAACACGGAAGAGGCGGCGCGCGCGGGATCCCACGCGATCCGCGAGGCGCTTCGCGAGCACATTGGAGCGGCCAGCGTCGACGAGATGAACGAATACCTCTACGAGCGCACGGGCGACGAGGCGGTGCGGCACGTGTTCCGTGTCGCCGCGAGCCTCGACTCGATGGTGCTCGGCGAGCCGCAAATCCTGGGACAAATGAAGGACGCGTACGACGCCGCGATGGCGGCCGGCGCGCTCCGCAGTCATCTCTCGCGATGCGTGAGCCGCGCGTTCACCGTCGCGAAGCGCGTGCGCACCGAGACGCAGCTCGGCGCGGGGACGGTGAGCATCTCGAGCGTCGCGGTCGACCTCGCCAAGCGCATCTTCGGTGAGCGCGAGCTGCAGGATCGCACCGTGCTCCTCGTCGGCGCCGGCGAGATGGCGGAGGCGGCGGCCAAGAGCCTCGGCGCCGCCGCGAAGGCGATCCGCATCTGCAATCGAAGCTTCGAGCGCGCCGCGACGCTCGCCGCGACCTTCAACGCCTCGGCCGCGCCGCTCGAGCAGCTCGAGTCGGAGCTCGTGATGAGCGACGTCGTCGTCGCGTCGACGTCGAGCAAGGCGTTCGTGATCACGCGCGACCTCGTCAAGCGCGTGATGAAGCAGCGCAAGGGCCGCACGCTCTTCTTCGTCGACATCGCCGTCCCGCGCAACGTCGACCCGCTCATCCACGAGCAGATCGACAACGCGTACGTCTACAACGTCGACGACCTCGAGCACGAGGTCGCCGAGAACATGAAGGCGCGCCAAGGTGAGGTAAAGGCCGCCGAGAAGATCGTCGAGAACGAGCTCGGCGAATGGTCGAAGTGGGCGCGCGGGCTCAATGTCAGCCCGACGATCGTCGCGCTCCGCGCCAAGACGAAGGGCGTGCTCACCGCCGAGCTCGAGCGAACGTTGAACACGCGCCTCAAGCATCTCAACGAGACGGACAAGGCGGCGCTCCTCCAGATGATCGAGAGCGCCACGAACAAGCTCCTTCACGCGCCAACCACGCGCCTCAAGCAAGCGGCAGGCGCGAGTGACGGTGACGACCTCGTGCGTGTCGCACAGCACCTGTTCGATCTGCCCACCGCGGCGCCGGCCGAGCCTTCGGTGCGCGATGTCTCGAAGCAAGCGGCGAACGACGACGGCGACGATCGTCAAGAAGCCGAAGGCGCGCGGAGCGAGAAGCGGCTCGCGCACTAGTCGCGAAGTTCGCTTCTCGTCGATTCGTCGATCTTCGTTCTGGCCTACTCCGTGATCGTGAACGCGGCTTGGCAGAACGAGGAGGACGACATCGGATTGACGAGCGTGGCTGGCAACGCGAACGTCGCCAGTGCGATGTTGTGAAACTTCGGAAGTGTCGCGCAGTAGACGGCGCTTTGATGCGCGCGGATGCTGATCTCCCCAACATTCACGGCTGTGCCGATCCAGACGGTGGCGGCCGGGCTAAAGGACACCGGCGTGTTCAGCGGCGCGGCGTTCCATCCTACCGTCGCCGTGAACGATGCTTGTGCGAGGAGGTTCGTCGGACGACCCAACGAGTCGCTGTAAATACCGACCAACACCTGAGGCGTCACGCCGTTCGCGGTCGTGACCTTCTCGATGTAGATCCGCGCGCACTTGGCGGCCGTTAGCTTGATGTTGGTGTAGCCGTAGAGGTCGAGAAAGCTGGTGACCACAGTGTCGAGGTTCGTCGCGGCAGAGGAGGTCTCGGTGGACCCCGCGACGACCGTCGAGTCGATCGTGCAGTTGCCGGTGACCGTGCCGTCCAGGAGCATGGCGGCGTCGGCGTCGGGGTTCGAGCCACCCGCGTCGCTCGAGGTGCTCCCTTCCGTGCTGCCGTCGCCGGGGCCGCCGCTCGAGGATGACGTGGAGGAGGAAGACGAGGACGCGGCGTCGAACGGCGTGCACGCGCCAGGGATCGCGAGCGCCCCAAGAGCCGCAGCGACGACGACGCTCGCGCGCACACACGAGGAGACGAGGTTTGGAGCAGCGGCTCGTCGAGACTTCCGCAAAGCCCTTTGATCGTAGCAAAGCGCGTCCCGTCGATCGCGACTAAGATGGCGGCTACCGCCATGGCTGAAAGCGCTCGTCGTCTCGTGTATGCCACCCGTCGATCCGCCCTCGCGCTCGCGCAATGCCGAGCGTTCGTCGCGAGGCTCAAAGCGGCGAACCCCGATCTCGAGCTCGTCGAAGAGCAGGTGGTGACGACCGGGGACAAGATCCAAGACCGGCCCCTCTCCGAAGTCGGCGGCAAGGGGCTCTTCGTCAAAGAGATCGAAGAGGCCCTCCTCGAGCGCCGCGCCGACATCGCCGTGCACTCGATCAAAGACGTGCCCGCGACGTTGCCCGATGGCCTCGCGCTCACGTGCATTCCCCTCCGCGAAGACCCGCGCGACGTGCTCGTCTCGCCGAAGTACAAGACGCTCGCCGCGTTGCCACAAGGTGCGAAGGTCGGGACGAGCAGCCTACGCCGCGCGGTGTGTCTTCGCGCGGCGCGTCCCGATCTCGTGATCGTTCCGCTTCGAGGCAACGTCGATACGCGTCTGCGAAAGGTCGACGCGGGAGAAGCGGACGCGATCGTCCTCGCGCGCGCCGGGCTCGTGCGCCTCGGCCTCGCCGACCGCGCGACGGAGGTGCTCTCGCCCGAGGTGAGCCTTCCTGCGGTGGGACAAGGCGCGCTCGGGATCGAGTCGCGCGCCGACGATGAGCCCACCCGCGTGCTCCTTGGTCAGCTCGCCGACGCCGTGACCGCGCGATGCGTGTATGCCGAGCGCGGCGTCCTTCAAGCCCTCGGCGCGGACTGCAAGACACCGATGGGCGCGTTCGCCGAGCACCTGCCCGGCGACAAAATGAGGATCCGCGCGTTCGTCGCCGGTGGGGTGGGCGAGGACCCTTCCGACGTCACGCGGCAGGACCAGACCCTCGACTGGCCGGACAGCGACGCCGCTGCCACCGCGCTCGGCCTGTCGATCGGGCGCAATTTCACGGACAAAATGCAGACTTCCCGGCGATGACGCTCCCATCGAGGTGGCCGCGCGGTTGAGGGTTGCCTCCCACACGCGCTTGACTATGCTGCCGAATTCTCTCGATGCGTAGCTTCGTACACACCCTGCAGCGCTCGCGACATCTCCTCGTCGCCCTCCTCGCGACGGTGCTCGTGATCCTTCTTCCGCGCGCAGCCTCCGCGAAGACGGCGTCGATCGGCGATCCTCTCCGGATCGAGGTGCCTGGCGCGCCCGACGCGTTTTATTACAAGCCGCGCGCGCGGGGCGCGAAGCCCATCATCATGTATCTCCACGGTCGCGGCGGAAACCCGGCCGAGGATTGCCGCAAGTGGGCGCGCGTCGGCACGCAGTTCGGTTGGGTCGTGTGTCCATCAGGACCCGGCACGAGCGAGTCGGGCGGCCGCGCATGGTCGAACGGACCGGTCGACGCGCAGCGCGTGATCGACGCGACGATCGACGCGCTCAAAGAGAAGTACAAAGGCAAGGTTCAGCGTCGCGGCAACGTGCTCGTCGGCTTCAGCGAAGGCGCGTGGGTCGCGATGAACGTCGGCTTGAAGGATCAGCGCACCTGGAATCGCTGGCTCATCCTCGGCGCGAGCGACTCGTACTGGGGTGACGTCTCCGAGGCGCTCGACAAAGACAAGCGCAAGGTACGCCGCGTCTACTTGCTCACCGGCGAGAACGACGGCGTCGCGCAGAACACCGTGCGTGTCGGCGAGACCCTGAAGAAGGTCAAAGTCCCCGTGAAGGTGAAGCTCGTGCCGGGCATGGGGCACGAGGTGCCAAGCGACCGCATGGTGAGCACCTACCGGCGTCCGTTGGCCTGGCTCGTTCGCTAGAAGCCAAGCAGAGCAGTCCCATGCGGATCGTTCGGCGTAAGGGCGCGAAGGACGTCGCCGGCGCCGCCGACCCCGATCTGCTTCCCACCCGGGAGGATCTCGAGCGCGCGCGAACGATGAGCGAGCGCTTCGCCGGCGCGGGCCTCTTGCCCGTGCGTCTCTTCGAAGCTCCGCGGGCGATGAGCGAGGCGTGTCGCGTGTGGATCGCGGCGGAGTCGATGCAGGTCACCGGCAGCTTCAAGGTGCGAGGCGCGCTCCTGGCGATCGAGCGCCTGCGTGCGCGTACGAACAGCGAGCCGCTCGTCATCCTCGCCGTCAGCGCGGGCAACCACGGCGTCGGCGTCGCGCATGCCGCCAAGCATCTCGGCGTCGAGGCGCATGTCGTCGTCCCGCGCGGCGCGCCGCGCACGAAGGTCGACAAGATCAAGAAGGCAGGCGCGCACGTGATCGTCGCTTCGTCCCCGGGCTACGACGACGCGGAGAAGGAGGCGATCGCGCTCGCACGAGAGCGCAAGGCCACGTTCCTCTCGCCGTACGACGACATCGACGTGCTCACGGGCAACGGCGCGTCGCTCGGCTTCGAGATCCTCCGCGCGCTCGGCGCGACGCAGCCATCGCCCGCGCCGATCGTCCTCTGTCCCGTCGGAGGCAGCGGCCTCGCGGCAGGACTCGCGAGCGCCTTTCGACACGAGCCGGGGGCGAAGAGCGCGCGCGTGGTCCCGGCGCAGAGCGAGGCGTCGTGTGCATTCGCGATGTCGCTCGAGCGTGACGAGGCCGTCGTCGAGCTGCCGCCGGCAGAGACCCTCGCCGAGGGGCTCGAAGGCGGGATCTCGAAGCGCGCGTTCGCGCGGTCGGTCGCGCTTGGGATCGAGCAAGCCATCGTCGTGACCGAGCACGAAATCGAGGCCGCGATGGCGTTTGCGGCGCGTGAGCTGGGGCTCCTCATCGAGGGGAGCGCCGCGGTGGCTCTCGCACCCCTATTGGATCCGCATTTCAATCCTGCAATGCTCGGCGACGCGGAGGACATCGTGGTCGTCCTCACGGGACGGAACGTCGACGCAGACCGCGTCTTTCGCATCCTCTCTTCTCATTGAGAAGCGTCACCTCCGCCCGCACACATTGGATCTTGTGCTAGACGTCCGCGAAGCGTCATGAACCAGCCTCCTCCATCGTTCCGACCTCCGCTCATCTTGGGGATCGCGGGAGGCTCCGGTTCCGGAAAGAGCACGATCGCGCGTGCCATTCTAGAAGCACTTCCCGAAGGTCGCGGGGTGATGCTCCAGCAGGATCACTACTACCGCTCGCAGTCCCATCTGCCCGAGCACGAGCGGTCGAGCGTCAATTACGACCATCCGGACGCGCTGGAGCTCGACCTTCTGACGACCCACCTCGACATGCTCCGCACGGGGCAGTCGATCATGCGTCCCACCTATGACTTCACGATCCACGACCGCCTGAAGCAGGGGGTCCACGTCGAGCCCGCGGCCATCATCGTGGTCGAAGGTATTCTCGTGCTAGCGGACGACCGCCTCCGGTCTCGGTTCGAGGTGAAGCTGTACGTGGATACGGATCCCGATATTCGGGTCATGCGCCGGATCCGCCGCGACCTCGAGCACCGTGGTCGGTCGTTCGCCCAGGTAAGGAAGCAATATTACGAGTCCGTGCGCCCCATGCACTTGGCCTTCGTGGAGCCGTCCAAGCGCTTCGCCGACATCGTCATCCCCGAGGGGGGCCAGAACCGGGTGGCTTTGGATTTCCTTTTGAGTTTCGTACGCCAAAGAGCGAGCGAGGGCGGCTAGAATAGAGACGGATTAGGATTGGGTTTCGGAATCCGTCGAACGTGAGCGCCCAAGGCACGCCGAAGAACAAAGTCATCGATCTGCTCCTCCGCGCCCAGGTCATTGGGCGGACGGAATACGATCGTGCGACCTCTCTTCTGCACGCCACGAACGAACGCGCCGAAGACGTCCTCATCGACAACGAGATCTTGAGCGAAGGCGATCTGCTCAAGGCGCTGTCGGCGATCTACCGCACGCACTTCGTCTCCGCCGACAAGCTCTCGAAGGCGGACATCCCTCGCGCCACCGTGCAGATGATCCCGCGTCGTGTCGCCGAGACGCTCGGCGTGTTTCCCGTCCTCTTCGATCGCCAGAACAACGTGCTCAGCGTCGTCACGCCCGATCCCGACAACGCCGAGATGCTCCGTGAGGTGAAGCTCGTCTCCGGTGCGCGTGACGTGAAGGCGTTCGTCGCGCGACCCGCCGCGGTGTCCGCCGCGATTCGAAAGCATCACGCCGGTGACGTTCGCGCGTTCGAGCGCTTCGAGCGCGCCGTCGGTTACGAGTTCGGCCAGCAGGTCATGCCCGACGGGCGCGTGATGGCGGCGAAGGAGACGTTCAAGCGCAACGCAGGGCCAGGCACGCTCCAAGGCATGCAGCCCGCGCCGCACGACGAAGAAGACTACGATCGCATCTCGCCCCCGCCCGCGCAGCATCGCGAGCCGCCGCCCGCGCCGGTGAACGCGGGGCGAAGGCCACCGTCGCAGGCGACGCACGACGACGACGAGACGGACTTCTCGAAGCCGCCGCGCCAGCAAAGCTCGCCCGAGTACGGCGAGCCTCATCAGCCGCCGCCGCTGCCGAAGCGCGCGTCGGTGAAGCGCGTGACCGCCGACGCGCGTCTCTCCGCACCACCACCGCCCGTGCAGCCACCGGCTCCGCCGCCGATGCCGCAAGCGCAGCCAGCGCGTGGTCGCGTCGTGCAGTCGGTCGAGGATCTTCCGCCGGCCCAAGAGCCCTCCTCGCTGACCACGCGCATGGGCGGCGTGGGACCGATGGTCGCGCAAGAAGCGGCGCTCGCGAATCCGTTTCAAAACGACACGACGATCGAGCTTCTCACCGTCATGGTCAGCTTGCTCGAGAACGCGCGCCAGGAGCTTCGCGGTCACTCGTCGCAAGTCGCGCGGCTCCTTCGCCGCGTCGCCGAGCGCATGAACCTCGAGAAGGGCGACACCTATGCGGTGGTCGTCGCGGGGCACATCCACGACATCGGCAAGATGGGCCAGTTCCACCTCACCGCGCTCAACTGCAGCGAGTACGAAGGCCATCGGCTCGCCGCGCAGAAGGCCTACGACACGCCGCTCCGCTTGCTCGAGGCCGTGCGCCTGCCGCCCGCGATCAAGAACGCGGTCTTCCACATGTACGAGCGCTTCGACGGAAAGGGCTTCCCCGACAAGCTCGTCGGCAAGGAGATCCCCCTCGGCGCGCGCCTCCTCGCCTGCGCCGACACCTACGCGGATCTCACGCAAAATCCCCGCAATCCATTCCGTAAGGTGCTCGGCCCCACCGAAGCGATGGAGGTCCTCAACAAACACAAGGGGACGATCTTCGATCCTTCGATCCTCGATCTCTTCAAGGCGCTCGTCCTCGGCGAGGACATGAAGGCGAAGCTGCTCGACAGCCGCCACCGCGCGCTCATCGTCGATCCGGATCCCGAAGAGTCGACCGTCCTCGAGCTCCGCATGGTCGAGCAAGGCTTCGACGTGAAGATCGCCCGCACGGTCGACGCCGCGCGCAAGCTGATGTCACTCGAAGGCGTCGAGTTCGACCTCATCGTGTGCGAGGTGGAGCTGCCCGACGCCGACGGCCTCGCGTTCTTGTCCGAAGCACGCAAAGAGTCGTGGGGACGCGACGTCGCGTGGGTCGTGTACACGCACAAGCAAGGACGCACCGAGGCGCAGCGCGCGTTCGACCTCGGCGCGATGGACTTCGTCGCGAAGCCCGTTCAGGCCGACGTGCTCGTCGCCAAGATCAAAGCGCAGCTCGAGCAACGCTCCCAAAACGACCGCAGCCGCGGCGCCACGAAGGGCGTCAGCGGAAGCCTCCGCGAGATGGGCTTGCCCGACATCGTGCAGGTCCTCTTCCACGGCCGAAAGACCGGCAAGCTGAACATCAAGAGCGGCGGCAAAGGCGGCGAGATCCATTTCCTCGAAGGCGCGATCGCCAACGCGCTCTTCGGCTCGCTCACGGGCGCCCCCGCCTTCTACGCGATGCTCCGCTTCGTCGACGGCGAGTTCGCGCTCGACCCATCCTTCACGCCGCCGAAGCGCCTCGTCGAAGAGTCCGCCGAAGCGCTGCTGCTCGAAGGCATGCGCCGCATGGACGAAGGCATCTAAGCGGCTCGTCGCTCGCTCGGGCCAAGCTAGATCGACGCGAGACGCGATCGCTCGGACGCTACTTCTTCGGATCTTTGCTGGGCTCTTTGCCGGGCTCGACGAGCTCGACTTCCCAGTCCACTTGCGTGTCGGCGCCTTGCCACGGCGGGAAGGTGAGGTTCGTGAACGCCTTCTCGACGCAGTTGCCGGTGGGCTTGCCCTGGTAAGGAGCAGGCACCGTCGTCCCCTTCGAGTGACCGTTGCGACCGAGCTGGACTTGGATCGTGGTCTTGCCCCACGGACCCACCGCCTTGCCGTTGTCATCCTTCGCGGCGCCGCAGTTGTCCTTCACCTGACGCGCGGCGCGTCGCAAGACGACCTCGGTGGCTTCCTTGTCGTACTGATCGGTGCGCTGCTTCGGCGCTTCGTTGATCGTGCCCGACGAGCTCCCGCCACCGCTGCTCGGCTTCGAGCTCGGCGGATCAGGAGGCGGGCCCGCGCCTTCCCACTTCGGCGTTTCGTCGGTGTACGCGGGCTTGTCGTCCGATGGATCCTTTGCCTTCTTCTTGTCGCCACAAGCAGAAAGCCCCACCGCGCACAAGCACGCCCCCAGAAGAATCAAGCGACCACGCATGCGCTGAATATATCACTCTTCCTTACTCGCCGTCGCTCAGATGGAAATGCAGGGCGCGCCACGTACGGAGCGCCGCATCGCTCACCTCGCGATCGGGATCCTTCAAAAGAGGCCGCAAAAATGCGCGTGCGATGGGCTCGTCGACGGGCGCTCCCTCCTTCGCGAGCGCCTCGAGCGCCGCGTCGTCGTTCGGGTCCCCGAACGCAAACATTGCAGCGAGAAGGAGGCCGATCACCTTTCGCCGTCCGGGCTCGCGCGCGAGCAGCGTCACGCGTGCGCCGATGCTCGGGAACGTCTTGCCGTAGCGAAGCAGCGCATCGGCCGCGGGCGTGAGGAGCACCTCATCGTCGAGCAGCTCGAGCAGAAAATCCGAGGCGGCGAGCGCCTCGTTCGGACCCGAGATGGCCCCGCACTTCGCGATCGCACGCGCCGCGACGCGCGCCGCTTGGTCATCCGCCTCCGCCACCTCGATGAGCAGCGGCAGCACCTCCGGCCACGGCGACACGCCGATCGTGAGGATCGCCTCCATGCGTGCCTCGTCATCGGAGAGGAGATGCACGAGCACCGCGCGTCCCTCGGCGGTCTTCGTGTCCTGCAGCGCGTGCGCGAGCGCCGACTTCACCGACCGCGACCCTTCGTCGGCGATGCGCAAGAGGCAGCTCTTCGCCACCTCGACGCGAAGAAGCGACAGCGCCCGCACGCTGCGCTCGAACCGCGTGAGCCGCAGCGAGGTGGGCGACCCATCGGCCATCTCTTGCGCGAGCTGGTCCGCCGCCGCCTTCGCGATCGTCATCAAGCTACCCGCGAACGCCGACCGTTCGTGCTCGCGCGCCGCGGTCACCGTCGCCAGCGCCTGCTCCCGCGCCGTCGCGTCCTCGACGAGCACCGCCTCCACCCATTCGCCGTTCATTCCACCGTCCAATCTACGCGCAAACCGAGCACGCCGACGGCCCATCCGATCGGGCCGCGCCAACCGTTTGTGGAGCATGGAAAGCTCGCAAGAATCGATTGTCCGCGCTGCCCGCCGCCGAGAGGAGGGCCGGTCGAGCTCGGCGCACGAAGACGCGCCACGTCACGACGGCGGCGCGGGCCTTGCCTATGACACCTACGGCGAGGGACCGACCGTCGTCATGCTTCACGGGATCCCAGGCTCGCGCCGGACATTCGCGGCGGTGGCCGAGCGGCTCGGCGGCACGTGCCGGGTCGTCGTCCCGGATCTTCTCGGCTTCGGCGACTCACCCGACGCACTCGCTCGTTACCACGCGACCGAGCATGCCGCTGCCATCGTCCGTTTCCTCGAGAAGCTCGGGATCGACAGACTTCACCTCGTGGGCTTCGACTTCGGAGGCCCGACCGCGATCCGCGTCGCGGGCACGCTCGGCAAGCGCATCCAGTCGCTCACCGTCATCGCGACCAACATGTTCCCCGACACGCCCATCCCAGCTCCGCTCCGACTCGCGAAGGTCCCGTGGCTCGGGTGGCTGTTCTTCCGACTCGCGTTCGGTAGGCTCGGGCTCATGGCGATGTGGCTGGCAGCGGTGGCGGATCGCGAGGCGTTCCCGTTCACGCGGTACGCCGCCACCCTCGAGCCTCGAGGCATCCGCACGACGCGCCGTATCTTCCTCCGCAGCATGCGCGATCTCCCTGGCCTCTACGGCGACGTCGCTCGCATCGGGACGGCGCTGGCGATCCCCACGTTGGTCCTTTGGGGCGATCGCGATCCGTTCTTCCCCACCGCCATCGGCGATCGTACGGCGACCGCGCTCGGCGCCGAGCTTCGCGTGTTCGAGGGGTGCGGCCACTTCGTCCCGGAAGAGCGTCCCAAGGAGACGGCCGAGGCGATCGCGTCGTTGGTCGCGCGGAGCGCCTCATGAGCGTGGACGCCTCGCAGGTCGCTGTGACGTTCCAGTCGACGCGCCGCGCGCTCGCGGGCTACCTCACCCAGCTCGTCGTCCGCGAAGACATCGCCGAGGAGCTGGTCCAGCAGACCGCCGTGCGCGCGCTCGAACAAGACACGCTGCCCGAGAACGCGGCGGAGATGCGCGCGTGGTTCTTTCGCGTCGGGACGAACCTCGCCCTCGACTACCTGCGAAAGCACAGCACGTGGCGAGAAGGAGTGCTGGGCGATACGCGAGGACGAGCAGAGGAGGACGCGGGGTTCGTCGCGTCGTCGCGGCTCCTCGTGGGATCGCCCGAGATGAAGACGATCGCGAAAGACCACCTCGCTGTGTGCTTCGCGTGCACGCTCCGAAACCTTCGTCATGAAGAGTCTGCGGCGCTGCTCTTGAAGGAGGTCTACGACTTCACCAACGAGGAGGTCGCGCGCATCATGGACGCGAGCTTCGGGCAGGTAAAGGCGTGGATTCAGTCGGCACGAGCGCAGCTGAAGGCGAAGTACGACGACTCCTGCGCGCTCGTCGCCCAGGAGGGTGTCTGCTTCCAGTGCGTCGAGCTCGACCGCTTCTTCGAGGCAGGCCAAGGCGACCCGCTCGCTGGAAGTCGCCGCGACGTGCCGGCCCGATTGACGATCCTACGCGAGCGCCGTGAAGCTCCGCTCGGCCCGTGGCACCGGCAGATGATGCGCCTCGTCGAAGACGTCTTGGACGAAGGCCCCTCGACCACCCACCGCCGGGGACACTGAGGCTCACGCCGAGACGCTGAACCCTCCGACCGACGCGCCCTGCTCGAGCGTCTCTCCTTCGTCACCTCGCCATCGCGCGCGTGGCGAGCTGCCGCCGCGAGCTCGTCTTCGTCTTTCGAAGAAGAGCCGCGACCTGGTTTGCGATCGTGCGCACCGAGCGCATCCGGATCCTCGCGATGGTGCGATTGTCGAGCCCGCGCTCGACGAGAGCGAGGACATCGCGCTCGGCCGCGGTCAGGGGTGTATCGTCGAGGAGCTCCATCGGACTGCGCGTCAGCACCGTCGCGAGTCGAATCAGCTCGGTGCGGGAGAGCACGCCCACCTTCGCCGCCGCGCTCTGCAGCGAGACCGACACGAGCGCAGACGAAATGCCAAGCGCATAGCAAATCTCCTTCGAGGAGGATCCGCGCGCTGCGAGAGAAAGCACGGCGACCTCTCTCGACGTCAGCGCGCGCATTCGATGCGATGACGGCGGATTGTCGAGGACCAAGTAGCGCTCTCCTCGAGGGATCACGCTGACCCGTCCGGCGCTTAGCGCAGACCAAAGCTCGCTCCCCTCGGGCAACGTTCGCATCGCCCGCGACCGGGCCTCGTTGATGCGAGCGACGTGAGCCGCCAGCTCGGGGTCCCGCACATGGCCCGTTCGATCGATCTCCGCAAGGACCGCCGCTTTGTTGTCGCGAAGTCGATGTCCCGATTCGAGATGAAGGGCGATACGTGTCAGCGCCCCGCGTTCGCTGCGCGAGAGGTCGACGCGATGCTCGAATGCGGCCGTCAGAACGGTGACGAGCCCCGGTCGTGGATGCGCGATGATGCCGAGGGCGTCGTGAAGGCCCTGGTCGTTCAACGTGCGAACGAAGGGAGCTGCATTTGCGGGAGAGAGACGTCGCGCGACCTCGCGATGCGTGCCCACGGTCACCCCAAAGTGAAACGGATCCCAGTTGGGCATGCCGAAGCGCTTGAGCTGATGGAACATGTCGCGAAGCATCGGAGACGTCGCGAAGGGAACCGAGATCGCGTCGCCGTTGACGTCGTAGGTCGCGGTGTACGACCCCACGAGCAGCGCGGACGGGAGAAGAGCCCGCGTGGTCTCGACGATGTTCGAGGCCCACGCGGCGTCGTCGACCTCAGACCCGTAAATGGCCTCGACCACGTCGGCCCAATCCGCGCGCGGCGCGAGCGCGCGCCTCGTCGTCACCATCGGCACATCGCCTTACTGGCTTCCCGCGTGAGAGATGCCGATCGTGTCATCTCCTGGCCGCGGTGAAGCGTAGCGAAACGGACAGAGCCCTGCGACATTGGACGACTGCGCTGAAGAAATGACTACGACCGTTGGACTGAAGACTTGTCGTCCTTAGCTCTTTGCTCGCGCGGAGCGGGCAACCAGCTCCCGGCGTGACGACGTGCCGGTCTTCCGGAGAAGCGCCGCGACCTGGTTTGCGATCGTGCGCACCCGAGCGCATGCGGATCGTGGCGATCTCCCGATTGCCCATCCCGCGCTCGATCAGGCCGAGCACGTCCCGCTCCGCCGCGGTGAGCGCGTCATCGTCGAGGAGCCCCACGGTGTCGCGCGCGAGGAGCGCAGCGACGCGAATCAACTCGGTCCTCGTGAGCACGCCAATCTTGCCCGCCGCGCCCGCGAGACCCATCGATACAAGCGCGGGCGAGATGCCAAGGGCGTAGCAAATCTCTTTTGCCGACAGACCGCGCGCGGCGAGGGAAAGGATCGAACACTCGCGCGGCGAGAGTGCTCGCGACTTGTGTGACGATGGTGGGTTGTCGAGGACGAGATAGCCATCGCCGCGGGGGACGACGCTGGCGCGACCCTCGACGAGCGCGGTCCACAGCTCGCTGGCTTCAGGTGATGTTCGCGTCCGCTGCGACCGTGCGCGAGAGATGCGTGCGACGTGGGGTGCAAGGCGTGCCGGCATCTGTCCGTCGCTTACCTCGAACCTCCCTCGCGCGTCGATCTCGCCGATGAGCGCGCCGCGATCCGTGCGAAGGCGATGCCCCGCCTCGAGGTGCATGGCGATCCGCGTCAGAAGGGCCCGCTCCCTCCGCTCGAGCCGTACCGGCTCCTCGTACACAGCGCTGATGACAGTCGCAAGCCCCGGCCGCGGATGAGCGACGATTCCGATAGCGTCGTGGTAGCCGTTACTCTGCTTCGCGCGATCAATCATTCTCCCGTTGTCAACGACGAGAGTCTTTGCGACCTCGAGCAAAGTGGATACGGCGCGACCGAAGTAAAACGGTTTCCAGGCGGTGCTCGAGACGGTCGCCACGCTCACAAAGCTTGCGAGGAGAGCATCGGCAGCGACTGGCCACGAGAAGGGAATACCGACGAGCTCGTACTGAGGTCCGTACGTGACTGCATGGACGACGATGTGACAGGCGCTAGGGAAGAGCATCGCGGCGCTTTCACCGACATCGCGGGCCCAATCCACATCACTTGGTGAGCTGCCATGAATCGCTTCGATGACACGAACTGCGTCCGCCCGGACGTCCACGAACCCCCCTTGTTGGGTCATGTTCTGCCCCCGCTCGAGCATGACGTGTGCGAGCAGGTCGATCGTTCGAGAGCAACCCGTGTTTTGGCCGCGATGAGCGCGATTGCGACGAGTCCCTTTCTCCGAATCCAGCCAAACGTTCTGGTTTTCATCTCGTTCCCCCCGTTTCCCCGTGGCGAGGCGTCGAGCATTGAGCTTCGCCGCTTCGTTCACCCGACCCCAACCTTCGTCGTGCCGACACGAAACTAGTGCAAGCACGAGCGCAGTGCACCTTCATGCGCATCGCGTTGGCTATCAGGTTCACGGGCGAGCTTCACGATGTACATACGCGATGCGCGCTGAAGAAATGACTACGTCGCGCATACGCGGTTGAAGGAATGACCATAGCGCTTGCGACGCTTCGCACTCACACTCGCGCGACATGAGCGTGGGCTTGGTTGGCCTCGATCCAACCGCAAGGATCGCGATCGCGTGCGGTTCGTCCGACGGTCGCGCGATAAGCGACGATGCGTTGAAAGATCGACACGTCGCCGGCTGGCTCTTCGAGCTCGAGGCCTCGGAGCGCGATCGATGGCTTGAGCGCTTCGGGTGGATTCGTCGCATCGACCGCCTCGCCGAGGCCGCTGCAAGGGATCCCGCCGAGATGGGATTCGCACGTTTTCTCGAAGGATGGGCGCAGCTCCGTGCTGGGGTCGGCGTTGATTGCGCACATCCTTCGCGGCCTATGCTCGTGTCGATGGATCGCGTGTCTGCGGACGAGAAGGGCGCGTTGGACCGGTATGTCGAAGCGACGCGGCGATATCATGGCTCCACGGCCTTGCTCCAGACCATCGCCGAGCACGAGCAGATGCTGCGAGAGCTATCGGGTTCCATTCTCCTTTCGATGCCGGACGCGCCATCGAGCGATCTGCATGGCGAGGTCGTTACGCTCGGCGCCGTCGACCAGCTCTACAACGACGTGCGGGATGTCGTGGAAGACGTGGTGGCCGGACTCTGCCGCTTTCCCAACGAGATGCTCGCCAGATTCCGAATCTCTCGTACGGACTTCCTTGCTCGCGAGTTCGGCCGCGTGGGTGCACGTAGCCTGTTCCGATTCATCGTCGACGACGTTGGACCGAGGATGCGAAGAAGCTGTTCTAGGCTGCGACGCTCGCGCCTCACTTCCGCGACGTGGCAGCGGCTCGTGGTCGAGCTCGATCGCCGGCACGATTTCTTCGAGAGCGTCGTCCGTGCGTCCGACTACTACGCGCCGAAGTTCACACTCGGCTACTGGCAAGTCGTGGGAGGTCTACAACACGAGCGGGAACGAATGGCGCAAAACACGGTAAGCATTCAGCGTCATGCGGTGCACGAGTGCCCGGTTCTCGGACTGCGGTCACTGTAAACCAGCACACCCGACAAGGCATTTGCCTTTTCAACAAGGTGGTTGTTGTACGCCTTCGCGCCGAAGGAACGGTGAATCATCCAACGGAAGCGCCCGCCCGTCCTCGCGTTCCCGGCATCCTCACGACAGCCGCCCCCGTTCATTGACCTCGCGACTCGGACGAAGGTGAGCTCTTACTCTCTTGGCGCCGGCTTCTGACGTCGCGCTGCACGCGACTCTCGAATCCTTCGCTGCACGTAGTCTCGTCCAAAGACTCGTTCGGCCGCGAGACGATTATGGGTCGCGCAGAGCAAGCGGGTATTGGCGGCGGAGTCATCTCCGCCAAGCGCTTTGGGATGAATATGATCGACCTCCAGGAACGACCGCGCATCGCACCGCACGCCCGCCTCGCTGATGAACGAGCACTGTTCGCCGTCCCGCGCGAAGACCTCGCGACGCACCGCGCGCGGGAGCGCCTTCGAACGAGCACGCGTCTTCTGCTGCTTCGAGTCCGATCGCGCAAGCTTCGTCGTCGCGCTCTTCGAGGCAGCGCGACGGGCGGATCGTTGGGAGTGGGTAGAGGTCCGTTGAGCCGATGCGTCGCTGGGCGAAGCAGCCGCCGCCGCCGCCGTCTCGAATGACAGGGCGGTTGCCTCCGACGCCGACGTCTCTGGCGCGGCCGGCGCCGATGCCGGCGTCTCGAGCGAAGAGGTATGCGTGACCTTCGCGCGAGTGGTCTTCGCAAAGCGCTCACGTTCGAGCTTCGTGAGGAGTGCGTCCAAGGCTGCTCCAACGATGGCCTCGAAGCTGCCGTCGCGATTTCGGTGACTCATGAGGTCACGCGCGCGTTCGAGCTTCTCGCGAATCTCCTTGCTCACCGTGAGCTGCAGCGCGTGGCGGGTGTCCGAGAGCGGCGTCAGCTTCTCCTTCCGGCGGCTTCGTGTTCCCGTCGAGCACTCGCTGTGCTGTGAAGGCTGCGCCGACTGTGTGGGCTCGATTGTCACCGCAGACCCCGCGGCCGTTTCCGACAAGGCACTTCGAGGAGCGTCGAGGGAGGTCGAGTTAGACGGGACCCGATGAGCAGAGGGAAACCCGAGGTCCGTTGTGGTCGTGGACGTCGTGGGTTCCGCGGACACGGCAACGGACGATGATCCAAGTACCTGATCGTTGAACATGGGGATCGTCCGCTCCGCAGCAGAGGATTTCCTCGGAGGCTCGCCCGGGGTTGGCGGCGTGAATGCCGTCGCGCGGTGAGGTAGAGCGCGCAGGACCTCTGGAACGTCCGGCTTCGGAAAATGTTTGGCCAGCAGGTCGTCGATCTCTTTGACCGTCTTACCTCGCGCCTCTCCGAGAAGGTCCAAGCAATTCGACGGCTGAATATGCGCGCCAAGTCGAAAGAGACCTGTCAGATGGACATCGCCCTCCGCGAGCGCCTCGAGGATCCACGAATACTCCTTCGCGAGCCTGGCGACCGCGACGCGTGGACCCGCCTCGTTCTCACTCATCTTGAGCTCTTTGAGGCAATAAGCGAAGAGCGACCGATAGCCCATTGCCGCATAGAGCGACCGCCTGTCTACTTCGATGAGATAACGAAGTATCTCGGCCAACCCTTTGCGCTGATCCAGGCAGGTGGATTGAAGGTCTGTATGCAGGTCCTCGTTCGACAGAAAACGTAGTTGCATGCCAGCTCTTTATCACGCCGAATTTTGTTCTTCTGAACGCCCTGCTAAAGCGGTTTTGCGGCACCGCCTTCGATTTTTCTCGAAAACGAGCAAGAACGGCCTCCAAAGGCTTAACGTCGCCAGCGATGCCCCGTTCTTCGGCGACGCGCGGCGACCGCCCCTTGATCGTCATAAATGTCGTCTAGCGAAATCGACCGCTCTCTTCACTATTTCTCTAGCCGCCAATCGATCGTGCGCCGACGTGGCCCACGCGGCCTGGCGGCATGCCGTCAGGTCGCGCGCGATGAGCACCTTTGTTGAGCAGGGAATCTCGATTGCCTGGCCCGCGTGGCCCGGTGGCATGCCGACACGTGGCCCGCGTGGCCCGGTGCATGCCGACGCGTGGCCCACGCGGCCTGGTGGCATGCCGACACGTGGCGCGCGTGGCCTGGTGGCATGCCGACAGGTCGCGCGCGATGAGCACCTTTGTTGAGCAGGAATCTCGAGCGCCGACGTGGCCCGCGCGGCCTGGTGGCATGCCGACACGTGGCGCGCGATGAGTGCCTTTGTTGAGCAGGAAATCTCGATTGCCTGGCCCGCGTGGCCCGGTGGCATGCCGACAGGTCGCGCGCGATGAGGTAAGCGTTCAGTCAAACGCGTACACGATAGCGGCTGCCGATCAGCCGCGCGCGTCAAGCGTGAGCCGGCGGAAGACGTTGGTGTCGAGGAGAGCGTGGACCTCGTTCAGCACGGAGGTCTTCTTCCATTCGACGGGCGCGAGCTCGAGCAGGCGGTGCGATGGCCACGTCGGAAGCAGGCAGAAGATGTCGCGTAGGTATGACCATGGCTCGACGCGATGAGCACCTTTGTTGAGCAGGAATCTCGAGCGCCGACGTGGCCCACGCGGCCTGGTGGCATGCCGACACGTGGCCCGCGTGGCCTGGTGGCATGCCGACAGGTCGTGCGCGATGAGTGCCTTTGTTGAGCAGGGAATCTCGATTGCCTGGCCCGCGTGGCCCGGTGGCCTCGCGACAGGTCGCGCGCGATGATGAGCAGGAATCTCGTTCGCCGACGTGGCCCACGCGGCCTGGTGGCATGCCGACACGTTGCGCGCGATGACCTTTGTTGAGCAGGAATCTCGTTCGCCGACGTGGCCCACGCGGCCTGGTGGCCGTGGCGCGCGTGGCCCGGTGGCATGCCGACACGTGGCCCGCGTGGCCTGGTGGCATGCCGACAGGTCGCGCGCGATGAGCACCTTTGTTGAGCAGGAATCTCGTTCGCCGACGTGGCCCGCGTGGCCTGGTGGCATGCCGACAGGTCGCGTGCGATGAGCACCTTTGTTGAGCAGGAATCTCGAGCGCCGACGTGGCCCGCGTGGCCTGGTGGCATGCCGACAGGTCGCGCGCGATGAGTACCTTTGTTGAGCAGGAATCTCGTTCGCCGACGTGGCCCACTTGGCCTGGTGGCATGCCAACAGGCCAACCGCGATGAGTGCCTTTGTTGAGCAGGGAATCGTGGACGACTGCCTGGCCTACTTGGCCTGGTGGGCATGCCGACACGCGCGTGGCCTGGTGGGCATGCCGACAGATCGCGCGCGATGAGCACCTTGTTGAGCGGCGTCTCGATCGCCGATTGCCTGGCCACTCGTTGAGCAGCGTCTGCGCGACGCAGAATGCGATCGTGGTGCGTGAAACATTTTCTCAAGCATCCGCTATCGAGCGTTATGTGGGGGCGTGCTCGACGCCGACAATGCCGAGCGAAACGCAGTTAGCTCGAGCTTAGGCGCATAAAAACAGCGTCCTATGTTTCTTTTGCTAACGAATTGAAATGAGCTGCAAGATGGATAATTCGCTGACGACTTCTATGATTCCGTCGGTTGAATCCAATACTTGGCAAATATCAGCTCGTCGCCGAGCTCGCCCAAGGTGGAATGGGCATCGTCTATTTGGCGATAAGCTCCGGGCTCGCTGGGTTTAGCAAGCTGTTCGTCATCAAGGAGCTGAAGCCGGAGCTGGTCGAGGATCAGAGCCTCCTCGATATGTTCTTGGAGGAAGCCCGCCTCGCGGCACGCCTCAATCATCCCAATATCGTCCCGACGTACGAGGTTGGGATCGACGGCAATCGGCCGTTCATCGTGATGGACTATCTCGAGGGACAAACGCTCGCGCGGCTGATCAACAAGACGCGGCCGAAAGAGGGAGAGGAGAGCGCCTTTACCCTCGATATGCACCTCACGATCATCTCGGAGGCGCTCGAAGGGCTCCACTATGCCCATAACCGTGAGGACTTCGACGGCTCGACGTTGAGCATCGTCCATCGCGATGTGAGCCCGCAAAACCTGTTCGTTACGTACGACGGACAAGTCAAAGTGGTCGACTTTGGGATTGCCAAAGCGTCCGACACGACGATCGAGACGCGGACGGGGATCTTCAAAGGCAAGCCGAGCTACATGGCGCCCGAGCAGGTACAGGGAGACGTCGATCCCCGCACGGATGTCTTCGCGGTCGGCGTCATGCTCTGGGAGGCGGTCGCACGCCGCCGGATGTGGCCGAAGAAGACCGACGTCGAGATCCTGACCAACCTGATCAAGAAGGCGATCCCCAAGCTGGAGGAGGCCGCGCCCGACGCGCCGGCCGAGCTCGTACGCATCATCGACAAAGCCGTCGCGCCGAACGTCGACGATCGCTACGCGTCAGCCAAGGCGCTGCGTACCGATCTCGAGGCCTACCTCGACACGCGAGCGCCGCGGCCGTCCTTGAAGGAGATCGGCGGCCTCGTCGCGAAGACGTTCGCCAAGCAGCGGGAGCAGCTCCGCACGATCATCGAGGCGTGCATCGCCGAGTCGAAGTCGAGCGACGCGAGCAGCCAGACGATGCGCTCGAAGCTCCCCAGCATCGCGCCGCCCGATGAAAACAGCGGTCCGAGCAGCCCGAGCGGATCGTCGTCGTCGCTCTCTCCGTCGTCGGGCACGAAGCGGATGTCGCTCGGTGCGCCGATCTCTTCGCGGACGCCGCCTGCGAGCAGCCGGACGCCGGTGAGCACGCGCTCTCAGGGAGCCGGGCCGCTCTCGGGGGTCACGCCCGCGGGCGCGAGCGTGGATGCGTCGCTGATCACCCAGGCGGCGCCGCCGGCGTCGAACGGCATTCGCCCGCTTCATGTCGTGATCGGCGGCGCGATCGCCGCGGCGCTCGTCGTGGTGCTCGTCGTGCTCGTACGTCGAGATGCGACGCCGACGTCGGGCAAGTCGGACGCGCCGCCTCCTTCGTCGCTGCACGACGACGGAACGCCCGCCGACCTGCGGTCGAAGGAGGCGACCGCGACCGCGAGCGCGAACGTGGCGCCCGCCACCACGACCACGGACGCGAGCAGCGAGAGCGCGACGGCGCTGGGATCGGCTTCGGCCAAGCCTCCCACGATCCAGACGCGGATCGTCTACGTGCACACGCCGCCGCCGCCTCCGCCGAAGCCCACCGCAGCGAAGCCGACCACGACTCCGGCGACGACGACGGCGCCGCCGATCCCCACTCCGCAGCCGGCCTCGAACAAGCCGGACTGCAATCCGCCCTTTTATTTCGAAGGCAACAAGAAGGTCTACAAGCCTGGATGCCTCTGAAGAGGAACAGTCATGAGAACATCGCCGAGAATGGGCGGGCGCGCCTTTGCGTTCGCGACGTGTGCGGTCCTCGCCGTCCTCGGCGCCGAGCGCGTCGCTGGCGCCGCGCCTCCGTCGAAGGACGAGTGCATTGAGAGTCACAGCCGGGGGCAGGATTACCGCGAGAAGGGACAGCTCTCCGACGCCAAGCGTCTGTTCTTGATTTGCGCGCAGCAGAGCTGCCCTGCGCTCATCCAGTCCGACTGCGCGAAGTTCGGAGAGGACCTCTCGCGCATCGTTCCCTCGGTGAGCTTCTCGGCGCGCGACGCCAAGGGTAACGATCTGCCCGACACGCAGGTGTTCGTCGATGGTCAGCTCGTCGCGCAGCGGCTCGACGATGGCAAGGCCCACGACGTCGACCCTGGAAAGCACACCGTTCGGTTCTTGCGTAACGGCAAAGACGCGATCGTCTCCGTCGTCATCGCGGTCGGTGAGAAGGGGCGCAACATCACGGCGACGATCGACACTGGCGTCGCGTCGGGCGCCTCGGGTGGTGTCACTGCCGGTGCGGGAAATCCGCCGGGTCGCGACGAAGGCGCAGGAGGCATGTCACGACCTGTCTTTCCGCTCGTCGTCGCCGGGATCGGCGGCGCCGCGCTCATCACCGGCGGCGTGCTCGCGCTCGTTGGGATCGGCGGCGTGCCCGACCAGTGCTCGCGCTCCTCGCACGAGTGCGCGGCGCCTCCGGGCGATCCCGTGTTCTCCGACGCCAAGTCGTCGATCAACCTCGCCAACATCGGGCTTGGGGTCGGCATCGCGGGAGCCGTCCTCGGCGTGGGCGGCCTCGTTTGGTACTTCACGAGCTCGCCCACGAGCGACGGCCCGAGCGCCGCTTCGCCGTTTACGTCGCCGCCCGCCACGAAGAGCGCGACCGCGACGCGCATTCTCCGCTCCATCACACCGACGACGAACTTCCATGACGCGGCCGGCGCGTCCGCCCGCGTCTCGTTCTGAGAGCGCGCTCGCTCCATTCATTGCCACCCGAGGTCACCGATGCGTCGCTTCACTGCTCGAACGCCTTCCTGCTTCTCTTGGTCCGGCGCCCCATGCGTCGCGCTCGCTTTGTGCTGCGCGACGCTCCTCGTCGATGTGACGGCGTGCTCACCGACCTTCGAGCCGAAGGCATGCAACGCCGACTCCGATTGCGGTGGAGAGCTCGTCTGCGTCTCGCGCGATACGAAGAACATTTGCGTCGCCGCGAAAGACGCGCCGATCCGGATTGGACAGAGCGCGCCGTCGTCGGGTCCGAGCCAGGACCTCGGGCTCGAGATGAAGCGCGGTATCCAGCTCGCCTTCGATTCGCAGAACGCGCAAGGCGGCATTCGCGGTCGCCAGCTCGTCCTCGACTTTCGTGATGATCAGTACACGCCCGACATCGCCGAGTCGAACGCACGCGCGCTCGTCGACGCGAAGAACGGCAGCGCGCCTCCGAAGTGTCCGACGACGATGACGCCGCCCGTCGCGGGGCAGCCGGCGTTCTCGCAGACGGAGCTCTTGCCGGGACCAAACGCGGTCCTCGCCGTCATCGGAAGCGTCGGTACGCCGACGATGGTGCGTTCGGCGCCGGTGATCGTGGAGACCGGCACACTCTACTTCGGCGCGTTTACGGGGGCCGCGGCGATGCTTCGCGACGACAAGTCAGGGCCTTGCAAGAAGTACATCTTCAACGTGCGCGCGAGCTACGGCCAGGAGGCGCGCGCCACGCTCGAATACTTCTTCGCGCGAGGAGTCGCCGACGACGCCCACCTCATCAGCTTCGACCAGAACGACACGTTCGGTGACGCGGGCTACAACGGGCTCGTCGCCGCGTACCAAGCCGTGCGGAACACGCCGCCGAACATCAAGCGCTTCCGGTACACGCGTGACGATCTCAACAGCGTCCCGGCGCAGGCCAACGCGACGATCGCAGCGCTTCGCGCGCTCCTCGACAACCCGCAACCGCAGCACACCGTCGGCATCCTCATGACCGACACGTACGGGCCCGGCTCGCAATACATCAAGCTCTTGAAAGACTGGCTCTACGCGAGCGACAACGATCAGAACCCGCCGGTCAGCAAGGCCTCGCGACTCACGCTCCTCTTCAGCAACGTCTCGTTCGTCGGCCCGAACTCCCTCGCGACGCGCATCCGTGACTTCGGAAACATCAGCACGCCGAGCGGGCCGAAGCCGTACAGCGAGAACGTGTTCGTCTCGCAGGTCGTCCCCAATTACGAGCGAGACAACAGCGACGCGGTGCTCGCGTACCGCAAGCTCATTCAGCCGACGGGCGCTCCTCCTACGTACACGTCGTTCGAGGGCTACGTGGCGGGGCGAATCTTCATCGAAGGCCTCAAGAACAACCCCGGCGCGATGACCTCCGCGAACCTCGTCACGTCGTTCGAGTCGCTCGCGACGCTCAACATCGGCCTCGGCGGCTTCGTCGGCTTCAGCGCGGCGAGTCACCAAGCGTCGAAGTCCGTGTGGGGCACGGCGATCAACCCGGACGGCTCGTTCGCGGACAAGTACTTCTGGAGCGACGGCGCGAAGATTCAGCTCGCCGAATGAACGAGCGCGTACGGATCTCGAACGGCGTCAGCGCCAGGACATCAGCGCCACGACCACACGCGCTTGCCGTCCGACGCGCGCCACACGACGGCCGGTGAGCTCTCGCCATCCGTGCCGATGACGAATGCGCCGTCGGGCGTGAAGTGCATCGCTTCGACGTCGAAGCCGCTCGAGGCGTCGAGCTCCGTCGCGAGGGCGCCGGTCTCGTCGTTGACGAGGCGTGCGCTGGCGCGGGTGATGACGAGGACCGACGCGTCCTTCGGATGATGGATCATTGGGAGGTTGCTCGAATCGGTGCGCGCGGCGACGCCGAGCCTCGTCGCGAGCGTCTCGACGCGGGCCGTGCGCTTCGCGAAGTCGTCGTTGAACGGCGGAAAGAGCTCGCCGCTCCACGACTTCACGCGGGCGCCGGTCGTGATGTCGTACGCGATGAACTGGGCTTGCGACGACAGCGAAGGACAGCCCGGGCTGCACTCGGCGTCCGACGTGAGCGCGCCGTCTTCGAAGCCCACGAGGCGCTCTTCGGCGATCGCGCAGTCGCCCGCCGCCGCGAATCGGACGTGGACGCCGCTCGTCGTGTCGAGGACGTGAAAGAAGGTCTTGGCGTTGTATTCGCCGTTGTACTCGCTCCACGCGACGTGGCTCGCGTGAGGGCCATCGAGCGTCACTTGGCCGACCGTCGCCGAGGTGATGCGCGCGCGGGGCTTCGCGTCACCGAGCTGCCACACCTCGACCGCGCCGGGTGACGTGGCGTCGCCGTGACGCCACACGACGAACGAGGCGCCGTCGGCGGACGAAGACACGTGCGCGTCGCTCATCGAGACGTGTGCGGTGCGAAATCGGACCATCCCACGACGGGCGGCGCGTCGGCGGTCACGCGCGCGGCGTACTTCGCATGCGCGCCGTCCTTCGTGCGCACGACGTCGACGAAGTCCGCGTTCCACACGACGAACGCCGAGCCGTCCGGAGCGAGCGACGCGCTGATCGCATCGCCACGCCATCCGGTGAGGAGCGCGCCGTGGTTCGTGAGGTCGACCGCTTGAATGCCGACGGCGGTGCGGACGAGCAGCACGTCACCGTCGACGCTCGTGATCACGCTCGTCGGGATCCCGGCAGGGGCGAGCATCAGCTGTTGCCATTCGTCGGAGACGCCGGTGGTCTCCGTGAGCGCGTGGCCGAACACACCGAATGCGTGCTCGGTGTCGCGGTCGAAGACGACGGTGCGCTCTTCGGTGTCGAACACGACGAAGCGCGAGCCTGCGAAGCCGACGAGCCTCGGCGCGTCGATGTCGCGCGGGACACCACGGTCGACGTCTGCGGTCCCGCTTGGCGCCGCAGCGCTTGGAGCGCGATCCGATGGCGCTCTGGGATCGGCGGAAGGTGCCTCGCGATCGTGTGTCTCGAGCCCCACGTGGCTTGTGTCTGGATTCCCATCGCCGGTTGGACCACACGACGATAGAAGGGCCAAAATCACGAGGGATCCGAGCTTCGAGACGCGCATGTGTC
>JBGAFW010000063.1:0-62991 GCA_044227045.1 Labilithrix sp.
GAACGGTCGCCGGCCTGCCTCGAGCGGTCGCATAGATGAACGAGCCCATGCGTACGATGAAGCGTGGGAATTCGTAGCCTCTTCGAGATCGTGATCGTGACCTCGACCGCCGCGAGCGCGTTCGTGCTCTGGAGGTCGTCTCGAAGCCCCACGTCCGAGAAGAGCAGAGAGCGCGCGGCGAGCCCGATGTGGGTCGTGGCCGGGCATCCGCTCACGCTGTTCGCGCTCGTGTGCCTCGCCCTCTTCCTCAACCAGATCTGCTTCAACGCGTACGTGATGAAGGCGCACGGCGGCGACCCTTCGTTCATCGCGCGCTACTTGCCTTCGGGGTGGTTTGCGCTCTCGCGTGATCCGCTCGTCACGTTCGTCGCGTCTCATTCGGGCGACGGCCATGCGCTCGCGCCGAGCGTGCTGAACGTGCAGGCGTTCCTCGAGCTGCCGTTCGTGCTCACGGCCTACCTCACCGTGTCGAAGATGCTCGGTGGACGCGTCTACTACGCGCTGACACGCCTCCCGATCCTGTACGTCGCCTCGGCGTCGTTCACGATCACGTTCTGCCTCGTCGAGATCGGTGTACCCAATCCGTGGACGACGAGCGACGTCGTGATCCGATCGATCGCGTGCGTCGTCGTTCCTCCCGCGCTCGCGTGGATCGCGCGGAGCGCCGAGCCGAACGACGCGCGACCGAACACCGTCGTGGGCCTCTTCGCCTTCCTCGCAGGCGCGGCCGCGATGGCGTGGGCCGTGCTGGCGATCTACGACGCGTTCCTCCTCTACAACTTCGGCCACATGGATCGCTATGCGTTCGGGCTCGTCCTTGCGTTCGGCGTGATGGCCGCGAGCGCGATCTACATCGGCAAGCGCAGCGCCACGCTTGCCACGTCATCCATCGTCACCTGCGCGCGCGACCTCATCGCGACGTTCACGGTCGTGTTCTTCGTTCCGTCGCTCGTGCTGCGCTACCAGGCGTTTCGCCCGCTCGCGATGTTTTGCGGGTTCTTGGTCGTGACGTTCTCCTTCGTGATCGGAATGCGTCGCGTCGTGCAGCGCGAGGCCTCGGCCGCGAGCCTCGCGCGCCTCGCGTTGTCTCTCGTCATCGGTCTCGGCGCAGGCGCCGCCGCGGCCGCGTTCGCCGCGGTCGTCTCGATGGATGTGACGGATCTCGCGGTGGGCGAAGAGGCGCTCGCGCGCATCGCCCTCGCGTTTCTCGGGGCGTCGATCATCGTGGCGCGCGGCGCGGAGTGGATGATGAGCTCCGCGCGACGCGCCTTTCTCGCGTCATGACGCGTGACGCTCAAGACGTCATCAGCATGTCGCCGTAGAGCTGGCGGAGCTTCGACTTGAGGAACTTGCCCGTGCTCGTGCGCGGGATCTGCTCGACGAAGACGTACGCGTCAGGCAGCTGGTACTTCACGAGCGACTTGGCGAGGTGCTCGGTGAGCTCGGCCTCCGTCGCCTTCTGGTTTGGCTTGAAGACGATCGCGGCGATGGGTCGTTCGTCCCACTTCGGATGCCGGCCCGCGAAGACCGCCGCCTCGAGCACCGCCGGATGGCTCATCAGCACGTTCTCGACGTGCACGCTCGAGATCCACTCGCCACCCGACTTGATGACGTCCTTCTCACGATCGGTGATCGTGATGTAGCCCTCGGGATCGATCTTCACGACGTCGCCCGTCTTGAACCAGCCGTCCGACGTGAAGCGATCCTTTCCTTCGTCACCGAAGTAGGACGAGGCGACCCACGCGCCACGCACCTCGAGCTCACCCATCTTGTCGCCGTCACGAGGGAGCACCTTTCCGTTGTCGTCGACGTGACGAGTCTCGAAGAACGGCACGGCGAAGCCTTGCGTCGCGCGGACGGCGAGCTCCTCCCCGAACGTCTCGTGCCGGAGATGCGGCTTCACGCGCGCGACCGTGCCGAGCGGGTTCGTCTCCGTCATGCCCCACGCATGCGTGACGACGAGGCCGTGCCGCTCGTGGAAGCCCTCGATGAGCGACGGCGGCGCCGCCGACCCACCGATCACCATCGTGCGGATGCTCGTCAGGTCGTGCTTGCCTGGAGCGGCGTCGAGCATCGCGAGGATGCCGAGCCAGATCGTGGGCACGCCGCCCGCGACGGTGACCCGCTCGCTGTCCATCAACGAGACGAGCGACGCGGCGTCGAGGTGAGGCCCTGGGAAGACGATCTTCGCGCCGCAAAGGACGGCCATGTACGGAAGCCCCCACGCCGCCGCGTGGAACATCGGCACGACCGGGAGGATGACGTCGTCGATCCCGCAGCCGATGTGATTGGGCAGAGCGCCGACGAGCGCGTGAAGGAGCGTCGAGCGATGGCTGTAGAGTACACCCTTCGGGTTGCCGGTCGTGCCCGAGGTGTAGCAGAGCATCGCCGCGTCGTTCTCACCGAGCTCCGGCCACGCGAAATCCGCGGAGGCCTCGTCGACGAGCTTGTCGTAGTCGTGTGTCCCTTCCGGCGCGGGCTTCCCTTGATCGCAGACGACGAGGACATGCTTCAGCGTCTTGATGTCGCCCTTGAACTTCTCGAAGAGCGGGAGGAGCGACTGATCGACGATGACGACAACGTCACCTCCGTGGTTGGCGATGTATCCAATCTCGGAGGGATGAAGTCGAAGGTTGAGGGTGTGGACCACCGCGCCCATCGCTGGAATACCGAAGTAAGCCTCGAGATGCTGCGCGTGGTTCCAGCAAAGCGTCGCGACGCGGTCACCGCGCTTCACGCCGAGCTTGGTGAGCGCAGACGCGAGCTTCTTGCATCGCACGGCGAGGTCGCCGTACGTGGTTCGACGTTTTGACTTGTCACCGTTCGTGCTCACGACCTCGGTGCGCCCGAAGTAGAGCGCCGCCCGATCGACGAGATGCGCGATCGTGAGCGGAAAATCCATCATGCGGCCGTGCTCCATCGCTGCTGCTGTTGACATCGCTATTCTCCCTCGTTCGTTTCAAGACAAGTGACGACCTGGCGCTCAGAACGGCAGCGCCGGTGGCGGGACCCAGCCGCCGATTTTCTTCTCGAGCTCCATCGCGACCGCGATCGTCGTGGCGTCGCCTCGATTGCTCGCCGCGACCTGGACCCCGAGCGGAACATCATGCTCGTCGAGGCCCATCGGTACTTGCGTGACCGGCATCTCCATGACGTTGAAGATCCCGGTGTAGATCCACTTGAACGGCACGAGCAGCGGCGCGTGATGCTTCGGCGCGACGGTGGGATACGACGGAAAGAGCATCACACCGTCGTCGCCAAGAAGGCCCTCGAGCTCCGCGCGAAGCTCGCGACCGAGATCCAGGATGCGCTTCGTACGACCCTCACCCAAGATCGTCGGCACCTGCTCGAGCAGGCACAAAAAGAGCCCCGGGAGCGTGTAGTGCGACGCGCGACCGATCGCGATCTTTCCGATCTCGCGAAGCGGCTTGAAGTCGCCGCCCTCCGCCATGAGCTCGTAAAACGATCGACCGGAGCTCTCGTGCAACATCGCCGACCAGATCTCGATCGATCGCTTCAAGGCGGGGATCTGCCTTCGCTCGATCTTCGCACCCGAAGAGGCGAGCACACGCGCGGCGCGCTCTTGTGCATTCTGCATGCTCTTCGACACCGCGAAGACGCCGTTGTCCGGGACGACCCATACCGTGAGCTTCGAGAGGTCGACGGCGGACGGGTCGGCGAGAGGATCCTTCGCGCTGCTCGCGCCAGGTCGGGCGGCGCCTCCATCGGAGCGCGTGATGTCGATGCAATGCTCCTCGATACCATCCGGACCGGCGACGACGCGGAGGAAGGGCATCAGATCTTCGGCCGCGCGCACGATCGGTCCGGTCGTGACGTAGCGTTGATGGAGATTCTCCGCCGGTGGGTAATGGCCTGTGTTCGGGACGAGACCACCCGTGGGCTTGTGACCAAACACGCCGTTGAAGAACGCAGGCATGCGGATCGATCCACCGACGTCCGAGCCGAGGCCGAGCGCCGATCCTCCTGCGCCGACGATCGCGCCCTCTCCTCCCGAGCTCCCTCCTGCCGTGCGTGACGCGTCGTAGGGATTGTTCGTGCGCCCCCACACCTTGTTCGAGCTCTCCATCCACATGCAGAGCTCGCTGATGTTGGTGACGCCGAGCAGGATGGCGCCTGCCTCCTTCAGTCGCCGAACGGCGGTGCCATCTTCGCTCGCGATAACCTCGCGCCGGGCCCAAAGACCCGATGTGTTGGGCATCCCCGCACATGCCTGGGCGTCCTTCGTCGTGAACGGAATGCCGTGAAAGGGCGGGAGGTCATCGCGATGAACGCTCGCGGTCCGCTCATCCGCAAGGCTCGCCTCACGAAGCGCGTCGTCGAAGCGATCCTTCACCATCGCGTTGATGGTTGGGTTCACCTTGCGAATGCGATCGATGTGCACCTCGACCACCTGCCGTGAGGTGACCTTTCGATCGGCGACGGCGCGTGCGAGCGCTGTCGCCGAGGACGACAAAATACGGACCGCATCCACGCGTCTTGATTATCAGAAAACAGGTCCTCGGCATTCCTGGTACGATCGAGATCGAGAGCACCGCGCCTATGTCCACGCCCGGCGATGCAGATCCTCACTCGAAGACGATCTCCGTGACGGATCTCGCCTCCGTCACGCCGGCGCCCCAAGGCTCCGTCGTGCCGGCTCCTCAGGGCACGCTCTCCGAAGGTCCTCCCGTGATTGCGGGGCGTTACGAGCTGCTCGGGATGCTCGGCGCCGGCGCGATGGGCACCGTCTATCGCGCCCGTGATCGCGAGCTCGACGAGGTGGTCGCGCTCAAGATCTTGAAGAAGGAGATCGCCTCGACAGAGATGATCGAGCGCTTCCGGCGCGAGGTGAAGCTTGCGCGGCGCGTCACGCACAAGAACGTCGCGCGCACCTACGACATCGGCGAGCACGAGGGCGATCGCTACCTCACGATGGAGCTCATCGAGGGAGAGATGCTCGGGGCGATGCTCGCGCGCCGCAAGCGATTGCCCATCCCCGAGGTGATCGAGATCGCGCTCGACATCTGCGCGGGCCTCGGCGCAGCACACGCGGCGAACGTCCTCCATCGGGACCTCAAGCCAGAGAACGTCATCGTCGCGAAGGAGCCCGCGAAGTCGACCGAGCGGCGAGGCGCGGTCATCACCGATTTCGGCATCGCGCGAGCCGCCGCCGAGTCGCGCGAGCAGCTCTCGCAGACGATGGGCGGCATCGTCGGAACCCCGGCGTACATGGCGCCAGAGCAGGTCGAAGGCTCCACCGATCTCGACGCGCGCGCCGACCTCTATGCGTTCGGCACGATGCTCTACGAGCTCGTCACCGGCGAGCTCGCGTGGTCGGGCGACTCGATCGTCACGGTCGCCGCAGGGCGCCTGCTCAGGCCGCCGCCGGATCCGCGCGCCGTGATGCCGAGCGTCCCCGCGCCGCTCGCGGCGATCATCCTCAAGCTGATGGCGCGTCACCGTGAGGATCGCTTCGCGAGCGCCGAAGAGCTCGCCGCGGCGATCGTGAGCTACCGCGACGGCGGTTCACGCGCGCTCGACGCGTCTCCACCGACGACCGAAGGAAGCGCGAGCGTGCCGCCTCGAGCGAAGACCGGGACCATCCCGCTCGCTCCGCCGAGGCCCGTGCTGCAGAGCGCGCCGTCGTCGGGCACCTTGCCGATCGCGCCGCTCATCAAGCCCCGCGCCCCTGGCGCGCGCGTCCTCGCGATGCTCCCCGTGCTCAACCTCGGGAGCAAAGACGACGACTACCTCGTCGACAGCGTGAACGAAGACATCGTCGATTCGCTCTCCGTCGTGCCGAGTCTCCTCGTCCGCCCGCGCGGCGAGACGATGAAGTACATCGACCCCAAGCGAGACGTCCGCGAGATCGGTCGCGCGCTCGGCGTCGACGTCGTCATCGATGCGTCGGTTCGCCGGATCGGCGAGACGGTTCGCGCGTCGTTTCGCTTGATCACCGTCGAGGATGGCTTTCAGCTTTGGGCGCGTCGATTCGACCGTCCACCGTCCGAGATCCTCTCGATCGCCGACGAAGCCGCCCATGCGATCGCGTCCGCGCTCACCACGGAAATCACGGCACCAAAGGCCGTTCGCGTGGCCGACGCCCAAGCCGAAGAGATGTACCTGCGCGGTCGCTACTTCTTGCGCCGCGCGTGGCACGGGACGCTTCAAGATGCCGTCAACATGCTCGCGCAGGCCGCCGAGCGTGCGCCGGACGACGCGCGCATCATCGGCACGTATGCGCTGTCGCTCGCGCGAACGTACGGCGGCGAGGGTTTTGGCCGAGACGTCGCTGAGCGCGCTCGCGCGCTCTCCTTGCGAGCGAGCGAGATCGATTCGAAGAATCCAGAAGCACGCGTCGCGCTCGCGATCATTCACTTGATGAACGGCGAGGGAGACGCCGCGATTGGCTATCTGCGCGAAGCGCTCGTGGTCGCGCCTAACTCGGTCGACGCGCTCGACTGGCTCGGGCGTGTGGCGGGCGAAGTCGATCGCGTCAAAGACGCGGTGCAGTTGCTCGAGCGGGTGATCGAGATCGAGCCCGAAGCCGTCGCCGCGCATTTCCAAATCGCGCGGATCCTCTCGATGAGCGGAGACCGCGCGGCCGCGCGAAAGCGACTCGCCGACAACAAGCCGACCGATCCGAGCGATCTCGCAGGGTGGATGCTCACGTGCGCTCGCGATGCGCTCTGGTACCGCGACCACGACTCCGCGCGCCAGCTCATCGCCGAGCTCGACGCCTCGGCACTTCCTCCTCTGGTGCGTTTTCCACTTCGCGCGATGCTCGATATCACGCTCGGGGACGTCGCGCGGCTGGTCGATCGCGAGCTGCTCGATAAGGTGCTACCGATCGATCTCTCTCGGCCACCGCGACGTGCGTCATTCAACGCGCAGATGCGAACCGAGCTGCTCGTTTCTGCCGGCCTGCCCGAGCGCGCGATCGAAGCGGTCGCCGCCGCGGACGGCAATGGGCTGATCGATGTCGTCTGGCTCTTGCGCTGTCCTTTGCTCGAGCCGCTCCGCTCGAACCCGACGTTCGCGGTGCTGCAGGCGCGCGTGAAGCTCCGCGCCGAGCGTGTCGCGGCCGCGTTCGTGTCGCGGCTCGACGCCTCCCCGAGCGTGGATCCGAGCGCCTCGATCTTCGAGACGCTCACGGGCAAGAAGACGCTCTAGCTACCTGTGCTTGGCGTAGATCGCGTCGCGCCACGTCAGGAGGTCGTCGAAGTCACGCGCCAGCGCGTCGTTCGTCCACGCCTCGCGCGTCGCGGGGCCAAGCGGCGTCGCCTCGCGCGGCTTCAAGCCGTGAAGGCACGATGCGATCGCGAGATCGGCGTAGCTGAACGCATCGCCGACGAGGTAGTGACCTCCGCCCTTCGCGAGCGCGGCACGCACGTCCTCGAGGAGCGGGCGGATCGTGCGATCGCTCTCGGCCTCGACGTCGCTGCCCGAGATCCCGTACTTCTTCAGCAAGAAGCTGATCGCCATCCCCGCGGACGGAGCCATCACACCGCGAAGCGCGCCGGGGACGAACGATGGCAACGATTCTTTCTGCGCCTCTCGGCTCGCGAGCAGGCGCTTGAGGACGCGTCCGCGCGCGGCCTGCGTGATCTTCTCGGCGAGGTCGCCCCAGCGCGCGATCTCGGCCTCGCGATCCCGCGGGAAGAGCGCCGGTGAGGTCGCCCTGGCGTCGGCATGCTTCGCGATCTCGAGCGACCCCATGACGACGACATCGTCGTTTGCCTCGGCGAGGAGCGGCACGCTCGCTTTCTTGCCGTTCGCGAGCTTGCCGGCCTTTCGACGAAGAAGGATCTCCCCGAGCATCGGCACGTGCTCGTGGTAGTCGTACGCGAGCCCGTGATGGTCGAGCGCCCATCGCGCGCGTTCGGTCCAGGGAGACTGGCGGAGCCCGTAGAGGGTTCGGTTGGTGCTGGTCGTCATGGCTGTCGCGGCCGCGAGTATACCCACCAACGAGCGTAGGCACACACCTACGCAGGTCCATGGATTGGGTGGCCTACCGGTCTGTGCGTGATCCAGATCGCCGTTGGAGAACGAGGATGATCGGCTTTGGATCGTCCCATGAGGCGAGATTTTTCGACCACCATGGATGGTCCCCGGTCCCCCAATGATCTGGCGCGCTCGATGCAACGTTTCCCGTCATGCTGCGAACCACGTGGGCGAAGTCGAGCGCTGGCTACGGCGTCGTCCTCACCCTTCTCACGGCAGGGTTTCTGATCGGCGCGACGAACGCGTGCGAGCCCGCGCCGGTTGACGGCTCCCCGTACAGCAGCAACAGCACCGGCGGGACGAAGCGCAAGACGAAGTCGTCGACGAACGACGAGACGGACAACGGTGACAACACCCCGAGCGGCAACAAGCGCGGGACGGGAACTGGGACGGGCACCGGAACGGGAACCGGCACCGGAACGGGAACTGGGACGGGTACCGGAACGGGCACGGGCACGGGCACAGGTACGGGGACCGATGCGGGCACGGCTCCCACGACGACGACGACCGCCACCACGCCGCCGCCTCCGCCTCCTCCTCCGCCGCCGCAGCAGCCGAACTGCCAGAGCAACAACTACAACAGCTGCTTCAACTGCTGTTTGAACGCGAACCCAGGCGCGATTCAATTCGAGAACGCGCTCGACAACTGCTGGCTCAACTGCTTCGACGCGCAGTGCGACAACGCCTGCTTCCAGCAGCACCTCAACCAGTGCGCAGGAAATGCGGACTGCACCGCCCATCACGAATGCGCCCAGGCCAACGGCTGCGCGTGCGCGATCTGATCGGCCGGCCTGCGGAGCGCGCCGATGATCTATACTCGCCGGCGTGAGTGAAACGCAGACCGAGACCACGTCGCTCGTCGTCGACGAGCAAGCGTCGACCGTGCGCCTACGCACCTTTGCCGAAGGCCTCTTCGCAAAGCTCGCGCACGATCTCGAGCTCTCCTGCCGTGGCATTCGCGGGACGGCGACGCGGACGGGTGAAGACGACCGCACGGGGACGGTGACGATCGAAGTGCCCATTCATCGCATCGAGGTGGCAGGGACGGTCAAGGATGGCCGCGTCGACGCGAGCGGGCTGTCGCCGTCCGACCGAACCGACTGCCTCGCCAAGATGCAGAAAGATGTATTCCACACGCAAAGCCGCGACGCGGTGGTGCGCGTGGAGGCGACGCTCGACGGGGGCAAGGCACGCCTGCGTGTGTGCCCGCCCAACGGCAAGGAAGTCGAGCGTATCGTGATGATCGAGACCCGTCGCGACGGCTCCCGTGTCCATGCCAAAGGCAAATTCGAGCTTTCGCTAAGTGCCATTGGGTCCGACACCGTCAAAGGCCCAATGAACGCCTTTCGCGTCAAAGACCATATCGAAGTGGCCTTTGACGTCGTGTTTGCTACACCTTCGGGGTGAGCCTGGTGCGACGGACGACGACGACGACGATCACGACGACGCATCGCCGTCGCTGAGTCTTCGTTTCGCCTTTTATCCAACGCTCCACGAAGACGTCAGCGCCCCTGAGAGGCGCGACTCTTCATGAATGGCGCTTCTCTTCTTCGAGAAAGAGACCGTGTCATGTTGAAGATGTACATTTTGGTTCGCGACTCGGTCGCCCTTGGTCACGCCATGGTCGCCGTCGCACATGCGTCCCTGGCCTGTTACCTCCAATATCGAGATAGGCCGGAGGTCAGCGCCTGGCTCGCCGGGCCTTTTCGCAAGGTCGTCTGCAAGGTGACGGACGCCGAGCTCGAACGCGCGAAGTCGCTGCCTGGGCACGACCATGTAGTCATGACGGAGTCCTCGCTCGGCGGCGCCGAGGTCGCGATCGCGTTTTGTCCACGCGAGGAATGGGACAAGTCGTTTCAATTCTTCCGCCTCTATCGATAGTGCGTGCCTCGTGCGGGCATGACGATGCTACGATCAGCACGCTGGCTCTTCGAGGCTCCGCGTTCACGCGTGGAGCCCAAGCCACTTGCTCATCCTCGATGGAGAAGAAGAGATCATGAATCGCCGTTCCCGTTCTCTCGGTGCTCGCTTGGGCGTCCTCCTCGGCATGACGGGCGCAGTCGCCTTTGCGATTCATTGCGGTAGCGACGGAGACAGCGTCTTCACCGATGGTCCGTGCCAAACCACGTACAAGGATCAATGCGGTAAGCCCTGTAGCGATGACACGCAGTGCGCGACGGGTCTCTATTGCGCCGCCGACTCGAAGTGCACGGCCGACTGCGTCCCGGGCGGAGCCGCATGCGCGAACGGCGCGCAGTGCTCACCGCACGGGCGATGCGGCTCTGATGACTTCGACGCAGGCACGGGCTTCGGCGGCAACGACACCGGCACGGTCGAGGACGCGACCGTCGGCGGCGACGCCTGCGCGGACATCGACGTCACGCTCGCGAAGGTCACGCCGACGGTGCTTCTGCTCCTCGATCAGTCGAGCAGCATGACCGCGCAGTTCCCGGCCGGCTCGGGCATCTCGCGATGGGATGCCTTGAAGTCGGCGCTCATCGATCCCGACGGCGGCATCGTGAAGACGCTCGAGAACGACGTGTCGTTTGGATTGTCGCTCTACAGCTTCAACAGCGGCACGTGCCCGCAGCTCACGAACGTGTCGTGGAAGCTCGCCAATTACCAGGCGATCTACAACGCGTATTACGACGCAGGCGTCATCAACAACACGCCAACGGCCGAGAGCATCATGGGCGTCATCGGCTTCAACGACGCGGGTGTGCTGCTCGACGGTGGATTCGCGAAGGCGACGACGCCGGGGCCGAAGATCCTCGTCCTCGCCACCGACGGCGATCCCGATACGTGCGCGAATCCGAACTCGAACGGCACGCAACCTCCGAAGGACTTCGTGGTCTGGGCGGCGTCGCGCACCTTCGACGCCGGCATCCCGAGCTACGTCATCGGCATCGGCGACCAGATCACCGAGGCGCATCAGCAAGCCGTCGCGAACGTGGGCCAGGGCTTCGCCGCCGACGCTGGCGACGCCGCGACGATCTACCGAACGAGCAACCGCCAACAGCTCGTCGACGCGTTCAACAAGATCATCTTCGGCGTGCGCTCGTGCAAGTTCACGCTCAACGGCTCGGTCGTCGCCGGCACCGAGAATCAGGGCAAGGTCACGCTGAACGGCACGCCGCTCAACTTGAACGATCCGAACGGCTGGAAGCTGAACTCGCCGACCGAGCTCGAGATCCTCGGCACGTCGTGCAACACGATCCAGACGTCTCCCACCGCGCAGGTGAGCGTTCGCTTCCCGTGCGGCACCGTCACGAACATCCCCAAGTGACGGTTCGCCGCTAGCGCTGAGGCTCCCATCCAACCTTGAAGCTGTAGGTCGACGGATGGAGGACGAACAGCGGGGTCGCGTCGGCTGGCTTCGAGATCGCGGGTAAGAAGCCGAGCGTGGCTGACAGCATGAACGTCATCCCATACAGAAGCGGACGCTCGAGGGGCCGCCAGCGTGGCATGCTCGCGACGAGCGGAGCGCTGACGAGCGCGATCAGCGCCGCTATCCAGACGGCCGGCGACGTCCATCCCAGCCACTCGCCGATGTGATGAGGAACGAGTCCCTCCTTGAGCATCGGCACGGTGAACTGCGCGAACGGCCGCGGGATCGTGTCCGGCAACGTGTCGACCATCAACCCCACGGTACCAATGCTGAGCACACCCGCCAGGGCGAGCCCGCCAGCCACGCCACGCGCGAGCGAGCGCCGTGAAGGACTTCGCCGCGCGAAGGCCTCGAGCGCAACGAGCGAGCCGAACCCGAAGAACGGGGCGCAGACGACGAGATAGCGAGGCCCCACCGTCCAGCCCGCACGCCACTCGAGAAAGCCAGCGTTGACGGCGATGACGACCGCCATGAGCGCGAGCCACACGACCGTAAGGAGGCGGAGCCGTGACCGAGCTCTCTGTCCCCCATAAACAAAGGGAAGGACGAGCACGAGCGGCGCTCCGAGAAGCCCGATCCACATGAACGGGCTCATCCCGAAGAAGCCAAAGCCTGGGTCCACGGAGAGCCACTTGATGTGATCCCATGACGGCCACACGATTCCCCAGAGACCCTGACGATGATCGGAAGCAAATTGCGCGGTCTCGAGCAGCTTATGACCCGGCGTGAATGGATTGCCGTAAGCGCGATAGTGAAACCACATCATGTGCGGGACATGGACAAGCCCACCGATCGCGAAGCTCGTGAGCATCTTTGCGGGTTCGGGCCGCCGAGCGTAGATCCAGATCGCGAAGGCGCTCATCGTGATGGCCATGAAGAGAGCCTGGTACTCGAGCGTCACGCATGCGCCCGTGAGAAAACCGGCAAGGGCAGCGCGACGAAGACGCGGACGCGGCGCGCTGTGGAGGGCACGCTCCAGAATCGCGAACGCAACGTAGGCGACCATGGCGTAGGTCGCATGACTCGCGAAGATATGTGTATAGGCAAGGAGGTTCGTGCCGAGCCCCGTGGCGACGATCGTCGTCAACCTCAGCTGAGGGTCACGGGAAAAGGCTCGCCAGTAGCGTTCGAGCCAAAGCATGAAGAAGAAGCACGGCCACTGCGACGAGAACAGCCGCATCGCCCACGTGCTCGACCGAAGCCACCACAGCCGCTCGATCTCCTCTCGCTCTTCCTCCATCGGCGACGGTGGAAGCGCGAAGCGCTCGGGATGAAGAGCGCGCGCCTCCTTCCGCGCGGTCACCGGGTAGCTCTTACCGAAGACCGCCGGAGCCACGATCTTCGAGAAGACGAAATAGGGCAGAACGCCGAGGTAGACCGCGCCTGGCGCTTTGACCATGTAGTAGTGCCCCTGCCCTTGCTCTGAGGCATCTCGACCGGGCAGCTTGGCCATGTCGTTGACCCAGCCAAAGTCGTCCACCTGTTCGTCGATGCAGAAGGTCCCATTCTCCACGAGCGCGATGACGGTGTAGACGCGCACGAGCTCGTTCGGATTGTTGAGGGAGCGGACGTACGGAAAGACGCAGAGGAGCGGAAGCACCAAGAGCACGAAGAGGACAACGCGACGCACGCGAGCAGTACGCCACAAGAGCTGCGTGACAATCGTGAGAAGCAGGCGGAAACACATGGCGACGAATCGTCCTGGTTCGCCTCGCATCCTCAATTGTCGCCGGATCGTTGCGCGGAGGAGTCGCCACTCGTGATCGATTGGCTCGGTCACCGTGCTTCTCGACGACGTTGCTTCGCAGCATCCCCGGCAGAATCGTGCCGTCGCCGTCGCACGTTGGATGCCCCGGCGCGCGGACCGTGCACTCTACTGGTCACTCGTGCTCGTCGCGATAGCGGTCGTGACGATAGGGCTGCCCATCTTCCCTGGCCACGACGTGCCGCAGCACCTCGCCATTACGAAGCTCGTGGCGGAGTGGCAGCGGGACCCGGCTGCTTATCCGAGCGCGTTCACGCCACCCGACCTCTCGAGCTCCTACACGAACGTGTACCGCATGCTTGCGCTGCTTACCCGAGTGAGCGGGTCGCCCGAGCGCGCCCTCTCCATCGCGCTCGCCGCGTACGTCGTCACGATGGCACTCGCGCTTCGATGGCTTGCGTCGCTCACGTGGTCAAGCGTGTGTCGAGGCGAAGGACGAAGCTGCAACACCGCGCTCTTGGCGCCGTGGCTCGCCTTTCATCCCGTGCTGTGTATGGGTCTCCTGCCCTACACCTTCGCGCTCCCACCGCTGATCGGAGCCTTTGCGGCAGCCGTCGCCGTGGTTCGCGCCGAAAGGCCGAACCTCGCGGCTCGCGTGATCGTGCTCGCGGCGCTCGTCATCGTGACGACGTGGCTCCATCAGTTCGCGGCGGCAGCGCTCCTCGTCCTCTTGGGATGCTTCGCGTGCGGTTCGCTCGCCGTGCGAGCACGGAGGAGTCGCGTGTTCACGACGCTCGTGATCGCGAGCGCAAGCTTCGGAGCCATGACGACCCTGAGCCCATCCCCCACGACGAGCACGGGGGACAGCCTCAGCCGCCTCTGGCTGGCGAACATCAAAGGGTATGGCGTGGTCTCTGGATCTCTCGGGACGTTTCGCGTTTCGTTTACGCATCCAGCGGAGAAGCTCGACCAGATCATCGCCACTGTGCTCGGGCCGTTTCCACGAACGCTGAAGATGGTCGTGGCCCTCTCTGCACTCGCCGTCGTGGCATGGACCTGCCGGCTATGGCGAAAGCGCGCACGAGACGTCAAATCGGGGGACGTTGGGGACAGCATCCGAACGGCAACCCAGATCGCTACGTTGCTCTTCATGACGGTCGCAGTCCTCGCGCCATCGGCGGTTCAGGTACCTGACGATCTCAGCCTGATCGACTTTCGTTTGCTCGCGACGGCATTCTTGCCATGTGTCGTCGTGATGCTGAACCCGCGATTCTTCGAGCGAGCGGAGGCGCGCTGGCCGCTGTTTGCCTTTGCCCTCGGTGGCCTACTTCTTTGGGGTCAAGCTCTTCGTGGTGCCGCCTCCGAGGGGATGCAAACCGTACGGCTCGTCGATCAGCTTCACCCATCCGATCGATTGCTCGCCTTACCCATGGATGATCAAAGTGACTTCCTCGATGAGCGCAACGCGGTATTGCATTATTCCGCCGTTTACCACACGGTGCACAACGGCGGCGTTACCTCGCTTTTTTGGGGCCGCTTCAGCCCGCGACTGCCTATTGGCTATTCGCGAGACAATGAACCGCGGCATCCCTTCGACTGGACGGTTTGGACGCTCGAAGACGAGATGCTCCGCGACTATTCCCATGTGCTGGTCCGCTGGCCAGAGCCACTGTCGCGGCCGGGGGCAGAGCTGGGCGATCCAAGGCGGCGGCTCGCAGAGCGGATTCGAGGACTCGAGGAGCGTGGTGTTCTCCATCGCATGGGCTGCGATGGTGAAGCGTGCCTATTCTCCATCGTAGAGGCGCCACTCGCAATTGGCGCACGACCGTGACCGCCGCGCTACGAAGTCGATTCCACCATTTGTCCACAGGTTCATCGGACGGTCACATTGTCCGTGCATCCTGCAACCATGAGGGCAGCGCACAAGGCGTCCGGAGTCCACCCTGGCACCTTCTTGGCTTGGGGCGTGATCATGGCAGCGACGAGCCTCTCGAGCTGCGTGGATCGACGCATGAGTGGCGGTGATGCACTTCCGGTCACGAGTCCCCACGTCGGCTCATCGACCGCGGCCGCAGCCTCGCCAGGTGTCGGTGACCCGGTCATCATCGTGACGATCGATGGTGTGCGCTGGCAGGAGATCTTCGACGGCACCGATCCGTCGCGATCGGCCTCGGCGCCACGTGCACGAAAAGAGGACGCCAGCCACCTCGTTCCGCGGCTCTACGCGCTCGGAACGAAGCGAGGCGCATTCGTGGGCGCGCCAGGGTTCGGGACCATCTCGGCCACGGGTCCACAGTTCATTTCCTTGCCGGGATACAACGAAATTTTGAGCGGACGGGCGCCGCTCGATTGTTCTTCGAACGAGTGCGAACGCACGCGTCGCCCCTCGCTGCTCGACGAGGCCGCAGCCAGGGGCGCTCGTGTCGCGGCATTCGCGTCGTGGGAGAAGATCGACCGCGCGATCACGGTGGACGCAAGTCATCGTGCGTTCCATGTCGATTGTGGTCGAGGCTCGCCTCCGACGGAGCAGCTCGTCGGTTCGGAGGACTCACGACCTGACCGGCTCACCGCTGCCGCGGCCCTCGCCTACTACGAGGCCGAGCGACCGGACGTCTTCTACCTCGGGCTTGGGGATCCCGATGAATATGCCCACCTCGGTGACTACGACGCGTACGTGAGCTCGATTCGTTTCGCCGATGAAGTGGTCGGCCGATTGATGGATATCGTCGACCACGACCCAAACCCGAAGACACGCGAACGCAGCCACCGCACGCACATCGTCGTGAGCCCGGATCACGGTCGTGCCAAAGACTTCAGGAGCCACGGCGGGTTCGAGTCACCCGAGGCGTCTCGTGTGTGGCTAATGGCGGCAGGCCCGCGCATCACCGCGCGCGGCTTCGTCTCGTCGCCCTCACCACACCATCTTGCCGACATCGCGCCCACGCTTCGCCTCGTCCTCGGTCTTCCCGATGCCACAAGCTCCAGTCGCGGCGAGCTCGGATCACCCATCGACGAGCTCTTGTTCGAGCCCACGCGCCGAATGACGGTGGCTTCGACGTTGTAGGCATCGAAAGGGAGCCGCTCAGAACCCCGGCGGGAGCGTGACCTCGTCGAGCATGTACGTCCAGTCGACGCATTCCGCTGATGAGGCGTCGCGGTCAGGGCAAGCACGGATGGAGCTCTCGAGGTACGAGAGGTAGAGATCCGTGAAGCCGGACTTCGGAGCATCATCGAGGCCCCAAGAGTTTTTCACGCGCAAGAAGACAAGCTCGGTGTCATCGCGGAGCGCCTGCTCGAGCTCCTCGGCTGTCGCTTCTCTGTCCGCCTCGAGGACATGGCCATTGGCCAGCTTCGCCTCGTAGTCGACGATGAGCGTCTCGTGTGCACAGTCTCCGTCCAGCACGCCGGAGACCGGCTTTGAGTAGCGTTTGCGTCCGTCCTGTCCGTCTTCTTCCACACACCATGAGATCGGGACGGGCACGCCGTGGTGAAGCGCGATCTGCACTCTCTTCAAGAACGCGCGGAGCTCACGCGATCGTGCGGCGGGATCCGACGGGCGGGGCGCCTCCGCCTTTCGCCATGCGAAAGCGCCAACACGCACATCCGGGTCATCGGCTGCGCGCTGCCCGATCGCCTCGGATAGCGTCGTCTCCTCGAGAGCTGACGCTCCCTCACGAGGCGAACGCACGCGAACCTCGCTCGGAGCCAGGATGGGCGTGGTGTCGCCATGCGTCGACATCACGAAGGTCTTGGTCCCGTCTTCACCGAAAGCCGCGTCGAGCGCCCGGGCGAGCTCAGGATCGAGCTTGAAGGCGCGATTGAGCTCTTGGCGAACAAGCACCGGATCCCGTCGTGAGGCAGGGCGTCGTAGCGCCCCGCTCTTGAGGCTGGTGTTGATCGCCGTCATCGCGTCGAGCGCGATCGTTGCGTCAGCCTGAGCGGAGCGCTCATGCGTGAAGTCGTACTGCGCCATCAGCCCGTAGCGAAGGACAATCTCGACCGCTTGACCCCAGGAGCCACCGGTCCACTCGACGCCGCGAAACCTCTTCCCATGCGACGTCAGGATTTGATCGTAGAAGTTCCAGTAAACGAGGTAGGCGGTCGAGAGCTCCTTCACCTTCCCGGTGGTGGGATCGGCTGCGAGTGACTCGGCCCAAGCCGTTGTCGCATAGAGCCAACAGTTTCCCGTCTCGGATTGATCTTTGATCGTTCCGGTTGGAATGTTGGTGATTTCGTCGTCGGTCGTCTCCGCGGACGAATCGGAAGAAGCGCATGCCGCTCCGGCCAGCGCGAGTGAAAGAGCTACGGCGTTGAAGAGTCTGCAGAGGCTCATGACGCTACATTCCTCGTGATCGGATCGGTCCGAGCGCATTTCCTAGCCGTGTTTGCGAATGCGCTTCTTCAGTGTCTCGATCTGATGATCGACATCCTGGTCGGATTGCCACTTACGGAGTTTATTCCACTCATCCTCGATCTCGTCACCAAGCTCCTTCTTCTTGCTCTTCTTCTTCTCGAGGTCGAAGGCGGTGATCTTGTCGTTCAAGCTGCCATAGCGATCCACGAGCTGGCGGGCGATGTTCAGCGGCTCGTCGGCGCCTGGCTCGAGCAATGCAGGAAAGTAGTCGACCACTTTGACGATCGCTCGAATGCGCTTACGGAGGTTATGGAACTGTTCGTGATCGTCGAAGGAGGTGACCTCCTTCAGTCCAGAAATCTGGCCATAGTCTTTGCGACCGCGATCGAGTAGCTCACGGCTTAGCGCGGAGAGGTTCTCGAGGCCGCTCTTGTCTTTGTCGGGCGAGAGGCCGGCGCCTGCCCAGAAGAACTGCGACTGCTCGCTCGCTCCATGATCATGGAGCTTCTGCGCATCGGCGTGAGCGATGTAGTCCCGATAGACTTGCTTCTTCGACTCGAGCTTCGTTTTCCACGAGAGTACCTTCGAGCGACGCTTCTCGACCTCGGAGGCATCCGGATAGGTGACTTGTTCAGGAAGAACACCCTCCCCTGTCCACTGCCCGGTCGCCGGGTCTTTGGTCTTCAAGGTGAGGCCTTGCGCGTCGAACAAGTCCTTGAACGCACCGACCGTCTCGTAACCTTCGTCGAGGTCATCGCGGAGATCGACCCACGGGTCGCCCGGACCTTTCTTGTCGTACACGCTCGCGAAGAGATCGATGTAGTCGCGCAGCTCGCCGATTTGCTTGCGAAGCGTCTTCGCTTCATGCGGGAGCGTGGACGTCGACAAGGACGACACCCCGGCCGCGACGGTGTCCCACGTCTTTGGAACGCGCGAGTCGGCAAGCACAGCGAGCGAGGAGGACCAACTGCCCGTCGCTTCTTCGTCACGCTGGTCGCTGCTCGCGTCGCCCGTGTCTGCTGTCGCGCACGCAGGAAGAGGGGCAGCGAGGAGGATGAGCGCGAGCAGGAATCGGTTTGCCGGGAACATGCGTGTCGATTTAGCCCACTCGCACCGACGTGCAACCACCTATCAGGAAGTTGTCACACACGGTCGCCTTGTCACAGAACCGCCGTTTTCATGGATGTCGAGAACGGTATTTCTTGAGACGAGCTTCCCATACGGCGGCCGGTTGGGTGGGGGTTGGGTGGGCGGGTGTCGATTGCGGCAGAACGGTGGCGACCACGATCCTCCTTTGAAGAGAGATGCCCGCATCGAGGCACGCAAGTTACGAACACGCGGCGCGTCTGGAGCATCCCCCCATCGTTGGCGATACTGATCTCATGAGCTGTCGCAACCGCCGCATCCCCCGCGCCCAAGTTGTTCTTCTCGTTGGAGGAGACGACGAAGTCGCGAAGAGCTGCGCGCGCCTCATGTCGCCGCTGCCGGTCCGACGCGCTCGTCACCTCTCGCTCGCGTCGCGGCACCTCGAGACGCTGCGACCGGCCGTCGTGGTGATCGCGCCGACGTTTCCAGCTGAGGATGCGAAGACGCTCGAGGCGCTCGCGAGCGAGGCCTCGACGTCTGTCGTTCGCCTTCTCGACCACGTTGGCTCGCGCGATCAGGACGAAACCGACGTGATGATTCCGCAAAGCGAGAGCGGCGTTCGACGCCGCGTCTCTTCGACACGCTGGTAGAGGTTCACGCCTGCCTGCAGGCCTTGGATGCCGTAAGGTTCGGTATCAGATCTCTCATGTCTCGACGACGAACCTTCGGAGCAGCGGCGCTCCTCGCCGCCACGTTTTTCTGCCAAGCCGCTGGCTGCGGAAGTGATGACGCCGCCGCGGGCAGCGCAGATACTCCGAACCCAACGGGCGGAGATGTCGGCACGTCACTCGGCCCAATCGCGACGGGTGTGTTTCTCGTATTCGAGCCAGGAGTGGCTGGCGAGGACGCTCGTGCCCGCTACGCCTCGCTGCTCGACAAGGCGTTTGGCAAACCGATTACGGTTTTGACGAGCGAGGCTGCCGCGGATCTTGCCGACAACCCCGGGCAGCTCGACGCGACGTCGCTCATCATCGCGATCGGCGACAGCGCGATCGAGAACCGGATCATTCCAAAGGCGGAGGTGAGCGCACTTCCGAACGAAGGATTCATCGTAAGGAGTGGCAAGCTCGGCGCCGGTACTGTCCTCGCTGCTCACGGCACGACCGCCACGAACCATCCGCACGGAAACCTCGGCGCGTTTCATGGTGCGTACGCGCTCCTCGAGGAAATTGGGTTCGCGTTTCTTCATCCGCTCTCGCCCACCACTCCGAGCGCCCTTCACCTGCCGACATCCATCGACCGCCGAGAGGTTCCACGTTGGGACACTCGTGAAACGCATCTTCACACCCAACATCCACTCGAGCTCACCGAGCTGCTCCAAGGCTTTGGAAAGACCGGGCCCGACGATCAAGCGGGCTTCGAGGCAATGCTCCCCGAGTGGGATCGTTTCCTCGAGTGGGCCGTCGCGAACGGTCAGAACGGCGTCGAATGGTTCCTCTTGTGGGCGAGCACGTTCGAGAAGTTTGCGGACTCCGACACGCGGATTGCCCGGCTTCGCGTGCTCGTCGACCGTGCACATACGTTCGACATTTCCGCAGGTATCGACGCGCCGATCACGTTCCAACAGCAGCACAGCTATCGCTTGCTCAGGAACCAGAACAAAGACGACCTCAACGCCGAGCTCACGGAGATCCGCACTCGCCTCGATTGGCTCGACAAGGCGGGTTGGGATTTTTATGGCATCGAGAGTGGGACGAGCGAGTTCACCGCTCCGGACGCGCCGCGCATGCTTGCGTGGATGAACGAGGTCGCCAAGCACCTCGATGAAAAGCACGGAGGGAAACGTGCGTTCATCAAAGTGCATTGCTCGACCGGGCAAGTGGCGGATGGCTATCCCGACCCCGTCACGGGCAAACCGATCAACTTCAACATGCTCCCCCACCACGCCGACAAGCGCCTCGGCGTATTGCCGCATACGGTTCAGCATTACGGCCTTGAAGATCCTGCCCCCACGTATGGGAATACGAACTTCGATTACATTCGTAACTTCGTTTGGCAGGAGGCTGGTACGCGCCCAACCGTGTTTTATCCGGAGTCCGCCTACTGGGTGAGCTTCGATGTCGACGTTCCACTCTTCTTGCCTCTCTATGCAGATAGGCGACTGGCCGACCTCTCACTCCTCGCGCAAGACGAAGCCGGCAACGGGAAGAAGATGGATGGGCAGCTCGTCTTCTCGAGCGGCTGGGAGTGGGGTTATTGGCTCAACGACGTCGTGGCCGCGCGTGCCGCGTGGCAGCCGCGCCCGCTCCAAGAGATGTTGTCGAGGGCGCTTCGTGTGTTCGGAGTCGCGACGAACGACGTCGTTCAGTGGATCTCGGATGTCGTCGCCGTCGAGCAAGCGCTCCTGATCGAGGGACGTGTTAATGGGAAGCCACCCGCGGAGATCGCGATGCGGAACGGGCAGGCCTACCTTCAGGGATGGGAAACCTGGGATGACGTCAGCAAGATAGGCACCGGATTCTCCGTCCCGCTCAAGATGACCCAGCCCGACAAGCTTGGTCTCGTCGACATGCGAAACCCGTTGCACGGCGGTCCTGGCTACTCGGCCGAGGTGGAGCCTCTGCTCGCGGAGCTCGAGACGCGGATGGGGCTGCTCGCTCAACGCGCCGACGACCTTCGCGCCAAGATTCCGGCGGAGGGACGTGATCTCTTCGATGACCTCGCCGACGCGATGAAGATGACTGCCCTTCGCGCCAAGCAGGTGCACGGACTCTACGACTACGTCGACGGCTACTTCGACACCGCGCAAGCGAAGCGGCTCGAGCGTCTCAGCGCGGCGCGCAAAGCGCTCGATGACGCGGCTGCTATCGTCGTCGAACGCGAGAAGCATTACCGCGTTCCGGCCGATCGCATCGCGGCGTGGCGAGCGGGCGGCGCAGCTCCGATCGGCTCGAACCCGACCGCCTATTCGTACGGATACCTGTGGTCGGTGCGCTCGCTCTATTACTGGTGGCGAGACGAAGGAAAGGCCGTCGATGCGCCGCTCTTTCCTTGTTACTTGAACGTGATCAATCCCGTCGACGTCGCGATTGGCGAGGGGACCTACGCCGACGCAGCACGCGTCTTTGGGGAGCTACTCTCGAGCGATGAACGGCGCGGATGCCTGGCAGAGCCGAGCGCTGCGCCCATCTTCCCGCAGGACGACCTCCGGTCGCGTCCCTAGCCGCGAGCCGCCCTAACCGGCGTAGCCTTCCTCGCCATGTTGGGAGGTGTCGAGTCCTTCGCGCTCGTCCGAAGTCGAGACCCGCACGCCGACGATCTTGTCGACGAGCTTCAAGATGCCGTACGTGAGTATCGCGGCATAGAGCGCGGAAACGACGCACGCGAGGATCTGGATTCCCAGCTGCTTCGGATTGCCGGCCAAGAGACCATCGGCGCCGACGGGATCCTTCACGTTCGGGAAAGTACGCTTCACGGCGAAGACACCTGTCAGTATGGCACCGGTGAAGCCTCCCACGCCGTGAACGCCGAACGCGTCGAGCGAATCGTCATAACCGTATTTGTACTTCGCGAGCACTGCGAGATAGCAAACCAGCGACGCGATGAACCCAATCACGATCGCGGCGATGGGTGAGACATACCCAGCGGCTGGCGTGATCGCGACGAGCCCTGCGACGAGGCCGGAGGCCACCCCAAGCGCGGTCGGTTTTCCTCGGTGCTTCCACTCTACGACGAGCCATCCGAGCGCGCCGCCGGCTGCTCCAAGATGCGTGGTGGTGAAGGCAAGCGCCGCAAGCCAACCGCTCGTGAGCGCGCTCCCGGCGTTGAAGCCAAACCAGCCAAACCAGAGGATGCCCGCGCCCGTCAGCGTCATCGTGAGATTGTGCGGCAGCGGGCGCTCCTGCGGATACTTGAGTCGCTTGCCAACCATGAGCGAGCACACGAGCGCAGATGCACCCGCGGTGAGATGCACGACGGTACCCCCTGCGAAGTCGAGCGCGCCGAGCTTCAGGAGCCAGCCTTCGTCGGCCCACACCCAATGCGCAACGGGGATGTACACGAGCACAGACCACAGAACGATGAAGAGGAGATACGCGGAGAAGCGCATGCGCTCTGCGAATGCGCCCGAGATGAGCGCAGGCGTAATGATCGCGAACATCATCTGGAACGCGCAAAACGCGAGGCTCGGAACCGAACCATGTGTGGAGCTCACGAGATCGGCGAGCCCGGCATGCCCGAGCGATCCAATGAGACCGCCATGCGTCTCACCAAACGCGAGGGAGTAGCCGAAGAGCGCCCAGACGACGCTGATGACGGGCAGCGCGCTCAGCGAGTGCATGAGCGTTGACAGGACATTCTTCTTGCGAACCATCCCACCGTAGAAGAGGGCGAGAGCCGGCGTCATCAGAAGGACGAGAGCCGTACTTACGAGCAGCCAGGCTGTATCCCCAGCATCGATCTGCGTAGAGGGCATGGACGCCCCTACATAAAGCGCAAGAACTGTTTCGACTCTGTTTCACGTCGCGATTTTGCTTACGACGCGCCGTCTCGCTCGTGTTTACTCGAGCTTGTAGCCAACACCGCGAACTGTTCGAATTTGCGGGCACTCTTGCTTCGCGATACCCGTGGCAGCGAAGAGCTTCTTGCGGAGGCGCTTGATCGTGGTGTCGACCACGCGTCCAGAATCGGCGATCTCACCCCAGACGCTGGCGACGAGCGCGTCACGCGACTGCACACGACCAAGACGATCCGCCAAGTGGAGCAGCACATCGAACTCACGTCGCGTGAGCTCCACGGCGACGTTGCCCACTTCGACTCGACGTGACGCCCGATCAATCTTCAGCGCGCCCGAAGAGAAAACGTCGGAGGGTGGTGGTCGACTGCGACGCCGCGCGAGCGCTCGGACGCGTAGAACGAGCTCACGCATGCTGTGGGGCTTCGTGAGGAAGTCGTCCGCGCCGGCTTCGAAGGCCATGATGCGACGATCTTCGTCACCTTCTGCGAGAACGAACAATGCGGCGCGCCGAACGAGGGAGTCGCTTCGCATCGTTCGACAGAGCTCGATTCCTTCACCATCGTTGAGCTTGAGATCGAAGACGACCACATCGGGTGACGAGGCTCGGGCGAGGGCGAGGCCGGCTTGGCTCGATGATGCAGTCTCGACTTCATGCCCGGCCGCGGTGAGAGCCCCTGACAACGCCGCGCGAAGTGGCGCGTCGCTGTCGATTACGAGTATTCGGGCCATTCCCACCATCGGCGCTCTTTAACATCACGCTCGCGTGCTCTGGACGAAACATCTTCGTGACAGTCCGACAACGAGTGTGGCTCATGCTCGGGGAAACGCGCACACGAGGCTCGATCGCACGTGCTCCTTCAGAGCGGTTCGCGAAACGCGGGACGTCACGAGAGTGGCTTCATCCTTTGTCGGCAAAGACACCCACCTGTCGCCCAAAGGTCGTCACGCCTTGGTAGCTAGCTGCGCATGTCCAAAACGACACGAGCGGCCTCGGCCACCCTTTCCATGCTTCTTCTTCTCCTCGCCTCTTCCTGCTCGAGCGACGAGGATGGAGCATCGGCTTCACCCGCGAGCGACGGCGGTGCACCAAGCTCGTCGGGGAGCACGAGCGGCGGCGATCCCAATCCCACTCCCACGACGAAGGATGCGGGCGTTGACGGGAGCACGAAGCCGCCAGCTCCCGTGATGCACACACTGGCGTTCGATCCGCTTGGGGCACCCGTGACGGATGCTGACAAGAGGCTCGTTCGCGCGACGCCCAATTTGACGCTCGACGGAAAGAAGATCGCGACGGGATACCATGCGTTCCTCCGCGGCGGCGACGTCGTCGGCGGCGTGACGTTCGGCGCGCTGACGGACAAAGATGGTGCGCTCATCAAGCTCCCCGACAACTCGACGGCAATCGACAACGGCGCGGACTTCACCTCCCTCCTCGAAGTCTCTGGCAAGCTCTATTCGATCACGCACTTCGAGTCGGGAAAACCGGCGGCGGCGTATCTCACCGAGCTCACGCAAGACAAGACGACGGGTGCGCTAACGGCGACGAGCACGCATCCGATCGACTTCAGCAGTGTCGACGGCCTCTGGACCCCCTGCGCCGGCTCGGTCACCCCCTGGAACACCCACCTTGGCGGGGAGGAGTACGAGCCGGATGCCCGCGCCTTTGGTGAGGCCACGACCACCGCGAAGGTCGACGCGTTCTTTGCGCCACAGGCTCTCTACTTCAAGCTCGATCCAACGACAGCGACGATCGATCAGATGAAGGCGACGCTCGACCCCTACAAATATGGCTATCCGGTCGAGATCGCGATCGCCGGAGCCGGCACGACGCAGGTCTCGAAGCATTACGCGATGGGCCGAAAGGCCAACGAGCTTGCTTATGTGATGCCCGACAAGAAGACCGTCTACATGACGGACGACGGCGACAACACGGGGTTCTTCATGTTCGTCGCGAAGACCGCGGGTGATCTCTCGGTGGGGACGCTCTACGCGCACAAGTGGAAGCAGACGAGCGACGTCGATGGTGGCTCGGCCGACAGCGAGTGGATCCAGCTCGGACCGGCAAACGTGAGCGACGGGGACGTGAAGGCGTTGCTCGTGGCAAAGACGAAGTTCACGGATCTCTTTGCGACCGAGACGCCCAACGTCGACGGGACCTGTCCGACTGCGGGATATCACGCCGTTCAGAAGGGGCAGAAAGGTGAGTGCCTCCTCCTCAAAACGGGAAAAGAGCTCGCCGCTTCACGTCTCGAGACACGACGTTATGCAGCATACGTCGGCGCGACGACGGAGATGAACAAGGAAGAAGGCTTCACGTTCGATCCGGAAGGGATGAAGGCCTACATCTCCATTACCGACATCTCGAACGGAATGATCGACAAAGGCCCCTTCGACTTTGCAGGGCCCAATCACGTGAAGCTGCCTGGCAATATTTGTGGTGCGGTGTACAGCCTCGATATCGGCAAAGACGCGACGATCGGGAGCGACTTCGTGGTGAAGAGCTGGAAGTCCCTTCTCGTAGGCGTTCCCAGCGCGACTCCTGGGACGTGCTCGATCGACGCCATCGCCAACCCCGACAACCTGTCGTTCGTCCGGCACTCGACGACGCTCATCATCGGTGAGGACTGCGGCAAGCTCCAACACCAAAACGATTCGGTTTGGTCATTCGATTTGCAGAGCAAGCAGGTGACCCGCATCCTCACGACACCCTATGGCTCCGAGTCGACATCGGTTTATCACTATCCCGATATCGGCGGGTTTTCTTACATCATGACCGTGGTTCAGCATCCTTATGGGGAATCCGATCAGGACAAGCTCGATGCGATCGCAGATCCGGCCGAGAAGCTGAAGGCCACGCGCCCGTACGTGGGATTCTTGGGACCGTTCCCAAAGATGAACTGACGCGTGGCTTACGCGCAGATGGGACTTCCCGATCCATGGCTCTCCCCATGACGCCGAGGCGAAAGTCTCGAGCAAGGCGACGACTCCTCATGGCGCTGCCTCTGGTCGCGAGCGCCGTTGGAATTGGACTCGGCGCGGTCGCCCTACGACCAGACCACGAGCTTGCCTCCCATCTTCCCAAAGCAGAGCGGCAGCCCACAGGCTCGAGCACCGCCATCGTCGCGAGCGCAGCGCGGGACGGCCGGCCACCGTCGGTCGTCCCCGCTCAGTGCTACACGAAGACGACTCCGCCGCTGCCGAATGGGCGGGCGCACAACCCATGCTTCACGTGCCACACGCAAGGAAGAGCGCCGAGCTACATCAACGACGCGGACCTCCAGACGTCGTACGATTTTTCGCCGGCAACTTCGACCAATCCGTACACGAATCTGTTCGTCGACCGCACGCGCGACGTGCGCGCGATCTCCGATGACGAGATTTTGCGGTGGGTACGCACGACCAACTATCCGCCGAAACACGAGACGGTCGCACGTGCGATCTGGAGCCCCGACGCGACGTTCATCTTCGACGAGCGAGGCTTCGACCATCGTCCCGATGGGACGTACACCGGTTGGCGAGCGTATGCCTACTACCCACTGCCAGGGTCGTTCATGCCGACGAACGGATCGTTCGATGATGCGCTCATTCGGCTGCCCAACGAGTACCGCCAGCGCGAAGACGGCGTATTCGATCCCGACGTGTACGCGAAGAATCTCGACGTGCTTCGGGATCGTGTTCTCGCCGTAGCAGGGCCGGCAGGGTGGTCCACGAAGAGAACGATGATGCCTTCGTGGGTTGGTCGCGCTCGTCTGCTCCAGGCGGAGGGAAAGCTGCGCGAAGCTGCCGGCCTCTTTCCTCTCGGCACCGAATTCCTTCACTCGGTGCGCTACCTCGACGTCACGACCGATGAAGGTGGGCAGCCACTCGTGACGATGGCGCCGCGCATGAAAGAGCTTCGCTATGCCAGGAAAGTAGCGTGGCTGACGTATGCAGATCACCTCGCGATAGCGAACGAAGAGGCCCTCGAAAAGCGCAAAGGGGGCGATCGCCTCCGGGTCGTTCGGGCGGACGATGCCACCGGGGCCGTCGACAACGGGCGCGGTTGGCATCTTCTGGCTTTCATCGAAGACGTGAGCGGCGAGCTTCGTCCTCAGACCCATCGTGAGCTCGCGGGATGTGTCGGGTGCCACGGCGGCATCGGCGCCAACGTCGACTCTGTGATCTCCTTTCAGCGCAGCCTTTCTCCGCAGTCGTTTCGAGGAGGATGGTTCCATCCATCCCAACGCGATCTGCGCGGTGTCCCCGAGCCAACGCGACCACAGCAAGGCAGCAGCGGCGCTGCGACGCGCTTCGAGTACACGTTCTACCTCGAGCAGAATGGGGCAGCCGACGACCTACGAGCCAATGACGAAGCGCACGCCCGCTTCTTCGACGACCACGGTCACCTCCGGCCGCGTGAGGTCGACGCTCTTCACCGGGATGTCACGCGACTCTTGCTACCCAGCCCAGAGCGCGCGCTGACTTTGGACAAGGCCTACCGGGTTCTCGTCCGCGATCAGTCGTTCGAATACGGCCGCAGCCCCACGGTTGTCCCGACACCGAACGTTCACGAGCGCGTGACGCCGGGAACATCGACGGGGATCGATGAGCCCACCAGCTTCGCGTCTCTCTAGCATCACCGTGCGGTGTGTGAGCAGCGTCTTATCACCCCGAGCAGAGAGGCATACGCTTGGATTCCGACTCGTGTCGGTAACGTCACAGAGTTGCCACGTGAACAACGTAGAAGGTGCGTGTGTCGCTCGACGATTGGAGCCGCAACGAAGAAGGTGACGCAGGTCGCACGAAGCGCCTCGCGGGGTCGTACGTCGCTGCGATGATCCTCGTCGCGACCGTCCTTGGGGTCGGCGTTGCGTTCGGCAGCCAGATCAAGAAGCAGGTGCTCGACGAGGAGGTCGACGTCAAGTTCGTACCACCCGAGCCGGTCAAAGCGGCCCCACCACCTCCGCCACCTCCGCCTCCTCCCCCACCACCCAAGGTGGCGATGAACACAGCACCCGCGAAGGGCGCGCAAACCGATGCGCCGCCCACGGAGCTGCCAAAGGGGCCGCCTGAGGAAGGCGATCCAAACAAGCCAAAAGAAGAGGGGCCCGCGGGTGACCCCAACGGCGTCGTCGGGGGAACAGGGCGAGGAGGCGCCGCTCCTCCAAAGCCGGTCGAGACGGTCGCGCCACCACCGCCACCACCGCCACCGGTCATGCAGATCGCAGAGGTCTCGACGCCGCCGGTCCCGATGAACAAGTCCATGCCCGCCTATCCCGAGGACGCTCGCCGACAAGGGATCGAGGCTGTCATCGTCGTCAAATTCATCGTGACGGAGAGCGGCGCCGTCGAAGATTTGAAGGTCGTCAAAGGACACCCGCTCTTCGACGAAGTCGTCCTCACGACGGTCAAGGGCTGGACCTTTCAGCCCGCCACCCTCGACGGAAAACCCGTTCGCATCACACGCATGGTCAAGATCCCGTTTCGCCTGAAGCATTCCTGACTCACGCACCGAAGAACACCGAACCACAGACGACCGATTGATGGCTGCACCAGGAGCAAGAACATGAGTTTCAGTCCGCTTCACATTTGGGCCAGCATGGGGCTCCTCAGCAAGGTGATCGCGTCCATCCTCCTGCTGATGGCGACGATGAGCCTCGCTGTCGTCGTTGAACGTCACGTTGCCCTGCTCCGCGCCCGCGCTGAAACGAGGAAGTTCCTTCGTTCGGTCGTGTCGTTTCTCGAGTCATCGAGCTACGTCAAGGCGATGGAGGTCGCCGAGGGCCACAAGCTCTCGCCCTTCGCACGATTGATGTCTCCCGTTCTTCGCAAGCTCTCGAGCACCGAGGAGAAGAATCTGTCGCGGGTCGAAGTGGCGCGCCGTGAAGCGGAGCGACAGAAGGAGCAAGTTGGTGAAGAGCTCCGCCGGGGGATGAACGTCCTCGCATCTGTAGGCTCGGTTGCCCCCTTCGTCGGTCTACTCGGAACCGTCGTTGGCATCATCACCGCGTTCCAAGGCATCGCGTCGACCGGCTCGGGCGGCCTCGGCGCCGTCTCCGCCGGCATTGCCGAAGCGCTCGTCGAGACCGCGCTCGGCCTCATGGTCGCCATTCCCGCCGTTCTCTTCTTCAACCAGCTCAACGCAAAGATCAACGGCGTCGAGACCGAGCTCGCGCGACGAACGGGTGAGCTGCTCGACGAGCTCGAGAACAACCACGGCACACGCGACTCTGGCCACTTCGAGAAGAAGAGCACCTCGAGCCAGCAGACGGCTGAGAAGGCTTATGCGTAGCAACGCGGCGCCCATCATCAACGTCACGCCGCTCGTCGACGTGGTGCTCGTGCTCCTCATCATCTTCATGGTGATCGCGCCGGCGCTCGAGCACGGCGAGCGTGTGGAGCTGCCCAGCATTTATCAGCCCGACAAGAACCAGAAGGGCAAGCTCGATCCGGTCACCGTCACCGTCGGACGAAGCGGCTCGGTGTACCTCGAGAAGTCACCCACGACGCTCACGAACCTTCCGAACCAGCTCGCCGACATCCACGCCCGCGAGCCGGATCGCAAGGTGATCCTCAAGGGCGACGGGCTCCTCGATTACGCGAAGGTGCGCGACGTGTTTGCGGTCGTTCAGAACGCTGGCTTCAGCGGCGTGTCGCTTCAAGTCGAGAAGCGCGGCGGCGGCAATGAACCGCCGGATCAAGAAGTGAACTGAGCGCCGAAGCGCAAGCAAGGGTTGTCATCATGGGAATGGGCATCGCAGCAAGCTCCAAGAAGGGTCGGGCCACGCCCGAGATGAACGTGACGCCGCTCGTCGACGTCGTGCTCGTGCTCCTCATCATCTTCATGGTCGTGACGCCGCTGCTCGCCAAGCAGTTCTGGCTTCAGCTCCCGAAGCAGGACGCGCAAGCGCAGCCTCCGACCGAGAACAAGAGCGTCGTCCTCACGGTGAAGAAGAACCCCGCCAACGACAAAGAAGGCGTCATCGCGATCAACGGCGCCGAGGTCGACAAGAAGGACTTGAAAGAGAAGATCACCCGCGTGATGGCCGCGCGGACGGACAAGGTCGTGTACTTCGACGCGGCCGACGACGCGCCTTATGCGCTCACGGTCGAGGCCATGGATATCGCCCGCCAAGGTGGAGCAAAGACGATCGCGATCCTCACGAACAAGGTCGTTCGCTAAGACCGCCAGCCTTCCCTTCCCATAAAAGAGAGAAAGCAGACCACGCCATGATGCGTGCAAGGTACACGTGTACCGCGATCCCGCTCCTACTCGGGACACTCCTGTGTGCAGGTCGGGCCGCGGCGCAAGAGACGCCAGCGCCCGAGCCGCCCGCGAGCCCTCCGCAAGATCCTCCGCCCACCGTCGAGAACGAGAAGGTGGAGGAGATGACCGCGGTGGAAGAACAGGCGGTCGACCCTTCGCGTCCCCCCTCGAGAGGCAAAGGCGCGGTGTGGGGCGTGGTCTCGAGCAAGAAGGACAACGAGACGCTCCTCGAGGCGCTCGTCACCGTGATCGGTCGGAAGGAGTACTCGACGACGGACGTGGAGGGGCGATACCGCCTCGAGCTTCCACCTGGCATGTACCAGCTTCGCGTGCAGTACGAGCTGCACCGGCCTGCGCGCGTCAAGAACGTGCGCATCGTCGCCGGCAAGATCGCCAAGATCGACGTGCGGCTCGATCCCGACGAGATGGCGGTCGAAGAGGTCACCGCCGTCGAGGCCGAGGTCGAGCGCGCGAGCGCAGCGACGCAGCTCTTCTTGCGCAAGAACGCGGCGCAGGCCTCCGACTCGATCGGCGCGCAAGACATCGCGAAGGCGCCGGATCGCAACGCGGCAGACGCCGTCAAGCGCGTGGTCGGCACCACCGTCGTCGACGGTCGTTACATCTTCGTTCGTGGTCTCGGTGACCGCTACACGAACTCGATGCTCAACGGCTCGCCGCTCCCCTCCCCCGAGCCCGATCGGCAAGCGGTGCCGCTCGACATGTTCCCGACGCTCGTGATCAGCGACCTCACGGTGTCGAAGACGTTCACGCCCGACATGCCCGGCGACTTTGCAGGCGGTTCGCTCGACATCCACACGCGAGACTTGCCAAACAAGTTCCTCTTCCAGGCGACGCTCGGCGCGGGCTTCAACACCGAGTCGACGTTCGGTCATCGCCTCAGCTACCCCGGCGGCAGCACCGATTGGCTCGGGATCGACGACGGCGGGCGCCGCCTGCCGAACGACGTCCCAGCGCAGCGCGTGACGCGTCTCGATCAGAACGGGCAGCTCAACCCGAACCTGACCGCGATCGGCAAGTCCATCAACGGGCCGATGGAGACGGACCGCACGTTCAACCTCCCGAACGGCAACGGCAGCGTCGTCGTCGGCGACTCGTTCAAGCTGAAGAAGAGCTTCCCGGTGCTCGGCTGCGACGGATGCGTGCTCGGCTACATGGTGGGCGGCTCGTATTCGCGGAAGTTCCAGAAGCGCACCGACGAGATCATTCGCACGTTCGGCGTGGACTCTTCGGGCAACGGACAGCTCGTTCGGTTCAACGACTACACGGCCGAGACCGGCTTCGACACCGTGACGTGGAGCGGCCTCGGCACCGTCTCGTATGCGGTGGGCACCGATCACAAGATCTCGCTCACCGGCCTCTACAGCCGCAACGCCGAGAAAGAGGCGCGCCGCATCTCGGGCTTCAACGACGAGCAGAGCTCGAACATCTTCGATGAGCGTCTTCGCTTCGTGAATCGCGCGCTCATGTACGGGCAGCTGCGCGGCGAGCATCGGTTTCGCAAGCTCGACGCCGCCGAGCTCCGCTGGACCGCCCTCTGGGCGCGCGCCACGCTGAACGATCCGAACCTGCGCGAGACGGTCTACGTCGACGATCCTGGTCGCGGCCTCTCGTTCCGCGAGAGCACGCAGAGCGGCCAACACTTCTACGCAGCGCAGGGTGAGACCACGCGCTCGGTGGGCGTCGACTGGACGCAGCCGGTGTCGAAGGGCGACAACCCGACGAAGATCAAGGGCGGCGGTCTCCTCACCTTGCGCGGCCGAAGCTTCAACGCACGACGCTTCCGCTTTCTCCGCAACTCTGCCGCAGACCCGGCGCTGTTCCGCCAGCGCGGCGACGCGCTCTTCACCGACGAGAACGTCGGGCCTGCGCTCGAGATCGAAGAGTGGACGCGACCGACCGATACCTACGCCGCGCAGTACAACGTCTACGCCGGCTATTTGATGAGCGACGTCGGCATCACGTCGAAGCTCCGCTTCGTCGCCGGCGAGCGCATCGAGGTCTCGAACCAGACGATCCAGTCGTACGACCCGTTCGCGCCGACGAGCAGCGACCGCGTCGAGTCGAAGCTGCGAAACACCGATCTGCTCCCCTCCGGCAACCTGATCTACAAGCTCACCGAGGCGTCGAACATCCGCCTCACCGCGACGCGCACGGTCGCGAGGCCGCAGCTTCGTGAGCTCGCCCCGTTCGTGTTCACCGACTTCTTCGGCGCGCGCGAGATCCTGGGCAATCCCGACCTCGACCGCACGCGCATCATCAACCTCGACGCGCGCTACGAGATCTTCCCGCGCGTGGGCGAGGTGCTCGCGGTCAGCGTCTTTCACAAGGATTTCTCGAAGCCGATCGAGCAGGTCATCCTGCCGACGAGCCGCGGCGTCATCTCGTATCAAAACGCGAAGGGCGCGGTGAACACCGGCATCGAGGTCGAGGGACGAAAGAGCCTCGACCTCTTCTGGAATCAGCTCAAAGAGTTCAGCCTCCTCGCGAACCTCACGGTCGTCTATTCGCGCGTCGACCTCGATACGTCGCAGATCGGCATTCAGACGTCCACCACCCGACCGCTCGCTGGGCAGTCTCCCTACGTGGTCAACGTCGCCCTCGACTGGAATCACGAGAAGTCGAAGACGCGCGCACGCATCCTCTACAACGTGGCGGGGCAGCGCATCGCTCAGGTCGGCAGCAACGGCATTCCCGATCAATACGAGCAGCCGCGACATCTCGTCGATCTCTCGATGGCGCAAGGCCTCGGTGACCACTTCGATCTCAAGGCGACGGTCGAGAACGCGTTCAACGCGCCGGTTCGATTCACGCAAGGCGAGGACGGCAACACGATCGCCAACCGCTATTTGACCGGCGCGACGTTCTGGCTTTCGGCGACCTACACGAACTAGCCGAGGCACTTCACACGATCGTTGCAAAGCGGACTCGAGATCTTTCACGCAACGTCAAACACCGGTCACACCACTCGTGCAAATAGGCAGCGTGTTGATTGCGGGTTTCAACCCCGCTCGTTTGGGCGCCACACGTAATCGGGCCCAACAAGAAGGAGAGCTTCGATGACGAAGGTCAAAAGTTTGGTGTTCCTTACTGCAGTGCTCGGCGTGACGAGCGTCCTCGGCGCCGCGGCTTGCAGTGATGACGGTACGCTCGGCGGGGGCCAGGCAAACAACGGATCGAGCGGCACGCCCGGAACCTCGAGCGGCACGCCTGGATCGTCGAGCGGCTCGTCCGGCTCGTCGGGCTCGTCGAGCGGCGACCCGAACGCCAACAAGCCCGTCGAAGAGGTCTCGGGCGACATCGCGGCGTCACGCACGCTCCCCTCGAGCAAGCGTTACCTCCTAAAGGGACTCGTGACGGTCAAGCCGGGCGCGACGCTCACGATCGAGAAGGGCACGACGATCATGGGCGACAACGCCTCGAAGGCGATCCTCCTGATCGAGCCGGGCGCGAAGATCATCGCCGAAGGCACCGCCGACGAGCCGATCGTCTTCACCAGCCAGGCCGCCGAAGGCGTCCGCAAGGCTGGCGACTGGGGCGGCCTCGTCCTCCTCGGCAAGGCGCCCGTCAACATCCCCGGCGGCAAGGGCAACATCGAAGGCATCCTCAAGACCGTCAGCGGCACCGAGTACGGCGGCAGCGATCCGCTCGATAGCAGCGGCGTCCTCAAGTACGTGCGCGTCGAGTACGCCGGCGTCGTCCTCAGCCAGGACAACGAGGTCAACGGCATCACGTTCGGCGGCGTCGGCTCCGGCACGACGGTCGAATACGTCCAGGTCCGCATGGCGCTCGACGACTGCTTCGAGTTCTTCGGCGGCACCGTCAACGCGAAGCACCTCGTCTGCCAGTACAACCAGGACGACGGCTTCGACTTCGACAACGGTTACTCCGGCAAGCTCCAGTTCCTCGTCCTCCAGCAGGACCCGGTTCACGCCGGCGAGGACAACGGCTTCGAGAGCGACAACGACGCGACGGGCTCGGGCAATCTCCCGCTCACGAACCCGCAGGTCTACAACGCGACGCTCTGCGGAAAGAACGCCGACCCGGACGCAGCGCAGTTCGGCATGCTGATTCGCCGCAACTCGCGCGGCAAGTTCGGCAACATCATCGCGACCGGCTTCGAGGCGAGCCTCGACATCCGCGACGCGACGGGCACGGCGCTGAAGACCCAGGCTCCGGGGGAGCCGCAGTTCGACATCCGCGGCTCGCTCTTCTTCAACGCGAAGTCCGCGATGGTCGTCGACCACATCGCGTACCCGGAGACGGGTGAGACCGCGCCGAACAAGGACAACGACTTCGGGATCAACGAGGTCACCTGGTTCAAGGACGCCGCTCGCAAGAACAAGGAAGTCGATCCGGTCGTGAGCTGCTTCGACCCGGCGGCGCCCGTGTTCGGCCCCACCACCTCGCTCACGGACGGCGCGGAGACTCCCCCGAACGACGGCTTCTTCGACGCGACCGCCACGTACATGGGCGCGTTCAAGGACGCGAACGACAAGTGGGCGACCACCGGCAAGTGGGTGGTCTGGTCGAACAAGTAACGCTCCACACCTCCTGCACGAACCGGCGGCGCGCTCTTCGACGAGCGGCCGCCGTTTCGCTTTTTGGGCATTCGCGCCACGAAGCCATGTCATCCTAATGCCCCGTGCGCGCGAAGAGCGTCCTTCTCATCGTCCTCGCCGCTCTGCTGCTCGTGGGCGTTGGGGTGTTCGTCGTCACGCGTCGATCCCCTCGGGTCGAGAAGGTCGTCGTCGTCGTGCGGATGGCCGGACGCACGCCGAGCGAGCTCGAGCAAGAGGTCGCCGTGCCACTCGAGCTGGAGCTCGGCGCGCTCCCGCATCTGCGATCGTTGAGAAGCGTCGCGTCGCGTGACACGGTCCGCGTCGAATGCACGTTCGACGCGGCCGATGGCTCGTCGGTGACCGCTGTGCGTGAGCGCCTCACGAAGGGCCTCGCGAACCTTCCACGCGAGGTGGAGCCGCCGATCGTCGAGACCGAAGAAGAGTCGCTGCAAAGGCTTCTCCTCGTGGCCGAGCGGCTCGATCCCGTGCGGGAGCCTACGGATGATCTGAGGCACAAGCTCGAAGCCACCGCAGGCGTCGCGAGGGTGGAGACGTGTGGCCCTGCCGCTCGCGATCACGATCACCTCGTCGTGCGGATCGATCTCCAGCGAATGAGCGCGTTCGATCTCGAGACACGCGACGTCGAGAAGGTCATCGACGAACAGGTGTCTCCGCTCGGGCGCCAAGAGGACGCGCGCCAGCCCGCGGCGATCGGCCGACTCAACGTGCGCGAGGGCGCGACGCCGATTCGCGTCTCCGACATCGCGACCGTCTCCGTCATGCGCGATCCACCTTCGTGCATGGCATGGCGTGAAGACGGGAGCTTGCTACGCCTTCACCTCGTGCGGGCGAGGCGTGAGCTCGATCAAAAGCGCCTCGACGAGATCGTGCGCGACGCCGGCGCCACGCTCGAAGAGGGCCGCGCCGCCGCGACGCTCCGGCGCGCGAGCTTTCGCTTCCCTCCGGCGACGTTCGAGAACAAATCGCGCGCCACCGAGGGCCTCATCCGCCAGCTCCACACGCGGCTCCCCGCGGGCGCGCTCGCGATTCACGCGATCGTCTTGCGAGCGACCGCGCGCGCGCCGGCTTCGGGCGACGGCGCCATGGATGACGGTGAGATCTTCTTCACGAGCCTCCGCGCCGAGAGCGCCGCGAAGCTCGAGGAGGTCACGCGAAGCATGCCCGACGTGCAATGGCGCGGAGTGCATGGCGATCCGAACGTCCATCGCGTCGTCGTCACGGCGTACGGCGACGACCTCGATCGCCTCGAGGCCAGCGCGAAGACCATTCGCACGCACGTCGACACGATCGAGGGCATTCACTGGTACGTCGGCTTCCCCTTCACGGAGCGCGTCCACAACCGCGACTTCAAGCTGGATCGCCAGGCGCTCGCGCGATCGAGCATCGCGCCGGCCGAGGTGACCTCAGCGCTCGCCGTCCTCTTCGGCGAGTCCAAGCACGGCGACATCTCGATCGCGGCAGAGCCGTCCGGTCCAATGGGCGCGTCGTACATGCGCATTCGTGGACGCCGCCTCGACGAGCTCGCACGCCTGACCGACTCCGTCGATCGCTCCGCGATCGTGCGGATGAATCGACGGCGCGCGATCGAGCTCGCTTGGGAGGTCGACGCCAACATCGAGCGCCGCGTGCTCGGCAAGGTCAAAGGCGCTCTCGAAGGCGTCCGTGACGTGACGATCGAGCTCACGAACGCCGACTAACGTGTAGTCGCTACTCTGCAGTCTGCGTCACTGGCAGTTACCGGAGCCCGTGCAGTGACCACCGGTGAAGTTGCAGGGGAAGTTGCCTGGACAACATCGATCCCCTTTCGCGGCTCCGCACGCGCAGTCGCAACCATTCTTGGGATCGCCGTCGCAATCCCCGAAGTTGAGATTGCACGTGCCATACCCGCAAGCCCCGGCATTGCAGGTTACGCCGCCGGCGTTCTTTACCGTGGTCGCGCAATCCGTCGTGCACGAGCCACAATGCTTCCCATCCGAACGGATGTTCGTCTCACATCCCGTATTTTCGCTGGCAGGTGCGCAATGAGCGAACCCGTTCGCGCACGCCCAGGTGCATACCTTGGCCTGGCACTTCGGCGTGCCGTTCGTCGTGCTGCACTTGACGCCGCAGCCGCCGCAGTTGAGCGGATCGGTCGACGTGTCGATGCAGAAGCCGCCGCAGCACTCCCCTGTTGCGCACGGGTTTCCGGTGCCGCACGTCTGCGTGCAGGCGCCCGACGGACTGCACACTTGTCCGCCCGGGCAATCGCCTCCTGCCCCCGTTCGGCAAGTGACGCATTGATGGGTAACGATCTCGCAATGAGGTGAGGCGGGGCTTATCTGGCAATCGCTCTCCTGCTTGCAGCCGAGCGTGCACTGGTTGGTCGCGTTGCAGTAGCTACCAGCCGGACAGGTGTCGTTCGAAGCGACGCACTCGACGCAAACTTTGTTCGGTCCGCAGCGCGAGCGTGCCGAGTCCGTGCATTCTGCATCGACCGTGCAGGGACAACTGTCGCCTTTGCATCCCGCGTCCCGCACCGCCGCGTCCGAGAGGAGCTGCTCTGCCGTGACGCACACGTTGCGACTCGCGTCGCACACGTAGCCCGTGCCGCACGGACACGCTTTGTTCGCGAAGTCGACGTCGCCGAGGCTGCAGGCGAAGACGAGCCCCGAGAGGGCGACCGCGAGCACCGCCGCGCGCAGCACGAGCGACCAGCCACGTGCCGGTGCGCACGAAGGGGAGGGCGACATCAGAACGTCCCCCCGAGCGCCGCATACCCAGGGAGCACGGTCGCGCGATCGACGCGAATGCCAGCGAGGCCTCCCTTGGGGCCAGTCCCGCGCTTCGATGATGGTGGGCTGTCGAGCACCCACCACGTCGCGCCCGCCGCGACGAGGACGGCACCGGCGATGAACGACACCGTCGAGATCGTGGCCGAGGTGTCTGCCTGATCCTTGAGGTCCATCGACTTCTTTTGCGTGGGCTCCGCGACCGCGTCGTCTTTTCCGGAGAGCGCAAAGAGACCGAACACCGTGCCGGTGAGCAGGCCTGCCGCGCCCACGCCGATGACCACATAAGGAAGGATGCTTCGTTTGTGCGGCGGTGGCGGCGCGGGCTGAAGGATGATGACGGGGTCGGGCTTTGGCGCGGCGCGCTCCTTCTCCGCGTTCTCTTTGTCTTCGCGCTGGCGCTTCAACGTCTGGAGTCGCTGCTCGATCGCGCCCCGGTCGACCGCGTTTGGCTCCTGCGCGAGATAGGCCTCGTAGCCTTTGATCGCCTCATCCATGTTGCCGAGCGCTTCTTCGGCGCGCGCGCGGTTGTAGACGAGCACGGGAGACGGCGCGAGCGCGTACGCCTCGTCGAGTAGCTCGATCGCCTGTTTGAGCTCGCCTCGGCGATAGGCCTCGACGCTCTTCTTGAAGAGGTCGTTCGCCCTCGCTTTGTCCGCTTGGGATGGCGTCGCGGCGTGACCACTCGAGTTGCCACCCGACGGATTGTCGGCGAAAGAAATCGACGAAGTCGCGACCGCAGCCGCCAAAACGGCGAGCGTGACGAATGAAGGACGCACGGCTTGACCCCTTCTTGTTGCCAACAATCCCATTCGATACCCTCTACGAGGGATGTTGGAGCATACGACGCAAGACAGCTTACCACGTCGCCTCGGCGTTTATGAGGTCGTGACGCCGATTGCGAAGCGGGCGGCAAGTACAGTTGTCATCGCGCACCGTCCCATCGCGCCAAACGCGGCGAAGAAGGACATCGACGAGCAGCGCACGTACGAGCGTCCCGTCGCGATCAAGCGAATCGCTCCAGCGCTCGTTCAGATGAACGACAGCGCTCCTTTTCTCGTGGCGATGAACCGCGTCGCGAAGCTTCAACACGAGAACGCCGTACGCGTCCTCGAAGCTGCGCACGATCAAGGCGAGCTGTTCGTCGTCATGGAGTACCTCGAAGGAGAGAGCGTCGCGTCGCTCCTCCGTCGCGCGCAGGGACGCGGCGAGACGCTCGACTTTGCGCTCTCGGCGTACCTGATCGCCGAGGCGAGCGCGGCGCTTCATGCCGCGCACGAGATGAACATCCTCCACACGCACATCACGCCGCGTGACTTGTTCGTCTGTTACGACGGCACCGTGAAGGTGCTCGACCTCGGCGTCGCGTCCGGTCTCGATCGCATGGCCGAGGCGGAGATGCGCGGTCGCGAGCTCCAATACGCCTCGCCCGAGCGCTGCCGTCGAGAGAAGCTCGATCGCCAGACCGACGTCTTCTCGCTCGGCGCCATCCTCTGGGAGCTCGCCGCCGGGACCTCCCCCTTCGATCGCGTCGACGAGGCAGACACGATCCGCGCGATCTGCGAGGAGTCGATCGTGCCTCCGGCGACGGTCGTCCGCGGGCTTCCGACGCAGTTCTCGGACATCACGATGAACGCGCTCATGCGCAGTCGACCGAAGCGTTACCAGACGACGCGCGTCCTTCGTGAAGCGCTCCTCGATCTGATCAAGCGCCTCGGCATGCAGACGTCGCTCAAGGCGGACCTCTCGCACGTGATGCACAAGCTCTTCGACGATCGGATCCAAGCAAAGAAGGAGATGATCGAGCGCACCACGAAGGGCGCGACCGTGATGGGGCTCGATCTGGGCGAGCTCTTCGTCGAGGAGGCGCCGGCGCCCTCTTCCTCGATGCCCGCGCCTCCGGTGAAGCCGCCGAAGCCGCCCGTCCCGAAGAAGAGCAGCTCGCCTCCACCGAGCGAGAAGCTCGCCGCTCCCCTCCATGCGCCGCCGAAGGCCACCGACGTCCTGCCAGCCGAAGAGGAGATGGATTCGGTCGTGCTCGATCCTTCGATCAGCGTCACGCCGATGCCCACGCCCGTCAGCCTGCCGATCGGCTCGCACCGACCGCGCATGCTCACGCCGACGGAGATGTCGACCTCACGTGCGGCGCTCGCAGCACGTGAAAGCGCACGTGCGTCAGCGGCCAAGAGCCGTGTCCCTCTCTTCGTCGCGCTCTTTGGCGTGCTCCTCGCGATCGGTACGATCGGCGCGGCGTTTGGGCTTCGCGCGATCGGCGGCGACAAGGAGAAGGTCTCCCTCGCGACGTCCGCCAAGCCCGCGATGAGCACCGTGACGACCACGACCGCGGCGGCACCCCAGCCCTCCGAGGAGCCGGCGAGCAGCGCGCCCACCGTTGTTGCTGCGCCTTCGCAAGCCGCACCCGCGAGCGCAGACGAGTCGTCGATCCACGTCGAGACCGTCCCGTCGAAGGCGACGATCTTCGTCGGCGGCGCGAAGAAGGGAACGACGCCGCTCGATCTGAAGCTCCCGAAGGCGAAGGATCCCGTGACGCTCGAGATTCGCCATCCCGGTTACCAGACGCATCGCGAGAAGGTCGTCCCCGACGTCGACCAGAAGCTTCGGCTCACGCTTCTCCCCGCCAAGGCGGCGGGCTCGGCCGATCTCAATTACCGGCGCTTCGACTGACAGACTGGCAGCCAAAGCCACGCATGCCGACGAGCTGGCATTCAGCGCGCGAGCGCGGCGTGGCGAGAGCTCGGCATTTCACGTGGTCCGCGGATTTCACGTCGAGGCACGCGGTTTGCGAAGGCGGGCGCGCAACGGCGGCAACGCCCTTCGCACGAACGCAAACCAAAAGGACCTTCACGCATGCGCCTCTTCGCACGTCACGTCATTCCGTCTCGCCGACTCCTCTCGATCGCCTCGCTGGCTCTCGTCCTCTTGCCGGCGAGCGCCTGCATGCACGACGCGCATGCGGCCGATCCGTCGACGACCACGACCACGAGCTCGCGACCTGCCCCACGCGTCGACGTCGAGGTCGATGAACGAGGCGGACCGGACAAATCCGTTCACCTCGCGAAGATCAGCGTCCTCTTGACCGATGGTCAGGGGAAGGTCTCGACGAAGGATGGCGACGCCCGGATCGAGCTGTCCGCGCACACGATCAAGGAGGCCGACCCGCGCGTGATGATCTCGCTCAACTGGCAGACCGAACGCGGCTTCGAGGCGCACGTCGAGTCGTCGATCACGATGCACGACACGAGCAAGGTCGTCGTCTCCCAAATCACGCGCCCCGATGGGAGAACGACCACGGTGACGGCGCAGATGCATTAGCGTCGAAAGCGAAGTGACGCCCATCCGCCCGCGGTGGGATCAGGATTCGCCGTGGACTTACTCCCTGAGCTTGTAGCCGCCATCGACCGTGACGATGGCGCCGCGGAGACCGATCTCGCGGAGCAAGCTCACCGCCTTGCGAACACGAGCGTCGGCCGCCTTCGGGTCGATGCTCGTCTCACGCGGCCACGCGGCGCGGAAGAGCGCCATCGAGGTCACGACGTCGCTCTCTCGTGAGCACGCACGAAGCGCGGCGAGCACGCGGGCGAGCCGCGGGCGTCCTTCGAGGCTCCACGATGGACGCGACGTGCCGGATGGCGAGCCGACCGCGCGCTCGAGCGCCCGGACGAAGGCGCGCTCGTCTTCGGAGATCGCGGAAGGGCCATGCTTCACGAGGTAGTCACGGATGCGCGACTCGACCGCGCGAAGCGAGGCGTCGTCGCCGCGGGAGCGTGCATGCATGACGAGGAGCGAGGCTGCGCGGATCGCGCGCTCGCCTGTCGCTCCCGCGGCTCGGCTGTCGTCCGCGAACGCTCGGCTGGCGCGCTCGAGCGCGTGGGTCGCGGCGCGTGACGGTTCACCGAGCTCGGCGAGCGCGCCGGCGTGTGCCGCCATGAAGATCACACGAAAGCGCGGACCGAGAAGCCCGGTCGTGACCGCGCGCCGGCATCGCGAGATCGCCTCGGCGTGGTCGCCGACCTCCCATGCCGCGAGCCCCATGTAGCCCTCGAGCGTGCGCGCCCATGCCGCGTCGACACGCTTCATCTCCCGAAGGGCTCGCTCGTAGCGAACGCGCCCGACCTCGTTCTCGCCGAGAGACAGGTGGCAGTCCGCCGCGCTCGCCTCGGCGCTCGCGACATAGAAGACGTCGCCAGCGCGCTCGGCGAGGTCGGATTGCGCGTCGAACGCCTCGAGCGCACCTCGGACATCGTTCGCGGCTCGGCGAAGAAAGCCTCGAATCGCGGTGGTGAGGACGAGCACGAGCGGCTCTGTCTCTCTGCATGCGTGCGCGAGCGTGGCGGCGCGATCGAGATGACGATGTGCCTCGTCGAGGTCTCCGAGCTCCGGGCCGAGCGTCGCGCGTCGAATCCACGCGAGCGACTCGACCGCGACGTCGCTCATCTCCTTGCTCGACTGCGCCTTCAGCGCAGAGACCGCGGCGGCGTAGCAAGCGTCTGCCTCTGTCGGCCGTCCTGAGAACCACAGCGCGTCACCGCACGCGATCTCGAGCCGTGCACGACGTCTCGTTCGCGGTCGCGTGAGCGGGTCACGATGCATGCTCTTCATGCTCTTGATCGAGGCGCGGATGCGTTCGGCATGCCTGGCGACGTTCGGATCTCCGCTCGTCGCGATGCTCGCCAGCGCCGCGGCCAGCGGCAGCTCGTCGTCGTCGCGCCGTGCATGCGCGTCTTCCCACGACGCGACCACCTCCACGCGCGCATCGATGAGTCGCGCCACCTTCGATCGATCGGCGACCGCACGCGAGAGGATCCACGCGTCGGCTTGATGCGCGTAATGCCTCGTGAGACGCGCGCGTGCGCCCTCGAGCCCTCTCCTTCGGCCTTGGGCGAGCTCTGCGAACGGCGTGATCACGCGCCATCGCGGCGACGTACCGGAGGTCGCCCCCTCGTCATGACGAACGAGCCAGCCATGCAGCACGAGGCTTGCGAGCGCGCGAGGCAGAGCCGATCGCTGCCTCGCGCGTACCGTCGCGCGCGCCGCGGCGAGGTCGAAGGCTCCGGTCGTGACGGCGACGGCCGCGAGCACCTCGCGGGCCTCCGCGTCGAGCACGGACAGCGCACGCCTCAGGCGCTGCTCGAACGCCACGGGGACGAGGCGAAACGACGCGTCTTCCTCGAGCACGCTCGCCAGGTCAGCCGGCGACATGACGTAGAGCCAGCCGGCGAGCTGCTCGATGATTATGGGATGCCCGTCACTGCGCGCGGCGATGCGCCCGAGCGCCCCGATGCCATCGTCGTTGAGCGCCTCGAGATCCATCCGTGCCGCATCCGCGAGCATGCCCACGGCCGGGCTCCGGCGAATCGACGTCGCGGATGGTGCTCCGGATGTCATCGCGCCGGCGCGATCGGGACAGCCAAGCACACCAAGCTCCACGACGATCTCTTCGATCTCCAGACCGCCCGGCGTCGTCGCGGTGGTGATCCGAAGGACTGGCCCCTCCACGCGCTCGTCGTCTTCGAACGAGACGAGACCGGCGCGCGTCGTCTTCGTGACGAGCGCAGCCTCGCGAAGGAGACGGGTCTTCCCGATGCCCATCGCCCCGACGATCGTGATCTGCCGCGACGGCCCCGCGCCGAGGCGACGAACGATGCCTGCGATCAGGTCGAGCTCGCGCTCGCGACCGTGAAGCTGCCGCGCGCGACGCGGCGACGGGATGTCGTGACGCTTCGCCACGGTTCTACCGTGACACATCCATACAATATTGACCTTAATTTATGCACACATTGTGATTTCACAGGATTTCACGACCGAGATCTGGTCGCTCGCGTACCACCTCGCCATGTCCTTCGCATCGCCCCTCCGTCCACTCCTCGTCGTGCTCGCGCTCGCGTCCTTCGGTGGTTGCTCGAGCCAAGGCGACGGGGCCGCCCCTTCGAGCGAGCATCGCGACGATCCGTCGCCGTCCACACCGCCGGCGTCCGCCCCGCCGCAGCCGACGAACGGGATCATCGCGTGCTTCTACGACGAGGCGCGCGCGGCTGGCGCGGCCATCCTCCAAGAAGGAGGCTCCGCGGCGGATGCGTTCGTGACGATCACGCTCGTCAACTACGTCCGCGCCGCGGGCGAGACCAGCCTTGGTGGACCGCTCGGCGCGATGACCTACGAGGCGGCGAGCGGCAAGGTGGCCTTCCTCGACGCGACCTTCGACTCCATGCGCGATCCCTCTGGGCGCTACGATCCCGCGCAGCCGAAGATCGGCGCGTCGGTGCTCGTGCCCGGCGCGCTTCGTGGCCTCGAAGAGATCTGGAAGGCCAAGGGCAAGCTTCCTTGGGCTCGGCTCGTCGAGCCGGCGAAGAAGCTTGCGGCAGAGGGCTACCGCGCCGACGCGCTCCTCGTCGGGGCGATCAAGTCCCGCAAATACGTGCTCGAGCGAAGCGCGTATGCCAAGGCGCTTTATCTTCCCGACGGCGCGCCGATCCACGAGGGCACCGTCCTGAAGCAACCCGAGCTCGCGGCCTTCCTCGACGACGTGGCGAAGTCGGGGTCGCATGCGATGTACGAGGACGGCGATTGGTCCGCGAGCTTCGTGACGCAGGTGAACGCGGCAGGTGGACGCGCCGCCGCGGAGGATCTCTCGTCCTATAGAGCGACATGGCAAGAGCCTTGGACGCTCGACGTATCACGCGGCGGCGTCGCGAAGCGCGTGTTCGCGAGCTCCGGTCGCAGCTACGGCGGCGTCTACGATCTCGTGGGCCTCTCCGTCCTCGCGCACGACACGCGCGACGACGAGGCGATGAGCGACGCGGATCGGCTCGAGGTCCGGCTCCGCACCGCGCGCGCGCTCTACGAGGACCCTTGGTTTTACGAGGCGACGAAGCTCGATGACGCTGCGTTCGTCGCGAAGCGCGTGAACGACACGGCGGCGCTCTGGGCGAAGGTCGCTGCGGCGATGCCTGCCTCGCCACGTGCCGCGAAGGGCTCGCACAGCCTTGGGACGACGACGATGTTCGTCCCGGGGCCAGGCGAGCGCGTCGTCAACCCGCTCACGCTGCATGTCGTGGTCAACGCCTCACCCGCGGACCATTCCCTCGCCTTCCTTGGCGGCTCTTTTGGCTCATCTCTCCTCGAGACGCAGCTTCAGATCGTCGCGGACGCGGTCTTTGGGGACGCGACGCTCAGCGCAGCGCAGATCACCGAGCGCCCTCGCTTCGGCACGTTCCCCTTCGACTTCGCGCAGCTCGGAGGAGGCGCGACCAGTGATCTCAGCGCAAACTGGCTCGATACCGGCGCTTCGAAGGATCTGGTCGCGGAGCTCTTGCGCCGCGGTTTGAAGGTGAAGCAAGACCCTCGAGGAGATACCGGTTGGGGCACGTTCGTCTTTCGTGACCGCTCGTCGGGTGTGCTCGGCGGCGCCACGCTGGACGCTTCGTGGTTCCGCGGCGGCGTCACGACGATGTGATACGCGCGCACGGCCGCGATTTGGGGTCACGCGCGGAGAGCGGCGACATAAGATGACGTGCTCGGATGCTCGTCGTCGGAGAGGTCATCGGCCACGCCTACCGCATCGTCCGTCTCATCGGGCAAGGCGGCATGGGTGAGGTGTACGAGGCGATCCACGAGACGCTCTCTCGCCGCGTCGCGATCAAGACGATCCGGCCCGATCTCGTGAACGACGAGGAGCTCGTCACGCGGTTTCGTCGCGAAGCGGAGGCCGCGGCCGCGCTCGGTCACCCGAACATCGTCCAGGTGACCGACTTCGTGATGGAGGCAGGGAAGCCACCGGTGATGGTGATGGAGCTGCTCGAAGGACGAACGCTCCGTGAGCTCGTCGTCTCCGCGCAGAAGCTCGAGACCGCACGCGCGGTCTTCATCGCGCTCCAAGTGCTCGCCGGGCTCGCAGCCGCGCACAAGGCAGGGATCATTCATCGCGACGTGAAGCCAGCCAACGTCTTCTTGCAGAAGACGCTCGCCGTTCGTGATCACGTGAAGCTCCTCGACTTTGGGCTCGCGAAGCTCTCCGAAGGAAAGCTCCTCGAGGTCGAGGATCGACGACGGCTCACCGGACCGCTCACTGGACGCGGGATGGTGGTCGGCACGCGTTCGTACATGGCGCCCGAGCAAGAGGCGGGTGAGCCGGTGGATGCTCGCGCCGATCTTTATTCGCTCGGCGCCACGCTCTACTACGCGCTCTCCGGCGTGAAGCACCGCGAGACGAGCGCCGACCCAGGCTCACTCTTGCCGCTCTCGAAGGTCGATCCCGAGGTCCCGGCGAAGCTCGGCGCGGTCGTCGATCGCGCGCTCGCGCAACGGCCGGCCGATCGCTTCGCGTCGGCCGAGGAGATGGCCGAGGCGCTCTCGGTCTTCAGCACGACCACGCCAGGCTTCGGCAAGGCGACGTTGCTTTCCGGTCGCCGGCTCGAAGCTACCGCCGGGCCTGTTCGTCCGCCGATGGACTCGTCCACCGAGACGGGAGCACCGATGACGGAGCGCGACGCGCGCTTCGACAAGGACGTCATCGACTCTGCCGGGACGATCCGAAGTGGCAAGGCGCTCTCGAAGAACCTGCCCAACGCTCCCGTGACGCCGCCGCTCGTCACCGATCCGCTCGAGATCACAGTGGACGACAACGAGGCGCGTCGCGTGCTCGCGGGCGAGGAAAGCGTCGATCCCACCGCCGACACGCATCAAGATCTCGCACGCCACACCCACCGCTTGCCTCCGCTCGAGGCAGGCCGCACCGGAACGGCGAAGATCGCCGCGCAGCACACGGCCGCGATGACTCCACCCGCGGCGCCACCTCCGGTCGTCGCTGGACCGATCTCCTCTCCGATCGTGTCGACGACCTCGACGACGAGCACCACCGTCGTTCGGCCACGACCCGGTGCGCTCGGCGCTGGCGTGAAGCTCGCGATCTTGATCACCGTCTTCGTGCTCCTCCTGATCGCGACGCTCGTGATCGGCCGCTACCTTCATTGATTGCGCAACGACGCACCTGGGCTGGGCAACGCGAAGCTCACGACGACGGCTCACCTGCCCGCGCTGGCCCTTTGACTCCCGCGTAATTCCGTCACTTTTCTTCCTTGCGCCCTGGGCACACATTGTGCTGAAAGGTCGTCTAGAATGAAGCGGTCGGTCTTTGGCGCAGCGGCGCTCGTCGTCGCGCTGTTCGGTGCGTTCGCCTGCACGACGCAAACGTCGGAGCAGTCTGCGGCTCCCGCTGCGACCCCGGCGGGGAACGTTCCCTCGTCGCCGCCGGGCGACCCGAGCTCATCGTCGAGCTCCGATGGACCGTCGTCGTCGCCGAAGGCCGACGCGGGAACCGATGCGCCGGCGCCGGTCAACGGAACGCCGGGCGACATCCTCGGGACGCTCACCGGTGCGTGCGGCACGATCGCGGCGCTGCTCGCGACGCCGTCTTCGTCGCTCGTGCAGGACCAGCTCGTGTTCGTCCCTGGCGAGACGTACGAGAAGGCAAGCCTGTCGACCGACGGCCAACGCATGTATGATACACCCAATGCGGGTGGAAGCTCGGTCGAGTCCGAGGTGATGAGCCTCGAGATCCTCCGCGCCTGCGAGAACGCCAAGCTCCTCCACACGGAGACCGAAATTCACTACGAGGCGGTCGGCGCCACGCCTGGCCCGAGCACCATCACGGACCTCGAGGTCGAGATCGACAACAAGAAGGTCGGCGTCAGCGTCACGCGCGCCTACCGACCCGCAAGCCAGCCGTTTCCCGACGCCGACGTGAAGGCGCTCATCCAGAAGAAGCTCGAGGGTGTGAACCGAAGCTCCGAGCGGGTCTTGCCGCAGGACAAGTGGGTCAAGCAAATCCTGCATGTGTTTGCGGCGACGAAAGCGCAAGCAGATGCGGTGGTTCGTGTGCTTCCGACGATCGATGCGTCGATTCGAGCAGACACGATCGTGCTCCTCACGCAGACGACAGGTGGGGGTTTCGTGTACTGTAATCCGGATCCGCCTCTCGGAAGCGAGTGCCCCTGAGTCCCTCTACGAAAAATCTCCCCCGCTCTTCCTCCCGCAATCTCGATCTCGAAGCCGACGAAGCCGACGCCCCAGGCGAAGACGACGAAAGCTCCGGGCCAGCTTCTTCCGTGGAAGAAGGCCTTCGCGAGCGACTCGAAGCCTTGATCGGCCCTGAGCTGGCAAGCGCGATCGTGAACAAGGGCTTCGAGCGTCTCACGCCCGTGCAAGAGGCGGTGCTCGATCCCAAGCTCGCTGGACGCGACCTTCGTGTGTCCTCCCAGACCGGCTCCGGCAAGACGGTCGCGATCGGCCTCGCCGTTCGAGACGTCCTCGTCGATGACGACGGCGAGGAGGGTGAAGAAGAAGAAGGCGCCGACGGAAACGCCAAGGGCGTCGATCAACGTGCCCATCCGCGCGCGCTCGTCGTCGTCCCCACGCGTGAGCTCGCCAAGCAAGTCCATGAAGAGCTCGCGTGGCTCTACGCGCCGCTTCGCCTCCGCATCGCGTCCGTCACGGGCGGTGGCGGATACCGTGACGAGCTCCGCTCCTTCCGTCTGAAGCCGGCGATCGTCGTCGGCACGCCAGGTCGCCTCCTCGATCACTTGAAGCGGGGATCGGTGCAGGGAGACGAGATCAAGGCGATCGTCCTCGACGAAGCCGATCGCATGCTCGACCTCGGATTCCGCGAGGACATCGAGGCGATCTTCGAGCACGCCCCCGAAGAGCACCGGACACACCTCGTCAGCGCGACGTTTCCGCGCGAGGTGAAGGCCCTCGCCGATCGCCTCCAGACGAACCCCGTGCCGGTCGAAGGCACACCGCTCGGCACCGCGAACCTCGACATCGAGCACCTCGTTCACTTGGTCAATCCACGTGAGCGCCTCGCGGCCATCATCAACCTGCTGCTCGATGATCCGCGCATCACGCCGCCGGCCGAGGCGAGCACGAACCCCGACGACGCGAGCCCCGACGGCGATGATGGCATGCCCATCGAGCGTAGCCGCCCGCAGTCGCTCGTGTTTGCGCGTACGCGCGCCGACGTCGCCGACTTGGCCGAAGCGCTCACCGAGGCGGGCTTCTCGATCGCGATGCTCTCTGGCGAGATGGAGCAACCCGAGCGCCAGCGCGCGCTCGCCGCGTTCAAACGTGGCAACGTCGATGCGCTCGTCGCCACCGACGTCGCGGCTCGCGGCATCGACGTGCAAGACGTCGCACGTGTCATCCACGCGTCGCCCCCCGACGATCCCGACGCCTACACACATCGCAGCGGTCGAACCGGCCGCGCTGGAAAGAAGGGCACGAGCTCGGTCGTCATCACGCTGAGTGAGCTGCCGCGTGTGTCTTCGCTGCTCACCCGCGCGCGCGTGCGCTTTCGCTTCGCGCCCGTGCCGAGCGCCGAGTCGATCCGCGAGGCGCGCGACACGACGATGCTCGCGCAGCTCACGACGAGCTTCGTCGAAGGCGAGGCGGTCGATTCACGCAGCCTCACGCTGGCCGAGCGCATCCTCGCCTCGACCGAGCCTGCGCGCGCCGTCGCCCGATTGGTCGCGCTGGCAAAGCGTAGCACCCAGGTCGAGCCACGCGACGTGATGGTGATCTCGCCTCCTCAGCCGAAGGCTCCTGGAGCTGCGCGACGTCAAGAGACGCGCTTCGGCAGGGACGACCGCGAACGAGGCGGATACGACCGTGACCGCGGACGCGATCGCGATCGCGATCACCGCGCTCCCCGTGAGGATCGCGGCGCGCCTCCTCCACATCGCGAACGCCCCGCAAACAAGGGCGACGCGGGCCCGCAGCGCTGGGTGTCGTTCCGCATCTCCTGGGGCGAGTCGCACGGCGCCGACGCACGACGCCTCGTCGCGATGATGTGCCGTCGCGGCCAGATCGAAGGTCGCGACATCGGCGCCATTCGCGTGGGCCGAACGTCTTCGGTGATCGACGTCAGCGAAGGAGTCGCCGCCGACTTCGAGCGAAGTGCGAGCAAGCCCGATCCGCGCGATCCACGCGTGCACGTCCGTCGATGGGTCGATGAGCCGCCCGCGCGCGGCGGAGCCAACTTCGGCGGCCCCCGCCGCGAACGCGATCAAGATCGCGAAGCTCGCGAACCGGCTCGCGATCGCGACCACGTCCGCGAGGCTCCCGCGGAGCGACCTTCCCGTCGCGCAATGCCGAAAGAGGCAAGCGAATCCTCGCGCGCGGTCGCCGACGTTCCGCCCGAGCGTCCCTCGCGCCGCGCCGTCACGAAAGAGGCTCCACCCGAGCGTCCCTCGCGCCGCGCCGTCGCGAAAGAAGCCCCGCCCGATCGCCCTTCACGCCGCGCCGTCGCGAAAGAAGCCCCGCCCGAGCGTCCCTCGCGCCGCGCCGTCGCGAAAGAAACTCCGCCCGATCGCCCTTCGCGCCGAGCCGTCGCGAAAGAAGCTCCGCCCGCGGCCGCCGCGCCGTCGCGACGTGTCGTGAAGGACGCGCCGGCGAAGAAGAAGCCTTGGCAGAAGAAGAGGCCGAAGTGGCAAGGTGACGGAGGAGCGGGCGGCGGCGGCCACCGACCTCCGAAGCGTCGCCACTGAACATGGCGCCCCGTCGCGCATCTCGACGATCGCTTCGGCGTGATGGTCTGAGCACGCCTGCGATCAGAGGTTCTTCGCGGCGAGCACTGCCTCTTCGAAGTGGGCGTCGGGGATGAGCGCGAAGATGTCGTCGCGCTCGCCCTCGGTCCATTTCCAGCGGCGCGGCTCGCGAGCGAGCAGCCCGTAGCGACCGTCGGCGAGCTCGGCGAGCCAGAACGAGGCGGTGCGCTTGTTTGGTCCTCCTCGCCACACGGCGCGACGGATCTTGCTCGACGCTTTGCGATGACGGACCTCGAGCGCGTTCTCGACATCGATGCGCCGGAGCTCGTCATCGAGCGCGCGAACGAACTTGAGGGCGCCCTCGTGACCTTCGCGATGATCGAGGATCGCGCTCACCTCGACGACCGTGCGAAACGCGTTCGCGCCGCTCGTCTCCTGTTTGCAGAAATCCTCGACCTGCGCGGCGGCCGAGTACGCGAGCCATGCCGGCACGCGACGCGACACGTCGTTCGCTCCGGCCGTCGTCCAGCGACGCACCGCGCGCGCGAGCTCGTCGGTCACCGTGCGCTGCCGGAGCGCCGTCTCGGCGTCGCGAAGGACCCGCACGAAATCGGCGTGATCGTCCTTCGGGACGAGATGCTCGATGCTCCACGCCGCAAAGAGCGCGATCGTCGCCGGCCCGCGGACGCCGATCTCTGGCGTGGGCTCGCCGCGATGCGGGACGACGTCCTTCAGGAGACGTCGCGCGCTACGGGCGGCGCTGCTCGCCTGCACGTAGTAGACATGTGGACCTACGAGAGGCAGCGGCACGCTCGGACGATCATCCGCTTGATCGGTCGCGTGATCAACTCAGTCGACCTCGCAAAAGGCGCGTGGCTCGCGGGTCTTGTCGACCCAGAAGTGTTTTCCGGGGATCAGCGGAGCGCCGCGGCAGCCGAGCTCGCGGATGCTGCCTTGGCCGTAGCAGCAGACGGCCCCTGCGAAGATGCCGTCGAGCTCGGGGCCTTCGGGGACCTTGAAGATCCGGCGCGCGAGATAGTCGGCGATCTCGCGGCGGTTCATCTGCGGGTAGAGACGCGCCCAGAGACCTGGCTTGCCTCGCCTCTCGGGCTGCGTGGCAAGGACGTCGAGCTCGTGCAGCGCATCCCCGAGCGCGCTCGCGCCTCGACGTTCGGCCATGATGAGCACCATCGCGAGGCTTTGCCCGTAGGCGACGTCGAGATCGCTCACCGACAGCTCCGTGAACGTCCCTCCCTCGAGCGAGTCGGGGTCGACCACGCGATGCTCCCGCAGGATGCGGATCCATTCGCGCTTCGGTGGCTTGCCGCCGAACTGCATCGCCGCGCCTTCGTTCAACCAAAACGGGGTGCAGCCCGCCGCGGCGTGAAGCTGCGCGTGCATCAGCTCGTGCCGGAGCGTCCGGAGCTGCACGCCGAAGTCGGCGCTCGACTCCGCGGGGAGCTTGACGGCGCCGTCGTAGATCCCGTCGGCCCACGAAGGCGCGGTGGTGAGCCGATGAAACTCGGCGTTCGACGCGTAGCGGACGACCGTCAGGCGATCTCTCCGCGCGGTCCCCGTGAGCAGCGCGGCTTCCTCGAGGAGGCCCGCGACGAGATAGGCGAACGCCGTGGGCTCGTTGAACCGCTCGCCGGGCTGGGACGCCACGGTGATGCCCTGCACCGTGACCACCTCGTAGTCTTTGGGGACGTTCTCGACGATGCCGCGGCAAGGATCGGCCGAATGCGAGACGAAGATCGGCGGGCTCGCGTCGGTCTCCGCGCAGCTCCCGTTCGGGCAGGGCTCACGCGCGGGCTCGGCGGCGGCGCGCGTCTCTTCGGATGTCTCTTCCGCTGGTGTCGTCAAGGGCGGCGTCGTGTCCGATGGCGACGGCTCTTCGGGTGGGGAGGGTCGCGCGGTCTGCTTCGGATCGCGCGACGCTGCTCGGTAGGCACCTGCGGCGAGCGCGATGACGGTTATGGTGATGACGCCGATCGCTCCGACGGTCCAGCGTGACCGGCCCATCATCAAACCGTAGCACCCGCGTCGTCGCGTTCACTGGAATCCGCCGGACTCCAATGAACGCGCGAGGTCGAGTCGACTCAGATGCGTTCGAACAGACCGGCTGCGCCTTGGCCCCCGCCGATGCACATCGAGACGATGCCCCACTTCTTTCCGCGGCGGTGCAGCTCATGGAGGATTTGCGCGGTGAGCTTGGCGCCGGTGCAGCCGAGGGGGTGACCGAGGGCGATCGCGCCGCCGTTCACGTTGAGCTTGTCGTCGGGAATACCGAGCTCGCGCTGCACGTAGACCGCTTGGCTCGCGAACGCCTCGTTCACCTCGAAGAGATCGATGTCTTCGATCTTCATGCCCGACTTCGCGAGCAGCTTGCGAATCGCGGGGACAGGGCCGATGCCCATGATCGCGGGGTCGACGCCGACCGTCACGAACGCGCGCAGATACGCGAGGCTGGTGATGCCGAGCGCCTTGGCCTTCTCGCCGCTCATCACGATCGCCGCCGCGGCGCCGTCGGAGAGCGGGGAGCTGTTGCCTGCCGTGACGGAGCCGACCTGCGTGAAGGCGGGCTTCAGCGAGGCGAGACCTTCGGCGGTGGTGTCCGGACGCGGCAGCTCGTCGACGTCGAACGTGATGGCCTTCTTCTCGTTGCCGGCGTAGCGGTAGGCGGTGAGCGGGATGATCTCCTTGGCGAAGATCTTCTTCTCGATCGCCGCCGCGGCCTTCTTCTGGCTCGAGAGCGCGAACTTGTCCTGATCCTCGCGGCTCACCTTGAACTGCTTGGCGACGTTCTCCGCGGTGATGCCCATCGGCGTGTACACGCTCGCGTAGCGCTCCATCGCCTCGGGGGAAGCGCTGAGCTTGTTGCCCGTCATCGGGACCATGCTCATCGACTCGACGCCGCCGGCTATGGCGATGTCGTTCGAGCCCATCGCGATCGCGCCCGCAGCCGTCGCGATCGCCTGGAGGCCGCTCGAGCAGAAGCGGTTGATCGTCTGCGCGCTCGACTCGACCGGAAGTCCGCCGAGGAGCTCGACGACGCGCGCGACGTTGAGGCCTTGCTCACCTTCGGGCATCGCGCAGCCAAGGACGAGATCTTCGATGCTCGCGGCCTCGACCTTGGGGTTGCGCTTGAGGAGCCCGCGAATGACCTCACCGGCCATTTCGTCGGGACGCTTCTGCGCGAGCGTTCCCTTGAGCGCGCGCCCCACTGCACTTCGAACCGCGTCGACGATGACGATGTCTTTCATGACTGCCTTCTCTTCTTTCCGGACGAGCTCGAGGATCTCTCCGACGAGCCCACAAAACGTTCTTCTCGACGTTGGCTCTCGCCAACTGGATGCTGCGGCGCCGCGATCAGTTCCGCAGCGGCTTGTTGTTCATCAGCATGAACTGCATGCGCTCGAGGCTCTTCGGCTCACCGCAGAGGGAGACGAAGGCTTCACGCTCGAGCTCGAGGATCTCGTCTTCGGTCACGTCACGCGTCGCGCCGCCGACGCCGCCGCAGAGGACGACGGCGAGCTTGCGCGCGATCTTCGCGTCGTGCTCGGAAGCATAACCACCCGCGACGAGCGTATCGACCATCATGCCGAGCGTCGCGATGCCGCTCTCGCCCGGGAGGCGGTAGGCGCGCGGCGTGGGCGGGTGGTAGTTCGACTCTGCCATTCCGATCGCACGCGCCTTCGCCTCGGTGACTTGCCGCGCGCGATCGAACGAGACGCCGTCGGTGCGGCGGAAGTAGCCGAGGCCCTTCGCCTCCTCGGCGCTCGTGGCGATCTTCGCGAGCGCGATGTTCTTGAAGACCTGCGTGACGTACTCGTACGTGTTGACGTTCGCGCCCTCGGGGATCCCTTCGAGCGAGCGCCACAGCATGTTGAGCGTTCCGGCGCCGCCGGGGATGAGGCCGACGCCGACCTCGACGAGGCCCGAGTATGTCTCCGCCGCAGCTTGGACCGCGCCCGAGCCCATGCAGAGCTCGAGGCCGCCGCCGAGCGTCATCCCGTAGGGCGCCGCGACGATCGGCACGCGCGAGTACTTCATCTTCTGCGTGGCGTATTGGTAGCCCTTCACCATGCTCTTGATGTCGTCCCACTGCTGCTGGCCGGCGCTCATCACGACGAGCAGGAGGTTCGCGCCGACGCAGAAGTGGTCACCCTCGTTCGTGACGACCATCGCGCGGAAGTCCCTCTCCGCGCGCTCGACCGCCTGACCGATCATCGAGATGACGTCGGGGTCGATGCTGTTGGCCTTCGTCTTGAACGTGAGGCCAAGCACTCCATCGCCGAGATCCCAGGCCTCGGCGCCGTCGTTCTTGAGCACGGGCTTGTCGCCCTTGCGCGTCTGCTGGAGCGTCGCGTAGCGAGGATCTTGCTTCTGCGAGACGTACTCGCCCTTGCGAAGGTCGAGCTCTTTGCCCGGTTGGTAGAACGACGTGATGCCGTTTGCCTTCGCCTTCTTGATCGAGTCCGGCAGCTTGTGCCCCGCCTTCTCGATCGCGTCGGCGGTCTCGGCGAAGCCGAGCGCGTCCCACGTCTCGAACGGGCCTAGCTCCCAGCTGTAGCCCCACTTCATCGCTTCGTCGATCGCGCGGACCGAGTCGCTGATCTCGCCGATGCGACGCGCAGAGTACGCGAGGCTTCGGTAGAGGACCTTGCGCGCGAAGTCTCCCGCCTTGCCTTGATCGGCGACGAGCTTCTTCACGCGCTCCTTCGGATCTTCGACCTTCGACAGCTCCTTGGTGACCGCCTTCACGCCAGGATCGCCGCCCTTCGCGCGGTACTCGAGCGTCTTCGGGTCGAACGTGAGGATGTCTTTCGACGGCGTGCGCTTGTAGAAGCCGCCCTTCGTCTTGTCGCCGAGAAACTTCTTCTCGACCATCGAGCGGATGTAGTCCGGCACCTTGAAGACGTCGCGGTCTTCGTCTTCGGTGAGCGACGAGTAGCAGTTCTCGGCGACGTGGACGAACGTGTCGAGACCGACGAGGTCGGCGGTGCGGAAGCTCGCGCTCTTCGGGTGCGCCATCGGCGAGCCGGTGATCGCGTCGACGTCCTCGGGCGAGAGGCCGTCGGCGAGCATCTGATGAATCGTGGCCATCATCGCGTGCGCGCCGATGCGGTTGCCGACGAAGTTGGGCGTGTCCTTTCCGTAGACGACGCCCTTGCCGAGGACGTCTTGCGCGAAGCGCTCGACGTGCTCGAGGACCGCCTTGTCCGTGTCGGGACCGGCGACGATCTCGAGCAGCTTCATGTAACGAACGGGGTTGAAGAAGTGGAGCACGACGAAGTGCTTCTTCAGCGCGTCGGTGCGGCCCTTCGTCATCTCCGAGATGCGGAGCCCCGACGTGTTGGACGCGACGATGCAGTGCTCGGGCACGATCTTCTCGAGCTTCGCGAGGAGGGCTTGCTTTGCCTCCATCTTCTCGATGATGGCCTCGATGACGAGATCGCAGTCCTTCAGCTTGTCGAGATCGTCTTCGGTGTTGCCGACCTTGATCAGCCGCGCGTTGTCCTTGTGGAAGAACGCCGCCGGGCGCGACTTCAGCGCCTTCTCGAGGCCGCCCGCGGAGAACCCGTTTCGCTTCGCGGGATCCTTCTTGTCCGCGTCCGACAGGTTCGGCGGGACGATGTCGAGGAGGAGGACCTCGAGACCCGCGTTTGCGAAGTGAGCAGCGATACCGCTGCCCATGACTCCGGCTCCAATCACTGCGGTGCGAACGATCGGCTTGAGCTTTTGCATGTTGGGGGACGAATCTTGTCCCAGATTTCCCCCGCCCGGCAAGGCACGAAGTGACCCTCCGGCGACAAATGTATCCGTTGGATACTTTAGGCCCTAAGGATCGGCTGAGCCCAGCCGTTTCAAGCTCATCGCGCCCCGTGTTTGCGCTGAGTTTGGCGCTGGGACCGGTCTACTTGAAGCCCTTCGGCTCGAGCCCGCGGAGGTACGTGACGAGGCCGTCGCGCTCCGTGTCCGTGACCTTCCACTGATGCCCGGGCTGGCCGTCGATCTTGATCGGGAAGCCGCCGGTCGAGATGCCGGTCGTGATCACGACCGCGATCTTCTCGTCGGTCGCCGTCGCGAGCGCGGCCGGTGAGTGGTCGATCGCTTTGCCTTGCACGTGGCACGACGTGCAAGGAGGGTTGTCGGCGTCGGGTCCGTTTTGGTAACGCGCCTCGCCTGCCTCCCAGCGACCGGCCGCGTAGTCGGTGACCGCGATCGTCGATGTGGCGGTCTTGCCGTTCGACTTCGCCTGGAGCTTGATCGTGCCCGCTTGCTTGATCGTCACGAGGAAGTACTTGCCGTTGTCGACGGTGCCGTCGGTGTGCACGGGGTTCGTGAGCTTCTTCGGGACGATCTCGACGGCGCCGGGCGTGGTGGACGTGACCTCGAGGTCGTCGCCCGAGTCGTACACGGCGACAGGCACCTTGAACGTATGGGTGCCGTCGAAGCCCGAATACGATTTGTCGGGCATGAACGTCAGCTCGCCAAGCCCCGACTCGGGAGAAGGCGCCGAGTCGAAGCCGCCATCCGCCGCCGCGGGGACGGGCTCGTCGACGTAGGTGACGGTCTGCGAGGAGCACGCGAACGCGCTGGCGAGGCCGGCGGTGGTCACGAGGACACCGAGCCACGAAACCGGATGCGAGAACGAAAAAGTAAGCCTCATAGCTGCTCCTCCAAGAACACCACTCGCCACGTCATCGAGCAACACATGTGCCCGCTGGCGCACGGCTTTTGGTAGGTGAATTCTCGCTCGGCGCCCGGATCGGGCCTCGACGTCGCACCTCAGCTGGATCATCGAGTGACCACACACGGGCAGCCCGCGCGGTCGAGCATCGCGCTACGCGGCGTCGTCCGTGTCGTCGTCGTCGTCTCTCTCGTGCCCGGGAGCGCCGCGGTAAGGACCGGCGTCGGTCGCGAGCACCGCGGGCGCCACCTCCTCACCGAAGACGCCTTCCCATCGCGCGATGACGCAGGACGCGAGCCCGTTGCCGGTGAGGTTCAGCGCGCTTCGCGCCATGTCCATGATCTCGTCGACCGCGAGGATCATCGCGACGCCCGCTTCACCAGGGAGCCCGAACGTCGCGCACGTGCCCGCGATGATGACGAGCGTGGCGCGAGGGACACCCGCGACGCCCTTCGACGTCAGCATGAACGTGAACACCATCGCGAGCTGCGAGCCGAACGACATCTCGATGTGCGCCGCTTGCGCGATCGTCATCGAGGCGAGCACGAGGTAGAGCGTCGACCCGTCGAGGTTGAACGAGTAGCCGGTCGGAATGACGAAGCTCGCGACGCGCCGCGGGACGCCGAACTTCTCCATCTGCTCGAGCAAGCGAGGAAGCGCCGCCTCGCTCGAAGCGCTCGCGTACGCGATCGTCGCAGGCTCGCGGACGTGGCGGAGAAATCCGAGGATCGGGATCCGCGCGACGATCATCACGGGGATGAAGACGAGGACGAAGAGCAGGAGCAGCGCGAGATAGAGGCTGAGGACGAGCACCGAGTAGTGCTTCAAGAGATCGAAGACGGCCGGCCAGCCCTTCGGACCATCCGGGGTGGTCCCCGACGCCATGTGGCTCACGTTGTAAGCCATCGCGCCGAACACGCCGAGCGGCGTGAGCTTCATGATCATCTCGGTGTACTTGAACATCACCTGCGCGACGCCCTCGAAGAACTTGAGGACAGGCGCGCCCTTCTTCCCCACGCGGATGAGCGCGACACCGAAGAGCGACGCGAAGACGACGACCGGGAGGATGTCTCCTTCGGCGGCGTGCTTCACGAGGTTCGACGGCAAGGAGTGAAGCGCGATGTCCCAACCGGTGAGCGGCTTCGCGAGCGTCGTGTGCGCCTCGCCGATGAACGGCAACCCGGCACCAGGCTTCAACGTGTTCGCGATCAGGAGCCCGAGGAAGAGCGCGATTGTCGTGACGACCTCGAAGTAGAGGAGCGCCTTCGCGCCCATCCGTCCCACGGCCTTGAGGTCGCCGGTCTGCGCGATGCCGGTGATGATCGTCGCGACGAGGATCGGGACGATGATCCCCTTGATGAGCGTGATGAAGCCCTTCGAGAGGAACTGGAAGAGGTGAAACGCGAAGGGATGGTCGGCTTCGGGCAAGAGGCCGCCGACGACCACGCCCAAGAGGAGCGCGATGAAGATGAGTGGAGTGCCGGAGAGCTTTGTCTTCTTCGCGTTCGCGGGCGCGTTCGCGGGCGCGTTCGCTGTTCCGGCCTCAGGCATCCGCCGAGGTATATCTCAGAGCGGGCGCGCCGACTCGCCCGAAGGCCGCCCACTCGTCGATCGCACCTCGCTCCGCGGCGCCGTCGCGCGCGCGGCGGGACGCTCGGAGACGGGAACCTCGGCGTCGGGATCGCGACCTTCGCGGATGGCTGCAAATCGGCGCTGCTTTTCGGCGAGGGCCTTGATCGCGTCGAGGCAGCGGTCCGCGGCTCGCTTCTGCGTCGTGACCATGTTCGCCTTGGGGCGAAGATCGGAGAAGTCGATCGGCGCGCCGAAGTACATGTCGACCGGGTGCTCCTCTGGAGCGAGCGCGTTCATCTTCATCTCGCCGAGGATGCTCTGTCCCATCCCGAGCGCGAACACGGGGATGACGAAGGCGCGATGCGCGCCAAGCGCGACGCGTCCGACGCCCGGCTGCGCAGGGAGGAACGAGTACGGATCGTCGCCCTTGTTGCGCGTGCCCTCGGGATGAATGCCGAGCACCGTGCCGATGTCTTCGCGATTGAGCTCCTCGATGCAGCGCGCGACCGAGTAGTTGTTGAACGGGCGCTTGTCCTTCTCGCGCATCACCGGCGGGAACATGCGCATGCCGCTCATCACCGCGTTGACGAGAGGACCGGCGGGGTTCGTGTAGAAGAACGTTTGCCGGACCGGGAAGAAGATTCGCTTCGTCAGCCGCGTGCGCCAGTAGAGGATCGCCGTGATCGAGAAGAAGTCGAAGAACGATCGGTGGTTGGCGACGAGGAGGATGCTGTCCTTCTTGCCGAAGGGCGCGAGGTTCTCGAGGCCCTGGATGTTGAAGCGCCTGCCGCCACAGCTGTAGATGAGGCCGCCCATGAATGCGCTGTTCCACGCCTTCGAGAGGAGCGAGAGCTCGGGTCGTGCGAAGAAGTCCGCGATCTCGAAAGAGGCGCGCTCGAGGGGGGACAAGGGCGCGAGTTGTTCTTTGGTCGGACGCACGTGGGTGGCGAGGTCTTAGCAGGTTCTTCTGAAGAGGCTTCTCACGCTCTCTTCATTAAGGAGAGGCGTAGATTTTCGCCATGGGACCAAAGGTGTGCCATCGCCCGGCACAGCCTGACGGGCATGTCGGCTGCGCCCTGGCTCAACCATCAACTAAACTTCGTATTGTCGAGCATTTAGACGCACGGCACGTCATGGACCACCCCTTGCTCATGGCACGGTCGAGGGAGATTAGTCATGCACGTCAAAACCGCTTTCGTGGTCCTCGCAGCACTCGCTTCCGCCTCGGCGATCGGCTGCGGCTCGTCCAAGTCGTCGAACGACGACGTCACCGGCAGCGCTCGCGCCAGCCTTCACCGCGCGAAGAGCTGCGGCGATCTCCTCTCGGACTTGAAGGCGGACGCGACCTACAAGCTGAACAAGGCGATCAACCTCCAGATCGCCGGCGTGCAAGCCTGCGTGAAGAAGTACGGCGACGACAAGTGCGCCTACTACGGCGGCTACGTCGGCCTCGGCGGCTCGTTTGGAGCACGCGGCGGCGCGGAAGACGCGCAAGCGACGGGCGCCGCCACTCCCGCGGCGGATCCGAACAGCTCGGGCGGCGGCTCGAAGTCGTCCTCGGCGACCACGTACTCGCAGACGAACACCCAAGTGAAGGGCGTCGACGAAGCCGACATCGTGAAGAACGACGGCAAGAACCTCTACGTCCTGCATGGTCGCGCCTTCAAGGTGATCAATGCGTGGCCGGCGGACACGCTGAAGGAGATGGCCTCGATCGACGTCGAAGGTCAGCCGAGCGAGATGTTCGTCGCCGACGGCAAGGTCGTCGTCTACTCGCAAGTGAACGGCGCGAAGGTGTTCCAAGCTGCCGGCGTCAAGCCGAAGACGCAGTACTCCGACTACGGCTACGGCTATGCCTACGCGAACGGAGGAGGAGCCGCGCGCGCGCCGACGACCGATCCTGGACCTGGCTTGCCGACCGATCCCTCGACCGGCACGCCCACCCAGCCGGAGGTCTACGTCCCGCTCACGAAGGTCACCGTGATGCAGCTCAACGGGACGACGCCCACCGTCACGCGTGAGGTGTACTTCGAGGGCAACTACCTCGACTCGCGCCGCGTCGGTCCGCACGTCCGCACCGTCTTCCAGGGTTACCAATACGGCCCCGCGCTCAAGACGAGCATCTACGAGCTCTATCCGCAGACGACCCCTGGCGCGAACCCCGTGAAGGAAGGCGACACGACAGGCTCCGGCGGCACGACGACAACGACGCCGTCGACCGATCCGTACCCGAAGAACGGCACGCAGATGATCGCCGCGCTCGAGCAGCTCCGCGGCGTCAACCTCGCCGCGATCAACGCGACGCAGCTGAGCGACTGGCTCCCGTACACGTTCGTGAAGAACGGCAACGCCGTCAGCGCGCAGACGGTCGCATGCGAAGACTTCTACGTCCCGACCGTCGGCTCGACCGAGAGCGGCATGACGGAGGTCGCCTCGCTCGATCTGTCCGATCCCGCGTCCACGCCGAAGGAGACCGCCATCCTCGGCCGCGCCGAGACCGTCTACGGCAACGCCGACACGCTCTACCTCGCCGCGCAAGCCTGGGTCGAGCCGCCCTTCATGTGGAACGACCAATACGCCGGCGGCCCCGTCGCCGTCGGTGGTGGAACCGCCGCGTCTCCGCCGCCGGATACGACCGAGACCGCGCCGGCTCCTGCGCCCGCGCCCGCGCCGAAGCCGGGTGGCTTGCCGAGCATGAAGGCCGGCAACCTCAAGCCGATGACGGAGAGCGCGCAGGTCTCCGCCGACAGCTCGATCGTGACGTGGTCGCAGTCGAACACGCACATCCACAAGTTCGAGTTCAAGACCGACGCGAAGTTCCCGAACTACGTCGCCTCCGGCACCGTCACCGGCGCGGTGAAGGATCAGTTCTCGATGGACGACAAGGACGGCTACCTCCGCGTCGCGACGACGGAGAACCGCCAGTACGTCACCGTCGACGGACAGTATGTCCAGCCCGACTTCAACACGACGGAGAACGCGGGCAAGCCGATCGTTCGCCCGAACCAGGTCAACCACCTCTTCGTCCTCGGACAGAATGGTCCCTGGCTCGATCAAGCAGGCGACGCCGGTGAGATCGCCCCGAACGAGACGCTGCAGAGCGTTCGCTTCGTCGACGGCCGCGGCTACGTCGTCACGTTCCGCCGCGTCGACCCGCTCTTCGTCTACGACCTCCAGAACCCGAAGGCGCCCACGCTCCTCGCGGCGCTCACGATCCCTGGCTTCAGCGAGTACATGCACCCGCTCGACCAGAACCACCTCCTCACGATCGGACGCAACGCGACGGCGACGGGCCAGACGCAAGGCCTCGAGCTCAAGGTGTTCGACGTGACGAACGGCGCGAACCCGATCGTCCAGCACAAGTTCACCTACTCGAGCGCCGAGTACGGCAACAGCGAAGCCGAGTACGACCACAAGGCGTTCACGTACTTCGATGACAAGCAGCTCCTCGCCTTCCCGTACTACTCGTACGGCAGCTCGACGATGCGCAGCTCGCTCGAGATCTTCAAGGTCGACCTCGCCACCGGCTTCAACAAGCTCGGAAGCATCGACCACACGCCGCTCCTCGACAAGAACCCGCAAGGCTACTGCGGCGGCTACTTCGCCCCGTCCGTTCGCCGCGGCGTCTTCCTCGAGAACGTCGTCTACAGCGTCTCGTACGGCGGAATCGTCGCCAAGGACGCGAACAACCTCCTCGGCGCCGGCAACCAAGTGGCGCTTCCTTCACCCGAGACCAACGACGGCTACGGCCCCGTGTGCGCCGCCGACTCGGGCGGCAAGGGTCTCTGATCCTCTCGAGTCTCTGATCCTCCCCGCGTGCTCGGGTCTCTCTCCCGTGCACGCGAGGCACGCTTCGCTTCACTTACGCGGACGACGTCACCACTCCTCAGACAAACGACCGCGTTCAAGAAAACGGGAGCTCACTCACCTCCCCTCACTCCCTTAACCTACAAAAACAAAAAGAGAGGCTTCGACCAAGGCGTCGAGGCCTCTTTTTCTTTAGGTCTTCGAAGGCAGGAGGCATCCCGGATTCATGATGCCTTGGGGATCGAGGCGATCCTTCGTCGCGAGGAGAGCGCTCTCGAAGAGCGGGGCGCGCTCTTTCTCGTACCAAGGTCGATGCACGCGACCGACCGCGTGGTGATGCGTCACCGTCCCGCCGTGCGCGAGGATCGTCTCCATCGCGGCCGACTTGATCGCGGTCCACTGCTCGATCTCGGCGCCCTCTCGGCCGGGAGCGATGAACGTGTAATAGGGCGCGGGACCGTCCGGATACACGTGCGTGAAGCGGCATGTGACCATGCCGCCGCCGCATACGTCCGTCATCGCCTCCTCGACGGCGCGGACCACCGCGGCATGGAGCTCGGGGAAACGCTCCCACGTGCACGCGGTCTCGAACGTATCGCACACCACGCCGAGGCTCACGAGCGCGCTCTGCATGTACGGCGCGTCGAAGAACGAGCGCTTCCACGTGCCGGCGTCGCTCGAGTCGTGCGT
>JBGAFW010000064.1:0-58529 GCA_044227045.1 Labilithrix sp.
CGAGCTCGCTGACGAGGCCCGACGGTCGAACCATGTGGGAGTGGCGCTGCAGCGCGCGTGGCGTCGTGCGAAGCCAATGAAGGAGGTTTCGACGATCTGCCTCGGGATCACGACCTACGCATGCGTGACCGGATACCCGAAAGCCCGTGCCTCGAAGGTCGACGAAGTAGCCCGTCAAGCCAAGCCCCGCGTCGAGGCTCGGACGCGCCGCCGCGAGGATCGCGTCCATCCACTCTGCGTCGCTCGAGTCGACGCGATACGCCGACTCGATGATGCCAAGCGCGTCGGGCGTCATGATCGCCCTCGCGCGGCGCTGAGGAGGCTCGCGAGCTCGGCGCGAGAATGCACACCGAGCCGGCGATATGCGCCCTCGAGGAGCTTCGCGACCGTCGCGGTCGCCGTGTCTCGCATCCGCGCGATGCGGTCGTTCGAGAGACCTTCGGCGGCGAGCGTCGCGACCGCCCGCTGCGCTGGCGTCAGATGCGCGAGGACGTCATCGCTCTCTTCGAGCGTGTGGCTGAGAAAGAGCACGCGACGCCCATCGATGACGAGCTCTTCGCATCGGAGGTCTTCGGGGATCACGTCCGGTGACATGGATCGCGTAGTGTGCCGGTCCGCCTTCTTCCGCACACTCGAAAGGTACCACCCTCGCGTTTGTCTGAGGAGCCACCCCCACGGGTGACATGCCTTGTTTTTCGGGCGCGAGCGACTTCACGTGGTTTCGGCCCGCGCGCGCGTGGGCGATACGAACTGCGTATGGATTGCCCGGTCGTCCCCACGCTTCGATGGTGTCGGGATTCCGGCGTTCGGATTCCCGATCGAAGGAGAACGAGGATGCGGGTGCGGATGCATGTGTGCGGTGTGCTGGTGGGAGGCTTCGCGTTGGGGATCGCCGCGGCGTGCACGAGCGATCCATCGAACGCACCAGCCCCGACGCCGCCCGTCACACCCGTGGTCGACAGCGGCACGACGAACGAAGCGGGCCCGAGCGCGACGCCGCATCCCCTCGACGCCGCCGATCCAACGAAGGGCTCGTTCGCGGGACCGCTCGGCAAGGCCAACGCGATCATCGTCCAAGGCCTCGCTCGAGGCATGACGAACCCCGAGCGCGTCATCATCACCGGCGACCCGCTCTTCATCGGCGCCGCGCTCGATCGCATGCGCTTCGCGGTGGCGCCCGGATGTCAGCCGGCCGTGACGCAGTTCTCCTGTCCACCCGACACGGAGGCGGTGAATCTCCTCGGCCAGGTCATGTCGTCACGCGCAGAGCTGAAAGGCGCGCTCATCGACGTGACCCAACGGGTCGAGCGATGGAGGTGGCTCGGCGCAGCCGCCACCGCGCTCGAATACGCGCATCTCCTCGAGCAGACCGGCAAGCTCGACGACGCGGCCAAGGGCAAGCTCGCGCCGCTCGCCGCCGCGCTCGACGCCGCGGCGACCGGCACAGAGCCGTTCCGCTTCACCGACCTCCTCACGAACGCCGCATGGCTCAAGGCGATCTACGGCCTCGCCGAGCCAAGCCTCCTCCCGACCGAAGCGGCCGGCAACGCGGCTCGTGAGGTCGCGCGCGCCGTTCGTGCGCTCTTCGCGACGAGCGCGTTCACGCCGTTCGATTCTCCCGGCACGCGACGTCCTTTGCCCGGCAGCGCCGCGTGGGACACCGTCACGCGCATGAGCCGCCTCGGCGGGCTCGAAGACATCGATCACGCAGCAGCGGTCGAGGCCTACCTCGTCTCGGTCGACGGCATCATCGCGAAGGCGCAGAGCCAATCCACCGCGACGATCGATTGGGCCGCGTACGTCACGAGCCTCTCGACCTTCACCGAAGGCATCGACGCAAGCCTCAACACGATCGCCCATCTCACACCTCCGCCTGCGCTGCCGCCTGCACCTTCGCCCACGCCGGACAAAGGCAAAGGGACGCTCGAGGACGATCCGCGCGCGTTCGTCTTCGAGAAGCCCATCTCCGAAGCCGTGATCCCGTCGACGAGCGTAGGCGTCCACCTAGAAGTGCAGAACGGGTTCGACGGCATCAAAGACGCGCGCGCTCCCGCACGCGTCCCTTCGCATCAGCTCGGCGCGGCGATCCCGGCGCGCTCGGTCGCGCTCGATCCGGCCTACACGTCGTACGAGACCGCATGCGGTGACGGCACCACCACGACCAAGACGCCGTGCGACGCGCTCTGGCTACGTTGGATCCTCTCCGCGAACAGCACCACGGTCGACCACGTCGACCTTCGCATCACGCGGAGCGCGGATCAGAAGCAGGTCTTTCACCATGTGTATCGGCCCCGCACGGACGGCACGTTTCCGCGCGCCACGCTCTTCTACCCGCAGGTCGACGATCCGGATCTCGCGAAGAACGCCACCACGATCTACGCCGTCGAGCTCGTCGTCGTCGGAGCTTCGGGCGTCAGCGAGTACGTCTGCGCGTCGACTCAGGTGACCAACGGCGCGCCCGCGAGCGCAGCCGCGTTGAAGAGCGCCTGCGAGGTGACGCGCGCGAGCCCTGTCTACGACTACTTCTCCGATCCTCTCGCGACGTCGGGGCTCATCATTCAAGAGGTCGACGGCGTCCTCAAGATGAGGCCTGCCGCCGTGGTGGTCCCGCTGGCCACGAGCAACGTCACGATCTGGAACGAGACGGGCGACGTGCACCGCATCGCCTCGTTCTTCACGCCTCCCTACGGCGAGGTCGCCGACATCAGCGCGCCCCTCGCCGACAGCATCAACAACATCCCGCGCCTCGACACGGGCCTCTTGCCACCCCACGAAAAGAAGGTCCTCGCGACCACGACGATCAACAAGGCCCCCTTCTACTGGACACTAGGCGAACCCTCCCACCGCGGCGTCCTCAGCGGCGTCATCGCAAAGTAAAATCTCGCCGAGCGCCTTCTTCGCGGTGGAGGACGGCGATCGCTTCGGCGAGAATGCGGCGATGAAGACACCCGCGGGTCCGAGCCTCCAGCAGCAGCCGCAGACATGGGACGCTGTTGCGCCGACGTACGCCGAGGACGTCGTGAACTGGCTCGACTGGTCGAGGGAGGGACTTCGGGCAGCGCCTCCGCGCGCCGGTGATCGCGTCCTCGACGTCGCGACCGGTCCAGGCACGCTCGCGTTCGAAGCGGCGAAGACGGCGGCGCGGGTCGACGCGGTCGACTTTTCGCCAGGCATGATCGCCGAGGTCGCGGCGCGCGCCGCGCGCGATGGCGTGAAGAACGTCGAGGGCGCGGTCATGGACGCGGAGGCGCTGGCGTTCCCCGACGCGAGCTTCGACCGCGTCTACTGCATGTTTGGCTTCTTCTTCTTCCCGGATCGGGCGCGCGCGTTTCGCGAAGCGCTTCGCGTGCTCAAGCCGGGCGGCGAGCTCGTGATCGGGACGTGGAGCACGATCGATCGCCGGCCGTTCATGAAGCTTGGATTCGAGGCGATGGCCGAGGCGCTTCCACAGGCGCCGCTTCCGTCGAAGGGTGATCTCCAGCAGCCGGAGGACTGCATTCGCGAAATGACGGAGGCTGGCTTTCGTGACGTCTCGTCGCACCGCTTCAGCGCATCCGTTCGCGTCGCGAACGCCGAGCAGTACTTGGAGATGACCGTTCGATCGACGGCGCCGATTGCGTTGATGAAGAAGAAGCTCGGTCCCGCATGGAACGATATGTCGGCCAAGCTGCTCGACGCCCTTCGGAAGCGAATTCCCGAAGGCGGCGCCGAGCTCTCGGCCGAATCGATCTTCACGAAGGGGACCCGCTAGACGCGAGGCCCGAGCCAGCCGAAGGCCGCTTCGATCAGGGAGTCGATGCCACCGCGACGGTCGCGGTGCCGTTCGAGCGGAGGTAAGCCCGCGCGACGAGATCGTGGTTCACCGTCGCGCGAAGGAAGATCGCGCTCCATGTCGCGATGCGCTCCACCGCGTCGGTCTGCGAGATCGACGCCGCCGACGAATCCGGAATGGCTCCGGCGGGCGCGTTCGTGTCGGTGATGCCGAAGTGGTTCGCGCCCTCGATCTCGATGAAGGCCTTCGGCGCCTCGAGCTCGGCGTAGGTGAGCTCTCCGAGCGCCGGAAGTGAACGACCATCGACCGTCCCCTGCAGCATCGCGATCGGCGCGGCGGAGGTGTCGACGGGGAGCGCCGCCCGCGGCTCTCCTGCGGTGTAGTTCGTCCCGTACACGACCGCGGCCTTCAGCGCTGCGGGGCGGACATACGTCCCCGGCGTGCAGAAGGGTGGCGCGCAGCTACCTGCGACGCCAAGGACCGCGGCGACTCCACCAAACGAGTGACCAACGACCGCGAGGCGCGTCTCGTCGAGACGTCCCGCGAGCGGCGACTGGGGCTTCAGCGTTTCGGCGTGCACGGCGGCGAGACCATCGGTGATGACGCTCTCCTCGGTGAACAAGGAAGGCGGCGCGCCTGGCGGGAAGGCGCGGGCGTGGTTCGGGACGATCACGACGAAGCCGTGCCGCGCGACGAGACCCGCGAACCGCGCATACGCGGACTTGTCGGTCTGCGCTCCTTGAAGAAGCACCACGACGGCGTGACGCACGCCGAGCTGCTGAAGGATGCGGCCGAAGCGATCCGTCGGGTAGTAAACGTCCGCCGCGTCTCCGGCCGGCGTCGTGACCGCCAAGGACCGCGACCCATCGAACCGAACGAGCGGAAGGACTCCAGGCTGCGTGTTCGAGCAGCATGCCTCGACGACGAGCTCGTCGCTGCTCGAGGCCTCAGCCTCGGGCTCGTCAGCGTTCGTGCACCCCAAGAGCGGCGCCACGATCGTGAGCGCCAACATTGCGAGCTTCGATGTTTGCTTCATCGCGACGCGAGGTAGCACAGCGCGTCAATCGGACGTCCAGCCCCACGTCGTTGTCACGAGAATTTCATTTTCTGGGGGGGTGATCGAGTCACAGCTCCCTCACTGATCGTGAGGGTCGGAGCCATCGTCAGTAGGACGTGACGATCAGCGCTGGGCCGAGGCCGTCGAACGTCCCACTTGCGTAGAGACGACGCTTGGTTCCCGTGGTGACGCCGGTGCGTCCTGTGATGTCACCGGCCTTCAGCATCGTCGTCACTGGCGCGCTCGTCGACCACGTGAACACGCCCGGCGCGAGCAGAGAGGTGTTTGGCGTGAAGAAGATCTGGTCGTTTCGCGTCGAGAAGAGCTCGGCCGTGGTGTCGGGCATGAGCTCCTCGACGAAGCGGCGATTCGAGCCGTCGATGTTCTGGGCGTAGAGGTAGCGACCTCTGAAGGTCTGCGGGTTGCTCACCGGGCCGCCTGCGAGCGGCACTTCGCTCGGGTCACTCGGCGACTGGAAGAAGAGCATGCTTCCGTCCGGTGAGAGGGTGAGCGCGTTGACGATCGTGGGGTAGTTGAAGAACAGATCGCCCACCCGACCGAGGTCGAGGAGGTGCTCGTCGGCGGGATGGTCGAGCGAGACCCAGTAGGCTCGAGAGTCGTGCGAGCCGACGATGTCTTCGTTGTAGTAGGCGACGACGGACCCATCGGCCGTCATCGTCGGCGCACAGCCATTGTGCTGAACGATCTCTTGATATGCGTCGGTCCGCCAGACGTAGACCGTCACGCCATCGCTGAAGGCGAGCGTGGCTCCGTCGTTCGAAACGACCGCGAGTCGCGGCTCTCGGCTCGACCCAGACGACATTTCGCCGGCCGGCCAGACCGCGCCGGTCGTGATGTCGACGATCGCGACCTTCTTGCGATTGACGGCGAGCATGCTGCCATACGCCACGTAGCGCCCGTTCTGTGACGAGCCCAGCATCACGGCATCCGTCGCGATCGTTCGCACGCTCGCCAGACGGCGATCCCAAAGCTTGACCGAGCTCTCGTTGGAGGGCATGAACGCGACGAGCGATGCGTCTTCGGAGACCACGTACGTCGGTCGCTCCATCGGCGCAAAGCTCGTCGTCTGTTTGGTTGGAGTCGACGGATCGTTGTCGTGATCATCCACGTGAATGTGCTCGCATACGCCCGTAGAGCGCGTGGTCACGGGCGCTGGGAGGCTCCATGGACAGGCGTCGACGTGGAGAGGGAACATCCCAGCGATGCGCGTCGAGCCAGGTGAGTCGGGACGCCCGAAGCGGACGCGAAGCGTGTAGTCGCCTTCGTCGAGGCGGGTCTCGAAGCGGACGACGCCGGCGCCTTGGCCGTTCGCCTTCTGGACTTCGACGGGCTCCGTCTCGCCCGATTTCATCAGCTCGATTCGGTCATCCATCGTCATCGCGAGGAAGCTCGAGAAGCTCACGTCGGTCGGCTCGAACTCGCACGATCCATTCGGCGTGGAGAGGTGCGGCTCTTGCGGCAAGATGGTGAACGGGAAGGCCGCGCGCGCCTTCAGGGTGATCGGGTCACCGTCGAGCGCGTAGTACACGTCGAATCGATAGTTGCCTGGCGGGAGGCCATCGGGCCACGTGAAGGTGCCTTGCTGGCTGTCGAACGTTCGCTTGACGTCGACGATGCCCGATGGGCCGCGAAGGACGATGACGTTGTCGTTCGTCTCGACGTACAGGTTGCCGTACGAGATGCCGAAGGACCGATACTCGAGGATGGATGCTGGCTCGACGTTGACGAACGGCTCTGGCGTCGTGAACGCGAGCGGCACGCCGGTGGACCAGATCTCCCAGCCGTACGTCTCGTCCGTGATGCGATTCATCCCGTAATGAAGCGAGTTGCCGTCCGCGCTCAGCACGCCGGTGTCGAAGAACGAACGGTGGTAGTCGTAGAAGAACGAGCTCTCGCTGTAGGATCCGCCGTGGAGCTCGACCGCCGTCGCCTTGATCTTCGCGCTGTTCGGGTCGAGCGGGATCGTGACGTTCAGCTTCGTGTCTCTCACCGTCATGCCGCGGAAGAGCGGCGGGTCGAGGGAGATGGCGTCGCTCGTACGGCAAGGATGCGAGACGAGCGTCCTGCCGCCGCTGTCGATGTTGAACCAGTCGCCGTATCCGACGATCTCGGTCGCGCCGGTGGTGCGGTCGACTCGGTAAGCGTGACCGCAGCCCTTGCCGTACCAAAGGTTGGGATCACGTGTGTTCTCGTAAGGCGCGACCGGCGTGGTCGTCCCATCATCGACATAGAAGACGTAACGACCTCCATCCGTGATCGCAAAGGGCACTTGCTCGACGCCGCAGCACAGCGCGATGTCCATGCCTGGGTCATCGCATGTGCATCCAAGCGACAGCGCTTGCTGGGGTGCGCTGAACGGCACCTGAAACGTCTGGTTCGCGATCGTGTCGCGCAGGAAGTAGCCGCGCTTCGACTCCCACGGCATCGGTCCTGGGAGATCCGCGATGAACGAGACGAATCGTCCTTGTCGCGAGATCACCGGGCGGCGCGGGACAGAGAAGGTCACGCCATCGGGCGGAATCGAGACGATCTCCGCAGGGCCCGACGTGCGGAACGACTTGAGCTGGATGTCGTTGAAGTTGAACGTCGTCGGATCGAGCGTCGAGTACGCGACGCGCTGGCCGTGTGACGCCGCGGCGAACGACAAGACGTTGTCCGCGAACAGCACGCCGTTCCGGTGAAGGCCGGGATCGCTGACGAAGCTCTTTCGCAGGCTGAAGACGTCGTCCGACAGCGAGACGAAACCATCTTCGAGGTCGCGCAGCGACTCGAGCGTGTCGGCCGACGGGCCAACGAGCAACCGATCGAGATGCATGAAGGCAAACCGCTGTGGTGAGACCGAGAGGCGATCCATCGAGACGTTGCCATCGCCGGTCTGATCGATGCTCGCGACGAGCCGCATCGGCGCGAACGCCGCGCCGTCGTCGTCGAGCGGAGCGAGCACCTTCTGACTGAAGTGCTGCATCGCCGCGACCGCGTGCATCCCATCGCCCGTGACGCGCGCGACCGACTGCACCGCGAACTTTTGCGAAGGCGCAGCACGCGACCAGAGCAGAAGGGAGCTACCAGCGACACGATGATCGAGCGGGATCTTCGCGTAGACGATGTTCCCCAGCGAACCGGGTGGGTCGAAGCCCCACGCCGAAGGCTGCGCGTTCGTGACCTGGCCAAGCGCGATCGAACCGAGGTTCGTCACGACCGGCGGGCGAGACAAGAGCACACCGGCAGGGTCGACGAAGCCGACGACGCCGTTCGGGAGGCTCGCGGCCTGCGCCATGATGAAGTCGGGCGGCGCAGGAAGCGGCTGGACGTTTTGCTGCGCGCCGCACCCCGCGATGGTCGTGTGCGTCACTCCGCTCGTCGCGTCGCATGCGTCCGTCGTGCAGGGGTCGCCGTCATCGAGGACGGGCGGAGCGCCGGGGGCGCAGACGCCGGCGTTGCATGTCTCGTCTCCGTTGCACGCGTCGCCGTCGGCGCATGCCGCGCCATCGGGCTTCGCCGGGCTCGTGCATTGGCCTGTCGCAGGATCACACGTGCCGGCGACATGACATGCATCGCTCGCGGCGCAGACGACGCCGGCGCAGCGATCGATGACGCCAAACGTGGCGGTGCTGGTCACGGAGCCCGCGGCGTTCGTGACGGTGAATTTCCCGCTGGCGCTACCGAGGGGAACTGTGGCCGTGATCTGCGTCCCGCTCACGACCGTAAAGTCGCCGAGCGCAGCCGAGCCAAGGGCGACGCTCGTCGTCTCGAGAAATCCCGATCCGTCGATCGTGACGGTGACCGGCAACGCGCTCGACGTGGGCGTGAAGCTCTTGATCTTCGGCTTCACGACGACGGTGAAGCGATCGGTGCTGATGCGCTCACCCTTCGGCGTGATCACCTTGATCTTTCCGGACGTCGCGCCGGTAGGGACCACGGCGGTGATCGACGTGTCGCTCGCTACGGTGAAGCTCGTCGCCGCGGTCGCGTTGAACACCACGCTCGTCGCGTTTTGGAATCCGACGCCCGTGATGGCGACCGATGTGCCGGGGATGCCCGCCGTCGGGGCGAACGACGTGATGATGGGCAGAACGAAGAGCTTCGTCGCGCTCGCTCGCGACACATTGGGCGTCGAGAGGGTGATCTTTCCGCTGACGACCCCAGCCGGGACGACGAGGCTCAGGTGATCGTCGTCGACGATCGCAAAGGTCGTCGCCACAGTCCCGACCTTGACCGCGTTGACCTCGTGAAAGCCTGCGCCCGTCACGGTGATCGTGTCGCCTGGAAACGCTTGTTCGGGCGTGAACGAGTCGATCACGGGCAGAAGCGTGAACGCCGTCGCGCTCGTCACGGTGCCAGCCGCGGTCGTGATCGAGATGGGTCCGCTGATGGCATTGTCGGGGACGATCGCCTTGACTCTCTTCGCATTCACGAACGTGACCGCCGGCGAAGGAACACCACCAAAGGCGACCTGCGTAGCGCCCGACACGAAGCCGTCACCGTTGATCGTCACCGTCGCGCCGGAGGCGCCTCGGGTCGGTGAGAACGTGGTGACCGTCAACGCGCCGAGCGCGAGCGATGTCGTGCCGATCGGCTCGTCTTCCTCGGGCTCAGACGGGACCGCACACGCGGCGAGGACAAAGAGACACCACAGAGCGAACAGAGCCCCCCACTTCGTCATACGCACCGAATAGTCGATCGACGCGAGCTGCTTCCATGGTCATTTGTTTTTCGCACCTCGAGTCACAGGTCGGTCACACGCGGATCGTGACCCCTCGTTGACGCTCTGGCGCTTGACGACGAAGAGACGCCGGGAGCAACACCGGTACGGGGCGTGCACAGGGCGCGCGGTCAATGAAGGCGCCATCGCTCGTCCTTCTTCTTCTCACCATCCTTCTTTTGGTCGTGCCTGCGCGCGCCGATGAATTCACGAATTGCGGATCGCGATGGGAGCGAGACGTTTATGTCAGGGTGCGCCCTGCCGTCGTTCGCATCCGGCACGAAGGGGGGTTGGGCGCCGGATTCTTCTTCCACTCGAAGAAGCGGATCGCGACCGCGATGCACGTGATGGGTGACGAGCAGACGGCGACGATACTCTTGTCCGACGGAACGGAGCGAACCGCCCATCTCGTGAGCGGCGATCGCGAGCGTGACGTGGCGCTCCTCGATCTTGATGGGCCACCCGCATCTGACGTCGTTCCACTCGAGCCTGGGTCGCCCGTCGTTCCTGGCGATCCCGTGGTCGCGATCGGACATCCGTGGGCATTCGCTGCGACGACGCCTGCACCCTACTCGGGGCTCTTGGCATGGAGCATCTCGCGCGGGATCGTTGGCGCGCGAAATGGATGGTTCATCCAGACCGACACCTCACTCGATCACGGAAGCTCGGGTGGGCCGCTCCTCGACTGCACCGGTGCCGTCGTCGGCGTCGTGTCGCATGGTCCGACATCAACGCTCAACTTCGCGTCGACCGTCGAAAGCCTCGAGCTCCTCGAGGAGGCACCGCGCCGCCCATCGCGACTAGGGCCTGCCGCGCGCTTCGCTGCACGGCTCGGGGCGACGGCGCGTTTCTCGGAGTGGAACGCCTACGGCTTCCTGCTCGAAACAGACCTGTTGATTGGCAAGCGCTCACCTCTTCTCTTCGCTGCGAGGCTTTCGCTCCTCTCGGGGTCATCGTCATCGTCATCGTCATCGTCATCGCCGTCGTCCTCCGACGTCACGAGTCGCGTCGTGACTGGCCACGGCGCCGGGCTCGGCTACCTCGGCGTGGGACCATCGTGGCGCTTGGGTGTGGAGAGTTTCCTCTGGGCGACCGCCGGAGTCTCCGCGATGTTCTACACGGAGCACGCGATCGGTTCAGATGGCGGCCAATTGGTCGACAAGAGCACGAACGGGCACGCCACTCGGTTCACGCCTGGGCTCGCGTTGTGGTCCGGCGCATTCGCGCTCGACTACCGTATGGAGATCGACATGGGTCGCGTGGCGGACTCCGCACACCTCGTGTCGATGTCGTGGGCTCTCTGGTAGGGAGAGGACAGGGAGCGGCGGCTACGCGGTGACTCGAGGTGCGCGCGCGGCGACGAGCGCGCGCCGGCTCGGCGTCTTGGTCTTGGCGAGCAGGCTCGCGACTTGATTGGCGATCGTGCGGATCGATCGGCCGCGGAGCGCAGCGATCTGCTTGTTGGACAACCCCTGGGCGAGCAGATCGAGCACGTCGCGCTCGGCGGTGGTGAGCGCGATCTCCTCGAAGCGCGCACGCGGATCGTGGGCGAGCATCGCGGCGATGCGCACGAGCTCCATGCGCGTCGCGAGGCCCACCTTCGACGCGGCGGAGGCGAGGCGTGCCGAGACGGTGGGCGTGGGCAAGCCGAGGCCATACGCGATCATCTTGAGCGGGAGACCGCGCGCGGCGTAGGAGACGACGTCGAGCTCGCTCTTCGAGAGCGCGCGCATGGGCTGGCGTCCCGGAGCGTTGTCGACGACGAGGTAGTGACGTTTGGTCCCCTCGGAACGCGCGACGAGGCTCACGCTACCTCCGACGAGCGCCTGCCAGAGGTCGAGCGCTTCGGAATCATGGCGAACGCGCCGCGTGTGCGCACGTTCGATCAAGCCAACGTGATGCTGGAGAGTCTCGAGCGGAGGGCCGCTTGCTGGTCCCTCGCGATGAAGCAGCTTACCGTCGCTCGAGAGCACCGCGCGGACGCTCTCGGGCCGAAGCCGGAGACGAAGGGCCGCTTCCACGTGGAGGGCAAGCTGCGTGAGCGGTCGGCGTTGTGGCGCGCCAAGCTGGACGCGGCTACCCGAGGCCGCGTAGAGCACCGCCGCGAAACCCGGCTCGGGATGGAGCAGCAGCCCCAGAGCGTCGCCGAAGGTCGGAGGCGCGAGGGCCGCGAAGCTGCCGACATGTTCGGTGGGGAGAGTAGAGACGCTCTCGTGCAAGGAGCAGACGACCTCGGGCGGATAGAAGAACGCGCGGAGCGCCTGAAGAAGGACTCCACCGCTGACCCACGACGCGAAGAACGCCGACGAGCGCACGGCGAGCTCACCTGCGACGAACGCCAACGCGCCGGTGGTGAGATCGGCCGTGTGTCGAATGGCCGTGATGCCGACCGGTCCTTTGCCGAAGAACGGCGCCGCTGCATCGACGACCGCGCGTGCCCAGTCGTCATCGCCCACCGCCGGTGCATAGGCCGCTTCGAGGATCGTGATCGCATCGCCCCGCATGCTCGACGAGCATACCTGCCGCATCGGTTCAGCTCGTGGGCGACGCCGTAGTCATTTGTTAAACCGAGGCCGGCGCAAGCTACCGAAACACGCGAAGAATCGATCAGGGACGTCTGCGACGAGGCTTGCGCCGCAACGCGCAGGGCGTGCGTGCTCGTGCAAGGGATTCGCGCCTGCAACATCATTAGACTCACTCAAGTGTCAAACATCATTGACACTCGACAAGCCGCGCACGTTGGCGCGCGGCGTGAATGTCGCTGCGTTCTCGACGGCGTAGATGAGCACGATCTCGAGCATCCTCCAGCAGCCAGAGGCGACCGCGCCGCGGATCGGCCCGAACGCCGTCCTTCAATCATGGCGCGCCCTCGAAGAAATGGAACCAACGCGCGTCGTCGCTCACGTGCGTGCGCGTGCCGGTTTGCCCGCGGTGCTCCCGGACGGGATGATCCCCGAGGTTTGGTTCGTACGCCTCATCGACGCCTTGCGTGAGGAGCTCGATCCCGAGAGCGCGGAGCGTGTCCTTCGGCGCTCGGGGGCGTACACCGCCGTGTACGTCGCGACACGTCGAATTCCTGGGATCGTGCGGGCGGTCTTGGGCGTCCTTCCGGCGCGCGCGTCGATCCCGATCTTGCTGGCTGCGTTTCGCAAGCACGCCTGGACCTTCGCGGGCGCGGGACGCTTCACCGCCGAGGGCGAATACCCAGGCATGCTCGTCCTCGAAGATGCGCCGACGTGCCGTCATCGCCGCGGCGACCGGATGTCCGGCGCGTATTACGAGGCCGCGTTCGAGGGCTTGCTCCGCATCGCGTCGCCGAAGGTCCACGTGCGCGAGGTCGCCTGCCAGGCTGCAGGCGCTCCGCGCTGCCGCTTTCACGTCACGCTCCACGCACCCGCAGCCGAGGTCTCATGCGCATCCTCTTGATCCATCCGAACTACCACTCTGGCGGCGCTGAGATCGCAGGAAACTGGCCGCCCGCCTGGGTCGCCTACCTCGTCGGTGCGTTGAAGCATGCCGGATACACGGACATCGCGTTCATCGACGCGATGACGAACGACATCGATGACGAGAAGCTCGAGGCGCTCCTGCGGGCGCAGCCGACGCCCGATGTGATCGGCTGCACGTCGATCACGCCGAGCATCTACAAGGCAGAGGCCACGCTCGCGATGGCGAAGCGGATCTTCCCGGAGGCTGTGACGATCCTCGGCGGCATCCACGCCACGTTCATGTACGAGCAAGTCCTTCGCGAGGCGCCGCAGGTCGACTGCATCGTCCGCGGCGAAGGCGAGGAGATCCTCATCAACGTCGTGCGCTCGATCGAAGCCGGCACCTTCGAGACGGATCGCAAGAGCATCCGCGGCCTCGCGTTTCGCGACGGCGAGCGGACGATGGCGACACCGGCCCACGAGCCGATTCAAGACCTCGATACGCTCTCGCCCGACTGGAGCGTGCTCGAGTGGCACAAGTACATGTACATCCCGCTCGGGGTGCGCGTCGCGATCCCGAACTTCGCGCGCGGATGCCCGTTCACGTGCTCGTTTTGCTCGCAGTGGAAGTTCTGGCGAACCTATCGCACGCGAACGCCGAAGAACTTCGTCGACGAGGTCGAGACGCTGGTGAAGAAGCACAACGTCGGCTTCTTCATCCTCGCGGACGAGGAGCCGACGATCAACCGCAAGAAGTTCATCGCGCTCTGCCAGGAGCTCATCGATCGCAAGCTCGATGTGCATTGGGGCATCAACACCCGCGTGAGTGACATCCTCCGCGACGAGGACATGCTGCCGTTCTATCGCAAGGCCGGCCTCGTCCACATCTCGCTCGGCACCGAAGCCGCGACGCAGCTGCAGCTCGATCGCTTCAACAAGGAGACGACGATCGCCGAGAACAAGAAGGCGATTCGTCTCATCCGCGAGGCTGGGATGGTCGCGGAGGCGCAGTTCATCATCGGCCTCGAGAACGAGACACCCGAGACGATCGAAGACACCTACCGGTGGGCGCTCGACTGGAACGCCGACATGGTCAACTGGAACATGTACACGCCGTGGCCGTTCTCCGATCTCTTCTCCGACCTCGGAGACAAGGTCGAGGTACGCGACTACGCGAAGTACAACTTCGTCACGCCGATCATGAAGCCCGACGCGATGAGCCGGAGCGACGTACTCCACGGCGTGATGAACAACTACAAGCGCTTCTACATGCGAAAGAGCTTCCTCTCGTATCCGTGGATCCGAGATCGCTGGAAGCGTCGCTACATGCTCGGATGCCTGAAGGCATTCCTCAAGTCGACCGTCGAACGACGCTTCTACGATCTCGGTCGCATCAGCTACCAGAACAAGAAGGAGATCGACTTCAAGTTCGACGCCGACAAGGTCCTGTCGAACGAACAGCTCGTGCAGATCGGGAAGCGCAAGCCAGCCACCGCAAAGGCCTCCGCCGCCGCGGTGAAAGCGTGTGGAGGTGGCCCGGAGGCCGCGTCACCCGAGCGTCCGCCGGCCAACACCGACGAGCCGATCGACGCCTTCTTCGATCCCCGCGGCTTCGCCCGCCAGCGCGCGAAGGAGCGCATCGGCGCGTGATTCGCAGACGTCAGGCAGACGTCAGACCGCGGTGAACGTGTCGCCCGATCGATCGTAGAGGAGCATCCCGCCGTGCTCGAGATCGACGTACAGCGCGTCGACATGGAGACTTCCGTCGTCGACGCGTGCTTTGAGCCACGGGAACGTGAGCAGGTTGGCCAAGGACGACTTCAGCGCCTCGAGCTCACAGTGCCGCTGGCGCTCTTCCTTCGATAGGCCTTCGATGCTGTTCGTTCGATCACGCGCCGAGGCCGCCATCTCGAGCCAAAGGTTGATGAAGTCGGTGGGAGGAGCCGGTGGATCGAGCAGCGCCTGAATTCCTCCGCAGCCGGCGTGACCGAGGACGACGAACTGGCCGACCTTGAGGATGCGGACGGCGTACTCGATCGCCGCTGAGGTCGAGTGGTGGTGCGGATCGGGCTCGTAGGGCGGCACGAGGTTGGCGATGTTGCGAATGAGAAACACCTCGCCCGGCACCGCGTCGAACACGCGCGTGGTGTCGATGCGGCTGTCACAACACGTGACGACCGCGTAGCGCGGGTGTTGGGGCCGGCCTGCCAGACGCTCGAACCGCGCCTTGTTGGGCTCGAAGTAATCCGTGCGAAAGCGCCTGAAACCCTCAATCAATCGTTCCATGAAACTGCCTGCTCGTTCCTGCCGCCAGCGACGTACGCACGGAGCGCGCGTACCTTCATCCCTCCATACTTCGACGTGCCGGGGGAGACAATCAGCGTCTACCCTCACCCGAAGATGCTGATCGTATTTGGAGGTCTTCCGGGGACAGGAAAATCTTCGATCGCGCGCGCGCTGGCGAGGCAGATCGGGGCGGTGCACCTTCGCATCGACTCGATCGAGCACGTCCTCATGACGTCACCCTCGCTCGTCGGTGAGGTGAACTGCGCCTCGGTCGTATCGTCCTCGCCGACAGCGTGAACCCGATCGCCATCACGCGCGACGCATGGCACCACGTCGGCGAAGAGGCGGGCGTCGCGATGCACGACGTCGAGGTGATCTGCTCGAACAAGGACGAGCATCGTCGTCGCGTCGAGTCACGCGCCAGCGACATCCCGGGCTTCAAGCTCCCGACGTGGGCGAAGGTCGAGTCCCGCGACTACACCCCGCGAACGGACGACCGCATCGTCATCGACACGGCCTCGTCGTCGATCGAAGAGAACGTCGCGAAGATTCGTGATGCGGTTAGGATGTAGCTTCGAGCTGGGGGTTGGATTGACGAACGAGAAACGCCGTCGACGGTCTACCGTCACCGAGGTTGTCCTCGACGGCGTGGACCATGTCCTCATCGTCGTTCCGATGTCGATCCCAAACATGCTCAGTGAGGCCGAACGCACCATCCTCGAAGCCGCCGCGCTGGGACGTAGCAACGACGAGATCGCCGCGGCGCGTGGGGTATCGGTGCGAACGGTCGCCAAACAGCTCTCGTCGGCCTTTCGCAAGGTTGGAGTCGGCTCTCGAAGCGAGCTCGTGGCGCGGCTAGCGCGTGGCTGGTCGCCCATCGAAGAGCGCGGCGCCGAGCGCAACGAGCGCAAGTCTCGATGAGAGACCAAGCTTCTTCATCGCACGACGCTCGATCGTAGCCACCGACGACACGGAGATGCCGAGCTCGTATCCAATCAACTTGTGAGAGTGGCCGAGCGCCATGAGCGCTGCCACTTGGCGCTCCTGTTTGCTGAGGACGTGGCCGCTCTGTGTTGCGCCAGGCTCGTTCCGGCGAGCGAGAAAGAAGCGGCTGCTATCGTGCTCGAAGTGTTCACTGATGGACCAGCGGCCCTCGAGCAACGCGGGCCACACCTCGAGCGTGCGCTCGTCGTTCGAGCGTGCACGAGCGCAGTCGATGCGCTTCGCCGTCTCACTGAGCAAGGCCCTACTCTGGGTCGCTGCCTTCTCCGCGTGAACGACGCCGCGTCCAGGCCGAATGACCGCCTCGGTCCCAGGTGGGAGTCCGTCGTTGCGATCACCTTTCGCCTCGCGAAGTCGCCACGCCGCGGCGACGTGCGCGGCCATGAGCCCCAAGGACTGCTTCGTTGAGGGAGCGAGCAAGCACTCGCGAGAGAGAGGGACACCGATGGCGACGCCATCGCCCGTCGGCTGAACGGCCTTCACGACGAGGAAATCAGCGATCCCGGAGAGTGGCCCATACGTCAGAGCGACGGGATTGCGCGCGAGCTTCCCTTCGCCCATGTACTCGCTAAGCGTGATGGAGATGTGGGGTGCACGATACGCGCGGGCGAGCGCACGACGAGTAGAGAGGTGGTTCGCGATCGCGAACGTGGCCATCGTGAGCGCGTTGACATCGCGCCCCACTGGCTTTCCAAGCGTGAAGCGACGGTCGACCGTACCGAACGTGTAGGCGAACACCCCGAGGTCATCGAAGAGGCCACTCGTTGCGCTGGCGAGCTCATCGAGCCATTCGAGCTCGCTTCGGCCACAGGCACCGTAGGCGGCGTCGACCACGCCAAGCATTGTCTTCTTCAAAGCCCCCTCGTGATGGATCGTTCAACAAGTAAGGATGCGAGGGCTCTCCTAGATCCACAACTCCAATCGAACGCGACGCAAAGACTGCGATGGTCATTTTTGTGACGCCGGCCGTATGTGGTCGAGCCCGGTCCTACGTGCTGCTACGGCAATGAACGCTGACCGTATGGCGTGCCTCTTGAGTCGAAGACAGTCGTTCCGACTCATCAACGCTTTGGCTCGGTCGGCCAAATGGGAGGTGGAACATGCTTGGACGATGGATGTTGGGGCTCGTGGTGATCTTGGTCGGCTGTTCGTCAGATCCAACGCCCGCGGGAGGTGCGAGCGGCAGTAGCAGCGGCAGTAGCAGCGGCAGTAGCGGCAGCAGCGGCAGCAGCGGCAGCAGCGGCAGCAGCGGCAGCAGCGGCAGCAGCGGCGGCAGCAGCGGCAGCAGCGGCAGCAGCGGCAGCAGCGGCAGCAGCGGTACGGACGGGGGGAGCGGCATTGGCCCTCAAGGCGGCACCGTCACGCACCCGAGTGGAGCGAAGGTCGTGATCCCACCGGGAGCGCTCAACACGACGGTCGCGATCGAGATCGAAGAGCTAAGCGATGCCCCTCCAGCGACGAACCCGACGCAGGTATACGTCAGCAAGATCTACTGGCTGAAGCCCGAAGGGCAGACCTTCCTGAAGCCCGTCACCATCACCATCCCCTACTCACAAGCGCTCATGCCGACGGTGCCCATCAAGAGCAACTCGATCATGACGACCCCGCACGGGACGACCAATTTCACGGCGCGGCCCGGCACGGTCACGGTCGACACCGTCGCGAAGACGTTCACGACCACCGCGACGAGCTTCTGCAACGACGCGGACCTCGTGACATGTGGCTCGCCCGATAGCGCCGAGCCATCGACTTGTCTGGCCCAGTAGCGCCGCTAGCAACCGGCGTCCTTACTTAATCCTTCGGAGAACCAGGACCATCCACGCCGCGAGCGTGGATGCTCCTGGGGTCGAGAGTGCCGGCGTTACGAGCCCCACGCGATCATCCAGACGTCGTCTTCGCATTCGATGCCTTCGAAGTAGACGTGGTGGACGTCCACGCCGCCCATCCACTCACCGCGATCGCGGCTCATCTGCTCGGTGCGCGCGATCGCGTCTTTGAGATCGCGGACGGTAAACACCTCGCCGTTCGGCGACGGCGTCTCGACCACGACGTCGGTCGTGTCGAGGCTCGCCATCTTGATCGTGGGAGCTCGAAGGACGACCCGCGACCACTCCTCTTCCGTGAGCGGACGCGCATCGTCATTTTCGAAGACGCTGAGGACGAGCTCGACGCTCACGATGCGCGCGTCCTTCGGCGCGACGAGGTTGAGCAGCTGCGGCGACGCGGGCTGCGCCGGCTCCGTCAGCTTGATCCGAAGCCGCCCCGAGAGCGAATTGAAGAAGTCGAGCCCGTCCTCGTCGATCATGGAATCCGTTCTCACGGGCGAACCATCGAGCGCACCATCCAGATCTCGTGCCGGCGTTCGAGGTGGGCGCGCCAGGGACCGGCGAGGTTGGGCGGGACGTGGCCGACGGCTTGAATGGGTCCGCTCACCTCGTGGAAGCCGCTCGACGCTTCGACCCAGCCTTCGAATTTCGCGGACCACGACGGACCGCTCGGGCCGTCGAAGGGCTCGTGAAGGAAGGCCTGGATCGAGAGCCGCGAGCTCGGACGAGGAACCGCGCCTACGGGCGACAGATCGTTCGGGCCTTCCGGGTGGTGCGTCGCGGTGTGGATCGAGGTCGGGATGCGTTCGTAGCGGCGCTGGCTCGCCGCGAGCTCTTCGACCACGCGTGAGATCGCCGGGTTGAGCGCGGCGGAGCCACCTTCGCCGGTGCGAAGATCGATCGGCGCATCGATCCATCCCTCGAGCGAGAACGGCGTCGTCGCCGAGACATCGTGGAAGAGAATCTGAAGCGGTTGGCGAGGCTGCTCTCCGCCGCGGAAGGAGATCGGCGCGATCGAGCAGCTCGGGAAGCCCCGGCTCCGCGGTGTGGATCGCCATCAGGATGTCCGCTTGGAAGAGGACATCGAGCGGGAGCGCCGACATGACGACGATGAGCGGACGTGACCAGAGCTCGCCACGCATCCCGAAGCGAAAGACCGGCGCCTGTTCGAGCGTCTCGCGATCGATCCCTACCTTCAGCGCGCGCGGCGCCATGAAGTCCACCGCGGCTTGGCCGGCGGCGAGGATGCCCACCGTGATCTCTACGTGCTCGTCGTCGACCTTCGCCATCGCACCCTCCAAGACCCGCGTGCCGCGAAGAGCCTACGCGAGGAGACGTCTCGTGGCGACGGTCGACCTCACTTCGAGCGCTTCTCTGCGACCAGCATCTGGTAGCGCGCGATGAGGTCGACGCGCCGTCGGACGGCGAGCTTGGCGGCCGCGCGCGCCATGAGCACCCGCACGGTCGAGGCGGACAGCCCGAGCTCGTAGGCGATCACTTTGTTGTCGTGTCCGAGCGCCGCATAGGCGACGACTTGCTCCTCTCGCGGCGAGAGCGCACGAACGCGTGGGAGGGTCGCCTCGTTCTCGGCGGCGACGACATAGCGGCGGCCATCCCGCTCGAAGCGATCGAGCAAGGACCACCGCGCCGACACGAGACCTCTCCACGACGCGACGGCCGCCTCGGGATCGGCGTGCCCGGACTTGCTTCGTACGCGCTCGAGCGTGACCACCGCGCGTCGTAGCTCATCGCGTGCTTCCTTCGTCTTCGCCGGTCCCTCGGCGTGCTCGACGCTTCCGTCGGGAGAGAGAACGGCTTCCTCTGGCGGCAGCACGCGCTCGGGCGTTCCTGCGATGCGCCGGCGGATGCGATACGCCGTCGCCATGTGCGCGCCGAGCCGCGCGAGCGCCTCGATCTCTCGCGCCTTCGGGCGACCACGCTTCGCGCGGATCGAGCCGAGCCAGACGCCGTGACCGGTGGGATCGAGACCCGTGACCGCGAGGACATCGCGCGCACCATCGAAGCGAAAGAGGCCTTCTGCGATCGGGCCATCGAAGCCTTCGACTGTCGACGCATAGCCGCTCGGTCGTGCGAGCCATGTCTTGCGCACGTAGTCCGGTGGGACGTTCCCAAGGAACGCGCCGAGCTTGGCCATGTCGACCGTAGGCACGAAACGAGCTGCGAGCATCTTCAGGCCATCGGGAGCGCTCGCATCGAAGAGGTACGCGCCGTCGTAAATTCCCCGATCGATGAACCCCGCGCTCGCGTCGAGGAGGCCTTGGAGCCAGCTGTCGTCGTCTCCGTCAACCCGGTAGCATGCTTCGACGATGTCGATCAGATCGCGCTTTCGGGCCATTCGCTAATCTCGGCAGCACGTGCGACAGAAGCAAGCAGCTTCTCCGTAAACGAGGGTGCTCAAGGACAGGTCGTCGCCCAGACCTGGTGTTTGGAGTCGCCGTTCGGCGGTTGTGGAGGAGGAGGAGTGACTTGACCCCAGGCGACGACCGACTGGCCTGCGTGATTGAAAGCGGCGCATTGCCCAGGCGTCCCTGACGCGACGCCCTCGTCGGTTTGCAAGAGGCGGATGAGGTCGGGCCTCGATACGGACGGGTTCACGATCGTGGTGGGCGCGCTCCACCCAACTCCAGGCGTGAAGACGCGCGTGTTCAACGATGCCACTCCGGGTTCGAAGCCGCGGTAAGCGATCAGCGCCTTTCCCGTGTCGTCGGTGGCCATGCAGAGCGGGTCAGCGACCGCCTTCGTGATGAGCGTGGGCCCCGACCACGCGCCGCCACTGAGCTCGCTCCTCTGGAGCTGGATCCACGGAGTGACGTCTCCGGGTGGAATCTCCGCAAACTCCTGCCAGGTGAGCGTCATGCCGCCATTCGCTCCGCCGCGCGCGAGCTTGAAGCCGCTCGGCTTGGCGCCGCGCGGAAGGCCGGGCGGGACGATCAGCGGCGCTTCCCATCCACCCGCCTTCGTGTAGTGCGCCACGAGAATGGGGTCTGCGCTCGAGACGTACGTCTCCTGCTTGCGCCAAGCGACGAACGCGCTTCCATCGGCGTCGACGAACACATCAATCGGGTTTCCGTTTGCCCCTCGGAACCTGCAATCCCCGCACACGAATCCGTCGCCGAGCTCGGCGGCAGCGGTCCATCCCGTCGCGGGCGTGTACCAACTGGCCAGCGTCTTTCCTGCTCCGGACATCCACGCCACGAGGAACGAGCCACCGGGACCCGCAGCGACCGCGTTGTACGTATGCGCGGCACCGGCTGGGAACGTGACGCCGTCGATCGCCGGGTTGGGCGGCTGGAGCGGCGTGAGCCGCGTCGCCTTCTGGTCCCACGCGTTCTTGACGGGATCGAACCGCACCACGAAGTTCGCACCGACATTTGGCCCGGGAAACTGACGGGCTCCAAACGCGAGGACGGCGGAGCCGTCGGGGCCCATCGCGAGGGTGAATGGGCTGTACATCTCGAGGGTATTTCCGTCTTGGTCCTGGGTCGCCGTTCCGAGCAAGTCGGGGTAGCTGGGATAGGCGAAGTACACGACCTCCGACGAGGCGCCGATTCCACTCGGTGAGATCTTCGTCACCGAGATCCCGCTGCGCCTGCCGGCGATGGAGCTGTCGCAATAGTTGTGGAGCTGCGTCGCGATGAACCCATTGCCATCCGGGTTGAGCACGATCTGTGAGCGTGGTGTGATCTGTCCCAACTCGTTACCACCACGAGCCGGACCGTCACCGCTGATGATGACGGGCATGCTCCACGCGCCGCCGAGTGGCCGGCGGCTCGCGTAAGCGATCGCGTAGTACGATCCACCGCAGTAGGTCCCGGCGCGCCACGTCGACCACGTGGCGTAGGCCGTGCCGGCGTCATCGATCGCCACCGACAACCATTGGGGCATCGGATTGATGGCGTTGCTCGGATGATCGGGGACCGGCTCGAACGCGGGTGGATCTTCGATCAGCGCCGGCGTTGGCCAGGTGCTGCAGACAGCGACGCCACCGCCGCCGTCGCTGCTCGCCTCGGCCTGCGCGTCCGCCGGGTTGGGGCCGCTACCGTCGACGCCTGCGTCGGTCGATGTGCCTCCCGCGGCCGCTGTGTCGTCGCTCGATCCACACGCCATCACGACGAGCGCCGCTAGGGTCATCACGACCCCAAATCTCGCTGCTGCTGTAAAGCCCATCGCTGCTTGCTCCTCGCCGCTGAACACCGTCAAAATAGGGTTTCGCGAGAAGCCACGGCAACGCGGTTGGAGTTTACGTCCCGGGATGTAAACGTCCGGTGGTCATCAGGGGCGTGACGTTGGATAGTGGTGCCAATGTCGAGCGCAGGACAGTCACCCAGTGAGAACACCGAGGAAGGGCGATCGCTCTTGCAGGCTCGGGTCGCCCTCTTTTGGAAGGTGATGTTCTTCATCACCCTCCTCAGCACCACGCTCGGTGCGCTTGGCGCGGTCGTGAAGCCCGGCGGCATCGAGCTCGTCGTCGGGTTGGCGCAGTGCGCCCAGACAGGCGCCTTCTGGTGGCTGTGCGCGCGCGGGCAACGCTCCGTTCGTTTCGCGCGCAGCCTCGAGATCGGTGGCCTCCTGTTCAACCTCACGGCGGGCGCGCTGCTCGGGCGGTTCGTGGTGATCGAGCTCGCGCGCGCTCGTTCTGTTGTCACCCCCGAAGGTGTGTTGATGGCCGACGCGTACGTCACGACGCTGCACGTCGCGGGCTACGGCCTATGGCTTGCCGTTCGCGCTGCGCTCATCCCTTCGACGCCTCGCTACACCGTCTTCGCGACGCTCGTGATCGGCGTGCCGCTCGTGATGTCGACCGCCCTCGTGCCGAAGACGCACGCGAGCCTCACGCTCCGGCCTTCCGACGATGGCGCGTATCCGTGGTTGCCGATGACCGCCGCGATGGTGTGGGGCTTCGTCGTCATCACGTGCGCCGTCATCTCGTGGGTGATCTACGGCCTCCGCGCGGAGGTCCGCGAAGCACGCCGCCTCGGACAATACGTGCTCGAGAAGAAGATCGGTGAAGGCGGGATGGGCGAAGTCTATCGCGCGCATCACGGCATGATGCGACGTCCGTCTGCGCTCAAGCTGATGAAATCCGACGGCGCGAGCGCGAGCAGCCTGCTTCGGTTCGAGCGTGAGGTCCAGCTCACCGCTCGCCTCACGCACCCCAACACGATCACGATCTTCGACTACGGTCGCACGTACGACGGCGTCTTCTACTACGCGATGGAGCTGCTCGACGGCGCGACGCTCCAGCGGATCGTCGAGATCGATGGCGCGCAAGCGCCAGGGCGAGTCGTACGCATTCTGATGATGGCCTGCGGAGCGCTCAGCGAAGCGCATGCGATTGGCCTGATCCATCGCGACATCAAGCCCGCCAACATCATGCTCTGCACGCAAGGCGGCGAGCGTGACGTGGTGAAGCTCCTCGACTTCGGTCTCGTGAAGGAGCTTCGGGTCGACGGCGACGTCGCGCTCACCGGCGCCAACACCATCACCGGCACGCCGCTCTACATGGCGCCCGAGTCGATCGTCGCTCCAGACTCCATCGACGCGCGCACCGACCTCTATTCGCTCGGCGCCGTCGCCTACTACCTCCTCTCCGGTGCCGAGCTCTTCGACGGCAAGTCGCTCGTCGAGATCTGCAGCCAGCATCTGCTCGAGAAGCCGAAGCCCTTCGCGGCGCGTGGCGTCTCCGTCCCGGAGGACCTCGAGGCCATCGTCCTCTCGTGCCTCGAGAAGAAGCCCGAAGACAGGCCGCAGAGCGCCGCCGAGCTGAGGAAACGGCTCGAGACGTGCGCGGCGCTTCGTTGGGAGAGCGACGACGCCGAGACGTGGTGGAAGAAGCATCAAGCGGCGCTCGACGACCGCAACGCCACCGTCCCTGCGCCCGAAGACACGAGGACGATCGACGTGGAACGCCTTCCGCGCGTACCGGCGCCGGCGCAGTAGCGAGCGGCGCGACAGCGATCCCTCGGCGGGTCGCTCGCATCGGAACAATCCGTTCCGAGCCCTGCTTTTTTGCGGCCATTTCATGTGATCGGAGCGGGCACGCGACATGCTCGGTACGGCGCATGGTCGACTTCACCCTTCGCCGAATCTCTCGCCTCCTCGCGTTCTCTCTGCTCCTCGTTCTTATCGTGTTCGCGCCGAGAAGCGCGCGCAGCGCCGAGGGAGGCGACGCCTCGAGCGACGCGTCGCGCCCGCGCGCGGACGAGAAGAACGCGGTCGAGCGGAACGCGGTCGAAGGGCGATACCGCTACGCTGGCGGCGCGGCCGAGGACGCCCTCCGCAAGGCCGCGATCGATCGCGCGATCGGCGACATGTTCTTCGCCATCCGCCCGATCGCGCGCCATCGCCTGGGCAACGCGACGCGGATCCTGCCGTGGATCTCGTTCTCGTTCAGCGGCGGCCAGATCCGAACGCGTGGTCCGGAGTCGCTCGACCTGCAGTCACCCGACGGCTCGACGATCCTCCACACCTGGCGAGGCGAGAAGAGCCGCGCGACGCAACGACTCACCACGAACGGCGTCATGCAGCGCTTCGTGGCCGACGATGGCACCGGGCAAAGCGAGTGGCGCCTCTCTCCCGACGGCTCGACGCTGACCCTACGCGTCACGATCACGAGCCCGCGTCTCCCGACGCCCGTCGTCTTCTCCCTGACGTATCGTCGCGAGGCCTAAGAGTCGTCGATCACGAGACGTCGAAGCGCGGCGACGGCGCTCTCTCCGCCCGCGCGCTTCACCGCGAGGACGATCGGCCAGGTCAGCAGATCGCTCCTTCGGGTGCGCGCTCCCCGTAGAGAGAGCCAGCGAAGGAGCCGCTGCTCGCACTGTCGGACGGTCCAGGAGGCGACATCGTCGACGGACGCGCCGCTGAGCGATTCGCGCGGTCGTCTGCGCGACGGCCCAACGATGAGACGCGCGACGAAGGCTTGATCCTCGAGCGCCAGCCCTGTCAGGATCTCCGCGGCGCCGCGCTGGTCTCCGAGCGTAAAGAGCCTCGCGGCCAGCGCCGCCTTGGCCGCGCCGAGCTCATCGCCCCAGCCACCTGCGCGTTCCATCCGAGCGACGACACTGCACGCTCGCTGGGCTTGGCGCAGGTCGAGCAACGGCGCGATATCGCAGAACGGACCATCGTCATTTCCAGGACCGATCGGCGTACCCGCGATGCGGGCGAAGGCGGAGATCGCCTCGTCGAGCCAACGCCCTCTTTCCTTTCCACGCATATGCTCGGCGGCCCATCCAAGCCGCCATGCCACGAAGGCGTCGGCGTTCGCGCGAAGCGCCTTGGCTCGCGCGACGAGCTCACGCTGCCCGAGCATCCATTCGGGAATGTCGTCCGCCGCGATCGGCTCGCTGCCGATGACACTCTCGCGAAGTCGTCGAAGCAGCCTGTCCCGCCGCCGTCTCTCCGCGTCTTTCTTCGCCATCGTGGCTCACGATGGTAGCTGCGCGCGCCTCTTCTCGCGTCGCCAAGAACGCCAAGGATGCACGGCTGGGCGATTCGGTTTGGAGACCCAACCGTTGGTGACGGCGCGTCTCCCAACACCCGTCGTCTTCTCCCTGACGGATCGCCGCGAGCCCTGAGCTCGGAGCTCTAAGGCACACACAAGACCTGTTCCGGGTAGGAGCCTAGCGCCAAGCAAGTCGTTCCTTCCGGACATTTGAGGGCCTCGCATCCCGTGTGCTTTACGCAGTATAAGGTCCCCTCTAGCTCCGAACATCTCAAGCCCTCCGGGCACGTGAAACGTGGGGGAAGCCCCGCGTCCGAGGGCGTGCACTTCGGGCCAACTTCGCCCGCCACAAACCCCTCGGGCGGGACCCTCTTTTGCGTGCCCGCATCGTTGCTGGGGGTGGGCTCGGTCTCACTCGAGGAGCACGCACACGAGAGCCAAGCGATCGCGAGGAGCGTGAGGTGAGACACTCTCATGGGCAGGACAGTACCGCGAGCCGCGCTCGTCTAACGCAACCAACGCCAATTGACCTACGCGGCTCCGTTCAAGTTTTGATCGAACCGATCGGTGGTTGTGTTGGCGGTGTGATTGGTGACCGTGTGAGGAGTGAGCGTGTGTGACGCGGAGCGACGCGATGTCATCCTTCGAACGCCCTCGTACACCACCCCTTGATGTGCTCGGGTCAGGTTGCGATCCGTGCCCAGGCCGCGAGCCGTTCGAAAGCGTGCTCGCGCCCGCTTCGGACGAGTGACGCCATTCCTTGCCGCGCCCATCCTAAAGATGACCGCGCTGACCTCAACCAAGCATCCACGTGATCCACGTTCTGCGTGATCAGGTCTGACGGCCATGGCGCATCTCCGAGAAAGGAGATCGTCATGAAGCAAACACAATTACTGGAGTGGGCACCGTCAACGGGGAACGCCACGCCAGGTGGCACCGCGATCGGATGGAGTCTAACCTCGAGCGGCACTGTCTCGCATCCTGGGCTTGCCTCGGGCACCCTTCAGTCACAGATGCGGCGCACACGCTACACGAGCGCAACCACGGCCAACGCCGTTGCAGGCCTGCGCAGCGCTGACAAGCTCTGTTGGCGAGGATTGGGGGCCGGGTTTGGTGGATTCACGTTCACTTCCCGATTCAGTATGTCAACGAATGTGGCTTCCAGCCGTGCCTTTATTGGCTTGTCCGCAGCTTCAGGCACGGTGGTTAGTGCTGAACCGAGCGCAGCGGCCGACTCTATCGGCGTTGGCTTCGACTCCACCGACTCTTCGGGTGGCAATTGGCAGCTACTCCGAAAGGACGGTGCGACAAGCGTCAAAGTCGACCTTGGCACATCTGCAGCGCGAAACACGACCGACGTCTTTGATCTCACGATCACTGCTGTCGCGAACAGCCCGGCAATGACCGTTCGCCTGCTAAATCTTTCGACGGGAGTTGTGGTGCACGACAACGTCGTCTACACGACCAATTTACCCACCAATAACGTCTTTCTCTGTGCGCATGCCGAAATTGGCCCGGCATCCGCGGGGGTTGCAACACAGCTCGAGCTCGCGTCGATGTGTGTGCTGGAACATCGTGGGTCGTCGGCGGACCTTTCCGCAGCGGCGGCGGCGACGTTTCCGACAATCGCGAGCCTACAGTCGGCCACCGACGACTTTGCACAATACGATTGCGCAAAAACGATCGGCTATTTCAACGCCGGCGATCAAGGCGGGGGTGAGTACTACTTCGAAGGAAGCCTTCCGTCCGGCGCGGCCATCAGCGCCATTGCCCCTTCGAGCAGCGCCATTTCCACGACGACGCGTGCCGTGCCGATCGCGGTCACTACGTCGCTTGCGCACGGGCTCGTTACTGGCCAAGCCGTGCACATCGCCGGAGTCCAAGGCAACACCAATGCGAATGGCGATTGGATCGTTGACGTCACCAACTCGACTTCCTTCACCTTGCGAGAATCGATCGGAGGCCCGGCTGCGCCGATCAACGGGACTGGCAACGTCAGTACCGCCTTGGTAACCACGCAAGGACCTCACTCGCTCGAGACCTACGCTCGAGCCATGATTGCTGGGGTTCGAGGGAGCATTGCACCCGACATCAACAAGACGTGGCCGCTCGTAGGTGTTGTCGGGAGCAGTCAATTCTCAGTCGCCCTACCGACTACGGCGCACACCTATTCGGGTGGTGGTGCGCTCGGAGATGGGGGCGCGTCAATTCCGTCGGCCAGTCTCCTGGGACGCTGGCTGCTCTCGAGTAAGGGCCCATTGAACGTCCGACAATTCGGCGCGGTTGGAGATGGCACGACAGACGATCAGCCCGCATTTCAAGCTGCGATCGAAGCCGCAGGGACCACCTCAAACCTCCACGGCACGGTGGTCCAAATCCCTCAAGGCACGTATTGGATGGCCAACAACCTCCACGTCGACCGCAATGTCATCCTGAGCGGCCTCTCGAGCACGCTGACCCAGTATGCTCGACTGCTGTTTCCGCCGAGCAAGGGCGTTATCATCGAGTATCCGGGCAGCTACCCTCGTGGGCGTGGTGACTTTTCCATCCTCGAGAACCTGTGGATCTCAAGCACACTCATCGCTGAGTTTCTTTTGCCTCCGGGGCTCGCTGCTTGGGTTGCGGGTCACGCATACATCCTAGGCGATCGCGTATTGGTTGGTGGAACGGACAACAGTTTCTGGGCGGAGTGCACGCGTGCCGGCACGTCCGGAGCCAGCAACCCATTTGGTTCAGGACCGTACGTCTTGGGGCAGAATTTCGACGAAGGCGCTGGAAAGCCCGCATGGGTGATTCGACGAACCTCCGCTTGGGCGAATGCAGTCGCCTTCAACCCTGGTGATCGCATCCAAGTCCCCGGAGAAAATCGATTTCATTATCTCTGCGTGAGAGCTGGAACGACCGCTTCGAGCCCCGCGCCATCACCGTTCGTGAATGCAACAACGGACTCTGGTGATTCGCTCGGCACGACAATCGATGAGGGTATCGGCAAGCCTGCTTGGCTCGTGGTGGCACATACCGGCGTACGCATGCGCGCGCGAGCGAAGCTCCGCAATGTACAAATCGAGCTATTCACCAATTGTGGAGTCTCGATGCTTCCCGAGTTTGGCTTTAGTCCTCAATTCATCTCGAACGACTGGCGATTGGAGGACGTGTACATCTCTCAGTGCGGCGTTGGTGTGTTCACCAGCGGAGCAGATTCAAGCGCGGGGGTTGCATCGGGAGTCACAGTAACGAGCGCTGGAGCGTTTCAGGCCGGAGCCGGCGGGCACGCATTCTTCGACCATTCTGTCGGAGGCAACACGTGGCTTGGCTGCGAAGTCGAGCTCTCGACGGGGCGTAATTACAACATCAACGGTACGGGGAATAGCGTCCTTGTTGGCTGTTACAGCGAAGGAGGAAGCGGCCAACCGGATCGAATCATCGCTCCCGCTGTTGTCTTTGGCGGTCAGAATGGTTTTTTCTCTGCCGACTCAACCGGCGTGCGCATCGGAGCAAATGGGGGTGGTGGAAATCCGAACACTGGGTGTCGGCACATAGGAATCACGGATGGCAATGGCGATCCTGTGACGAATGTGTTGCTCAGTCAACACGATGGACAAGCGGTTCTAGGCATCGGCGTCGGAGGCCCCGACGATGCATCGGGTGCCGGAAGTGGCTCCGGAGACTTTGGAAACACCATTGCATATCGCTATCAATCAGCGGGAGCGGCTCTTGGATGGTGGGTTCATAGCTTCGGCAATCAGAACGAAGTACGCCCCATGGCACTCTCAGCGGCGCCTGCACCGGAGGGCCCTGGTCACTGGTGGGACTGCAAGGGACACTTTCAGGGCGGCGACTATGGGACCACGAATCGCTACTTCGTTGGCTACGATCCGGCTTCGCCATTCATGCGGCAGGTCCGCGGTGGCGGACTCAGCACAGGCGATCGCTTCGAGTTGCAATATGGTGGAGCTCCCCGAACTCATCTAGGCCAACTTGTTCAGACGAGTGGATTCCGTGGACGACCGTGGTTCACGGGTTGGTCGCCAGAAGTCCGGAATCGTCGAATCGGCGTGTTCTCGGACATGGTACAGCCGACGACAGCCAACGGGCGGGTCTATCGATGCACCCAATCTGGGACGGTGGGGTCTTCAGAGCCGAACTGGGGAACCACCACCACCGGTCCGGAAGTGTACAGTTGGACACCCAACACGATTGTACGCCTGAATGATCTCATTCGCGCAAACCCGAAGCCAGGCGGCAGCCATTACTACAAAGCCGAAACGATTTCCGTCAATCCCGGATTTCACGATGTGACCACGGGTTCGTCTCAGCCCGCGTTCTCGGGAACAACGGTAGTCGAGACCACGCCCTCCGGAACAGTCACATGGAAAGATCAGGGAACGGAGCAGCTTTCCGGCTTCGTTCAAGACGGGACTGTGATTTGGACTGACGTTGGCCCCGCAGCGCAGTATGTCGGCTATGATGAAGCCATTGATCCACGAAAGTTGTCTTTGGCGATCAGTACCGGAACAAACACGCTCAGTGCTACGGAGTACAGTCATCGATTCATCGAACTGACTGGGATACTCACGGGCAATGTTACGATCCAATTCCCTTCGTCATCGACTCTTCAGTTTGCGGGAAGTCCCAGCTGCACTGACTGGTTGATAAGAAACACTACAACGGGTGGATTTACCGTCACGCTCAAGACGGTTGGTCAAGCAGGTGGTCTCGTGTTGGCTTCGGGCAACTCGCAAGCCGTTTGGAGTGATGGTTCCACTCTCCGAGCTATGGCCCCTGCAGTCGCCGCATAGCGAGCCCTCGTCCGGCACGATCGTCTCTGGAGACGATCGTGCCGCATGCGCGTGGCGATAGGCTACGAGCTGACCGGATCGAGATCGAGCAGCGGGAGGCCTGCGTCTTCGAGGAGACGACCCAGATGCGGAGAGAGCGAATGCTTGCTCGAGGGTGTGGGCTTCGTGACTGCGTCGGTGGCTTCGAGGAGACGGCGGCGGCCCTCGTGGAGACGCCACCCGATCGTTCCTCGTGAGCAGCCTTGCACCACCGCGGCCTCCGCATTCGAGAGACCTTGCAGCGTGACCAGCACGACGGTCGCGCACATCTCGGGCGGCAGCGCGTCGAGCGCGCGAAGGACGCGCACGTACGTTTGACGGAGCTCGGCGGCGCGGCGCGGGTTGTCGGGTGCGTCGACCTCGAGCGCTCGCTCGATGCGCGGGTCGGCTTCGTCGATCTCCGCCATCACGAGGGACGACTCGCTTCGGCGGATGCGCGCGCGGCGTGCGTCGAACGCGCGGTTGAGCGTGAGCCGGTACACCCACGTGAAGAACTCGCTGCGACCTTCGAATTGATCGAGCTTGCGGAACGCGCGGATGAAGACGTCTTGCACGATGTCGTCGGCGTCGCTCTCGGAGCCCGAGAGGTGGAGGGCGAGCGCGAAGATGCGCTTGCGGTACCGGCGCACGAGCGCGTCGAACGCATGAGGCTCGCCCGCCTTCGCGCGCGCGACCAAGAGCGCTGCGGTCCTTGCCTCGTGTTCGGCCTGGGTTGACATCCGTCGCTAGAGTCTTGGACGTCCCGAGACTCCAGTCGATTTGAACTTTTTTTCTTCGTCGCTCTTGGCCAACGGAAGGTGCGTCCAGACGTCCGATTTCCAAACCCCATGAAGCTCCGTTGCCTCAAATGTGCTGCAAACTACACGATTCGATGGGGGCTTCACCCCCAACCCATCGCCGACGAACGCCTGAACGGACGCCCCGTGAAGGTCCGGTGCAAGCGCTGTGGGGAGGTCTTCTCTGCTGAGGCACCTCTCTCCGGTCCAGAGCCCGCTCCCGCTTCTGCACCTCTACCTGCATTGGCTCCCGCAGCTCATCTGGTGGGCGAGCGAAACGAGACGAGCGTGCTGTTCTCGCTCGCCACGTTGGGCAGCCTTGGAGGCGGGCGTTCATCCAGCGCGACCCCGCCCGCGCCGGCGACGACGGAGTCCTCGGCGCTCATCGACATTCGTGCGTTGTGTAGAGCAGAGGCTTCGGCGTCGTCGTCTTCTTCGACGTCGCATGCAGACGACATCATCGGCTTGAGCGGCGGAGGAGCGTTCGCGTCGCCGCTCGCGACGTCTCCCTTTGCGATGACGCCGATCGCGACGTCTTCGCCTCGGGCGCAGCCGAGCGCACGACGAACGGTGCTGTCGGTCGGAGCGATCTCGATCGCGATCGCCACAGCGGCGGTCATCGCGATCGTCAGCACGCGCGGCGTGCGCCCGAAGGCCAGCGCGGCGGCGCCGATGAACGCGACGGCGAACACCGCGATCGTGGCAGAGAGCAAGACGACGAGCGCCAGCGAGCCGGCGTCGCCTTCCGCGATCGCGAGCGAGAGCGCACCCGCGCGCGTCGAGCCAGCGCCACGCGCCTCGAGCACGCGCATAGCGCGTGCAGCCACGACGGCCAGCGCGGCCCCGGTCACGACGACGAGCACGACGAGCACCACGAGCACCACCAGCGCCCCTTCGTGCTGCTTGGGTGAGACCGAGACGATGTGTCAGATGCGGCTGTCGGTCGGGACGCCGTGTGGGGATCGACAAGCGACGTCGTCGACGCACGAAGCGCCCCCGTTCGATCGCGCGGCGGCGGCACGTGCGCTCGGGATGAGCGTCGCGAGCTGCAAGCGGCCGGACGGGCCCACAGGCCCCGGTCACGTCAAGGTGACCTTTCAGCCGAATGGGTCCGTCTCCGCCGTCGATCTCGATCCGCCTTACGCCGGCACGCCCGCCGGCGCTTGCGTCGCGCAGCGATACCGCAGCGTGAGCATTCCTGCGTTCTCTGGGGCCGCGCTCGGGGTCGGCAAGACGTTCACGATCCCGTAGCGCGTCGTCGTGCGCTCGTTAAGACGAGAAGTCGTTTGTGAGCGTGAAGTTGCCTTTGCCGTCTTCATGGAACCCGACGCCGAGGCGCTTGGCGGCCTTCGACATGACGGCGTCGTGGTGGCCGCCGCCCGGGCCTTCGTTCATGAACATCCGCATCGAGCCTTCGATGTGCTTCATCTCGTCGTTGCCGTCGCTGATCCAGGCCTGATTCTCGGCGCACCAGCCGTTGCAAATCTCTTTGGCCGAGCGACCGAAATGGCCATGCGCGACGTGATCGCGGACGTTCTCTTCGGTGCCTGCGCGCGCGAAGGCGTTCAAGCGTTCGTCGAGGACGAGCGGCGGAAGCCCACCCTCGGCTCGGTATCGGTTGACGAGCTCGAGGTTGTAGCGCTGGTAGACCAAAGCATTCGCGTCGTTCGTGGTCGGAGTCGGTGTCGGAGTTGGTGTTGGTGTCGGTGTCGGGACCGATCGATGGGCCCGCCTCGCCGAGGACGGAAAGCGCTTCGTGAGGACGACGCGTGGCGCGGGCGTCGCGGCCACGACGGTAGGTGGCGCGGGCGGCGTCGTGCCGGCATGGACGTAGCATCCGGATGTGAAGGCGAGCACGCATGCGGTGAGAAAGGACGAATGCTTCAAGAGAACCTCCTCGTTCAAGGGGTTGGAGATTCTCGTCGGACGGCAGCTCGTGCAGATCCATGCGCGCATCTTTTTCGTCGCATGACGAAATCGTAGGCCATCCTGGCACCGGCTTTGTCTCTCGAGGAGAACGGGGCGCGGTCGGCGGGAGGATTCCCTATGCCCGCGACACCCAAGCGCGTGTAGTTCGCGCCTGATTCGAGCGGACGGTGTCCCACGCCGCGCTTCCGCTGGAGCCTGACTACAGGCGCCCGAGCGCACGCTGCCGTCGCTCCATCATGCGCGAGATGAACGGCGTGAAGATGAGCTGCATCGCGAGCTCCATGCGATGACCGGGCACGACGATCGTGTTCGCGCGCGACATGAACGAGCCGTCGACCATCTTGAGGAGGTACGGGAAATCGATCCCCTTCGGCCGCGCGAAGCGAATGACGACCATGCTCTCACCTGCGGAGGGGATCGTGCGCGCGATGAACGGATTCGACGTGTCGACGCACGGGACCCGCTGGAAGTTCACGTGCGTCTTGGTGAACTGCGGGCAGATGTAGTGCACGTAGTCGGGCATTCGCCGGAGGATCGTGTCGGTGACCGCCTCGGTCGAGTAGCCGCGGTGCGCCTTGTCGCGATGGAGCTTCTGGATCCATTCGAGGTTGATGACAGGCACGACGCCGATCAGGAGATCCGGATGCTGCGCGATGTCGACTTCGGGCGTCACGAGCCCGCCATGCAAGCCCTCGTAGAAGAGAAGATCGGTGTCGTCCGGCAACGGCTTCCATTCGGTGAACGTGCCGGCGGGTTGCTCGAAGGCCGCGGCTTCGTCGGCGTCGTGAAGGTAACGGCGGACCATGCCCTTGCCAGTCGCGCCGTACGTGCGAAAGAGCCCTTCGAGCTCGGCGAAGAGGTTGTTCTCCGGACCGAAGTGGCTGAGGTTCTTGTTGCCTTGAGCCTCGGCCTCGACGATGCGCTGCTTCATCTCGTTTCGGTTGAACCGATGAAAGCTGTCGCCCTCGACGATGGCCGCGCGCACGCCGTCACGCCGGAAGATGTTCTCGAACGTGCTCGTGACGGACGTGGTCCCGGCGCCCGATGAGCCCGTGATCGCGATGATGGGGTGACGCTCCGACATGGCCGATGCCTTCCTGTTTCGTTTCGTTGGTCAGTCGCGAAAGAGACCGCGCTCGTTGAAGAGCGGGTAGCTCGAGATCGAGGCGTGCGGCTCGGCGTGATAGCGCTCGATGCGCTCCACCTCGCTGCGCGATCCGAAGACCAGACCGACCCGCTGGTGGAGATCCGTCGGCTGCTGATCGAGGAGCGGCTCGTCGCCCGTGCTCGCGCGGCCGCCGGCCTGCTCGACGAGGAACCCGATCGGATTCGCGCCATAGAGAAGGTGTGGCCGTCCCTCGCTGCTCGACGCGGAGGTGCGGGTGTCGAACGGATAGAGGAACACGCCGCCACGGAGAAGGAGGCGATGGGCGTCGGCCACCATCGACGCGATCCATCGCATGCTGAAGTCCTTGCCACGCGCGCCGGTCGTGCCGGCGAGGCACTCCGTCACGTAACGCTTCACCGGCGGGTCCCAGAAGCGGCTGTTCGAAGCATTGATGGCGAACTCCGAGGTCTCGGCAGGGAGCCGCAGATCGCGATGCGTGAGCATGAAGTCGCCAAAGCTCGGGTCGAGCGTGAAGCCGTGCACGCCCGTCCCCACCGAGAGGACGAGCATCGTGGCGGGGCCGTACAGCGCGTACCCGGCGGCCACTTGGTATTTGCCCTTCTGGAGGAAGTCTTCGTCGCACACCGCGCGGCCTGGCGCGGGCGCGCGAAGGATCGAGAACGTCGTGCCGAGAGGCGCGTTGATGTCGACGTTCGGTGAGCCGTCGAGCGGATCGAAGACGAGAAGATGCTCTGCGTCGTGCGCGCTCTCGCCGTGGTGGACCGGCATGTCCTTCGCGAGGAGGCCTGCGAGCGTGGTGTTGTCTTGGTTGAAGTGGAGGAAGCACTCGTGCGCATAAAGCTCGAGCTGCGTCGCGGTCTCGACGGCGGTCGGCTGGGAATCGTCACGCATCTCCAGGTTGGAGAGAGACACGGCGCGTGCGATCGCTTTGCATGCCGTCGCGACGTCGAGGATCAGACGATTGAACCCACCGGTCGCCGAGGGAAATCGGCGTCGCTCGTCGATGAGGAACTGCGTGAGCGTGGTGTGCCGCGTGCGAGGCATGATGGGTCCACTGTAGAGCGCCGGCATTCATCATTTCCAATCACATCGAATGATGAATTGATAAGCTTCTCCTAATACATGGCCAGCTCCCCGAACTACACCCTTCGCCAGCTTCTCAGCTTCCTCGAGATCGCGCGTGAAGGCTCGGTCTCGCGTGCGGCGGCGCGCCTCTTCGTCACCCAGCCGGCCGTCTCGATGCAGCTCCGCCAGCTCGAGGACGCGTTCGGCGTCGCGCTCGTCGAGCCAAACGGACGCAACATCCGCCTCACGAGCGCCGGCCGCGACTTCTATGACCAAGCCCTCAAGGTGCATGGCGCGCTGAAGGACCTCGAGGCCACGATGGCCGGGCACGTCGGCCTCGACCACGGCCGGCTCGACCTCGCCGTCGTGAGCACGGCCAAGTACTTCGTCCCGATGCTCCTCATGCGCTTCGGCGAGCTCCATCCCGGGATCGAGGTCTCGCTCAAGGTCGAGAACCGCGAGAAGGTCGTCGGTCTCCTCTCGCGAAACGAGGTCGACATGGTCGTGATGGGGCGCTCGCCCGCGGGCCTCGCATGTCGCGCCACGCCTTTCGCGACGAATCCGCTCACGATCCTCGCGGCGCCGAGCCATCCACTCGCGAAGCGCCGGCGGATGCGCTTCGAGGCCGTCGCCGAGTACGACTTCTTCGTCCGGGAAGAGGGCTCCGGCACGCGCGCGGCGATGGAGCGCCTGTTCGCTCAACACGGCGCGACGATGAAGGTGAAGATGGAGCTCCCGAGCAACGAGACGATCAAGCAGGCGGTCATGGCAGGGATGGGCCTGTGCTTTTTGTCGCTCCGCACGGTGCGGCAGGAGCTCGCGTCGGGTCACCTCGTAATCCTCAACGTCCCGGGTCTGCCCGTGCTCGGCAATTGGTACGTCACGTACCTCGAGTCGAAGAAGCTCTCGCCGGCTGCCAACGCGTTCGAGAGCTTCCTCGTGAAGCAGGGCGCCGAGCTCGTGAACGCGTGGGCGTGACCCCAGAGGATGCGACTCGATCGCATACATCAGTCAAAACTTATGTGACCTACAAAATTACTGACTTTTCGTTATAGACGCGGCTGCCTACGCTTCAGGAATGTCGAACGGCAGCTCCTCCACCGATGGTGTCATCACCGACGCGAAGGTCCGCTACAAGGCGGGCGTCCTCAAATACAAGCAGATGGGCTACTGGCAGCCCGACTACGAGGTGAAGGAGACCGACGTCATCGCTCTCTTTCGCTTCACGCCGCAAGAGGGCGTCGACCCCGAGGAGGCCGCGGCGGCGGTCGCGGGCGAGTCCTCGACGGCGACGTGGACGGTCGTCTGGACGGATCGCCTCACCGCGACCGACAGCTATCGCGCGAAGGCGTATCGCGTCGATCCGGTCCCCAACACCGGTCCCGGCACGAAGAGCGAGCAGCAATACTTCGCGTACGTCGCCTACGACCTCGATCTCTTCGAGGAAGGATCGATCGCCAACCTCACCGCGTCGATCATCGGCAACGTCTTCGGGTTCAAGCCGCTGAAGGCGCTGCGCCTCGAGGACATGCGCATGCCCGTCGCGTACCTCAAGACGTTTCAAGGCCCGCCGACCGGGATCATCGTCGAGCGAGAGCGCCTCGACAAATTCGGACGACCATTGCTCGGCGCGACGATGAAGCCGAAGCTCGGTCTCTCTGGAAAGAACTACGGCCGCGTCGTCTACGAAGGGCTGAAGGGCGGCCTCGACTTCACGAAGGACGACGAGAACATCAACTCGCAACCCTTCATGCACTGGCGCGATCGCTTCCTCTTCTGCATGGAGGCAGTGAACCGCGCCGCCGCGACGTCCGGCGAGGTGAAGGGGCACTACCTCAACGTGACGGCCGGCACGATGGAAGACATGTACGAGCGCGCCGAGCTCGCGAAGGAGCTTGGCTCGAACATCATCATGATCGACCTCGTGATCGGGTACGTCGCCACGCAGTCAATGGCGAAGTGGGCTCGCAAGCACGACATGATCCTGCACATGCATCGCGCCGGTCACTCGACGTACACACGCCAGAAGACGCACGGCGTGTCCTTCCGCGTGATCGCGAAATGGCTACGCATGGCGGGCGTCGATCACCTTCACGCCGGCACTGCCGTCGGAAAGCTCGAAGGCGACCCGGCGACCGTCCAGGGCTTTTACAACGTGTGCCGAGACGGGTTCACGAAGCAGGACCTCGGTCGCGGCATCTTCTTCGATCAACCGTGGGCGAGCCTTCGCAAGGTGATGCCGGTCGCCTCGGGCGGCATCCACGCCGGGCAGATGCACCAGCTGCTCGACCTCTTCGGCGATGACGTCGTGCTCCAGTTCGGCGGCGGAACGATCGGCCATCCGATGGGCATTCAGGCGGGCGCGACCGCGAACCGCGTCGCCCTCGAGGCGATGGTGAAGGCGCGCAACGAAGGCAAAGACATCGTGCGCGAAGGTCCCGACATCTTGAAGGCGGCGGCGCGCTGGTGCGTGCCGCTCGCGCAGGCGCTCGACACCTGGAAAGACGTCTCGTTCAACTACGCGTCGACCGACACGCCCGATTTCGTCGCCACCCCCACCGCTTCCTGAGCAGAGAGAAGGAGTCATCCGATGCGAGTCACTCAAGGAACCTTCTCGTTTTTGCCCGACCTCAGCGACGAAGAGATTCGTGCACAAATCGAATACGCGCTTGGCAAGGGCTGGGCATGTTCGATCGAGCACACCGAGGATCCTCACCCACGCAACGTGTATTGGGAGATGCACGGCACGCCGATGTTCGACGTGAAGGACGCGGCCGGCGTGATGATGGAGCTCAGCGCCTGCCGCAAGACGTTCCCGAATCGCTACATCAAGGTGAACGCGTTCGACTCGACGAAGGGCATCGAGTCGACACAGCTGTCCTTCCTCGTGAATCGCCCTACGACCGAGCCGGGGTTCGAGCTGGTTCGCCAAGAGGGACCAGGCCGCGCGATCCACTACACGCTGCGCTCGTACGCGACGAGCAAGCCCGAAGGCGAGCGCTACTGAGCTCGAAGAGCGAGATCGAACGCATGATGTCCTCTCCCCAAAATGACGGCGCGGGCAACGCCACCCCTGACACGGTCGATCTCCACGCGCTGCTGCGTGAGGCGAACGTACACGATGTCCTCGAGACGCTCGACCGCGAGCTCGTCGGCCTCTTGCCTGTGAAGCGGCGCATCCGCGAGACGGCGGCGTATCTCGCCGTCTCGAAGGCGCGCACGTCGCTCGGCCTCACCGGCGCGCCGCCGTCGCTTCATATGAGCTTCACCGGCAATCCAGGCACCGGAAAGACGACGGTGGCGATGCGCATGGCCGAGATCCTTCATCGGCTCGGCTATTCGCGAAAGGGGCACCTCGTCGCCGTCACGCGAGACGATCTCGTCGGCCAATACATCGGCCACACGGCGCCGAAGACCAAAGAGGTCCTCAAGCGCGCGATGGGCGGCGTGCTCTTCATCGACGAGGCCTACTACCTCTATCGTCCGGAGAACGAGCGCGACTACGGGCAGGAGGCGATCGAGATCCTGCTGCAGGTGATGGAGAACCAGCGCGACGACCTCGTCGTCATCCTTGCAGGATACAAGGATCGTATGGACACCTTCTTCCGCAGCAATCCTGGGCTCTCCTCACGCATGGCACACCACATCGACTTTCCGGACTACGAGGAGAGCGAGCTCGCCGACATCGCCGAGCGGATGCTGGCCGCACAAGACTACCGCTTCGACGAGCCGGCCAAGGTCGCCCTCCGCGAGTACATCGCGCTGAGGCGAACCCAACCTCACTTCGCGAACGCGCGCTCCATTCGAAACGCGCTCGATCGCGCTCGCCTCCGCCAGGCGAGCCGCCTCTTCGCGTCGACATCACCGGTGACGCGCGAGGCCCTCCAGACGATCACGGCAGAGGACATCCGCGCGAGCCGCGTCTTCACGATGCCCGCGTCGCCGCCGAGCCCCTGACGTTCGAGCAGGCGCCGAGCCGAAGCCGTCAGAGCTGAAGCGACTGCGCGGCCGTGAGGAGCGTGAAGTTCAGCCCGGTGACCGGACCGACCTTGAGCTCGGCGGCGTACTTGCCTTGCGCGTCGGCGCCTTGTTGATTGGCCGTCCACGTGTTGCCGGCGGCGTTCACCACCGTCGTCGTCTCGACGCGAAGCGCGGTCGTCGCGCCCGTCAACGTGTTGCCGCCGACATCGCCGGCGGTGCCGAGATCCGTGGTGGCGGGCGCGACCACGCGGATGCCGACGTCGCCGCTCTTGATCGTCGAGCCGCGAACCTTGAGCGTCGTACCGGTGAGGTTGATCGCGTACTTGCTCAGCGCCTCGAACGTGCTGTTCGTGATCGTGACGGGGCCTGAGGCAATGCCTGGCTCAGTCTCGAGCCCGCTCACCCCTCCACGAACCGTCGCGCCGTCGAGGTTGATCGACGTGATGGCGCCGAGCACGCCGATCACCGGAACACAGCCGACGTTCAGCGCCGTGGATCGATTCTCGAGGACGCTGCCTTGCTCGAACGACACCGTCGCGCCAGTGGTGGCACGTATGGCGGTCCCCTTGTGATGCACGGTGACGCCTTTCAACGTCACCTTGCCCGAGCCTTCGAGGAGCGGGTTGCAGAAGAGGTCTGCGTTGTTCGCCGCGCTGTCGTCGAACATACCGCCCTCGATCGTGAGCTCGCCACCAACGAACGCGAACGAGAGCCCCGCGCCGTTCGGGACAGGCTGGGTCGTGTAGTTCGCGACGTCTCCTGCGATGAGCGTGACCTTCGCGAGTGCGCTGACGACGAGCGGCGCCGTCTTCGCGTTGGGTGAGGAGAACACGTCACCGACCGAGAGCGAGCGAATCGTCGTTGTCCCGGCTGACGTCTGAATGCTGCCGGTCGTGATGAGGCCTGCGTCGCCCCGTTCCGTGTCGAGCTTGATCCCTCGAACCGCGCCACCTTGATTGAGGAGGAGCGGGACTTTCACGACCGCCTTGCCGGAGCTCAGCGCCTCGAGAACGACAGGCTCGTTGAACGTCGGACCGCAAGGGAAGCTGAGGTTCCATCCCGCGGGGCGCTGGGTCGTGTTGTCGTAAGCGCCGTCCATCAGCCCGATGACTTGGTTGGCTTGAACGACCTCACGCGCTTTGCACAGCGTCTTGAAAGGCTTCGCGCTCGACTTGCCGTCGTTGGTGTCGTCGCCCGTCATCGGATTCACGAACCAGTCCGGCGGAAGAAGAGGTGGCTCACCGCTGTCGACGCCCGTGTCGGTCGCGCCCGTATCGGTCGCCGATGAGTCGGTCGTGTTGCTGCCGCTGTCCGACGTGTTGCCGCTGTCGACACCGCTGTCGAGCGTCACGCCAGGTCCAGACGTTCCGTCGGACGACGAGTCCTCACACGCGGCCAACGCGACGAACCCATGCAACGCGATGAGCCCAAACGCGAGCCTCATCCCGATCGACGCCCCCATACGCTTCATGGCGGCGAGCGTAGCGTTCCACCTCGCGGTGGTCCACGATCCGAACGAGTGACACGCTGGCGTGGCGAGACGGAACGGAAACGGTTGCTCCGATCCGAAGTGACGCTACCGTGGGCCAATGGCTTGGGCCACGGCGAGGGTCGATGGTCGGCGTGTCGGCGTCGTGCTCGGCTTTGGCGTGCTTACGGGCGCATGTTGGCTATCGACGAACCTCGACGGCTTCAGCACCGACGCCGCTGACTCGGGCGCCGATAGCTCGCGTATCCCAAGCGACGCATCACCCGACGCACCAAGCGACGGCTCGCCAAGCGGCGCAGACGCTGGCGCGTATGCGAACGCCGTCCTCGCCGACGGCCCGATCGCGTACTGGCGATTGGGTGACTCGACGAAGCCGACCGCGAAAGACGCGACCGGTCGGCACGACAGCGTCTACGAGCGAGCGGCGATGCTCGGTGTTCCGGGCGCGCTCGCGGGTGATCCCGACACCGCGATCTCGACGGACGGAACCACCCCCGTGCTCACGCTCCTGTCGAGCGACTTTGCCTTCTCTGGCAACGCGCCTTTCTCCCTCGAGCTCTGGCTGTCACCGGCGACGATCGACAATGGCTTCCGCTTCGTGTTCATGCGTGAGGAGCTGAGCCCGCGCAATGGCTACGGCGTCTACGTCCACAGCGACGAAGGGATCGCCTTCGAGCGCGTGCGCGACGGCCTGTTCAACGTCACGAACGGTCCCATCCCTGCGAACGTCTGGTCGCACGTGGCCTTCGCCTACGACGGCGCGATGGGCTTCACGTACATCGACGGCGCCGAGATCCAGCGCGCCAAGTTCCCGGTCGCGCTCTCGGCGAGCTCGGTCGCGCTCACGGTCGGCTTTGGCGGCGGCGTGGGCTTCATCGGCGCGCTCGACGAGATCGCGATCTACGACAAGGCGCTCTCCGCTGAGCGCGTGCTCGCCCATGTTCGCGCTGGGAGAGGCAGGTGAGGTTGATGCGCGCGGAGGCGGAGTCCGCTAGGCTGCGGCCACTTTGACGTCTCCTCTTCTCCAAACGCTCTCCTTCAAGAACGGCGTGACCGCCAAGAATCGTCTCTGGCTCGCGCCGATGACGAACCTCCAGAGCCATGCGAGCGGCGAGCTCTCCGATGACGAGCTTCACTGGCTCGAGCGCCGCGCCGAGGGTGGGTTCGGTGTCGTCGAGACCTGCGCGGCTTACGTCACGACGGACGGCAAGGCGTGGCCAGGCGAGCTCGGCGTGCACGACGACGCCTTTGCGCCCGGCCTCGGGCGACTCGCCAAGACGCTCTCGGGCCACGGCTCACGCGGGATCGTGCAGCTTTTTCATGGTGGCGTACGCGCCGATCCTTCGCTCACCGGCGGGACAATCTACAGCGCGAGCGCGGTGGCGGCGAAGGCCGACGGCCCGACCGCGGTGGCTGCAAGTGAAGCGTGGATCGAAGACATCATCGTGCGTTTTCGCGAAGCCGCCGTGCGCTGCATGAAGGCCGGCTTCGACGGCGTCGAGCTGCACGGCGCGCATGGCTATCTCTTCGGGCAGTTCCTCTCGAGCGTGCAGAACAAGCGCGACGATCGATGGGGTGGGTCGTTCGAGAATCGCGCGCGGCTTCTCCGTGAGGCGACGCGAGCGGTGCGCGCCGCGGTCCCTGCATCGTTCATCGTCGGTGTTCGTCTCTCTCCGGAAGACTTCGGCCAGTCCGTCGGCCTCGACCTCGATGAGTCTCTCGAGCTCGCGCGATGGCTCTGCGAAGACGGCGTCGACTTCGTGCATGCGTCGCTCTGGAAGGCGAGCCGTCCCACGACCAAGCGCCCGAACGAGCACCCCATCCCGCTCTTCCGCGCCGCGATCCCGAAGGACGTACCCCTCGTGATCGCGGGCTCGGTGTGGACACGCGAAGAGGCCGAAGGCTTCCTCGCGATGGGCGCCGACGCGATCGCGATCGGTCGCGCGGCGATCCTGAACCCGGACTGGCCCGCCCGCGTCGCCGACGCCGCGTGGTCACCCGTGAAGCCACCCATGTCACCGGCAGACCTCGAGGCGCGTGCGGTCTCGAAGACCTTCGTGAAATACCTGCGAACGTTCAAGCTCGTCGAAGAGTGACGTCGTTCGACGCAGGTGCGTCACGTAGAAGCCTCGTACGCCACGCGTGACGTTGTCGCGCATCCGATCGAGGTTGTGTAGCTTCCTCGGATGAACAACGTCGTGCAGTTCGGAGCGCCGCTCGGCTCGGTCTTCGACAACGCCTCGAAACGAGCGGTCCAGATCCGTTGCATGGGCACAGCGCATGCAGCCCACGAGCTCGCGCCTGACGTGAAGACGAACGCGCGGGCGTGCTTGATCAAGGTTACGGCCGCGGAGATCCAGCGCGCGCTCGACGCGGGCGCGCCGCTCATCACGCTCGTTCGGTCGACCGACCTCGCGACGAAGATCGGCGCGGCGGCGACCGCGGAGCTCGGCATCAAGATGGAGGTCGAGAGCGTCATGCTCGGGATGAGCGACGAAGACGCTCAGGCGATCGCACAGGTCGCGATCGCGCAAGCTCCGCCTCCTCAGCCTACAGCACGCTCGTGCCCGCAATGCGGAGCCCCCGCGGGTGGGAAGTTCTGTCAGAGCTGCGGCGCCGCGCAGACGCAAGCCGCTCCAGCACCCGCACCGGCACCGAGCGCGCAGACCAGCGTCGAGCCACCGCCGGGCGAGTACCTCACGTCGGGGATCAACCGTCCCATCGCGGCGGGAGCGCGGGTCACGGTGCATCCGAATCACTGCTTCGTCGGGTTCGTGAATGGCGCCATTGCGTGCAACTTACAGGCAGGCGTTCACGTGCTGCCGCAAGCGTGTGACAGCGGCGTCTACATTCGACTCGCGGGCCTTCACTTCGCCAGGACGATGAGCGTACGCGGACATGGCCGGATGGAGCTTCGTGGCGCGATGTACATGCAGGATCCCGTTCAGGCGTTTCGATCCATGCAGACGATCGACGAGAGCTACGTCGGCATCCTCGAAATCGTGCTCGGCCGCAGCGCCGACCAAGCTGCGCAGACCGCCGGCGACGAGCGCCAGCTTTGCCTCGGTACCGCGCACCTCTACGCGCAGGCGCCAGAAGCCATCGCTGGGACGGTGGTCGTCCTCGAGTCGATGAGGCCTGTCTCCGCGTAGCTCTACGTCATTGGGGCACTTCGATCACGAAGCCCCCACTGCCGAGGATCGTCACCACCGTCCACTCAGTCGTCGATCGGCCACTCGTCGCGGGATCATGCGAGCTGCGCGGAGCTCGCGGCCGTCGCTCGTAGCCACTCCATCTGCCGAGCCCAATCGAGCGCATCACGCACCGCCTCTTCGGCGCTGCGTGGCGTGAGGCCAAGCTCCTTTCGCGCGCGGGAGCAGTCGAAGACGGGCGAGCGTCCCGCGCCGTCTTCGAGGACGGCGCGCGTGATGAACGGCGGCTTGCTGCTCCATCGGGCGCCGAGCTCCGCGAAGGACGCCACGACGCGAAGGAGCCACAGCGGCGGCAGGCCTTGCGCCGGGCGCTTGCCGGTGAGCTTCTCGACGATCGACGCCAGCGCCGGGATGTCGATGTTGTCTCCACCGACGAGGTAGCGCGCGCCTCGCGATCCACGTTCGGCGGCGAGGACGTGCGCCCGCGCGACGTCACGCACGTCGACGATGTTCATCGCGAACGGGATCGGACCTTTGCCGGCGAGCATGTCGACGAACGGGGCCATCGTCGGCGTCTTTCGGTAGTCGAGCCGGCCAATCACGGCGGTCGGCAGGATCGTGACGAGGTTCACGTCGAGCTCCTCGGCAAGCGCCCAGGCGCGACGCTCTTGTTCGTTCTTCGCGCGGACGTACGGGCTCGCCCTTTGATCATTCCACGAAGACTCGTCGAGGGGCTTCGATGGATCGGTCGTGAAGCCGACGGCGTTGGAGCTGCTCGTCATGATGACACGTCGAACGCGGTGCGTGCGCGCGGCACGGAGCACGTTCTCCGTCCCTTCGACCGCAGGCGCGACGATCTGCTCGGGATCCTTCGCCCACAGCACGTAGGGCGCCGCGAGATGGAAGACCAGCTCGCAGCCGTCGATCGCCTTTGCGATCGCGGCCGCGTCACGGACGTCACCACGCGCGAGCTCGAGGCTCAATCCGTCGACGCCGCGGGTGTCGCTCCCTTCTCGCACGAACGCGACGACCTCGTGATTCTGCGCGAGCAGATCACGAACGAGGTTTGCACCGATATGCCCGTTGGCGCCAGTAACGAGGACCCGCATGGGATCGGCCTGGTGCATCCCTCATGCCGCGTAGTCTTCGCGGGAAAGCGCGCGGGTTGTTTCCTCCGAAGGTACAACTCGGACCGGCGAGCACGCGGCGCGTATCCTGCGTGGATACAAGGGCGATCCGCGCGGCGCGCACGTGACACGCGCAAGTGAGCCGCGCATACTCGACGCGTGAAGCCTGGCGCCCTCCTCGGTGAGCGCTTCGTCATCGAAGCCCACGCATGCACCGGCGGGATGGGGAGCGTGTATCGCGCGCGCGATCGTGAACGAGGCGACGCCCTCGTCGCGCTCAAGGTCATGACCGATGACGAGCGCGGCCTCGGACCGAGGTTCGCACGTGAAGCGAGCGTCCTCGCGGAGCTCGATCACCCGGGCATCGTTCGCTATGTCGCGCATGGCATGAGCTCGGCCGGCTCGGGCTCGTCGACCTACCTCGCGATGGAGTGGCTCGAGGGGGAAGATCTCGCAAGTCACCTCGCGCGCGCACACACGCATAGGATCGACGTCGCGTCCGCGGTCGTCATCGCACGTCGAGCCGCGGAGGCGCTCGCCGCCGCGCACGAACGAGGGATCGTGCATCGCGACATCAAGCCGAGCAACCTGTTCCTCGTCGAGCAGGATCCTCGGCGCCTGAAGGTCTTGGACTTCGGCGTCGCGCGCGTGACCGGCAGCGTCGCGCCGTTTGGACCAACGGAGCGCCCGATCACCCGAACAGGCGCCATCGTCGGCACGGTCGGGTACATGGCGCCCGAGCAAGCTCGTGGTGATCGTGACGTCGATCCGCGAGCCGACGTGTTTTCCCTCGGCTGCGTCCTCTTCGAATGCTTGACGGGACGGCCTGCATTCTCGGGCGCTCATATCGTCGCCGTGCTCGCCAAGATTCTGCTCGAAGACGCTCCTCGCGCGGCGAGCTTCAACGACGCAGTCTCACCGGCGCTCGACGAGCTCGTCTCGAGGATGCTCGCCAAGGATCCGTTCGTGCGCCCGGCGGATGCGCAGGCCTTGCTGCGTGAGCTCGATCGGCTGACCCTTTGCCATCCGTCGCCGGCCGCGCGAGCGCCGAGAGAGAGCCATCCACCGCTCGCCGATCGCGAGCAGCGCCTCGTCACGATCGTCTTTGCACGCACGGGTGACGTCGTCCACGCGAGGAAGATCGTGGAGCCGTTTGGCGGGAGCACCATCGTCCTTGCCGATGGGACGCTGCTCGTGACGTTCGCAGGCCTCGGCAGCGCGACCGACCAGGTCACGCGAGCAGCGTCGTATGCCCTTGCTCTCTACGGGATCGCTCCCGCCGCGCGCATCGCGATCGCCACCGGTCGCGCCGAGTCGACCGGCGAAGGGATTTATGGCCCGACGGTCGATCGGGCCGCGGCATCGCTCGCACGCGCGGAGCGCATTCGAGGCGTCGTCGTCGATGACACGAGCGCCGGTTTGCTCGAGGGGCGCTTCGATGTCGTTCGCCACGAAGAAGGCGACGTGCTCGTCGTTCGTGAGCCCATCGTCGAGCGGCTCGCGCCGCGGACACTGCTCGGACGCTCCACGCCGTGCGTCGGTCGCGACAAAGAGCTCGCGCTCCTCGAGGCCACCTTCGACGAGTGCGCGAGCGAGCCGGTCGCGCGAACCGCGCTCATCACCGGCGTCGCCGGGACGGGCAAGTCACGCCTCTGCCATGAGCTCATCACGCGTCTTCACGGTCGCGGCAACGACGTGCACGTCCTCTTCGCGCGCGGTGAGCCCGTCGGCGCTGGGGCGGCGCTCACGCTCGCGCGTCAGCTCGTGCGAAGCGCGCTCGCGGCGCACGAGAGCCTCGTCGATCACCTCGATGCCTTGATGCGCTCAGACGATCGCCGCTCGGCGATCGCCGACATGCTGCGAGAGCTTGTGGGGCAACCAACGAAGGATCCTGGACCGCAGCTTCGCGCGGCGCGCAATGATCCGATGATCATGGCAAGCGCGATGCGTCACGCGTTCTCGGAGTGGCTCGGTGCGCTCGCCTGCCGTGAGCCGGTCCTCGTCATCATCGAAGACATGCACTGGGGCGACGCCGGAAGCATCTCACTCCTCGGAGCCGCGCTTGCGACCCACACGAGCAAGCCGCTGATGGTGCTTGCGCTCGCGCGTCCCGAAGTGCACGACAGCTTTCCTCGGCTCTGGGCGCAGAGCACGCCGCAAGAGATCCGCCTGGCGCGCCTGACGAGGAGCGCGTCCGAGAAGCTAGCGCGCTTGGCGCTCCCCGAGGCGAGCGATGATCTCATCACAAGGCTCGTCGCGCAGGCAGATGGCAACGCGTTCTACCTCGAGGAACTGGTCCGACACGTCGCGCGTTGCGGAGACATCGCGTTTCCCGACACGGTCGTCGCGCTCGCGCAGTCGCGTCTCGAGGCGCTCGAGCCCGATGCACGTCGTGTGCTGCGCTTGGCGAGCATCTTCGGCGAGATCTTCTGGCGTGAGGGCGTCGACGCGCTCGCTCCGGACATCGTCACCGAGCCGATCTTTCATGCGCTGATCGCCGGTGAGGTGCTGGTCGAGCGATCGACGGCGCGCCTCGGCTCGAGGCGCGAGCTTGGCTTCCGGCACTCACTGCTCCGTGAGGCTGCGTATTCGATGCTCACCGAGCCCGACCGCCGAAGCGGTCATCTCTTGGTGGGCGCCTGGCTCGAGAGCCTCGCGATCGAAGAACCGCTCGTGCTGGTGGAGCACTTCGAGCGCGGCGGTGACATGCAGCGCGCGCTGCCCTACATCGTTCGCGCGTCACGCGACGCGCTCGCCATCGGGCAAATGGTCGGCGGCGCAGCGCTCGCGCGACGTGGCCTCGACGCCAAGGCCGAAGGCGTCCTTCGCGGCCAGCTGCTCACCGTGGTCGCGGTCGGCGCGTCCGCGCAAGGACGGTTCGAAGAGGCCAAGGCGATGGCGCTCGAGGCGCGCGACCTCTTGCCCCGCGGCGGCGTCGATTGGTTCATCGCGATCGCCGCGCTGATGTCCTCCGCGTTTCGATCGCAGGATTTCAGCGTGATGCCTGCGCTCGTGCACGACGTCGTCTCGCTCCCTCACGATCCCGATCCGATCGGTCCCTACGGCGCGGCGCTCTTCATGCTGGCCGAGATCCTCGACAACGTAGATCAGGGCGAGGTCGCGTCGATGCTCATCGAACGCGCCGAGCGCGTCGGAGAGAGAGGGGTGAACCCCGACCCGATCTTCGTCGCCTACGTCGCAGTCGCGCGAGGAGCGGCGCTCTATCGCCGAGGGCAACCCATCGGTGAGGTGTACCGGCTGCTCGATACCGCGATCGCAGCGGTGAGCCATGTCCCGGCCGGCGCGCGCCCCGGACAGCTGCTCTTCGTAGAAGGCTGCCTCTGCATCGAGCGGGGTGACCTCGAGGGCGGAAGGAAGCTCCTCGAGAGCGCCGAGTCGGTCCTCGTCCAAGACGGCGCGTTGCTCTACGTCGGCTGGTGTCGCATCCATCTCGGGTGGGCGGCTGTGTTCGAAGGCCGATTCACCGAGGCCCTCGCGCTCGCAGAGCCGCTCATGGACGGCGGCGATTCCCGGCATGCGAAGGCGCTCGTCGCGATGGCGCTGCTCGGCCTCGGCCGTACCGACGAAGCCGAGCGGTTCTCCCGTGAGGCGATCCACGGCGTGGAGCACGAGCTGCTCACGCCTTGGGTCGTGACGGTCCTTCGCGCCGCCCGCGCCGAAGTGCTGCTCACGCTCCAGCGCGCAGGCGAGGCGCTCGCGTGCGCCGAGGTCCCGGCGTCGCCCGCGGCGCGGGTGCTCTCGCCGTTCCTCTTGCTCCTCACCGCGCGGATGCGAGCCGCACGCGACGCGAAGGAGGTCGCGGTCGCGAAGGAGGTCGCGCGTGAGGTGACGACGTTCCTCGATCAACAAGCACTCTCGCTCGAAGGCGAACGGCGCGCGCTCTTCCTCCGTGCCCCCAACTGCGTGCGTGCGCTCGCGATCGCGCAGTCGATCCTCGAGGAAGAGAGCGCGCCAGCGTGAGTCTCAGCGCGCGAGCGAGAGGATCCGCGCGACCGCATTCGCCACGCCATCTTCGCGGCCTAGCTCCGCGGCGACGCGACGTGCGCTCACTTCGTACGAGGACGTCGACACCGTCTCTCGAATCGCCTCCGCAAGGCTCGCCTCGGTCAGCTTTCGCTTGAGCAACGGCGCTGGCCCGCAGCCGAGCTCCTTCACGCGATGCCCCCAATAGGGCTGGTCGCCAAAGAACGCGACGACCTGTGTTGGCTTACCCGCGCGGAGGCCTGCGGCGGTCGTGCCGATGCCGCCATGATGAACGACGGCCTTGACGCGTGGAAGCAGCCACGCGTGAGACACGTGGTCCGTCACGAAGACATCATCGCTCTCGACGTGGGCGCCGCCCCATCCGGTGACGAGCACCGCCCTCTCGCCCGCGCGGCGCACCGCAGCGATCGCGAGGTCGCAGAGCTTCTGCGGATCGCGTCCCGTCATGCTCCCGAATCCGACGTAGATAGGCGCCTCACCACGATCGAGGAGGTCAACGAGCTTCGCGGGCGGCGACCAGGGGGTCGACGACGTTGGGTTGTCATCATCATCGAGGAAGCAAGTCCCCGTCGTGTACGAGAGCTCGGGCCAATCGGACGGCTGCGGTGTGATGTGCGGGCTGTACGCGTGGAGGAAGGCGACGCTGTGCTGGAGCGCGAACGTCACGAGGTTGGGCGCCTTGATCGGAGGCAAGCCGATGCGCGCGCGAAGCTCGTTGAGCGGGGGGATCATGAGCCCGCTTACGCTGCGAGCCGAGAAGCCCGTCAGCGATCGCCGGAGCCAACGCCAGCTCGGCGCCTCGGGAAAAAAAACCGGCTCGAGCTCGCCGGATGGGACCCAAGGCACGAGCGCGATGATCGCCTTGGGCCGGCCACGCTTCTCGGCGGCGAACGTGGCGCCGAGCGAGAAGGGGTGGGCGAGCACCAGGTCGGCGTCGAGCGATGCCTCATAGGCGTCGGTCGCCCAGGGAAGGACGAGCGGAAGAAACGTCTCGCGCGTCGCACGCACGTAGCGAAACAGGCTGTCGCTCGAGTCGATCCATCGCCGGCCGGGCTCCGACTCGACGATGCGCTTGAAGCTCTGGCCGATCGGGCGATAGCCGAGGCCATGTCGCGCGACGAAGCCCTCATAATCCGTGTGGGTCGCGACCGTGCAGCGATGCCCTGCAGCGACGAGGCCGCGCGCGATCGCGACGAACGGCCGAACGTCCCCTTCGGTGCCGACCGTCGACAGGACGATGTGCATGGCGCCGGAGCGTAACCCGCCCGCGCGCGTTCGTGCCTACCGTCATTTCGCGATGACGTCTGCGGCGGAGAAGGGCGCGAGCTTCACGTAGGTCGCTGCGTCGGTCGGGCCGGTCCGGTACATCACGCCGCGAATCGACGCGAAGCTCTGTCCGAGCGTCGCAGGAAAAGGCGATGGGCCGACGTCGTTGGCGACGTAGCTCGTCACGAAGAGCTCTCCGGTCGATCCGGTCTTCGTGATGCTGAAGTCGACCATCGACGTGGCGCGCGAGGCGACGACATCGTGAACGATGACGAGCGAAGACTGAAGCGAGTCGGCGAGCGGACCGCCTTGCTTCACGTCATCGACGACGACCTCACGCGGCAACGGGATGGTTCCGTCGCCGGTGCGTTCGACGTGTCCTGCGCTCACGTCGATCTCATCGAGGCCGCGAAACTGCTTGAAGAGCCCCGTCACCGTGACCTTGTCGCCCGGCACGACGGGCGGCGCCGCTGGCCCGACGTAGATGTAGACGCCGCCATACTCCGCCTTCGTCTTGTGCTGCGCGTAGAAGCCGTGGGTCGCGCCGGTGGACTTCAAGCCCGTGACGATGAGATCTTCGATGAGCACTTGGGTGCCGTACGCAGGGTGTCCGGCGGCGTTCGGATCGCGAAGCACGTGCACATCCATCGGCGTGAGCGCCGCCGCGTCTGCGCCGCCCTTGCCGCCGTCGTGATCGCCGTTGCCGACGGGTGCGCCTCCGTCACCGTCACCGGTCGTGACCTGTCCGTCCGCCGTGTCCACCGGAGGATCCGACGCGACCGCTCCAGGGTCCGCGCCGATGCATCCGATGGTCTGTGCGAGGAGCAAGATCGGAAGCAAGGCAGCGAGACCGGACGCGATCGTCATCTTCATGAGCGTGAAGAGAGCAACCGCCGAGCCACGTGAAAGACATCGGAATTTTCGGCGCGCGTAGCCTCTCCGGCTACAAGCCTGCCCCGGCGATGACGCCGTGTGTCCTCCGCGGCAACATACTTCGGCAGAGGCCAAAATCACCCCCTCTGCCGAAGTCCGGCGCCACTTCGGCAGAGGCCAAGTCACCCCTCTGCCGAAGTCCGACGCCACTTCGGCAGGGCCAACTCACCCCCTCTGCCGAAGTCCGACGCCACTTCGGCAGAGGCCAACTCACCCCTCTGCCGAAGTCCGACGCCACTTCGGCAGAGGCCCAAATCACCCCTCTGCCGAAGTCCGATGCCACTTCGGCAGAGGCCCAAATCACCCCTCTGCCGAAGTCCGACGCCACTTCGGCAGAGGCCCCAATCACCCCCTCTGCCGAAGTCCGACGCCACTTCGGCAGAGGCCAACTCACCCCTCTGCCGAAGTCCGACGCCACTTCGGCAGAGGCCAAGTCGCGCCGACAGGTGCGTCAGCTCGGCTTGATGCCGTGCCGTCGCGCGAGCTTGTAGAGATAGACGCGACCTGTCTCGGCCGCCGCTGCCGCCGCCGCCACCTTGCCGCCGTGACGATCGATGAGCGAGCGGACGTAGATGCGCTCGAACGCATCGAGCGCGGCTTGGCGCGCCTTCGCGTACGGCAGCGTCGAGTCGACCTCGAAGTGATCTCCGGTCCCCTTGTCCTTCGCGACCACGATCTCGCCGAGGGGCTGTGGCTCTTGGAAGACGAGCGATCGTTCGAGGTAGTTGCGAAGCTCGCGCACGTTCCCTGGCCACGCGGCGCGGCGGAGACCCGCCAGCACCTCGGGAGCGAGGAGCGCCTTCTTCGCCTCGTCGCTCGCGCCCAGCTGATCGAGCAGCTCGGCGACGAGCGCCGGCAGGTCTTCTTGCCTCGATCGAAGCGGCGGCAGCGTGATGCGAAGGACGGCGAGGCGAAAGTAGAGGTCCGCGCGGAAGCGCCCTTCGTTCACCTCGGCGCGCAGATCGCGGTTGGTCGCGGCGATGATCCGAACGTCCACCTTTTGGTGCTGGTTCGCTCCGAGCCGGCGGATCTCTTTGCTCTCGAGGACGCGAAGGAGCTTCGGCTGAAGCTCGATCGGCATCTCGCCGATCTCATCGAGGAAGATCGTCCCGCCCGAGGCCTCCTCGAACGCGCCGATCCTGCGCTCGCCCGCGCCGGTGAAGGCGTTCTTCTCGTGACCGAACAGCTCCGACTCGAGGAGGTTCGCGGGGATCGCGCCGCAGTCGACGACCAGGAGGGGCTTCTTCGCGCGCGCGGAGCTCTGGTGGATCGCCTCGGTCGCCTTTCCCTTTCCGGTGCCGGTCTCTCCTTCGAGGAGCACGGTCATGTCGGTCGCGGCGGCGCGCTCGATCAACGCGAGCGCCATTCGCATCGGGACGGATGCAGCGACGAGCCCGTGGAGCTCCGTCTTCGACGAGATGGGCACGCGGCTCACGTTCTCGAGGAGATCGAAGCGGAGGGTGACGCCGCCGATCCGAAGGAGGCTTCCGGATCGGAGGAATGCTTCGACGACACGCACGCCATCCACTGTCGTGCCGTTCTTGCTTCCGAGGTCGCGCACCTTCGCGAAGGGACCGTCCATCACGATCTCGCAGTGGAATCGCGACACGGAGCGATCCTCGAGCTGCACGTCGTTGCCCTCCTGCGAGCCGATCGCGCATCGCGCGCCCGTGGCATCCCACGACTTTGCAGGCGCTCCTTCGACGACCGAGATGCGGAACCCTGCGACAACGCTCGCATGCAGCTCGCCCGCGTCGAGCTCGTGGGTGCCTTCCCCTTTGGTGACCATGCTCGCGCGTTATCATCCCACGAGCCATCTCACTCCGCTACGTTGCGCACGAAGGCAGACGAGAGATGACGATCGAGATTCGGCAGCACGAAGTGGGCAAGGACATCGCGGACTTCGAGCGCGCAGGCTTCGAGGTCTTCAAGGACGACCCGAGCTGGATCGCGCCGCTTCACATGGTGTTCCACGAGAAGCTGACGCCTGCGAAGGATCCCTTCTACGAGCACGCCGAGGTCTCGCTGTTCACGGCATGGAAGGACGGCAAGCTCGTTGGCCGCATGTCGGCGAGCGTCGATCAATCGTGGCTCTCGACCTGGAAAGACGCGACCGGACACTTTGGATACTTCGACACGATCGACGACGTCGACGTCGCCCGCGCGTTGTTCGAGCGCGCCGAGGCATGGCTTCGCTCCAAAGGCATGAAGCGCGTGAACGGTCCGATGAGCTTCAGCGCCAACCAAGAGATCGGCGTGCTCGTCGATGGCTTCGAGTTTCCTCCGATGATCGACATGGGGCACTCACGTCGCTACCAAGGCGGGCTCGCGGAGCGATGCGGGTACGTCAAGGAGAAGGACCTCTGGTGCTGGCGCTACGACGCCACGCAGAAGATCAACCCGCGCACGTTGAAGGCGTGGGAGTCGGTGCACGAGCTGCCCGAGGTGAAGCTGCGAAGCATCAACATGCGCAAGCTCCGTGAAGAGCTGAACGTCATCATCGAGATCTACAACGAGACATGGGCGGGGAAATGGGGCTACGTGCCGATCACCGCGCCCGAGCTCGACAAGATGGCGCGCGATCTCTCGCTGGTGCTCGATCCCGATCTGGCGTTCATCGCCGAGATCGACGGTGAGCACGCTGGGATGTGCATCACCGTGCCAAACCTCAACGAGGCGATCGCCGATCTGCAGGGCAGCCTGTTCCCGTTCGGTTGGGCGAAGCTGCTCTGGCGCACGAAGGCGCGCCATCCGCTGACGTCGCGCCTCATTCTCCTCGGCGTTCGAGAGAAATTTCGCAAACAGGTGAAGCGCTATGGCGGCCTCTCCGCCGCGATGTACGTCGAGGTCGCGAAGCGCGGCGTCGGAAAAGGCTACCAGTGGGCGGAGCTGAGCTGGACGCGTGAAGACGACACGCCGATCAACGTCGGCATTCGATCGATGGGCGCGAAGGTCTACAAGACGTACCGCGTGTACGAGAAGACGCTCGAATAAATTCAGTACGCGCGCATGTCGAAGAGCCGGAGCTGGTTGTCGGTCGTCGTCACCCAGAGGTAGCTGCCTTGGGCGGCGATGCCGTTCACGAACGGGAAGAGGGCCACCCGCGTCCACGCGTTGCCTGAGCCCGGAGAAAGCGTGCCGGGATCGCGACGCCAGAGGGCGTCGTTCGAGACGACATAAAGCTGATCGTTCCATGCCGTCATCGCGCGCACGCCGAAGGCGAGGCCGGCTTCGGTCCAGTCGTTGCCCGTGTCGGGACCGAGCGCGCCGCGCTTCCAGAGGTGATCGTTCGAGACGGCGTAGAGCGAGCCGCCGACCGACGCCATCGCGGTGACGCCGAGCGCGACGCCTGCTTCGGCCCAGTCATTTCCGGTGTTCGGGCCGAGCGCGTTGCGCTTCCAGAGGTGACCGCCCGACGCGACGTAGAGCGCGCCGCCATGCGACACCATCGCGGTCGCTCCGTAGGCGATGCCCGCGTTCGACCAGTCGTTGCCGCTCCCTACCCATGTCGCGCCGCGACGCCAGATCTGATCGTTCGAGGTCACGTAGAGGTTTCCACCGTGGTACGCGACGCTCGTGACGCCGATCGCGTCGCCGATGAGCGCGGCCTGAGGCTGCGTCGCGAGGTCGGAGACGGAGATGAGGTAGCGGGTGGTCGCCGCGCGCGCGGCGTCGAGCGCGTCGAGGATCAGCGTGTCGATCGCCGGGTCGCCCGCCCAGCAAAGCTTCGAGTCCTTGACCGACAAGTCGTCGAGCGGACAGCGCACGCGCTTGACGCTGAGGATCTTGTCGTAGGTCGTCTTCCACTGCGCCTTCGAGGCGCGCGCGGTCTGCTCGAGGATCGCGTCGGCCGAGTCGTTGCTCACGACGATGGGCGGCATCGGGCGCTGGCGAACGCGATCCTGAATGCTCTCGGCGTACTCTTCGTAGTCTTCGTGCAGCATCGCTGGCAGAGAGAGCGCCGTGAAGTTCGAGGCGTGCTGCCCCTGCGTCATGTCGGTGAAGTAGTGGAGCGCGAGGCCAAGCGCGTAGCAGGTCGAGTACGTCAGATCGTGCGCTTGGTAGACCGGCCCATCCCAGCCCCACTCCGTCGCGTGCACCGAGCCGCCACGAAACGACGCCGCGCGCGCGAACGTGAGGTAACGCGCAGCCTGCGAGCGTGCCGTGACGGTGTTCTTCTTGTAGTTGAGGCCCGTGTCGGGGTCGTAGAAGTGAGACTCCCACGTGGTGTTCGAGCTTGCGAGCGCGAGAGCGCCCTCGAAGATGTTCGGCGTCGAGGAGACCTTGTTGCCACTGTGCGCGACAGGTCGCGCCGTTCATCATCTCCCGCATCGCCAGCGCCTTCGGATCGGACGACGTCGCGAGCATCGTGATCGCTCGATCGACGATCCAGAGATGCGTGCTCTTGGCTTCGCTCGTGGCGCTCGCGGCCGCCCACTCCTGCGTCACCTGACCTACGTGCTGGTCGTCTCGCGGCTCTGAAAGGTCGGTCGTGCCATCACTGCATGCCACCACGCCGCTCATCGCCAAGAACAGCGCCGAGCCCCAAGCCAGCTTTCGCATGGCCGGCCCTCGAGCAACGCACGTGCCGCGCGCGCTCTCGACGTAACCCCACGACAGCACGCGCGCCCGAGCGGATACAGCCACCGTGTATCACCGGTGACAGTGATACACGTTCACGAGACGTCTCCTTCGGCAGAGCGGCACCACGGCCTCTGCCGAAGTCCGCGACGACTTCGGCAGAGCAGAACGCCGGCCTCTGCCGAAGTCCGCGACGACTTCGGCAGAGCAGAACGTCGCCGGCCTCTGCCGAAGTCGGCGCGCGGTCACGGCCGAGGGCGAAAACGCTTCCAGGTCGCTTGCATCGTCGCGCGGACCTTCGCTTCGAAGACGAGCTCCCCGAGGACGATGACGACGTCTTCTTCGGCGGAGACGATCTTGCCCGTGAGCTCGACGGTCGGGCCGAGCGGCGTGGGCCGGAGGAAACGGACGTCGAAGCCTGCCGTGATGAACGGAATCGGTGCGCCGTCGGGCGCCTTCCAGCCACGGTCGTGCGCCTCGAGGAGCACCGCTGCGGCGGTGTGGCAGTCGAGGATCGTCGTGATGATTCCGCCGTTCAAGAAGCCGAAGCCATTGTCATGCTCCGGTCGCGGTGTGAACGACGCGACGACGGTCTTCGGTGAGCTATCTGCGTCTTTCACGTACGAGCGCAGATGAAAGCCCTTTGGATTGGCGTGTCCGCAGCCAAAGCACGTGAGGGTTGGATAGAGGCTCTCCTGAATGCTCGTCTGCGCTTCCACCACGCGAGCATACTCGAGAAGCGATCGCTGCGGCTCTGCGGCTGGATGTGCTCGCGGCTCGATCGACCGCCGTCGCGCAATGCCGTGCGAAGAAGCTGGTAGGGTGCACGCATGGCGCTCTTCGATCATGAACGACAAAGGACCATCTTCCGGTGGATCGTCTTCGCGCTCGTCATCGCGGCGCTCGCGACGTTCGCGCCGCTCTGGGTGCCGCTCGTGCTCGCCGTGTGGATCGCGACGCTCACACGTCCGCTCCTCGCCAAGCTCGCGAAGGTGACGCGCGGGCGGCGGCGCGCGGCGGGTGCGCTCGTCGTCCTCCTCGTCATGCTCATGGTGCTGCCGTTGGCGTTGATCGTCGTCTCTCTGGTGAGCGGCGCGCTCGACCTCGGTGAGAAGGTGGCCCAGTCGGCCGACGCAAAGCAGGCGCTCATCGCGCTGGCCGCCGGTGGAGAGAACAAGGACGGTGAAGAGAAGATCCTGAGCGCGCTGAAGTCACCGCAGGAGATCATCAAGCTCGTTCAAGAGTACGGCTCGCAGGCGCTCCAGATCGCGAAGGGCGTCGCCGGCGCCGCGTCGAAGATCTTCGTCGGCATCTTCATCTTCGTCTATGCGGTGTACGTCTTTCTCGTCGATGGGCCTTCGATCTACGAGTGGCTCGAGAAGCATTCTCCGATCTCGGAGGAGCACACGAGGCGCTTCACCGCTGCGTTTCACGAGACAGGCCGCGGCCTCTTCGTCGGCATCGGCCTCACCGGCCTCGCGCAAGGCGCGATCGCGACGATCACCTATCTCATTCTCGGCGTTCCACGCGCGCTCGTGCTCGGTCTCCTCACGTGCGTCGTCTCGCTCATTCCTTCGGTCGGCACCGCGCTCGTGTGGGTCCCCGTCGCGATCGGGCTTCTCCTCGCCGGCAAGACCGTGAGCGCGATCGTCATGGCCGTCGTCGGCGTCGCCGTCATCGGGACGATCGACAACATCCTCAAGCCGGTCTTCCTCCGCTTCGGAAAGCTCGAGCTGTCGACGTTCGTGCTCCTCACGTCGATCGTCGGAGGCGTCCTCGCGTTCGGCCCGGGTGGGTTGCTCTTGGGACCGCTGCTCGCTCGCCTCGCGAAGGAGGCGCTCTTGCTCGCGCGTGCCGACCGCCCCGCCGCCGCGGTGGCGATGGATCCGAGTCAGTCTCCGCCGTCAACCCTCTAGCGAGATGAACGCTCCTGGAGAGCGCTCGGCCGTTCGAAGTGAGCATCGGCGGAGAACCTTCGTCGCACGTCCGGCATCACAAGCACTGCCCTGATTTCTCGAGGGGGCCGAGGAGGAGAACATGTCCGAAACATTCTTGATCACGGGCGCGACGGGAAAGACATCCGAGCTCGTCATCACGCAGCTTCGCGCGAAGGGCGCTGACGTTCGTGCGCTCGTGCGCGATCCGAAGAAGGCCGAAAAGCTCGCCTCGGCGGGCGTCACGATCGCGCAAGGCGACTTCGGTGACGCCGATGCCCTGGGTCGAGCGCTCGACGGCGTCACGAGCGTGTTCCTCGTCACCCCCGCGCATCAGGATGCGTCCGGCATGGTCGACCGCTTCCTCGCCGCCGCGACGAAGAGCGCGAAGCGACCGCGCATCGTTCGCTTGAGCGCGATCAAGGGCTCCGAGCACGGCCCCACGGACAACACGCGAACGCACGGCCGCGCCGATCGCGCGATCCAAGACTCTGGTCTTCCGTACACGATCCTCCGGCCCAACTACTTCATGCAGAACTTCTTCGGCGCGGCCGAGACGATCATGAGCAGCGGCATGATGTACCAAGGCATGGGCGACGGCCGGCTTGGGTTCATCGACGTTCGCGACATCGCCGACGTCGCCGCGGCGGTCCTCCTCGATCCGAGCTGGGATCGCGGCATCTACGAGCTCACCGGCCCCGCGTCGATCTCGTTTCACGACGTCGCGCGCGATCTCGGCGCCGCGCTCGGTCGCGAGGTGAAGTA
>JBGAFW010000065.1:0-58207 GCA_044227045.1 Labilithrix sp.
CGCACCGCCTTCGGATCGACGAGCACGTAGGCCGCCGTTGGCTTCCCGTTGAACGTCAGGGCGCGCACGTGAGGACGCTCGAGGATCGCCGCGCGCGCGCCTTTGTCTTCGATGCGGAGCATCAAGTCGTCGCCCATGACGCCGGCGATCATGGAGCCGTCGCGCAGAAAGCCGAGGCCCCCGCCGAGGATCTTCTTCTCCACGACGTCCGTGTCGCGGCTCTCTCCCTCTGCCTCGAGGAAGGAGCGAATTCGTTGGGCGAGCTTCTCGTCGAACGGCATGTCGCGAATGTCGTGGTGTGGCCGCCGAGACTAGCCGAGTCGCTGGCCGGGTAGGGAGGGATGGCATTCGTGTCAGGGCAGCCCGAGCCGCGTGTTCGCGTCGAGGGGGGAGCCGATGCCCCGATGATCCTAGAAAATAGGCCGATCGGGCACATCGAGCCCAGCGGCACGACCATTGCGACATGCCCCTGCGAACGCGCCGGCAAGTCTGCTTGACGCGTGACCCTTCCCCATCCGCCGCATCACGCCTCGCCTCCGCGTGGCCGTCGGGCACGTGTGTCCTGCGCGTCACGAACGAACGACCGAACGAAACGAAACGAACAGAACGGACCCTCACGATGAGCCTCACTTCTTCCTTCTTCTCTTCCTTGTCACGACCCTCCACTCCGCGATCTCCCTCGGCACCGGCCTACGGCAAGGCGACCGCCGCCCTCTTCCTCGGCGCGATCGCGTTCTCGCTCGTCACCGGATGCCGCGCGGCGCCGAACACGAACACGCCTTCGTACAAGAAGGGCGAGCTCGGTAACGGCAGCTTCGCCTTCCGATGCGACGACTCGGTCGCGTGCGATCGCTGGTCGAACAGCGCGAACACGTTCCCGGACAAGGTCGCGACCGGCGCGGTGTTCGACGTCGCGTTCGTCCCGAACGGTGACACCACCGGCTTCGTCTTCATGACCGACCGCGAGACCACGGCAAGCGGCAGCGTCTACAACGGAACGAGCGCCGTCACGTACACGCCCATCGCTCCGTTCATGAGCAGCGGTCCGGACGGCTTCACGACCGTCAAGCCCGGCTTCGGCGTCATCGCCGCGCGCGACGCACGCGGCTTCATCATCGACTACGTCACGGTCAAGATCGTCAAGCCCGATGGCCTCGTCATCTACGACGCCAAGTACAAGGGGAACGACCCCGAGCGTCTCGAGAAGATCGATCTGAAGGCCGGTGAGTCCGAGCAATTCCGCACCGTCGCCGAGATCAACAAAGAGGCGATCGCAGGAGCGCTCCGCACCTCGTGGAAGTCGGCCGACCCGGCCATCGCCGACGTCGTGAGCTACAGCCATGGCGTCGTCACGATCAAAGGGAAGGCGAAGGGCAAGACGAAGCTCACCGCCGAAGGTGGCGCCCTCTCCCAAGAGATCGACGTCGAGGTCACCGCAGACGAGACGGCCTCGAGCCAGAGCGGCGAGGCGCAGCAATGATTCGCGCTCTCTCGTTCTCCTCTCTCTCCTTCGCTTCTAACACCACCTCCTCCAAGACGAGCCCGACGACCATGACGACGACGTACGCATCCCGCACCCTCCAAACGATCCTCGCCGGCGTATTGATGCTGGGCTCGGTGATGGGCCTTCAAGGCTGCAAAGACGAATACGACCGCACAGAGATCTCCGCGGTGGTGCCAAGCAAGCTCGGGACGCCCAACGGCCAGCCGGCGGTCTCGGTGCAAAACATCTATGTCCCCGAAGGCACCATCGTCAAAGCGCATATCGTGGTGTGGAACGACGATAACGTCCAAATGCCGCTCGAGATTCGCTCGAGCGACAACTCGATGGTCGAAGTCGCAAGCGTCGTCTCGGATCGCGACTACGCCTTCATCGGCAAGAAGGTCGGCGACACGACGATCCAATTCTTCACCGACGACAAAGCGGTCGTCACGCTGACGGCGCACGTCACCCCGCAGCCGACCGATCCCTGATCGCGAGGTCCGAGAGCTTTGGAGATTAGCGTGGGCGGCGGAGTTGTCGGATCCGCTCCCAGAAGCTCTTCAGCTCGTCAGGGGCGAGCGACTTCAGCCTGTCCGTGATGCGCTCGATCGCCTTCTTGAGCATGGCACGTGCGGTCTCTTCGAGCGCCTCCTTGAGCACGGCGTCGATGTCGGTTCGATACGAGAGCTCCACTTGGCCCGTGTAAAACAGGCCATGGTGCTTCAGGAAGACCTCACTCGTTTGAGGAAGCACGTGCACGTTGATGCTCGCGACGGGATAAATCTCGATCGCACCCGGCCAGTCCGGTCCAACGACGGGGCGCTCGGGTCCTGAGAGGAGGCCAAAGTAGATCGTGCGTGCGCACACACGCTTGATGCTCTGCCGGTCGCCCACCTTCGTGCGCGTGGCCGGCGGGCACGTCATTCCAGAGCCGGGGCTATCCGCGAGGTTCTCGAGCCCGGACAAAAGACGCGAGGCCGCGCTGCGAGCCTCGCGAAGATTCACATCCGGGAGCTGGTATTGACCCTGGATGTAGTCCTCGACGAGGCCTGCCGGGTCGTCGTACAGACGCTCGATGAGCTCGAGGACGGGGGAGAGCTCTGCGTCGAGCGCCTTGAAGTGCTCGCCAACCCCGAACGACGACGGGTTGACGGCGCCCGCGATACGGACGGCGACGCCGAGCGCCGGTCTGGATTTCGAGTCGATCAGACGAAGCGACTCGTCCTTGCGATCGGCTGGATAGACCCATAGCTGCGCCCACGTCGCCTCGAGGTGAATCGTCCCTTGGATGGAGAGCTTGTCGACGAAGGCGGCGGCGCCCGTCTCGATGATGTCAGCGCTGTCGAGATGGAGGAGATCGATGATCGGACCAATCGTCCGCCGGAGGACCCCCTCGAGCACACGGCGCGCCGCCGCGCGGAGAACGGGCCCGAGGTCGGCGTCCGTCGTTGCTGACGTGATGAGTTGCGTAAGGGTTTTGCGCTAACGTCCTCGACCCATGGAGCTCTTGGCCTCGTTCGGGAAGCGAAGTGAAGAAGGCGATGTCTACGTAGGGGTCGTCTCCGAGTCGGAGATTCGCGTCGGCGCGAAGGTGTTCGATCTTCGCGCCGGCAAAGAGGTTCGTTCGCTTCGCACGATTGACATCGTCTACGGCCGTGACGGCCGCGTGCTCCGAAACAAACGCGGCGTGCTCTCGGTCGTTCATCGCCATGGCCGTGACGTTCCGCTCGCGCTCGAGGACATCGGCGTCAACCAGCCCGTCTTCGTGGGGTCGTCGTCGCTCGTCGTCCAAGACGATCGCACGAAGAAGAAGCCCTTTGGTGTGTTCGACACCGAGACCGGCGCTCTCCGCGGCCGGATGAATCCAGCGCCGGAGGCGTCCGCGGGCGAGATCTACGCGCCATCGCTCTACGACCCGAACGATGGCCGGCACCTCTGGATGACCGCGAAGACATCGCTCGTGTGCTGGGACGTCGAGCGCGTCGAGGTGACGAAGACGCTTCCGCTACCCGCGGGCTTCCGCTGCGAGCACCTCACGATCACGGAGTCCGGTCATCTCGTGACCCACCTGACGCCCGAGCGAGCGAAGGGCGAGCCGTCTCTCGTGGTCCTCTCCAAAGACGGCAAGGAGATCGCTCGCCGCCCCCAAAAGAGCGTCGTCTTCGCGCGGGCGGGGGCTCGGATCGTCGTGTTCGATCACGACGCGCGTGAGCTCCTCTTCTTCGACGAGACCCTCACGCCACTCGGGAGCATCCGCTCGGCCCACGGCGACGACGCCCTCCATCTCATCGAGCTCTGGTCCGGAGCGACCGAGCTGCTCGCCGTCGACGACCATCAGCAGGTGCATCACTACGGCACCACGAAGCGCGCAAAACCCAAGACCCCGGCGCCACCTGCGAAGCCGAAGTCAAAGACGAAGGCAAAGACGAAAGCAAAGGCGCCCGCGCGCAGGGCGTCTTCACGCTGAGCTGCCTTGGGCGCGATCGCCCCGCGCGCGATTACGGAAACGACGTGAACATCTCGAAGACGTCGTTCGCGGTCTGGGCTCCTCGGAGATACGGAACACCGAAGATCGTCTCGAGCGTTCGCAGCATCGAGGAGTGGGTGAATTTCGTGTTGCTCGTGTAGTTGGGCTTCGCGAGCGGAGAGAGGACGATGAACGGGATGGGGCCGTCGCTTCCCTCGGGCGGGAGGCCGGTCTCGTCACCTTCGTCCCACATCAAGAAGATCACGCCGTTGTCCTTGTAGGCCTGAGAGGCGAGGAGCTTCGGGACCTCGGCTGCAAGCCAGTCGTTGCCCTTCTTGATGAGGGCGCCATCGTTGATGAACACGGGACACGAAATCGTGAGCTCTCCGTGCATGTCATTGCAGAGATTCGGCGTAATGAAGTTGTAGCGCGCGACCTTGTTGTTTTTGAGGTCGTCGGCGAGCTCCTTGAACGGCCGAATATGTTCTTTGCAGTGCGTGGATGTCTTGCTGTTCGTGTCGGTGACGTCGTCGAAATAGAGCTGCGGCGTATGCTTTGGATCGAAGCTGTTTACGGCCGTAAGTGGGCACTCATCGCCGGAGATGTCTTCCGCATAAGCCTTCCACGTAATGCCTTTTGCCTCGAGCTGCGTCGTGAGGTGATCTTTCGTCGATTGATGATTGTCGGCAGGCGCTTTGTCGTTGGTGATACCGAGGTTGTCGCCAGCCTCGAGCCAAATGTAGTTGGGCTCGCTCGGGTGATTACCGGGAGGAGTCGAGTACTGCTCTCCGTGCGCGCCCATCGGAACGAGCGTGTCGTTGATGTACTTCGCGTTGTTGCCGGCGGCTTTGATGGTCGACCACGAATGGTTCTCCATCATGATGACGAACACCGTGTTGAGGTGCGCGGAGCCCGCGCTGTCGCCGTCCTTCGAGGCGTCGAGATCGCCGCTCGAGCCGCTCGCCCCACTCGACCCGCTCGAGCCACTCGAGCCGCTCGACCCGGAGCTCCCGCCCGCGCCGCTGCTCCCGCTCGATGAGGTGGTGTCCCCGGCGTCGTCTGGGCTGATCGCGTCCGACGAGCCGCACGCGACGACGGCCGCGGTCGAGATCGTCGCGAAGGAGAGGAGCGCAGCCTGCGCACAGACGAAAAGCTTCCTGCGAGGCATGAGCGCTCTCTTTCTAGAAGCGCGTCTCCCCGAAGGTCAGACGCGCAGACCAGGAGCGGGGAAATTCCCGCAGAGGTCTTTTACCTCACCGGCGACCTTTTCGATCAGCGCGTTGTCGGTGTGGTTGGCGACCACGTGGTCGATCCAGTCGGCCAGCTTGATCATCTCGTTTTTCCCCATGCCGCGGCTCGTGACGGCCGGGGTGCCGATGCGAAGCCCGGACGGGTCGAAGGGCTTTCGCGGATCGAAGGGAACCGCGTTGTAGTTGGCGACGATACCTGCGCGATCGAGCGCCTGTGCTGCCGGCTTGCCCGCGACGTTCTTGCTCGTGAGGTCGACGAGCATGAGGTGATTGTCCGTTCCGCCGGTCGTGACGCCGAACCCTCGCTCGACGAGCGCTTGCGCGAGGACTTGCGCGTTCGAGACGACCGCTTTGGCGTACTCGACGAACGCAGGCTGCGAAGCTTCGAGCGCCGCGACGGCGATGCCCGCGGTCGTGTGGTTGTGGGGGCCGCCCTGGAGACCGGGGAACACCGCGCGATCGATCGCCGAGGCATGGGCCTTCTTGCAGAAGATCATTCCTCCGCGTGGACCGCGGAAGGTCTTGTGCGTCGTCGAGGTGACGACGTCCGCGATGCCGATCGGTGACGGATGCACGCCGGTGCACACGAGGCCTGCGATATGCGCGATGTCCGCGGCGAGGATCGCGCCCACTTCATCGGCGATCGATCGGAACGCCGGGAAGTCGAGCGTGCGCGGATAGGCCGTGGTGCCGGCCCAAATGAGCTTCGGCTTGTGCTCCTTCGCGAGCTTCCTCACTTCATCCATGTCGATGCGGTGGTCTTCGCGGCGCACGCCGTAGGGCACGCTCTTGAAGTACTTGCCCGTGATCGACACCGTGTGTCCGTGCGTGAGGTGACCGCCGGCGGGAAGGCCGAGGCCCATCACCACGTCGCCGGGCTGGAGGAAGGCGAGGTAGACGGCGAGGTTTGCGGGGCTCCCGGAGTAGGGCTGCACGTTGACGTGGATGTCGTCGGCGCTGCCGGTGGCCGTCTTCGAGAAGAGCGCGCGCAGGCGATTCATCGCGAGCTCTTCGACCTGATCGATGACGGCCTGGCCTTCGTAGTAGCGCTTCTTCGCGTACCCCTCGGAGTACTTGTTCGTGAGGCACGACCCCGTCGCCTCCATCACCGCGCGCGACGCGTAGTTCTCGCTCGCGATGAGGCGCATCGACTCGTCTTCGCGGCGGTTCTCTTCCTCGATCAGCTTCGAGATTTCGGGATCGATTTGGGCGAGCTCTTTTTCGACGGCCATGGGGAGTGGAATTACACGAGGTGCCCGCTGGCGTCGACATGGCTCGTACCTGGTCCCCAACGGCAGAGGCTCGCGCCAAAAGAGGCCGAGAAAACGGCGCGAACAGAGCGAAGACGGGGCGTTCGTCTTCCTGTAAAGTGCGGCCAGAAAGATGCTCGTGAAGCTCCGCAAGGTCCGAACGCTCGGCACCCTCGGCACCCTTGGCCTCGGCGCGATGGCGACGTTGGCGCTGTGCGCGCTCGGCGAGTCCTCGGCCCGAGCAGACTCGAGCACGGGCGCCGCAGCCGTCGCCGACGACGCCACGATGCGCCCGGTGAAGCCCGAGCGTCGCAACGGCGCCGTCTTGGGCGCGAGCGGGGGCATCGCCTTCGCTGGCGCGAGCGGCTACCCGAGCGGCGCGCGGTTTCTCGGCCGAGATGACTTCTACTCGGCGAGCCCGCTCCTCGTCGGCTATTCGATGTCGTACTTCTTGATGGGTGCGCTCAGCGACCACGTTAGCTTCGGTCCGATGTTCACGATCGCGACGTTCGAGTCCGACGCGTGGAAGTCGACCGGCTGGGGCATGGGCTTCCGCGGTGAAGTGTTCCCGTTCGCCACCGCGATCCCGATGCTCGCGGACCTCGCCGCATACGGTCAGCTCGGCTTCGGTACGACCGAGCTCCGCGCAAAAGGTCCATACCCTACCGCCGAAGGGTCACAGTCGTTCTTCAGCATCGGCGCGCATCACGAGTGGCGACTCGGTCGCCTCCTCGGCGGCCATGGCGCGATTGGCCCCTACGCCGAATTCGACGTCATCAACGCACGCTCCGCCGAGCGCCACTGGCTCAGCACCGGCGTCCGCATCGTCTGGTACGGCGGCACCGTGAAGCTCGATCAACAGTAGGCTCACTCAGCTCACTCGGCTCACTCGGCGGCTTGGGCTTGCCGCGCGAGCACGACGTGACCTCTCGAGGCGCTTGTCTCTTGCGTGAGCCGAAGTCCTTCGGGGACGATCTGCGTGCGCTGCGTGAGCTCGGCCCCGAAGAACGGAATGAAGTAGGTCGCGCGATCCGCCGAGCCGGCGACCTCCCCGCGGCTCTCGTACGCGACGCGTGGCCCAAGCGGCGGCACGGAGCGCTGCGTCCCTTTCATCTGCAAGGTCGTCCCGTCGTCCGAGAGCGAAATGGTCTCTTCGGTGGCATAGAGCGGAACGCCGAGCTTCGTCACGAGAGTCGTGTGTACGAGCTCATCGTCATGTGCGCCGCGACGGAGCGTCGTGCTCATCCGAAGCGGTCCGAAGAGACGCACCAAGAGCGACATGAATCGAAGCGTCATTCGATCGAGGAAGCGCCACTCGCGAAGCGCGACGTCGCTCGTGATCTCGAACGAGAAATCGCCCGACCACGCCCCGACGAGCGAGGTGTAGTAGCGATGGGCGGGAGATCTCTCTTGGGCGTCGATGACCCGAGGATAGGGCGCACGAGCCACCGTGACGAGATCAGGGAAACTGGCCAAACACCTGCAAACGCGCGCGTGCGACGCGTCTTCCTCACCCGTGCATCTACCGGCATCTCCACCACCACCATCACCGCCTGCCGATTTCCGCAACGCGCGGTTTTCCGTCATACTGCTGGCGTGGCGAGAGCGCGCGCTCGATTCATCCTGATGAGGATTGGCGTCGTCGTCGTCGCCATCTCCCTCTCCACCGTTGCGTGCGGCGTCAGCGTCGTGGGCTCTTCATCGCCGGCGACCTCGGAAGACGGCGGCACGCCGGCGTCACTCATCGATGCAGGTGGCGGCCGCCGTGATGGTGACCCGTCGAGCACGAGCTCCGACGGCGGCGGATCGCCCACCGACGGCGGCGACAGCGGCACGCCGATCGCCGCCAAGATCACCTCGTGGACCGTGCTCGAGGACCCGCCCGACATCGATCTCACCGCCGCCGGCACGCTCGACTGGGCACACTGGGGCGAACACGCCGATGGAACGCCCGTTCGGAAGGCCACCGGCGGCGCTCGCATCAGCGGGTTCACGCTCACGGGCTCGACGTGCGACGACAACTTCGGACCGGCGTGGCCCGTGAACGCGAGATGGTCGGACGGCACCCCCGAGCAAAGCGGCGGCCCGACGGATTTGCATCGACGCATCTACGGCTCGACCGGCGCGGTCCTCACGTTGAGCGTTCCGTGCGACGGCTCGAGCCACGTGTTCGAAGTCGATCTCGGAGGCTGGTCCGCACAAGGTCGCTTCGAGGTGGGCTTCGACAACGTCCCGTCCTCCGCACCCATCGAGGACACGCGGGGCAACGACGTCGGCTACTTCGCCGCGCGCTACACGATCGCGTACACCTGCGGTCAAGGAACCAAGCTCGTCGTGAAGTGGGTCGCCGCGAAGCTGCCCACCGGTGTCGGCTGCTCAGGCTCCGACATGATCCTCTCGTCCGCCGTCCTGCGGTAAGCCGCCTTACGTCGCAGCCCGCGGATCAGCTGCGCTCGTGCGTCCTCTCGCGCGTCTCCGGAGACGTCATTCTCCGGATACGGCGGCGGCAACGGCGGTGGCGGCGCGATTCTCCCCGCCATCATGATGCGAGGTGGCGGTTCGAGATCACCGTCATGGCGTGGCTGCGTAATGTCGACGACGACGCATTTCCCTTGAAGGGCGAAGTCGCGCGCCTCGTTCACAGTGGGTGCATAGTGCACGTCCTTCTTGCACCCGTCGCAGTAGCGACGATGCGGGTCGTCCGTGGGCGTCAGCGCATCCCAGCGCTTGGGACAGAGGACCTCGAAGCGCACGGGACACCGCTCGATGGGCTCCCGCGCGAGGATGCGTCGCCACGCCGGCGCCATCTTGGGCGCCAGCTCGTGAATCGTCTTCGAGAGCTCGTAGAAGCGAGGGTCGTCGTCCGCGACGTTCTTGATCGCGAGCTGTGCACGCACGAGCTCGGCCTCTTCATGGCGGCCTTCCTGCTCGAGCCAGTCGGAGTAGACCGTCCGCGTATCGTCGTCTTTCGGATCGCGCGTGAGCGTGTCGAGGAACAGCTGCTCGCGCTCACCACGTGGCTCGTGGTGGAGGACGTCGATGTCGTAGGCACCGATCGAGAGCACGTCGCCTTCTCTCACGATCGTTGGCGCGGTCATGCGCCGTCCGTTGATGTACGTGCCCGTGTCACTCTTGAGGTCGACGGCGATGAACTTGTCGTCTCTCTTGAGGATGCGAGCATGCCGGTCGCTGACGGACGAGTCGCCCAAGAACAGGTCATTGGTGTCGAGGCGCCCAACCGTGATCTCCGCACGCGGAAACCGAAACAGGGTTGGCTCGAGCCCCCGCACGGCCACGTGCAGGAGAAGTGTCGTCGTCGTCGTCATCGCGCGTCCCCAAGACGATCGTAGCGCATGGATCTGACGGAGCGCATCCCGCTCGTGTCCCAGCCGTCATCCTGATTCCGCCGAAGGATCGTACCGCCGCCACCAAGCCGCCGCCGGCCCACCATGATTGACCTCCGGTCCGAGCCGTGAAGGTGCGTTTCGCGGACTGGCGTGCCGCTCGCTCTACGGCTTTGGTTGCGTTTTGACCGGAGCCCTGTGCATCGACACCGGAAGCAGACGAGGTGCAACGAACCAGGCGATGTCTCCCAGATTGGGCTCCCTCCCAAGGGCGCCCCACTCACGCTCGATGCGTTGGAGTGCGTCCGTCAAGGACATCTGCCAAGGGATAAACGAGGTCGTCTCCGTGTCTCCCCCACCAAACCCACCGACGACGATCTCGTCACGACCGAGCGCATCGCGAACGACTTCGAGCGTCGCAGCCTTAGCCTCTTCTGAGGAGAGGGATGGGAGCTCGTTCTTCACCCGCCAGAGTACGGCCCAGAGCCCGACGACATCGCTCTGCGCTTCCTCGACGAGTGCGCGTTTGATGACCGCGATCTTTTTCTGGCTCATTGGACGCTCTATCTCTTGAATGCCGATCCCCGGAATGTTCAGGTCGAGCGTTGTCATTAATAGTGGTCGTGCGCCCGTTCCGGTGGCGCTCACCCTGCCGAACGACGTGGCTCCAAGTACCCAACGCGGCCTTTGTGAGCGAGGAAGCGGGGCCTTGGAACGCGGCCCCTCTGCGGCGGCTCACTCGCGTCATTCGATCTCCTTTCGTCCGACCAGCTCGAACTCATCCTCCAGCAGCCACATTCGCGCTTCTTCATACCCATTTGCGACGAACGCACGCTTGTTGTGGTCGGCAGGGTCGAAGATCTCGAATCCCTGCTCGCATGGGCGAAGCAGGAGGACGTATGGAACATCATGCGTTTCATCTGCCCAGACTTCGTACCAGTTCGACTTCATCGTGATGGCCCGGTTCGTGGAATTACGTGATAGAGGCCGCTACTGCTCACCTTCGCTTCGCCGTAGAAGAGTGGGACTTTGGTTCCGTCTGCAGCGATTCGGCTGCCAATTGGCGAGGGGAATCTCAAGCCGAAGCGCTCTGTCCCGCGAACCGTACCACGCCAGAGAAGATCGCTTCTCCACTGTCTCCAGGGTCTCCATGTCCGTAAACACATGGGCCGCGCCCTCCTTCGCGATCAGGCGTTCGGCGGCGGCGCTCCCCTCAATATGCTTCGCGACGTGCTTGAACTCGTACGCCGTTCCAGAGAACGCACGGCCGCGCCACCACCACCGATGGCCCCCACCGCTGATGAATCCGCCTCCACCCTGCGGCGCCCTCAAGCGCCCCCTCAAGGCCCGCGGCCTCCGCCGCTCCACCGGCCGCCGTCCGAGCCCTCCGCTACCTCCGCGTCAGCCGCGCCGACCAGAACGTCGCCCTCCAGGACGACGACACCGCCGCCCTCATCGAACGGCGGGACGAGCCGCGAAGGCTCCGCGTATGGCGTGCGACTCCTTAGAAGAGATCCGCATCCACCTCATGCGCAAGAATCTCGCGTCCCCGGTACAGGTATCTCTCCGGGGCTAACGCCTCGAACACGGACGCATCGTTACCGAATTCGATGATGAGCATCCGCTTGAGAAGCTCATCGCTCGGGAGGGCCTCCTTCATCGCGTCAAGCGTGATGTCACCTCCTCGCTGAAGGAGCACCGTGAAATGTGCGGCAACCCGGGCTACCCCATCGATCGTCCAACCGTCGAATGGGCAGCCCGCGCCGGCGAGAAAGTAGTGACCACCGTTGCATCGTATGTAGAGCCGTTTCATCTGAACCCCGTGATGCGGACCGCCGGCGAACCCATCAACATGCAGGGCGCGCCGCTAACGCCGCAGAAGCCGGCGTTTCCGAATAGCGTCTCAAGCGAACGAATCGTACCTGTGGGTGAACCGCCGGAGCCTGTCAGCACTTCCAGTGTACCGGTCGAACGGCGTTGTAAGCGTTCTCGGCAGCTTGAGGCGTGAGGCTCATGCCTGGAACGCGCTCGAACAGCACGTTTCCAAACGGAGCTTGTGTCCGATCGACTGTAAAGTCTCCAGGTAGCTCCATTCCGGGCATTCTATTCGCGCGCCCCGCACCTAGGACGAGCCGCGTGCCGCCACCTCCTCCCTCCCCTACAACACCCTCAAGGCCCGCGGCCTCCGCAGCTCCACCAGCTGCCGTCAGAGCTGCCGTGCCGACCAGCGTCGCGACGAGCTGACTGTGGTCATTCGGATCCTTGCTCATGGGGCGGAGGAAGTGGTGGTCGAGATCCACGCCTCCGATCCGTGCGATGCGTCGGATCTGAAGCGCGTCGACTCGGTCCAAGACCACGTTCGCGGCAAAGTTCTTCATGCCGTCGGCCATCCCGCCGACGGTGGCTCCGCTGCCGCCGATTGCCCGTCGACGGGATCGAGCCCGAGTCGATCTGCTCTCCGGCATCGACGGGTCGCTCACCCCCCTTTCTCGACTCGTACGCAGCCGACGGCAACGCCACTGCGGTCGATAAAAGCAACGTACGACTTGTTGGCACCAGTGAAACCCGCGAGCTGCACCTGCTCGGTTGGGCTACGACGGCTGAAGTCATGAAGCAGCGAATCAAGTCCGCCAAACGGTATATTCGCCGCTTGCATCGTAGTGCGACGATGCTTGTAAAGGACCGTAGCTTCCTGAACCGTCATTGCGCCGAGCGGCGGGAAGGTCGGAGCGACTTCTCCCATCTTCACCGCCTGCACACAGTCGGCGGCCGTCGCGTTCCCGCTTGCCGTCAGAGCTTCGAGCACTTCGTCGCGCGTCATGGTTTGAGGACCTCCACTCCGTAGCGTGTTCCATTCATCAGCACTTCGGATTCACCCCAGACGTCCGGCGACCATTCCCAGTGCCAGGCTTCTCCAGGACCAGGTGCCCCCATTGGCACACGGAGGATCAGGCCACCTGGCCCACTCTTGCCGGCGTGGAAGCGCGCAACGTTCAGGTCATGCGTCCATGCCGTGAACGGTTCTTCGGATCGCCGATGCCGTGGCGGCGGAGGTAACCGCGCTTTTCTGGCTCATTGGACAACTCTATCTCTTGAATGCCGATCCCCGGAATGTTCAGGTCGATCAGTTGCGCGCTAACCGATCGGCATTGGCCCTAATCCTCCTTACTCAAGTATTTGTCTTGAATGAACCGTCGCCACTCCCGAGCTTCAAACCGATCTTGCCCAAGCTCGCGATATGCGTGCAGGTACCATTCGATCGGATAGCTCGTGCCCGTGACAGTCGGGCGGCCACTCTGCCGATCCACGATGATCGGTGCGTTTCCGACCAACCCGCGAGGCGCTTCCGCGCGACGGTAGAACACCCACCCGAACGACTCCTCTCGAGTCTCCGAGTCAATGATCTCGATTCGAACGGGCATTGCGCCTGTGCCGCGCGAACGCGATCTGACGAGCCCTATGCATATCGATCATGGATGTCACGTAGAAGGTAGTGAAGATGGGGTAACTTTCAGCAAGAGTGTTGCCCGTGGAGAGCGGCTTGAACCCCAAAGAATCCAAACACGTCATCGTCATGGTTGGCCCTCATACGTTTGAATCTTACTCGCGTGGCAGCGGCCGCTTTCGCGCTCGATGTCGGTCCGTCGCTTCTCGAATCTTTCGGCGTATGTGCTCCCGGCCAAAGGCTTGCTCCGCGGCGAGACGATTGTGCGTGACGCAGAGGACTCGCGTGTTGGACGCAGAGTCGCCGCCGCCAAGAGCCTTGGGATGAACATGGTCGATCTCCAAGAACGAGCGGGCGTCGCATCGAACACCCGCCTTGCTGACAAACGAGCACTGCTCGCCATCACGCTCGAAGACCTCCCGTCGCGTCCCACGCGGAATCGCTCGCGACGAGAGGATCCTTTGGCGTGGCTCCGACTCGTCGCGAGAGTGATCGGTCGTCGTCGCAGCCGCTGAAGCCACGAGCTCGCTGGTATTCGGAAGAGAGAGCTCCGCATTCACGTCAGCCTTCACGTCAGCCTTCGCGTCCGTCGACATCTTCATCGTCATCTTCGCGACGCGTTTTGTCTTCGTCTTTCCAAGTCGTTCGCGTTCGAGCTTCGCGAGCAGCAAATCGACCGCGGCGGCGACGATCGTCTCGAAGGTCCCGCTGCGATTCCGATGACTCATCAGGTCTCGGGCTCGTTCGAGCTTCTCGCGAAGGTCAGTGCCGATCGTGAGCTGCAAGGCATGCCGGGTGTCCGAGAGCGGCCGGAGCTTCTCGCGTCTCCGTGTTGGCTTCGGCGCTCGTGTTGCGCTGTCGTTCGACGGGGTCCCGCTCGCGCCGCTTCGCGCTAGCTGCAGGTCGGGCGAAGACGTTGGTGAGGCTGAAACGGACGGGGATGTTGGAGCTGGATTGAGGGTCGTGACCGACACGTCCCCATTCGAGGGTGAACCGAGTGTTCGCTCATCGAACATGGGGATCGTCCGCTCCACAGCGGAGGACTTCTTTGGAGGCTCGAGCACGGCTGCCCAGCTTTCTACCGGTGTGGACGTGGCGCGGTGAGGAAGTGCGCGGAGCAGCTCGGGGACATCGGGCTTCGGAGAAAGGGCAGCGAGTAGACCGTCGATTTCTCGGACGGTCTTTCCTCGCGCCCGACCGAGGAGCTCGAGGCAGTTCGACGGCTGCATCAGACTGCTTAGCTTCGACAGGCCCGTCAAATGGACATCACCGCCCGCGAGCGCGGCGAGAACCCACGGGTACTCCTTTGCCAGCCGCGCCACCACCACACGCGGACCCGCCTCGTTCTCGCTCATTCTGAGCTCTTTGATGCAATACGCGAAGAGCGACTTATAACCCATGCTTGCATAGAGGCGTCGCTCATCGACCTCTGCCAGATAACGCAATATGTCGGCCAGTCCCTTGCGATGATCACCGCAGGAGGATTGTAGGTCCGCGTGGAGCGTTTCATTCGATAGGGAGTGCAGATGCATGCGACGCTTTTACCACGTCAAAATTCGTCCTCCGGATTGCGCTTCTGTGGCGTTTGGAAGGTGGCTCCTGCGATTTTTCTCGTTTCGGCTCCGATGCGCAGTCAGAAGCCGAATCGGGTAGAGAGAGCGAGATCTCTGAGAGGACTCGTGACCCACGCTCGCTACACGACTTAAACCGTGTCTATCAAAATCGACCGGCACTGCCGTTTTGCCATGCACGTCGGCGGGCTCATCGATTCGGACCATGCTCGCGCGAGGCGGCGGCATGCCGACGGGTCGCAAACCTGGTGGCTGTTTATCCCCCAGTACTCTCGCGTTGACCTGTCAACATGCGTGGCGTCCTTGGCCCGCGCTGGCCTGATGGCATGCCGACACGTCGACGCGGAGGAGTCCATCGTTGGGCATACCGAGACCGCGAGCTGTCCCTGAACGACTCGTCGACGGACAACGCCTTGGTTGAGCAGGGCGAAGACCAAGGTGCTTATCGCGACGTCTTGGCATGACGACAGGTCGCGCAGGATGGGTACCTTTGTTGAGCAGGAATCTCGGTCGCCAATTGCCTGGCCCACTTGGTCGGGTGGTATGTCGACAGGTGGCGCCTGACGCGTGGCACGCGTTGCAAACATGCGTGACGTCCTTGGCCCGCCTGATGGCATGCCGACACGTGGCCGTCCACATCACCTTCGCCCGGCCGAGCGGCGTGCCGAGGGCCAGCCTGTCCTTGTTGAGGAGGGTGAAGGGAACAACTCCGCTCCATCGTGTTGTTCTCGAGCAGGTCATTCGCGGATCGAATCTGATACGGTTGACGCTGTCGTGAATGTCGCCGTCCGGACCAACCCCGTGGATGCCGTGCGCGCGCGTGCGCTCGGGCTGCTCGGGCCGCTCGCGCCGTCGCTGCTTCGTGATCGCGACGCGCGGACGCTCGTCTATGGCGTCGCGTCGATCGCGCTGGCGCTGGCGCTGACGTTTGCGGTGCCGATGGTCCTCCTCGCGATCGGGCCGATCGTCCTTGGGGTGCCTCACCTCGTCGCGGATGTTCGGTACCTCGTCGCGAAGCCGCAGCTCCATCGGCGATGGCCCGTGTGGCTCTTCGTGTTCGTGCCGGCGATGAGCGCGTTCGTGTATCCGCACGCGTCGGTGTCGATGCTCGCGGTCGTTGGGGCGGCGCTCGTCGCTCGCCGCGAGACGTCGATCGAGAAGCGGGCGCTCGCGATGTTCGTCGGGCTTGCGCTCGTCGTGGCGTGCTTCGAGCTCGGGTGGGTCGCCGATGTCGTGATCGCGCACGCGCACAATGTCATCGCCGTGGTGCTGTTCGTGCTGTGGACGCGGTCACGGACGAAGACACGGCGCTCGCTGCTCGACGGACGCACGCGTGTGGCGTGGGCGGCGCGTTGGGCGATCCCGACCGCGTTCGCGGTGGGTCTTGGGGTGATCGCGCTTGGGTGGTTCGATCACGGGGCGGCTCGGCTGCGCGGGAGCTCGCTGCTCGATGGTGAGGAGCTCATCGCGACGCTGGCGCCGGCGGATGTGATCGCGAGCTCGACGATCGCGTCGCGGCTCGTGCTTGCGTTCGCGTTTGCGCAGTCGGTCCATTACGCGGTCTGGGTGCGTCTCGTGCCCGAGCAGGATCGGGAGCGGCCGGGGATGCGGTCGTTTGCGAGCAGCTACCACGCGCTCGCGAAGGATCTCGGGAGGCCGCTCGTCGTCGTCGCGGCCCTCGTGATGGTGGGCTTCGCCGTGTGGGCGATGTTCGCGCTTGCGAACGCACGTGACGGGTACCTCCGGCTCGCGGTTTTCCATGGGCCACTCGAGCTTGGCGCGGCCGTGCTGCTGATCCTCGAGCGGGGGCACCTCGGGCGGGGTCGAGAGCACGACGATCCTCGATCGGGACGACCGGGCGCTTCGTAGGTCTTTTCGTATCTTTTCGTAGGCCTTTCGGGGTGGTCGCAACCGCGCGCGAGCACTGATATGGTGCCAAAACCGTGCAGAATCTCACGCAAGACCCGTTTGGGATCGTGGGACAAGTCCTCGACTCGCAGTTTCGGGTCGATCGGCTGGTCGGCGAGGGGGGCTTCAGCGCCGTCTACCGAGGGTTTCATCTCGGCCTTCAAGAGCCGATCGCCATCAAGTGCCTGAAGCTTCCGCCATCACTCTCGCCCGCGCTGGTCGAGCAGTTCGAGAAGCGCTTTCGTGACGAGAGCCGCATCCTCTACCGCCTCTCGCAAGGCAACCTGAACATCGTCCGCAGCATCGCGGGCGGCACGTGGCAAGCGCCGGCCGGCTTCGTCGTGCCGTTCATGATCCTCGAGTGGATGGAAGGGCGGTCGCTCGCCAACGAGTTCACGATTCGGCGCACGGTCGGCAACCAAGGTCGCTCGCTGCAAGAGGTCGTCAAGGTGTTCGGCCCCGCGGCCGACGGGCTTGGCTACGCGCACTCGCAAGGCGTCGTTCATCGCGACTTGAACCCGGGCAATCTCTTCCTCGCGAACACGCCTCAAGGCGTGAAGATGAAGGTGCTCGACTTCGGAGTCGCGAAGATCCTCGATGACTCCACGCTCAACATCGGGCCGCGCACGCAGACAGTCGGGCAGATTCGCATCTTCGCGCCCGCGTATGGCGCGCCCGAGCAGTTCGATGACGCGATCGGACCGGTCGGGGCGGCGTCGGACGTGTATGCGTTTGCGCTCATCTTGATGGAGGCCTTGCGCGATCGCTGCGTGAACGATGGCCAGCACCTCGGTGAGTTTGCGCAGAAGGCCGTCGACCCGAACCATCGCCCGACGCCACGCCGGCTCGGGCTCGATGTCAGCGATGAGGTCGAGCAGATCTTTGCGCGCGCGACGAAGCTGAACCCGCGCGAGCGTTGGCAGAGCGCAGGCGAGCTGTGGCAAGCGCTCGCGATCGCGGTGAACGCGATGAGCCAACAGAAACATCAGCAAGCGGCCTTCGAGACGCCCCCACTCGCCATGCCAAACACCGGAAAGCGCGCGACCCAAAAAGGAATGGCTCCTCCTCCTGCAAGCGGAGGAACGGCGCCGTCGAAGCCGCAGCAAGGCGCGGGGCAGAAGACACTCCCCATCAACGCGGTGATGCCGAACCTGCCGAACCTTCGCCCGGGCGGTCCGCCGCGAAGCGGGAACGCGCCGTCCGCGCCGAAGGTGCCCGTCGCGCCGCCGCCGCTGCCACCGGAAGAAGAAGAAGACATGGGCGCGGACGCGGAGGATGCGACGGCGCTCCTTCCGCCCACGGCCAACCAGGCGTTCGCGCAAGCCCATGCCCAGGCTCAAGCGCTGCACATGCAGACGGCCCTCGGTGGGAGCGCGCACGGCGTGCTCGGCGATCTCGGCGAGCGTGAAGAAGAAGTGACGCGCGTGCGAGCGCCCGAGGCCGAGCTGCTTCGTGGGCTCGCCGAAGCGGAGATGCAGAAGAACGCGAAGCCGAACCAGACGTTGACGCAGCTCTCGAGCGGCGGGTCGCCTCGTCCGGCCGCGGGCATGCCTCCTCTTCCACTTCCCGCTGCCGGCGCGCCGCCCGCGCCGCCCGAGGTCGTGCCTCCGTCGTTCGGTGGAACGATGATGATGGCGCCGGGGCAAGCCGCGGCGGCGCAGCAGCACCTTCAACAACAGCTCCAGCAACACCAGCAGGGACAAGGCCCGCAGCGAAGGCCGTCGGGGCAGCAGCAGCTCGCGACGACGATGCCTCTCACGGGCCCGCATCCGCTCGGGCTCCCGCAGCAGCAAGGCGGCGTGGGACCTCAACCCGCGGCAGGCGCGCCTCCGCAGCAGCAGCCCCAACAACCCCCTCCGCAGCAGCAGCCGCCGATGCACTCGCAGCAGCAGCCGATGCACATGCAGCAGCCGCAGCCGTCGCACATGATGCCGCCGCAGCAGCAGCAGCCGATGCAGCAGGCGATGCAGCAGCCGCCTCCTCAGGTGAACCTGCCGGCGCACTTCCAGCAGCCGCAGCAAGGCGCGCCCGTTGGCCAGCGTCTAGGCGAGTCGGCGTCGCTTCCTCCGCAGTCGGTCGCGGGCGTCCCGAAGAAGGGCAACGCTGCGCTGATCGTCGGAGGTGTCGTCGGTGGCATCGTCGTCATCGGAGGCATCGTGGGCGTCACCCTCGCGCTGCGCGGCAAGGGCGGCACCGCGCCGACAGGGTCGACGTCCGTGTCGATCTCTGCGCCCACTGTGTCCGCGCCGCCGCCGCCTCCTCCTCCCACCGAGACGCAAGAGGCGCCTCCGCCCACGACCGAGGACGCGGGCGCGGTCGTCATCGACGACACGGCAACGGCGGACGCGGGGTCGACCGCCGCGAACACGAATACGAATCCGACCCCGACGCCGAACGAAAACACGAACACGAACCCGAATCCGAATCCAAACCCGAACCCGAACCCGAACCCGACGACGCAGCCTGCGGTGAAGGACGCGGGGCCGCCGCCCGATCCGAACGCGTTCAACGAGGCGACCGCGCGGTCGCGGCTCGGTCAGGCCAACGGAGTCCTTGTATTCTGCAAGAAAGAGGGCGGTGTCACGGGGCCGGGGACGGCGACGGTGACGTTCAACACCGACGGCAGCGTGAGCTCGGTCACGATGGATCCGCCGTATGCGGGCACACCGGCGGGAGACTGCGTCGCGGGTCAATTCAAGCGCGCCAAGGTCAACGCCTTTCAAGGCTCACCGCAGACGCTGAAGCATTCGTTCGAAGTCCCGAAGTGATAGTAAGGGATGCCTATGGCATCACGCCGCAGACTGACGGCGCGCCTCACGTGCGTCGCTCTCTTCTTCGTCGCTCGACCGAGTCGGGCCGATGACGGCGCGACGCCGGCGAAGAAGACGAGCGAGCCCGAGACGGTCGTCGTCACCGGCACACGCACGCCCGAGCGCATTCAACGCGCGACGGTGAAGACCGACGTCATCACGAAGGACGAAGCCGACCGGCGCGGCGCGACGAACGTCGCCGAGGCGCTCGCGACGCAGCCTGGTCTTCAAGTCAATCCTGGATCGTATGGGTTCTTGGGCGGCGTGAGCGCGCTCCAGATCCAAGGCTTCGATCGCGACCGCGTCCTCATCCTCGAAGACGGCGAGCGTGTCGTCGGCGATGTCGGCGGCGCGGTGGATCTCTCGGCGATCCCGACCGCGGACCTCGATCGGATCGAGGTGGTCGCGGGTCCAACGAGCTCGCTCTACGGGTCGGCGGCGATCGGCGGCGTCGTCAACATCATCACCGGACCGCCGAAGCTCTTCGGACCCACCGCTCGCGCGCGCGCCGAATATCGCTCGTACAACGGCGTCGTGCTTCAAGGCAACGGCGCCTACAAGAAGACGGGCAGCTTTCTCGGGCTTCGTGAGCCGTGGATCGGGCTCGACGGCAACTACACGCGGATGGATGGCATCGAGCGCTATCCCGATCTCCCCGACACGCGGATCCCGGAGACGTCGCATCGGCTCATCGGGTTACGCGCGGGCGCGAAGCTCACCGACGAAATGGATCTGCGGATTCGATTGCGCGCGTTTCGCGATCGCAACGACGGGATCCAGACGCAGGCGGTGCCAGGCCTCGGTCGCTTCATCATCGATCTGCCGCAGGAGACCGATCGCTACACGATCCACGTCATCCACGTGACGAAGCTCGGTAAGGAGTCGAACCTCCGCCTCACGATGGGCCGGCAGCAGTTCGACAACTTCACCGCGACCGACCGGCGAGACTCACCGATCGACGAACGTCACGATCGCAACCAACGGATGCAGAGCTTCGAAGGCGTCGCGACGTTCGGAGATGGACCGCGCACGTGGGTCGTCGGCTCGCGCTTCGAGGCCGAGCACTTCGAGCAGACGATCACGCAGACGTCGAGCACGGCAAGCGGACCGGTGACGACGACCTCGCCCGAGGTCGACCCGCTGTCGTTCGGAGTCGCCGCTTTCTATGGGCAGCTCTCGTGGAAGCTCCCTCACGACGTCACGGTCGCGCCGGGCGTTCGCACGGAGCTCCACACGCGTTACGGCGAGTCGGTCGCGCCACGCCTCGCGGCGGCGTGGCAAGTGACGCCGATCGTGCGCCTGCGTGCCTCGGGCGGTCGCGGCTTTCGCGCGCCGAGCGCGAAGGAGCTTGGCTTCTCGTTCGATCACTCGGTGTTTGGCTACAAGATCAAGGGCAACCCGGATCTCCATCCCGAGAAATCGTGGGGCGTGAACACCGACGTCACGATCAACCCGACGAAGTCGAGCGCGATCCAAGGATCGGTGTACGCGAACTGGGTCGACGATCTCATCGATCTCGACCTTGGAAACGGCATCTTCGACGGTGGCGTCGCGACGTACACGTACACGAACTTCGGCAAGGCGCGCACCGCTGGCGGGCAGCTCGATTTCCGTTTCAAGCCCGCGCCTTGGATCACCGCAGAATCGAGCTACGCTTACACGTGGACGCGCGACGACGTGAACGATCAGCCGCTGCCCGTGCGCCCACCTCACTCGGTGACGACCGCGCTTCGCGTCGAGCCCGGCTGGAAGCTCGACTTCAACGTACGTGCTCGTGTGGTCACCAACTCGTTCCTCGACGTGGTCAACGGAACGGAGGTTCGCGCGCCAGGCTACCAAACGGTGGACGTGCGCGCCGGCCGTACGCTATGGCCTCGCTCGCAAGGATACGTGGGAGTGCTCAATCTGCTCGACGTGAGGCAAGACCCTGGCAGGCTTGGTGATACGCGCCCGCCGCTGGGGCGTATCTTCTACGTCGGTCTTCGTGCTGACTTTCCTTGGGAGGAGTGAATGGCGAACATGGAACCTCGAATCATGACGAGCTCCACCGCACCTTTCGTTTGGCGCGGCGCGCTTCTTCTCGGAGCGATCTCCGCGGTCGCTGCCATCGCGTCATGCAGCGACTCGGCGGGATCGAAGGCCACGAGCACCTCTTCCTCGAGCGGCGGCGCAGACGCCGGTGAGGACGGCGGCGGCGACACGTTCGACACCGGCGACGAGCTCAAGATCCCGGTGCCCGATGGCAAGCGTGTGTACGTCAAGCTCACGTCACCTCCGGCGATCGTCACGCCTGCCGATCCCAAGACCGACAAGACGTGGGACATCGCGTTCGAAGGGCTCGACGTCTACACGAACAGCGGTCCCTCCGGCCCCGGCGCCGCGCAGGCCTTCGGACCGCTCGATCCGATTGTGTTCATCGACAACGCGGCGCCCGACGTGCCGTTCCTCACCGGCGACAAATCCGGCGGCGCGTTCATTCGCTGGTGGTTCTACGAAGGACCGCCGAACCACGCGCTCTACAGCCGCTGGCACACGTACGGCGTGAAGGACGGCGACAAGCTCTACAAGGTGCAGGTCGTCACGTACTACGGCAAGCGTGACAACGCGTCGGTCGCCGCGCTCTACAAGATTCGCTACGCCGAGATCGGCCAGCCGATGAAGGAGGCCGTCGATCTCGATGGCACCGCGGGCGGCGCGAATGCCGTCGGAGACCCTGCCGCCGAGTGCATCGATCTCGGCACGGGCCAGCGCTCGATGCTCACCGGCGCCGACGCGCGCACGTCGTCGGCATGGCACCTCTGCTTCCGTCGCGAGAACATCTCGGTGAACGGTGAGCTCGGTGGGCCACGCAACGTCGGCGCGGTCGACTTCAACGCGGACAAGACACCCGTCGAGAAGCTCGATGAGGTCGTGCAGCGAACGCCCGAGAGCGAGCAAGCCGCGTTCGACGCGATCAACGCGCAGAGCTTCGTCGGGCAGACGCTTCGTGGCGACCGCGTCGTCAGCGCGTTCAGCGGCCTTTGGACGGAGCGTGGTGTAACGCCACCCACACCATCCAAGTCGGCATGGCTCGTCGTCGGCGGTGACGGGAAATCCCGCTATTTGCTGGGTTTCTCGCGCTTCGAAGGCGCCACGGCGACGAGCATCGGGACCGCCGTCATGCGTGTGAAGGCGGCCAAGTAGCCCGTCTCACGCGTCGCTCTTTGCGCGTGGCCCGGTCGAGGCTAAAGGAGATTTGATGAACCGCAGCGGCTTCCTTCTCGGTGGTTTCGTGATCTCGTTCTCACTCGTCGTCGCGTGCTCGAGCTCCGACTCGACTCCGAACGCTGGCAGCAGCGGGACGGCGGCGGATGGCGGAAGCTCCGGCACCGATCCCGACGCCGACAACGGCAGCAGCGGCAGTAGTGGTGGCGGCGGCACGCAATGCACCGCGGCACGCGACCAGCTCCTCACGCCCGTCGCGAAGGTGTCGAAGGGTGAGGTGAAGGTCGTCAGCGAGGCCGGCGGCGTCACGACGATCTACGTCGACGCCTCCGCAGGTGGTCTCGACCAAGCGCGCGCCAACCCACGCACGTACATCACGCTCGCAGGAGCGCGCGTCGACGTCACCGACAAGGACGCGCCCGCGTCGACGGACTGGGACCTCGCGCTCAAGCGCACGACCATCTTCACGAACAGCGGCGATGCCGGACCGGGCAAAGGCGGCGGCGCGATGGTCAACAAGGCGTTCGACGCGGTCACCGCCGCGGTCGCCGATGGCGTCACGATCGCGCCCGAGGCGTTCTTCGACGCCGACTGCAACCCGCAGAAGGACGAGAACGCCGATCCGCAGACGAGCTTCACCGGCTGGTATGCCTACGACGAAGCGACGCACATCCCGACGCCTGCGCCGAGCAAGACGGTGGTGGTCAAGAGCGCCGCGGGGGTCCGCTACAAGGTCGGGATCACGAGCTACCAGGCCAAGCCGGACGGAGGCCAAGGGCAGGGCACCGGCTTCTTCCTCCTCAAGGTCTCGCAGCTGTGAAGCGCGCGGTCATCGTCGCGGCGATCGGCTCGTCGCTGCTCTTCACCGCCGCCGCGGCGCGTGCAGCATGCAACGGCCGGCCCACGGATCCTGCCGGATATGCAGGGTTTTCGTATGGCGCGGCCGAGGTGAAGTCGTACGCGACGGCGCAGGTTCGCGTGCACTATGCAACGACCGGCGTTCACTCACCCGACATGGCGACGACGCGCCCCGACTCCGTTCCGGACACCGTCGCGCTCGCCGCAGACATCGGTGAAGGCGCGCTCACGAAGTACGCCGCGATGGGGTTCAAGAAGATCCCGAGCGACGCCACCTGCGCGTCGAACGGCGGCGACGAGAAGATCGACATCTACCTCGTGCACTTCACGGGAGCCGACGGCTCGACCGCGCCCGAGTGTCCGGGCTCTGGCGACTGCTCGTCCTTCGCGCTCGTCGAGGCGAGCTTCGAAGGCAAGGGCTACAAGGACGCGCAAGAGGGCTTCAAGACGGTCGTGACGCACGAGCTCTTTCATGCGGTCCAGAACGTCTACCACCCGAAGCCCGATCCGTTCTGGGCAGAGGGCACGGCGCAGTGGGCGATGAAGACGGTGCATCCAGAGCTTCAAGACTTCGAGCGCCAGTTGCCTGCGTTCTTCTCCGACACCACGCGTTCGCTCGATGCCGCGCCGAGCGGCGTCACCGCGGGCTTTCTCTACGGCTCGGCCGTGTGGCCGCTCTTTCTCGCGACGAAATTCGGCGCCGAGACCATCCGCGAGATCTTCGAAGCGGAGGCGGCAGGCAACAAGGACGCGCTCCCAGCCACCGACGAGGTGCTGCAGAAGAAGGGCTCTTCGCTCGCCTCGGCGTACCCGCTCTTCGCCGCATGGAACGCCGGCACCGGCAACGCGCAAAAGAGCGCAGGCGGTTACCCGGACGCGGCGAAGTATCCGGGCATCAAGATCGGCAAGCTCGAAGACGGCGTGAACGCCACCACGTCGGGGCTCTCGTACTACGCGTACAAGGGCACGCTCGCCGAGGCGCAGCAGATCGCGTTCGACGGCGACGCCACGCGCGTGGGTGGAGTGGTCGTGCCGATCGAAGGCGGCGTCGCGCAGCTCGACAAGGCGAAGCCCCTTCCGGCGAACGCCGAAGCCGGTGACGTGCTCGTCGTCCTCGCGGGCACGACGACGAAGAAGACGGACGCGCCGTTCACCGTGAAATTCCAGCCTCCGGGCACCGAGCCGAGCGCATCGTCATCGTCGGGGACGCCCGCTACGTCGAGCAGCGGCGGCGGCGGCGGCGGGGATGACGGATGCAACATAACATCGTCATCCAACGGCTCCTCAGCGAGCTTCATCCTCGTAGGTGCAGGTGCGATCCTCGCGCTACGATCGCGTCGCAAGAAGCGCTGATCGACGACTCGCGGCGCGCACCCAAAGACGATCATGGCGCTCCGCCCAAGCCTCCTCGCGCTCGCTTCCCTGGTCACCGCCTTCGCGGCGTGCTCCTCCTCGGGCGGCGGTGAAGAGCACACGGGCACCGCAGCGCAAGCGATCGTGAAGGGCACGATCTCGGACGACTCGCAGAACGCGACCGTTCTCGTCATGCACTACGACGCGCTCTCGAAGGGCGGCGGCGCGGCGAGCGGGTGCACCGGAAGCTTGCTCACGCCGCGGCTCGTCCTCACGGCGCGTCATTGCGTGTCGATCACCGACGACACCGCAGCATGCACCTCCGAGGGCAAGCCTGTCGGGGGCGGCGCTGTCATGAGCGATCACGTCCCGAACAAGATTTACGTGTTCGGCGGAAAAGACCGTCCCGACTTCCTCTCGGGAAACGTCAATCCGTCGCGCGGGCAAGAGATCCTGACGACGGGCGCCAACAAGCTTTGCAACGACGACATCGCGCTCGTGCTCCTCGACAAGCCGGTGGCCGGCGCGAAGATCACGCCGATCCGACTCGATGCTCCTCCTCAGAAGGGAGAGATCGTCACGATCGTCGGCTTCGGGATCGCCGATGACTCACCCAACCCTCCGACGCGACGCCAGCGCACCGGCGTCGAGATCCTCGAGGTCGGCCCCGCGAACCAGCTCGGGCCGGCCGAGTTTCGGATCGGAGAAGGCACGTGCCAGGGCGACAGCGGCGGACCCGCGATCGCGCCTTCGGGAGCGGTGCTCGGCGCGCTCTCACGCGGCGGCAACGGTACGCCGTCGGTCGGCGCCGACGCGTGCATCGGCGGCACGAACATCTTCTCGTCGGTCGCCGGTCACGCCGACTTCATCCGCGCCGGCTACGAGAAGGCGGGACAAGCGCCGTGGCTCGAGGGTGAGCCGAACCCGACGCTCGCTGCGATCGGCGGAGCGTGCGCGGTCGACGCCGACTGCCAATCGAACACCTGCAATCCTGATCAGAAGACGTGCTCGCAGGAGTGCGCGGCGCCGGGCTCTTCTTGCCCGAGCGGCTTTGTGTGCGGTGACCAGAATTCGAAGCGCGTGTGTCTCCCGGAGCCGAAAGACGAGGACGGAGGGTGCTCGATCGGCGCCCGCTCCGAGAGGTCTTCCACACCGTTTTTGGGGCTCCTCGCGTGCAGCCTGGCCGGATTTTTCGCGCGTGCACGGCGGAAAAAAACAGCAGGATCAAAGGCTATTTAGGCCTGTTTTGGATCACAGCCGAACAGTTGATCCAGCCTGATGTCCGCGAGACGCAGAGGCGCGGATGTAGGTCCTCACGTGTTCCTGCCCCTTTATGCGTGCGATTGCGCATCTCGTGGTGATTCGAGGGCTGGCAGGCGACGTGCAGTACCGAATCACGTCCCGACTGAGAGTGTTCGCGCGTAAGAGGGCGACGCCGAGACGGACACCGAGCCTGGACACCGGAGGTTTGAAACGATGAACGGCATGAAGATTCTCGGAGCTGTCTGCGCAAGCATCCTCGCTTCGTCACTTGGTGTGGGAGCCGTTGCCTGTGGCGGAACGCCCAAAGACGAGTCGCCGGAAGTCGTGACCGCGAAGACGGTCAGCGCCGCGAGCGTCTCGATCGAGATCTACGACCAGAACAACACCCGCATCGCGGATGGCTCTGGCGTTCTCCTCGCGCCGCGTCTCGTCCTCACGGCCGGCCACAACATCGCCGGCGCGTACAAGTGGATCGTCCGGAGCGCCGACGGCAAGGTCGTCGCGAACGGCTCGCGCGGCATGACGTACGACTGGCAGAAGTACGACAGCAACAAGGCGCACCCCCGCCGTCACGACGTCGGCGTCATTCACCTCGACTCGAGCATCAAGCTCGACGCGTACCCGCGCCTCGTCACCGACAAGATCGCGAACGACACGAAGGTCACGCGCATCCGCGGAACCGGCGCGAGCTTCGAGACCATCGACGCCTCCCTCCTCAAGCTCCGCACGTCGCCGAACGCCTTCCTCGCCGACGCCAACCAGGGCGAGCGCCTCGACACCGGCGGCGCGGTCTACGACGCGCGCGGCATCGTCGGCATCGTCTCGGGTCGCGGCCTCACGACCGGCAAGCTCTACATCGCGAAGGTCGACGCGCTCGCCAAGTGGCTCGCGCCGAAGGTCGCGTGTGCAGGCGGCGCGACGGGCGTGCGCACGTACGCCGAAGGCGCGAAGAAGGACGCTGTCTGTGACGGCGGCGTCACGACCGGCAACGAGACCAACGGCAGCACCGGCAGCGGCGCGAACGGCGGCTCGGGCGCGAACGGCGGCTCCGGGCCGAACGGCGACGGCAACAACCCCGGCAGCGAAGTCAACGGCGGAAGCTGCGACGGCAACAACGACGGCATCTGCAGCGGCGGCCTCTGCACGCTCCTCGGACCTGGAACGGGCCCGAACGGCGGATCGAACGGCTCGACCGGATCGAACAACGACGGCAGCGAAGGCCCTGGCGGTCCGAACGGATCGAACGGCGGCGCGGGCGGCGGCAGCGCGAGCACGGGCTCGAACGGCTCGACGGCTCCGGGTTCGGCGCTCGGCGGCATCGGCGGCCAAGCGGGCGGCGGACCGTTCGGCACGAGCGCCGGCAGCAAGGCGAACAAGAACGGCGCGTCGAGCATCGGCGGCGCAGGCGCCAACGGCCCGAACGGACCGGAAGGCCAAGGCAGCCCGACGACGAACCCGAACGGCGGCCCGAACGGCGGCGCGAACGGCTCGAACGGCACGAACAACAACGGCAGCGAAGGCGCGGGCAGCCCGAACGGCGCGCTCGGCAACGGCGGAGCCGGTGGCAGCGCGGTCAACGGCGGCACGGACGGCAACGGTTCGAGCGGCAGCGAAGACAACACCTGCCAGGGCGCGAACGACAACCCCGAAGTGTGCCCGCCGGAGCCCGATGGCTGCGCAGGCCCGTCCTGCGGTGGTGGTCAGCCCGACGACTCGATCGACTACGGCGGCATGGGCTCCAGCAGCGGCTCGGGCGGCGACGGCCCGCGCGTTCGCTGATAACCAAGTAGCGATAACGCGATAACGCGATAACGGATTGTGATGACGCCGCTTGCGAGTCGACCTCGCAAGCGGCGTTTTTGCGTTGGCGCGTCCATAACCCTCTAGGGGATAAGCGAGAGTCCAGATCATGGTGGAAATGCCGTGATTTTGGCCTCAACGCGAGGGCATCCGGCGTGCATCGCACATGGTGTGATGCGCACTCGGGCCATGGCGTTCGCGACCGTCCTCCTCAGCCTCGTCGCAGGCTGCGCGTCGCGTGAAGGCGAAGACGCCGACGGCGCCAACCAAGCCATCGTCGGCGGCAAACACGAAGAGGGGACGCTTGGTGCAGGCTACCTCGTTCGTGACGGTAAGCCGTCGTGCAGCGCGTCGCTCATCGCTCCCGATCTCGTCCTCACGGCTGCGCATTGCGTCGATGGAGGACAAGACGTGTCGTTCGGTTGGGGAGAGGTCAGCGCGGGCACGACGATGCACGCGAGCCTCCGCGCGATCCATCCGCGCTACGTCGAGCCGCCCACGAACGGAGGCGTTGCATGGCAAGGCTTCGACGTCGCGCTGCTCGCGCTCGACGCCCCTGTGACGGCCGCGGGCGTGACGCCGCTCGACCTCGGGCCAACGCCTTCGAGCGGCAAGGTCCTCGCGATCGGCTACGGCGCGACGTCGTACGAGCCCGGCGACGGCGGTGCGATGGAGCCTCGAGGGGTCGGCACCGAGCGAAAGTCGACCCCAGGGCTCGTGGTCAGCCAGAACCCCGTCGAGCTGTTCGTGCGCTTCGAGGCAGGCTCGAGCACCTGCTATGGCGACAGCGGCAGCCCCCTTCTCGTCGACGGAAAGGTCGTCGGCGTGCTCTCGCGCTTCGTCGGCATCACGCGCTGCCGCCCGGAAGATCGAACGATGATGAGCTACACGCGCGTCGACGTGATGGACGGCTTCTTCGCCGATTCGAAGGAGTGCATGCGATCGGCGCTGACCTCCGGCGCGCGAGAGGCGCGCGACCAGGCTGTGGCGACGTGCTTGCGTGACGACGATCGCCACTTGTGCGCCACGCCCCGTTTCTCGAACCGCGGGACGCCTCGCCCGATCACGCTTTCGACCGGCGACGCCAGCGACGGCTCGTCGAGCTTCGACCTCGGCGACGGCGAGGAGAGGACGGTGCGGCTCGTCCCGAAGGCGAAGATCAAGCTCCTGCTCTTCTCCCAAGGCGACGCGCGCATGAACGTGAAGACGGGCGCCTCTGCGATCGCGACGAACGCGTCCGAGGTGATGCTCGAGCCCAACGTCGCGGCCGACATCGCGGTCCGCTCGTGCACGGGAGAGCGGCAATCGCTCACGCTCGTCTGGCACCCCGAGCCCTGAGATGAGATAAGTCGCGAGGTGATTCGTCAGCCAAAGGGTGTGGTCGCTCCGATCGCCATCGCCGGCGTCGCCTTCGTCGTGATGACGAGCGCGTGCCGGCGAAAGGACGACGCCGTTCCGGATCCTCATGCGCGATCGGCGCCGGCAGCGTCTGGCGCGCCGAGCGCCGTGCAGGTCACGGCCAAAGACGCCGCGCCGCCTGCGAGCGGCAACCTCGTCGTGAAGGACATGCCGCGTGACCTCGTCGGTGGAAGCACGAAGGGCACGATCGCGTGCGGCGCTTCACGCTGCACGGCGGAGAAAGAGACGTGCGTCGGCAAGGACGGCCGCTGGAGATGCGTGCCGAGCGAGCAGGCAGGGAACACTCCCTCGGACGAGAGCTTCGCCTGCGACGACGCGAGCGACTGCACGTCGATCCCCGATCAGACATGCTGCGTGAGCTCCGGCTTTCGCCGTGAGCGCGCCGCATGCGGTTACAAGAACGCGGTCGACAGCGAGCCGTGCGGCCTCGAGCTCTGCGCCGCGGGCGAAGGCGCGGCGCCTTGTCCGCGCGGCCAGACGTGCGTCAACGGCGCGTGCCAAGCCGGCGCTGGCGTTCGCGCGACGTGCACGAGCGCCGCCACGCACTGCCCGGCCGATGCCCCGTGGTGCCGGTTCGAGGGAGGGGCGGGGACATGCATCACGAACGAGGCCGCGGCGGCGCTTCGCAAGGAGATCCAGGAGAGCGGAGCGAGGGGCAAGCCGTCCGTGCTCGGCTGCACGAAGGCGAGCGACTGCGGACCTGGGATGGCGTGCTGCAGCGACCGCGATCAGGCGATGCTCACGGACTCTACGAGCGAGATCGCGGTCACCGAATGCCGCCGCGCATGCGACGGGACGATCTTCGAAGACGTCTGCGAGAAGAGCAGCGACTGCCCGATCTTCTTTGCGACCGGCATGAACGGCGGCGCTCGAAAGCAAGTCTGCAAGCCTCGCGGCAAGAGCGCGCGCTTCCCGGGATGGATGGGCACCTGCGTCTCGCCGTGACGATGCTCGTCGCTGGCTGGCACCGCGCGCGAGAAAATGAGGCAACGAACCCCTTTCCTGCGCGGGAGGCCTGCGCGAACATGCCTCTCCCACGATGAGCACCACCGACGCGGAGACCACCGTCCCTTACGAGCTGTACTACTGGCCGACGATTCAAGGTCGCGGCGAGCTCGTTCGCCTCGCGCTCGAGGATGTAGGTGTACAGTACATCGATGTCGCGCGGCTCGCGACGGATCGCGGCGGCGGCCCACAAGCGATCATGAAGATGCTCGAAGGAGCAGGCGCTGGCGGGCGTCACTTCGCGCCGCCACTGCTCAAGGTCGGCGACGAGGTCGTGTCGCAGACAGCGTGCATCCTCGACTACCTCGCGGCACGTCACGAGACGCTGCTCCCGGATCCGACGACGCGGCATCGCGCGCTCCAGCTTCAGCTCACGCTCGCGGATCTGCTCGTCGAGGCCCACGACACGCATCATCCTCTCGGCAGCAGCCTCTATTACGAAGACATGAAAGAGGAGTCGAAGAGGCGCGCCGCGACGTTCTTGAAGGAGCGTATGCCGAAGTTCCTCGGGTATTTCGAGGCGGTCCTCCGCGAGAACAAGGCGAGCAAGAAGGAGCACCTCGTGGGCGCGACGTTCTCGTACGTCGACCTCGGCGCGTTTCACTGCGTCTCCGGGCTCGCGTACGCGTTCCCGAACGCCTTCGAGGCACACCGCAAAGAGATCCCGCTCTTGCTCGCGCTTCGTGACCGCGTCGCGTCGCGGTCACGCATCGCGGCGTACCTCGGATCGACGCGGCGTGTGCCGTTCTCCGAGAAGGGCATCTTTCGCCACTACCCCGAGCTCGACGCCACGACCTGACGTCGCTGCGATACGCTTCGGTCGATGCAGCTCGGAGGGTCGGTCTTCGAGACGGTCGCGCTCTCGGCGCTCGTCGGTCTCGTCTCGGGCGGCCTCGCAGGGTTCGTGATCGCGATCGTGCAGCTTCAAGCGAAGCGGCTACGAAACTCGATCCTCTTCTCGCGCGGTCTCCCTGCGATTCGCGACGTCGTCCTCATCAAGCTGCATTGGCCGGGCGCGTTCTTCGGCGCGCTGTTCGGAGGCGCCCTTGGCGTGCTCACGCACGGAGATGTTCTCACGGTGATCGTCGCTGCGACGTCACCGTCGATCCTTCTCGTCGTGGTGCTTCTCGTCGTGATCACGCAGCAAGCGCTGACACGCGCGGGCGGCGAGCCAGGCTCAGGACCCTGAGCTGCCCGAGCTGCTCGAGGAAGAGCTGCCGCCGCCGCTGCTGCTGCTGCTCGTGCTGCCGGACGACACGCCGCCGTTCGAAGGCGGATCGGGCGGAGGAGGCGGGAGGTTGCACTTGGCGTATTCGGCTGCGCCGATCGTGCATGCGTTCGTGCAGTCGAACGGAAACGTGAGCCCGTTGCAGCTGCAGGAGCCTTGTCCCCACGGCCCGCCGTTTTGCGCGGTGCACGTGCATTGGATCTCCTGCTCTTTGTTTCCGACCTTGCATTCGTACGAGTCGATCGACGCGCACGTCGACGTTCCATTGCCGCCGCCGCTCGAGCCTCCTCCTCCCGTGTAGACGCAGTTCGGCGGCGGCGCGGCCGGCGCTGAGCCCGTCGCTGCGTTCGCGCTGTTGTTGCCGTCGTTGCCGCTCGCAGGCTTGTCGCCTTTTCCAGCCGTCGACGAGGACTGGCTCGACGAGAGCGGATCGACCGACGTACTCTTGCCGCCACACGCGACCGAGACGAGACCCAGGAGCGATGCGCCAACGAGAAGGAGAAGAGGCTTCATGGCGTGCCATCTCAGCAAGGCGCGGACCAAACCGAGGGCGGCAGTAAATAGGGGTTTCGTGCTCGAGTGAGCCACCCACTGTGCCAAGGTTGGGACAAGGACGGCACACAACCGCCCACGTGTACACGCGGCGTAGGCTCAGGCCGGCGAGTCCGTCCACTTCACGCGTTCCTCGCGGGCGCGTTCGTCGTCGCCGTTTCGTGCGACGCGCGCGCGGACGAGATCGCGGAGGCGCAGGACGAGGTGACCGTGCACGGAACGCGCACGACGCGGAAGCACACCGCCGCCGAAGAGAGGCTCTCGCGGGAAGAGCTGCGCGACGTGCCGGGCGCGTTCGGTGATCCCGGACGCGCGATGGAGGCGCTGCCGGGCGTCACGACGATGGCCTCGATCCTTCCGTTTTACTTCGTGCGCGGCGCGACGCCAGCGAACACGGGCTACTTCGTCGACGGCGTGCGCGTGCCGTTCATCAGCCACGCTCCTCCGGGCTCTTCCTTCGTTCCGCCTGGTCTGATCGACAAGGCGCACTTTTATCCGGGCGCCGCGCCGGCGCGTTTCGGACGCGTCGTCGGCGGCACGATGGACATCGATCTCAGGCCGCCGAGCGACCGCGTGCGTGGTGACGCCGGCGTTCGCCTCTACGACTCGTACGCGTTCGTCGAGTCGCCGTTTGGCGACCAAAATCGCGGGAGCGCGGCGGTCGCGGGCCGGTTTGGTTATTCGCAGCTCCTCCTCTCTGCGCTCTCGAACGAGCGACAGAGCTACTGGGATTACACGACGCGCGTCGGTTGGAAGATCGCAGAGAGCCACGACAAGACGTCGAGCGAGACGATCTCCGCGCTCGTGATGGGCAGCCATGATTTCGCGGGCACGAAGACCGCCGGCACGCGCTTCGACACGGAGTTCCATCGGGTCGATCTTCGCTACGACGTGCTCCGCGATCGGAGCGCGACGCGCATCGCCGCCACGTTCGGATCCGACGTGTCCGGCAATGGAGACGGCAACGTGCGCGATCGCATCTTCGGTCTTCGCGCCGAGTCGACCATCCGCATGAGCCGCGCGGTCTCGCTCGAGGTGGGCTCGAACGTGACGTGGGATCGCTACACGACCGAGGTGCTCTCGCCGACGGTCGGGGATCCGAACCTCCTCTTCGCGCCACGCGACGACATCGCGGTCGGAGCGTATGGACAGCTCGATTGGCACCCGATCGATCGGCTCGAGATCGACGCCGGCATGCGCGTGGACCTCTTCGCCTCGAAGCGGAACGAGTACCCGTTCACCTATCTCCGCACGCCCGGCCCTCCGCGCACCGTCCTTCCGCCGCCAGGCGAGGCGGCACGGATTGGCTTCTCGCCGCGCGTCACCTCGAAGCTCAACCTGACGAGCTCGGGGAGCGTCGCGTACATCGCGTCGTTCGGCGTGGCGCATCAGCCGCCAAGCTTCCTCTTGCCTGGCCTCTTGATGAGCCGCCTCGATGACGGACTGCAGACGGCCGTTCAGTCCTCGCAAGGGCTCGAGACGCGCCTGCCGCTCGATCTTCATCTCACGACGACGCTCTTTCGGCACGACTACATCGATCTCAACGACGCAGGCGCGACGTGTCCACGCGCGCTCTACAACATCTTCGATCCGACCGACCCGTGCTACGCGCGACGTGTTCGTGGACGCGCGGTCGGCCTCGAGGTGATGCTCAAGCGATCGTTTCAGCAGAGGCTCACCGGCTGGATCTCGTACACGCTGTCGCGCACCACACGTGAGGCGCATGCGCTCGGCGATTCGCTCCTCGGGCACAACCCCGAGGCCACGCCGAACGTGCTGAGCGAGTGGGATCGCACGCATGTGCTCTCGGCGCTCGCGGCCTACGACTTCGGTCGCGGCTGGCGCGGCGGGGCGCGGTTTGCGTACAACACGGGGCGGCCGTACTCGCGCACGATTCTCGGCGTGCTCGTGCCGCCGTACACGAGCGTTCGCCTGCCGGCGTTCTACCGCGTCGACGTTCGCCTCGAGAAGCGGTGGCGGCTGCCGAGCATCAACGAGTCGGCGTACATCGCCGCGGTGCTCGAAGGGTTCAACGTCACGTTGAGCGCCGAAGCGCTGCGTTGCCGATCGGCCACGCCGCCGATCAGCATTCGCGTCCCCGAGCGCATCATCCAGGGACGTCCCTTCGACGTGTGCACGATCGACAACACCGAGGGGGTTGGCATTCCAAGCCTTGGCGTCGAAGGCGCGTTCTAGGGTCCGCATGGGAATAGCGCAAACTGCGCATCGAATTTCTCCGCTCGCGTGAGCATTCGCGCAACGGCGCGAAGATCCGAGAGAAGATCGGCTGCGGTGCATGATCCGTGGGGATTTTAGGCCGATTTCGCGAGACGTAAGTCGATCTTGGGTTGGGGTTTGGAGTAGGGTGCCCAGCGGTCTCCGGGGAGTGGGGGCCTCATGAGGAAGCAGCACATGAGGACGGTGAAGAAAGATCGGCAGCACGAGCTCGACCGAAACGACAACGCCAGCGCGAAGGGAACCATCTCCGGCTTCCATCCGGCCACGAACGGATTGGCGCGTCCGGCGACGAGCCCGAAGCCGTTCTCCTTCGTCGACGAGCTTCGTCCTGCCGATCTCGAGCTCGCGCCGACGCTCTCCACGCTGCCCCCGCCGCTGCCGCTCCAGCGCGTCGCGCCGCTCGCGCCTCCGCCGCTGCCCACGATCACCGACGAGCCCTCGTTCGAGTCGTACCACTCCGTGGACGCGCAGCTCGAAGAGTACCTCGCGAACGAAGCAGAGCCCGCTCACGAAGCCGATCGCGACGATCGCACGGTCGAGCGCTACGTCCCGCCGAGCGTCGAAGACCTCGACTACGACTCGGATCAAACGACGGACATGCCGCCGGCATGGATCGATCATCTCGCGGCGAGCGCGCGGCCGTCGAATCGGCCTCCGCCGCTCGCAGACGCGCAACCCGCATCGCTCGTCGACAAGACGAACACGAGCGCGAACAACGCGCCGACGTTGCCTCCGCCAGCGCCTGTCCCTGCGCTGCTGCTGTCATCGTCTCCCTCTCCATCGGCCGCGGCCTTCGTGCCCCCGCCGCCGCCGCGCATGCTCGATGTCCTCGCGGGCGTCGAGGCGAGCGCGCTCGGTGGGTCCGCGTTCACGGCGCCGCCGCTCTCGCTTCCTCCGATGTCGCCGGCGTCGTCGCGATCGGGCGCTCCGAGCGGCCAGCTCGCGATCCCCACGCCTTCGCAGCCGCTGAGCGTTCGAAGCAACCCGATCCCGTGGAACCCGACGCCGCCGCCGGAGCCACGAGCGCGCAAGAGCCGGCACATGCCTCTGCTACTTCTCGCGGGTGGCCTCGTGTGGCTCATCGCGCTGGCGGTGGTCCTCCGCTGGCTTCTTCACTGAGAAGAGCCAAGAATTCCAGGTAGCTACGCGGGGCCGAGGCCTCGACGTGGATCCTGAGACCGCGAAATCCCGATCCAACCCTGGGTGGTCGGGGCTACACGATTGGCGGAATTTTACGACAAAAGCCGGGTAAGCGCAGGTGGCCCAATGTGTGCTTTGTGGGTTGCATGCTCTTGCGGAAGCTCATTCTCGCGTCGTGTCTCGCTCTCAGCACTGTCTTCGCCGTGGGCTGCGCCGGAGACGACGCGATCGATGACGACAGCAGCGACTCGGCCGAAGAGCCGCTCACGCGCGTCTCGAGCGATCAGGAGGCGTCGGCGCAGCGCGAAGAGATCACAGGCCTCACGTTCGATCATCTCACGCCGACGACCACGCGGATGATGCGCGCGTCGCGCTTCTGGATGCACGAGCAAGACAAAGAGTCTCGCTATCCACGTCCTCGCATGTGCGCGTCGAACGTGTCGAAGGTCCTCTTCATGAGCGGCATCAAGAGCTACGACCAAGAGGGCGTTCGCAATCTGCTCTCGGACTTCAGCCGCGCAGGCGCCAAGACGTTCAAGCTTCCCCGAACACGCGCCGAGCTGGCGGCGAAGCTCCAGTCGATCGACAACGGTCATATCCCCGCCGGCACCATCGTCGCCGGGCTCAACGTTCGAACGAGCGCTCCGGGCGATCAGCACATCGGCATGATCGGCCACACCGATCCCGATGGGACGGTCTGGGTCTACCACAACAACTGGTACCGCCCCGAGAACGAGGGCGGGCAGCGCAAGCCGTACATGATCTCGGACGCGAACCTGCGACGCGGCTACCTCCGCCAATGGATGGCGACGCCGTGGGTCCGCGTGACGCGCGACGCCTCCGGAAAGATCACCGACGCCGTGTCGCTTCTGCCCGCGGTGGACGACATGGACCCGATGAACGCGCAGTTTCAGGTCACGATGATGATCCTCCCCGAGGTCGTTCGCGAGCTCGCGGAGTGAGCATGTCCTCACGTCACGCCGTCGTTCTCTCGCTCCTCCTCGCGGCGGTGACGTCGGCCTGCGCGAGCGCCCAGGCGTGGAACGAAGAAGAGGAGCAGAACGAGGCGGCCCTCTCGGAGGAGGCGAGCGCCGAGTACAACGCGTTCGCGGCCGTCGTTCGCGGGGCGGGCGGCAAGCTTCATCCTGGTGGAACGGCGACGGTGCTCGGCATTCGCGGGCTCGACAAGCGCACGATGGCCACCCACGACACGCGCAGCGCGAAGGCATTCGATGACCTCGTGGTCGTGCTCGAGAAGAACGGCAAGGTGCATCGGCTCGCGGCGTCGACCCATCCGTGGGAGACCCGCGGCGTGCCTGGCGTGCCCGATGTCGACCGCGATGGAATGTCGGACGTCGGGATGATTCGTCCCGGCCTCTACCTCGCCAAAGGACGCGGCGCCGATCGCGGACGCGTGGGCGGCCTGCCGGCCTTCGATGTCAGCGCGGCGCCCTCCGGCTCGGGTCTCCTTCCTGGATGGCGTGATGTGAATCACGACGGCGTCTTCGATGACGAAGAGCGCACGCGATCGGAGACGCGCCGCGACACCCTCAGCGCTGTGCTCTTTCATCGTGGAGGCGACGGGGCGCCTGCGGCGGTGGGCTGTCAGGTCTTCAACACCGCCGAAATGAACGAGCTCATCGCCGCCGTGGGCGGTCCGAGCGCGTCGTTCAACTACGTTCTCGTCGACGCCCGGACGATCGACGTCGACGCGCTGCCACGCTGAGGTTTAGAGTCATCGCGTCAATTCATGAAATTGCCGCGTTCTTCTCCCTTCATCCTCGCCACGTTGGGTCTCTTGGTGCTCGCGCTCGCCGCGTCGAGCTGCGGGAGCGACCCGCCTCCGCCGAAGACGCCCGCGGAGAAACCCGCCGTCGCGCTCTCGCCGGTTCCGCAAAATCCGGACGAGCGCCACCTCACCGACGTGAAGCAGATCACGTTGGCCGGAGAGAACGCCGAAGCGTACTGGTCGTGGAGCGGTCGCGAGCTGATCCTGCAATCTCGCACCGGCGACAACGATTGCGACCGCATCTACCGCATGCCGCTCGCGAGCGTGTTTGGGTTGCCGCCTGGCTCGCGTGAGACCGTACCGCCGCTCATTCCGGTGTCGAACGGAAAGGGCGCCACCACGTGCTCCTTCTTCCTGCCGGGCGACCAGAAGGTCATCTACGCGTCGACGCAGCTCGGCGGGGACGCGTGTCCCCCGAAGCCCGATCACAGCCAGGGCTATGTCTGGGCGCTCTACGACTCGTACGACATCTTCAAGGCCGACAGCGACGGCAAGAACCCGGTGCGCCTCACCGACGCGAAGGGCTACGACGCAGAGGGCACCGTCTGCAGCAAAGACGGCTCGATTGTCTTCACGAGCCTCCGCGATGGCGACATCGAGCTTTACCGCATGGATGCGGACGGCAAGAACGTCAAGCGGCTCACCAACACACCGGGCTACGACGGAGGCGCGTTCTTCAACGCGGACTGCTCGAAGATCGTTTGGCGTGCGTCACGACCGAAGCCGGGCAAAGAGCTCGACGACTTCAAGGCGTTGCTCGCGAAGAATCCTCCGCTCGTTCGCCCCTCGAAGCTCGAGCTCTACGTCGCCAACGCCGATGGCTCGGACGCGCAGCAGATCACGTACCTCGACGCGGCGTCGTTCGCGCCGTACTGGCATCCTTCGCAAAAGCGCATCCTCTTCTCCTCGAACACGGGCGATCCGAAGGGCCGCGAGTTCGACGTCTTCGCGGTGAACGTCGACGGTACGGGCCTCGAGCGCATCACGTATGCGGGCGGCTTCGACGGCTTCCCGATGTTCTCGCCCGACGGCAAGCTCCTCGCGTTCTCGTCCAACCGCGCCACGCCCGCGGGCAAGCACGACACGAACGTGTTCGTCGCGCGCTGGGTCGATGAGGTCGCGGGCGGTCCGAAGATCATCGAGACCGGCGCCGATCGCATCAAGAAGGACATCGTGTGGCTCGCCGATCCCGCGCGCGAAGGACGTGGCGTGGGCTTGCCAGGGCTCGAGCAATCCGGCGCCTACATCGAAGAGCGCATGAAGTCGCTCGGCCTGCAGCCGCTCTGGCCGACCAACGCGCCGGCCGCCGACGCCAAGGCGAAAGACAAGTCACCGGATATGCCCGAGAGCGGCTACCGGCAGCCGTTCCCGGTCGTCACGCAGCTGAAACAAGAAGACACGACGAGGGTCGAGGTCGGCGGCAAAGCGCTTGGCAAAGACGATTACGTCGTGCTCGGTTATTCGCCCGCCAAGGCGAATGTGGCGGGCGATTTGGTGTTTGCCAATTACGGCATCATCAACAAGGACGCCAAGATTGACGACTACGAGAAGCTCGACGTCAAAAAGAAGATTGTCGTCGTTCGTCGCTTCGTCCCCGACTCTGCGGCATTTGCCACGCCCGACGCCCAACGCCGCTTTGGCGACATTCGCCGTAAAGCGTTTTGGGCACGCGAGAAAGGCGCCGTGGGCCTCATCGTCGTCGATGATCCCGCCGCGCCGCCGCGCCCGGGTCCGGATTGGAAGGCGCCCGAAGAAGCACGCTTGCCGGGGCTCCAGCCCGAGGGCTACTCCGACGCCGGACTGCCGGTCGTCGTCTTGAAGCGATCGGTCGGCCATCCGCTCATCGAGAAGCTCGAGAAGAAGCAAGCAGAGAACGCCAAGCTCGCGATCGCGCTCACGCCGGTGAGCTCGGCGGCGTTCAACGTGGCGGGTCGTCTCGTCGCTTCACCCAAGGACGGCAAGAAGCTCCCCGGCGTCGTCGTCATCGGCGCGCACTACGATCACCTCGGCAAGGGCGGGCGCTACTCGCTCGCTCCGCACTCCGAAGACGCGCACGTGGGCGCGGACGACAACGCCTCAGGAGCAGCGACGCTTCTCGAGGTGGCGCGTGAGCTCGCGGCGAAGAAGGACGAGCTCAAGCGCGACGTCGTCTTCGTCGCGTTCTCCGGCGAAGAGTCGGGCGTGCTCGGCTCCGCGCACTTCGTTCATCGCTGGATCGACGCGTACAACAAGGACGCTTCGGGCAAGGCGAAGGAGGCGAAGGATCCCAAGGATCAGCCGAAGGGTCGCGTGATCAAGCTCACGCCGACGCTGCTCGACGTCTACGCGATGCTGAACATGGACATGGTCGGTCGCATGCGCGACAACCGCCTGCAGATCCTCGGCGCAGAGACCGCGACGGAGTGGCAGGGGATGGTCGAGACCGCGTGCTCGGCGGCGAAGGTGACGTGCGCCGCGAGCGGCGACGGCTACGGGCCGAGCGACCAGATCAACTTCTTCTCCGGCGGCGCCCCCGTTCTGCACTTCTTCACCGGCACGCACACCGACTACCACAAGCCATCCGACACCGCGGACAAGATCAACGCCGCGGGGGCGATGCAGACAGGGAAGATCTGCGCCTCGATCGCGCTCGCCGCGTCGCAACGCGAGCAACCGCTCACGTTCAAGTCCGACGCGCAAGGCCCCGCTCCTCACGGTGACATGCGCAGCTTCAACGCCTCGCTCGGGACGATTCCCGATTATGGCGGCCCTGGCGCTGGCAAAAAGGGAGTCCTGTTGTCGGGCGTTCGCCCTGGCGGCGGCGCCGAGAAGGGCGGAATGCGCAAAGGCGATATCTTGATTCGGCTCGGCAAGAGCGAAATCGCCAGCGTCGAGGACTTGATGTTCGTCTTGAACAGCAGCAAGCCTGGCGAGACGGTACCGGCGGTCGTGATCCGCGACGGCAAAGAGGTCAAGCTCGAGGTCACTTTCCAGGAGAGTCAGCGGCCGAAGTGAGCGAATCGCGGTTCATCGCTATTGGCTAAGTGACCTAACGCTATTTGCGGACCTTGAGCCCGCCCTTGGTCTCGTTGGTGGGTCCGCCGAAGCTCGTGGTGAGGTGATAGGCGCACGTCTCGAACCGGCAAAACTCGGTAATGCACGAGACGAACTTCGAGCGATAGGTGTCATTCACGGCGGAGACCGCCGCGACGCACGAGTCTTCCGTGAGCTTCGTGTAGCGGTCTTTCGGCGCGCCGCATCGGTTCATCACGTTCTTGCAGGTGGCCTGCGCGGCTGGGTCGACACACGCGCTGCTCAACGACTCGATGAAGCACTCGGTCACGAGGTTGAACTTGCAGACGTTGGTGGTGCCGGTCTTCGCGAGGTGACACTGCACGGCCTTCTCCGCGACGCGTGGCTTGAGCCACGACTTCGTCGCGTCGCATTGCTGCTTCGTGTCCGAGAAGCTCTCGCAGGACGGTCCGGGCGCCTTGAGCGTCGCGCAGGAGCCGGGCGAGCCCTTCAAGTTGTCGGCCGCGCCCCCCGCGCATTTCTGTGCGTGCACCTTCGACGGATCGAAGTTGGCGTCGTCCGAGTCACCGGCTGCGAGCGCGCCGCCTCGCGAAGGCGCCGGGGGATCGTTCGGTGGCGCGGCCGATGCCGATGCCGTGGTCGAGGGCTGAGGAGACGATGTTGCCGCAGCAGGGGCTGGGTCGCCTCCATTCTTCGCGGTGGTCGTGTCCTCGGTCGGGACGTTGACGACCGGCGGCGGCGGCGACGTGCATGACGCCGTGTGGGCCGCGATGGCGGCGGTGAGCGCGAAAAACCGGCGTCGATCAATGTTCATGGGGTGCCGTGGGGTGAAGGGAGTGCGTGAGCGATCGAGCGCGAGCCTGAGGTCCGCGTGGGGCCGAAACCGGAGGCCGGAACTCTCCTCATGGATGGTAGCCTGGAAGGCAACATGTCCGACCCGAAGAGCATCGAGCTTCTTGCACGTGCCGAGCGAATCATCCCCGGCGGCGTGAACAGCCCCGTCCGCGCATTTCGAAGCGTTGGCGGACATCCCGTCTTCATCTCGCGTGCGGAAGGCGCCTACCTGTTCGGCGCGGATGGCAAGCGCTACACCGACTACGTCGGCTCGTGGGGGCCGATGATCCTCGGCCATGCGCATCCTGCCATCGTCGAGGCGATCACGAGCGCGGCCAAGAACGGCACGAGCTATGGCGCGCCGACGGAGCTCGAGGTTCGCTTCGCCGAGAAGGTCATCGAGCTCTACCCCTCGATCGAGATGATGCGCGCGGTCTCGAGCGGAACGGAGGCCTGCATGGCGGCCCTCCGCGTCGCGCGCGGCTTCACCGGACGCGAAGCGATCGTGAAATTCGAGGGCTGCTACCACGGGCATGCGGACTTCTTGCTCGTCAAGGCAGGCTCGGGCGCGCTGACCTTTGGCGTACCTGACTCAGCCGGAGTTCCTGCGCTCACTGCAAAGGCGACCATCACCGCTCCGTACAATGACGTCGCTGCGCTCGAATCGATCTTCAAAGAGCGCGGCAACGAGATCGCCGCCGTCATCGTCGAGCCGGTCGTTGGAAATATGGGCGTTGTTCCGCCTGAGCCAGGTTTCCTCGAGTCGATCGTGCGGCTCTGCAAAGACAACGGCGCGGTCTCGATCTTCGACGAGGTCATGACAGGCTCGCGCCTCGCGCGGGGCGGAATGCAAGAGAGGGCCAACATTCGGCCCGACATGACGTGCCTCGGCAAGATCATCGGCGGAGGCATGCCGCTCGCGGCCTACGGCGGTCGTCGCGAGATCATGCAGAAGGTGGCGCCGATTGGCCCGGTCTATCAAGCAGGTACGCTAAGCGGCAATCCCGTCGCGGTGAGCGCTGCGCTCGCGCTCATCGAGCGCCTCGACAAAGGCGTGTACGACAAGCTCGAAGCGCTCGGCGCGCGTCTCGAGAAGGGCTTCGTGGAGGGAGCGAAGAAGGCCGATGTCGAGATCCGCGTCCAGCGCGTGGGCTCGATGATCACGCCGTTCTTCACGAAGGGGCCGGTGCGTTCTTTCACCGACGCGGTGAAGTCGGACACGAAGAAATTCGGCGCATGGCATGCCGCCATGCTCGCGCGTGGTCATTACTGGCCGCCTTCGCAGTTCGAGGCGGCGTTCCTCTCGACCGCCCACACCGAAGCCGACGTTGACGCAACCATTCAAGCCGCGGGTGAGGCCTTCGCGATCGCCCGATCGGCGAGCGCGTAGCTGATCCGCCGCGTCGAATCGCCATCGCGGTTCGACATCGCGAGCCGTCATGTCTTGGTTCGGGCCTGAAGACGAAACGCTGCTGCGAGAGCTCTTTGCGATCTACGACGCGCGCGTCGATTTCGCAGAGGTGATTCGCGCGGCCGCGCTCGAAGAGCCTGCGTTTGCCCAGGTCGCCGCGTCGATGCAGGCCACGTGGGCCGAAGGCGAGACCGCACGTACCAAGCGCGACATCTTGCGACGCGCGATGTGCGAAGGCGATTGGGGATCGTACGAGGCCGAGCTCCGCAAAGAGGCGATCGCGTATGCCACACACGGCGTACGCGATTGGCAGCTCCTCACGCGCGTCATCGCCCGTCAGCTCACGCCACACATCGTCTCGGAGCTCTCGAACGACCCTCCGCGATTGGCGAGGATGCTCGTCGCGTTTCACGAGTTTCTCGGGCGCATCACGTTCACGCTCGGCGTCGCGTACGTCGAGCATCGCGAGGCGATGATCCACGAGGTCGAGCAGCGCGCTCGGCGCATGATCGAGTCGGCGAGCGTCGGCGTCTGGGTTTGTGACGAGCACGGCAAGACGACGTTCATGAACGCGCACCTCGCCAACATGCTCGGCATCACGGTCGAGGAGGGGGTGTCGACACCGATCGGCAAGTTCATGGAGAAGAAGGAGCGCGACGCGCTCGCCTTGCAGATGGAGGACCGTCGCAAGGGAAAGAGTGAGAGCTACGAGCAGCGCTACGTCCGCAAAGACAAGTCGACGGGGTGGGCGCTGCTCGAGACGGGGCCGCTCTTCTCGAATGGGAAGTTCGAGGGGGTGATCACGATGGTCACCGACATCACCGCGCGCCGCGCAGCCGAGGAGGCCTTGCAAGCGAGCGAGGCGCGCTTTCGAAGGCTCGCCGACTCAGGCATCATCGGCATCCTTACGATCAACAGCAAAGGTCGCGTCATCGACGTCAATGACGCGATCACGCGGATCGTCGGCTACTCGCGCGAAGAGCTCCTCGACGGTTCGTTCGACTGGGCGTCCGTCACGCCGCCCGAGTACAAGGCGCTCGACGCTATCGCGGCCGAGCAGCTCGAGACGAACGCCATCTCCTCGTCGCGCGAGAAGGAATACATCCGCAAGGACGGTACCCGCGTCCCTGTCCTCGTCGGCGTCGCGCATATCCACCAGAGCGACGAATTCATCGCCTTCGTGCTCGACCTCACCGAGAGAAAGCTCGCCGAGGCCCAGGTCGAGCATCTGCGCTTGCAGCGCGCCGCCGACGCGAAGTTCCGCGCACTCCTCGAGGCAGCGCCCGACGCGATGGTGATCGTCACCGAAGACGGGATCATCGACACGATCAACGTCCAAGCAGAGACCCTCTTCGGCTACAGCCGTGAGGAGCTGCTCGGACAACGCATCGAGGTCCTCGTGCCCGAACGATCGCGCGCGGTGCACCCGAGCCGCTTCGCCTCGTACTTCAAGAACCCGACGCGGCGGGCGATCGGCACGGGGCTCGAGGTCTTCGCGCGCCGTAAAGACGGTCGTGAGATCCCGATCGACGTGAGCCTTGGTCCGCTCCACACCGACGGTAAGCTGCTGGTGTCGGCGGCGATCCGCGACATCACCGAGCGCCGTCGCATCGAGACCGCGCTCCGTCTTGCCAACCACGAGCTCGAAGCCTTCAGCTACTCGGTCGCGCACGATCTGCGGGCGCCGCTTCGTGGAATGAACGGCTTCGCGAAAATCCTGCTCGAGGACTACGCGAGCAAGCTCGACGAGCAGGGCGTTCGTCACCTCGACCAGATCTGCAAGAACGCCAATCGGATGGCGGAGCTGATCGACGCACTCCTTGCGCTCGCGCAAGTTACGCGTCGTGAGATCCATGTCGTTCCGACCGATCTGTCGAACCTTGCAACGATCACCGTCGCCGAGCTTCGCGCGTCGTCGAAAGAGCGTGACGTCGAGGTCACGATCGCGAGCAACCTGATCTGCGAGGCCGATCCCGCGCTGCTCGCGACGCTGCTCGACAATCTGCTCGGGAACGCATGGAAATTCACACAAAAGCGCGCCGACGCACGGATCGAAGTGGGCCGTGCTGGCGGCACGTTCTTCGTCCGCGACAACGGCGCGGGCTTCGACATGGCGCATTCGAAAAATCTGTTCGCGCCGTTCCACCGCCTCCATGGAGCCGGTGAATATCCTGGCACGGGGATCGGGCTTGCCACGTCACGACGGATCGTCGAACGCCACGGTGGACGGATCTGGGCAGAGAGCGCTCCGAATAACGGAGCCACCTTCTATTTTTCGTTTCCCCGAACGCGAAGTGATGCTCATGATGTCTGAGTCGTGACTCCGCCACCGCCGCCACCGCCGAGCACACCTCCGCCTGCCGTTTCGCCGGCGGCCACGCGTGCGATCCTCCTCGTCGAGGACAACGAGTCCGACGAGCTCCTCACGCTGCGTGCGTTCTCGAAGTCGGGCATCGTCAATCAGATCGTCGTGAAACGCGACGGCGCCGAGGCGGTCGAGTACCTCTTCGACCCACAAAGTCCGCTGCCGGCGGTCGTCCTCCTCGACCTGAACCTCCCGAAGATCGACGGCCTCGAGATCCTTCGCCGCATGCGAGAGCATCCGCGCACGAAGCTCCTCCCCGTCGTCGTCCTCACGTCTTCGAAGCAAGACGAAGACGTCGTCCGCAGCTACTCGCTCGGCGCGAACGCGTACGTGCGCAAGCCCGTCGACTTCTCCGCGTTCATGGAGGCGGCGCGCACGCTCGGCATGTTCTGGCTGCTCTTGAACGAGCTGCCTCGCTCGTACGATCCGGCGTAGATTCGCGCGATTCACGGGTCATCACGGCCTCTTCGTGAGGTCCGCCGGCCGATGTCATTTGCTGTCAGCGGCCGCGCGAGAGGTGCCGGCGCATGATGAGCACGTGCAAGCAGTCATCCTTGGGGCGGGCAGCTCAGGCGTGCTTCATGCGCTCGCCCTCCGTGCCGCGGGCGTCAAAATCGAAGGCATCTACGATCCCGATCGCGATCGCGCTCGCGCCGTCGCCGAGGCGTGCGGAGGGCATGTGCTCGGGTCGCTCGCCTCGGCGGCGTCATCGGACGCGGAGATCGCGGCGATCTGCAGCCCGCCGAGCGTTCATGTCGCGCAAGCGGAGGCGCTCGCCGCGGCCGGGCGGACCATCTTCGTCGAGAAGCCCGTCGCGACGACGCCCAGCGAGCTCGACCGACTGCGCGCGCTCGCCTCGTGCGTTCCGATCTTGCAGTGGCGCGCAGGGCGCGGGCTTCGCGCGATCCGACGAGCGATCGCGCACGGCGAGCTTGGTGACGCTCCGGTCCTCTCGTGCGACCTCGCGTGGGCGCGCGACGACGACTACTTCCGCGCGCGCCAGGGCTGGGGATGCGGCGCCCTCCTCTCGATCGGCATTCACGCGATCGACGCGATGGGTTGGGCGCTCGGACGCGAGGTCGAGCGCGCGGCAGGGCTGACGTCGACGAGGGACCAGCGCCTGGCTCCCGAGCCCTCTCGCGATCGGAGCGCGCCCGTCGACGAGACGGCCGCGGTCGCCATCCTTCGCTTCAACGGCGGAGCGATGGCTTCATTTCGCATCTCGCTCGACGGGGGTGGCGACGCGACGACGATCACGCTCTGCGGAAATGGAAAGACGGCGATCCTTCGCGGCGGCGAGGCCGATCCCACCGCGAACAACGTGCAGTGGTGTGCGCGCTCGTCCGGCGATCGCGCGCGTCTCGAGGCGCTCGAGCGTGACACCCCTGGCGCGATGGGCGCGCCCTTGCTCGTGCCTTATCTCGGCGCGGCCGTGTGCGCGCTGCGCGACGGCGAGACGCCAGGGCAGAGCCAGCGTCTACCGTCGATCGTCGACGCGTTCGGCGCTCACGCCGCGGCGATGTTCGTGGTGTCGAACCAGCCCGAGTCGATGCGCTCGGGCCGAGACGACTAGGCGGTGCCGGGCGCCGTGGTGCGACCCTTGCGCTGCGCGACCTCGGCTTGTGCCGCGGCGAGACGAGCGATCGTCACGCGGAAGGGAGAGCACGACACGTAGTCGAGGCGCGCGTCACGGAAGAAGCGGATGCTCTCCGGATCACCGCCGTGCTCGCCGCAGACGCCGAGCTTCAAGTTCGTCTTCGTCTGGCGGCCACGCTCGACCGCCATACGAACGAGCGCGCCGACGCCGTCGACGTCGATCGTGACGAACGGATCCTTCGCGAGGATCCCCGTCTCGACATATGCTGGGAGGAACTTGCCCGCGTCGTCGCGCGAGAGGCCCATCGTGCATTGCGTGAGGTCGTTCGTGCCAAACGAGAAGAAGTCGGCTCCTTGCGCCAGCTCCTGTGCACGAAGCGCGGCGCGCGGGAGCTCGATCATCGTGCCGAACAAGAACGGCACCTTCGGTCGCGAAGCAAATACTTCGCCGGCCACGCGATCGACGATGGCGCGCATGCGAGCGAGCTCTTCGCGCGTCATCGCGAGCGGGATCATGATCTCGGGCTGAACGGCGGCGCCCTCGGCGGTGACGTCGGAGGCGGCCTCGAGGATGGCGCGCACCTGCATGGCGTAGATCTCGGGATACGTGATCGCGAGACGGCAGCCGCGATGCCCGAGCATCGGGTTGAACTCGTGCAGGTCCTTGATGCGCTGCTCGAGCCGAACGACCGACACGTTGAGGAGGGTCGCGAGCTCTTCGATCTGCTTCTTCTCGGTGGGCAGGAACTCGTGGAGCGGCGGGTCGAGCAAGCGAATCGTGACCGGCAGCCCCTTCATCTCGCGGAAGATCTCGATGAAGTCCTGCTTCTGATGCGGGAGGAGCTTCGCGAGCGCGATCTCACGGGCGGTGACGTCATCGGCGAGGATCATCTCGCGGACGGCGCGGATGCGCTCCTCGTCGAAGAACATGTGCTCGGTGCGACAGAGCCCGATGCCCTCCGCGCCGAAGTTGCGCGCTGTTCGTGCGTCGAGCGGCGTGTCGGCGTTGGCGCGCACCTTCATCGTGCGGACGTTGTCGGCCCAGCCCATCAGCTCGCCGAACTCGCCGGTGAGCGCTGCGTTCACGGTGGGTACGGCGCCGAGGTAGACGTGGCCTGCGCCGCCGTCGAGCGTGATCACGTCGCCCTTCTTCAGGGTGACGGTCTCGGTCGGGCGTCCATCGTCGTCGTACTGCGTGATGGTGACGATCTGCTCTTGGTAGCTCACCGCGAGCGCCGAGCATCCGGCCACGCACGGCTTGCCCATCCCGCGCGCGACGACGGCGGCATGCGAGGTCATTCCACCGCGCGCGGTGAGGATGCCACGCGCAGCCTTCATCCCGTGGATATCCTCGGGCGAGGTCTCGACGCGGACGAGGATGACGGCTTCGCCCTGGCCCGCGCGCCGCTCGGCTTCGTCGGCGTTGAAGACGATCTTGCCCTGCGCTGCGCCGGGGCTCGCGGAGAGGCCTTTGGCGAGGAGCTTCTTCGGCGCGCTCGGATCGAGCGTGGGGTGGAGGAGCTGATCGAGCGACGACGGATCGACGCGAAGGATCGCCTCGTCGCGCGTGATGAGGTTCTCTTTCGCCATCTCGACGGCGGAGCGGACCGCGGCGGGCGTGGTGCGCTTGGCCGAGCGGCACTGAAGCATGTACAGCGTGCCCTCTTGGATCGTGAACTCGAGGTCCTGCATGTCGCGGAAGTGCTTCTCGAGCCGCTCGGCGATGCCGACGAGCGTCTTGAAGGCCTCGGGCATGCGGCGCTCGAGTGAATCGTCCGCGTTCTTCGCGGCGCCGGCGCGAATGGGCATTGGCGTGCGGATGCCCGCGACGACGTCTTCGCCTTGGGCGTTGGGAAGCCACTCGCCGTAGAGCATGCGCTCGCCGTTCGAGGGGTCTCGCGTGAACGCGACGCCGGTGGCGCTCGTGTCGCCGAGGTTGCCGAACACCATTGCCTGTATGTTGCACGCAGTGCCCCAGCTCTCGGGGATGTCGTGCATCTTGCGGTACACGACCGCGCGGTGGTTGCTCCACGAGCCGAAGACCGCCCGAATGGCCCACCAGAGCTGCTCTTTGGGGTCTTCGGGGAAGTCCTTCTTCGTCTTCTCCTTGACGATCGCCTTGAACTTCACGACGAGCTCTTCGAGGGCATCGGCGGGGAGATCGGCGTCCGTCACCTTCCGGCGGAGCTCTTCGGCGTTGAGCTTGGTCGCGTCGACGCCCTTGTCTTTCGCGATGCGGGCGCGCACTTCGTCGAGCGCGCCTTCGAAGTGCTCGCGGTGAACGCCGAGGGCGACGTCCGAGTACATCGCGACGAAGCGGCGGTAGGCGTCGTAGACGAAGCGCTTGTTGTTCGTCTTGGTGGCGAGGCCCTTGGCGGTCGCGTCGTTCAAGCCAAGGTTCAGGATGGTGTCCATCATGCCCGGCATCGACGCGCGCGCACCCGAGCGCACGCTGACGAGGAGAGGGGATGAGGGATCGCCGAAGCGCATGCCGACGCGCTTCTCGAGGTTCGCGAGCGCCTCGTCGACCTCGGGGCCGAGCTCCGAGGGCATCGCGCCCGTCGTCGTGAACGCGCGGCATGCCTCCGTCGAGATCGTGAAGCCGGGCGGGACGGGCAGCCCGAGCGATGTCATCTCCGCGAGCCCGGCGCCTTTTCCACCCAAGAGGTCACGGCGGGTGGGATCGCCCTCGGCTTTACCTTCTCCGAACGAATACACGAGCTTCATGGCCATGGCTTTGGGCGCGCACTCTACACGACTCATGCACGAATGGCCCGGCGAAGCGTTTGCGGGGTAACCTGAGGACGTGAGGGGTGGTTTGGCGGAAAGAACGAGGGATTTGCGCTCGCGGCAGAGCCGAGCGCGGCATCGCGCCATGCCTGAAATCAAGCCTCTTCGACGCGTCGTCTGGCGGCTCGGGCTCGTCCTTTCGTTCGTCGTGGCCACCGGATGCGGGGCCCTGCTCGCGGGCGCGGACGACGAAGAGGTACCCAAGCCAAACCCAGGCGTGCCGGAGACCGACGCCGCCGACGCAGGCCTGGACGTCGCGAGCGGCGATGGAGCGGTCGACGTTCAGGTCGAGGATGTCGTGGTCGACACGGGACCGCCCTCGTACCCCGAGGTCGTCACGAGCGATGGTCCGATCGCGTATTGGCGATTCGAGACCGGAGATCTCGGACAGAGCGAGACGGGGCTCGACTATCACCTGACAACGGTGGACGGCCCGACCCAAAACCCGAGCGGCGCCGTCGGCGGATCCCTTCAGCTGACCGGTGGGCCCTACCTCGAGAAGTCACTCGGGGCGGGCGATCCGTTGATCTTCAAAGGCACGCTCGCGTTCACGATCGAGGCGTGGGTGAAGAAGAGCGCAGCCACGGCGGGGACGCGGATGACGCTCGTGAGTCACTACACTCTCTCGGGAGTCGCGGAAGGATGGCGCACGTCGATGAGCGACGTCTTCTTTCTCGATCGCGCGCAGAACAACGACAACATCATCCACGGCATCCAGACGGCGAGCTTCGACGTGACGCCCTGGCATCACGTCGTGGCGGTCTACGACGGAGCGCAGCAGCATCTGTACGTAGACGGCGACAGCAAGGCGGTCGCCGGTGACGTGAACCCGATCTCGTCGAGCGTGCACAGCTTGCAGATCGGTGGCCCGATCGCCGACTGCGCGGCGTGGGTCGGTGAGATCGACGAAGTCGCGATCTACACGAAGGCGCTGCCGCAGGATCGCATCAACACGCATTTCAGGGCGCGAACGCCTTGAACGACTGCGTGTAACTTACACGAGTCGCGAGAAGTCGCCGATGCGCAGCATGCACTGCGCGCCATGCGAGAGCAGCTCGAGCCGCTTGGGCGTGCGCGCGTCGTTCGGATCGTTGACGAGCGTGCGCGTGAAGACGTCGTCGAGCCGCGCGGCCAGGTCCTCGGCGCCGGAGAGCGCCGCGGTGACGGCTTGCTCGGTGTCGAGCGCCTTCGTGAGCGACGCGACCTTCTCGATCACCTCGACGATGACGTGATCGTCGGGTTTGTCGAACTCGTCTTTGCCGTGGAACACGGGCTTCGACTCCTTCGAGATGCCGCTGAGGCGCTTGGCGACGGTGCGTGCCTTCTCGAGCCACGCGCGGCCTTCGGTGACGGCCGCGTGCAGAGCCTTCGCGCGAGCGAGCGCGTGCGCGGGGCGATCGAGGTCGCCTCCGGCGCATACTGCGTCGGCGACGGCGTTCGACGTCTGCGCGGCGATGACGCCGCGAAGTCGCTCGTGGGTGAACTCGCGAAGCTTGGCGATCGTGTCCCCCTCGGAGAGATCGAGCTTCTTCTGCGATGCGGTGAGCTCCTCCGCCAAGACCTCGTAGGTCCAACTGAAGAGGCTCTTCAGGTCGAGCGCCGCGCCGAAGACGGCGTTGTCCTTCGATCGCTCGATGAGGATGCGAAGGACGGCGATGCACGCGCGACGGAGCGCGAAGGGATCGGCCGTGCCGGTGGGTGAGAGGCCGACGGCGAAGCACCCCACCAAGGTGTCGAGGCGATCGGCGAGCGCGACGCACGTGGACACGTCGTCGGTCGGGACGGGGCCGTCTGCGCCGATCGGGTGGTAGTGATCGCGGACCGCGTTGGCGACGGCGGCCGGCTCCTTGGCGACGATCGCGTATTCGCGTCCCATCTCGCCTTGGAGCTCGGGGAACTCGCCGACCATCAGCGACACCAGATCGAACTTGCAGATGTGCGCGGCGCGGTGGACGAGCGCGATCTGATCCGCGCTCAGGTTGATCGCCTCCGCGATCTTCTTCGACAGCCGCTCGACGCGCGTGACCTTCTCGCGCACGGTGCCGAGCCGGTTGTGGAAGACGATGCCCTTGAGCTTCTCGACGCGGTCTTCGATCTTCGCGCGCGTGTCTTCGCCATAGAAGAACTTCGCGTCGGCGAGGCGTGCTCGCATGACGCGATCGTTGCCGATCGCGATCTTCTTCGGATCGAGCGCCGTGTTCACGACGGTGAGGTAGTGAGGCAAGAGCTCGGTGCCGAACATGCCGGCGGCCGTCGCCTTCGCGACGCAGAAGTACTTCTGGTGCCCACGCGCGACGGCGCGGATGACCTGCGCGGGGAGCGCGAGGTACTCCTTCTCGAACGATCCCGTGACCACGTGCGGGTCTTCGACGAGCGATGCGTTCTCGTCGACGAGGCTCGGCTCCGGATCGTGGAGGCCACCTGCTGCCTTCGCGGCGGCGGCGACGCGATCCATCATCGTCTTCGCGCGCTCTTCACGATCGACGAGCACGTTCGCGCTTCGCATCGCTTCGACGTACGAGCTCGCGCTCTTGATCTCGATCTTGCCAGGGGAGAGGAAGCGGTGACCGAGGGACGTGCGCCCCGACCGGACACCTGCGAACGACACGTCGATCGCGTCATCTCCGCTCAGCGCGACGATCCATTGCACGGGGCGGCCGAAGGTGGCGTCGCCCGTTCCCCATCGCATCGACTTGCGAAACGGAATCTCCGCGCAGATCTCGGCGAGCGCCTTGCCGAGGAGCTCGCGTGCGTCGCGACCGCGCTCTTGCTTGCGCCCGACGAGGTAGCGACCGGCCTTCTGTTTTCCTTGGGCTTCGCGCGCGACGACTTGAAGCTGCTCGAGCGGGAGGCCGAGCTTCGTCGCGAACGCTTCGGCCGCCTTCGTGGGCTTGCCGTCTTTGTAGGCCGCCGTCTCGGGCGGGCCGGTGACCTCTTCGTCGAGATCGGGTTGCCGCTCGGCGACGTCTTCGACGAGGACGGTGAGGCGACGCGGCGTGCCATAAGCGTGGATGGGACCATGCGCGAGGCGAAGGCCTTCGAGCTTCGTCTTGGCGAGGCCAGGCAAGGCTGCGAGCGCAGCGTCGACGAATGAGGAGGGCAGCTCCTCGGTTCCAATCTCGAGCAAAAGGGCTTTTCCCACGGCCGGGCGACGCTAGCAGAAAATCAGGGCGCGCCGTGAGCGGAAGGGCGCGGTAGGCTTCTGCAGCAGGTGCCGCATGACGACCAATTTCACGATGCGCAACGAAATCGACTGCACGCCAGAGAAATTCTGGGAGCTCTTCTTCGATACGGAGCTGCAAAAGAAGATCTTTGCCGAGCTTCAATTCCCGAAGTGGGAGGTCATCGAGTCGAAGGACACCGACAAGGAGATCGTTCGCATCGTGAAGGCGATCCCAAAGCTCGACGCGCCCGCCGCGGTGACGAAGGTGCTCGGCGCCGGGTTCGGCTACACCGAAGAGGGGCGCTTCGACAAAGCCTCGAAGGTCTACAAGTTCGTCATCACGCCCACCACCCTCGCGAACAAGCTTCGTAACGAAGGCACCGTGAAGTGTGAGCCGAAAGGCGACGGCAAGTGCATGCGCATCGTCGACGTCCTCGCGGAGGCGAAGATCCTCGGCCTTGGCGGCATGATCGAGAAGATGACCGAGAAGAGCACACGCGACGGCTGGGAGAAGAGCGCCGTCATGTTCAACGACATCCTGAAAAAGGGCGGCTGAGGACGCTGGCGTGGTCCACGCGCGCGTTCATCTTGGGGACCGCGACGTCTCTCCAAAGGGCGCGCGCGTCACCCGAAGGCACGTGATCGGCTCGCTCTGCGCCGCGCTGGGTGTCGCCGCGCTGGCGCTCGGATGCGGAAACAACATGTTCACGGGCAACCTCACGCCCGTCCCGCCGGTGCATCGGCTCCCTGCCGACGTCGCCGGCGCCGTCATCCTGATCGACAAAGATCCGATCATCGAGACGAAGGATCCAAACCACATCCTCCGCGCGAACGAGCAGCGCGTGCCGCAACAATTTCGCGAAGCGATGGAGAAGGCGCTCGTGCTTGGTGGGTTCAAGGTGTCTTCGAAGCCCGGCGAGCCGTTCGATCTCGTCGCAAAGCTCGCCATCAACGTCACCGAATTCAGCGAAGACAACATTCGTCAGGTCTATCGATGTGGGCTAGCCGCGCCCGACGGCGCCCCGATCGCGCAGATCGACTGGGCTTGGCCGCGCGGAACCTACGTCGGTGAATTCGAGGTGTTCGAATTTGCCACGCACAATGTGGCCACCGAGGTCGTGACATCGCGCCGCGTGCTCGGCTTTCTGCGCGGACGTCGCGCGGCTCCGGCGGTCACACCCGCGCGGAGCGCGCCCAACGCGGGTGACACGCCGTGAATGAAGGCCCTCGAAAAGCGCGAGAAACACGCAGCCGACGTTGCTTCGAAGGGCGCCAAGGGATAACAATTTTCCCTGCAGAATGAGCCCCTCTTTCTCGCTTCGGAAAACGCTCGCCCTCTTTCTTTGTGCCGCCGTCGCCTTCGCTGGCATCCAAGCCGGATGTGGCGACTCCGGCGACAGCTCCTCGTTCCCCGGCAGCTCCGGCGATCAGAGCAGCGGAGCATCGGGCAACCTCCCCGGGTTCAACCCAGGTGACGGTGACGGATCGAGCGGCGCCTCGAGCGGCAACCTCGACGCGACGGGCATCCTCGACGTCACGCCGCCCACCGCGACCATCACCGTGACGATCGCCGACGGCGTCGTGACCGCGCCTCCCCAAGCGTTCGTGGCTTCCTACAATGGTCAAGCGGTCAACGCGACGTGGCTCCTCGATCGCGGCGAGCTTGGCGACATCGCCGCGTCCGGTGTGTTCACCGCCAACGGCAAGAACGTCGGCGACGGCATCATCACCGCGCGCTACGGCGCACGCGAAGGCACCGCGAAGATCAAGGTCATCGTCAACGCGACGCAGAACGGCGTGCCCGTCGGCGCCGACGCAGGTGGCGGCGGGTTCGGCGGTCTTGGTGGTGTTGGCGGAGAGCCGCTCGGGCCCGCGGTCGCCGCGGACATCGTCACGAAGCTGAAGACGCAGACGAACGCGCCTGCGACGCCTGCCGAGCTCGGCTTCCTCTATCCCTACGACCTCACGGTGTGGCCGCGTGGTCTCCTGCCGCCGCTCCTCATGTGGCAGACCACGCACGAAGGCGCGACCGCTGTCTACGTGAAGCTCTCGCAGAGCAACTACGCCTACGAGGGGACGTTCTCGCTCGCGCAGCTCGCGGCCGGGGATCCACGAAAGCGCGTGCGCCTCGACGAGATCCCGTGGAAGACGGCGACGCAAGGCAACGACGGCTCCGAGGACCTCAAACTCGAGGTGAAGATCTACACGCCGTCGGACGACAAAGTGTGGGGACCCATCACGCGCACCTGGAAGGTCGCGCCGGGCGTCCTCAAGGGCACGGTCTATTACAACTCGTACGACTCGGTGCTCACGACCGGCGGCGGCGCGGAGACCGGCGGCGTCATCGCGATTCAACCGCGTTCGCCTAACCCCGTATTGGCGTTGCCGGCGGAAGCAGGCAAATGCCATGTCTGCCACGAGGTGTCGGCCGATGGGTCGACGATTTGGGTGCAAGACGACTCGTACGCCAATGGCTTTTCGTACGATCTAACGAAGAATCCAATCGTCAAAACCCCTTATCTCACGTCGACGAAAGCGGAGAACAACCGCAAGTTCGTTTGGTCTGCGCCTTATCCCGACGGCTCGTTCTCCCTCGCGAGCTATGGCTATGCGCGTGAGGCGTACACGCAAACCGTCTCGAAGCTGTTCGATCGCGTAGCGGCCAATGAGGTCGCGTCGACGAACATCTCTCAAGTCACGAGCACCGTGACGCCTGCGTTCGCTCCCGACGGACGCAAAGTGGCATTCAACTTCTGGGCAGGGCCTGGCGCGGGTGGCGTGACCGCCGGTGCCGGCCGCTCCCTCGCCGTCTTCGACTTCACCTGTGGAGCGCCTGCTGGCTCGACCAAGTGTGCGGCAGGCACGACGCCCGTGTTCAGCGGGCTGCGAGAGATCTACCGCGACAACGCGCGCTGGCCGGGTTGGCCGAGCTTCTTGCCCGACAGCAAAGCCGTCATCTTCCACAACACGCTCAACGCGACCGATCACGGCACGGGAAACGATTGCCGTGCAGGGATCGTCCAGCCGCCGCCGAACATCAACAATTGCCAGCTCACCACATGGAAGACGAGCCCCAATGGCACAGGCGCGACGGCCGAGATCTGGATCGCAAAAGACGGCACGACGCCGGACGCCAAGCGCCTCGACGCGCTCAATGGCATGAGCGGCGGCAACGTCTATCTGCCAAAGAACGCCTCCCACCCCGACGACTCGAAGCTCAATTACATCCCGACCGTCAACCCCGTCGCGTCTGGTGGCTACTACTGGGTCGTGTTCACGACGCGCCGTATGTACGGCAATCTCTTGACCGGCGACCCCTACGGAAACGGCACCAACAACACGAAGAAGCTCTGGGTCGCGGCGATCGACATCAACAACCCGAACGCGGCCGCCGATCCGAGCCACCCTGCCTTCTACCTCCCAGGCCAGGAGCTCAACGCGGGCAACACGCGCGGCTTCTGGGTCGTCGACCCGTGCAAGGCCAACGGCTCCACCTGCGAGACCGGCGACGAGTGCTGCAATGGCTTCTGCCGCAAAGATCCGCAGAGCGGCGCGCTCGTCTGCATCGACAAGCCGCCGGGCGGTCAATGCGCGCAGGAGTTCGAGAAGTGCACCGTCGACGCGGATTGTTGCGATCCGTCGTTCCAGTGCATCGCCGGCAAGTGCTCACGCCCGAACCCGGTCATCAAATAGAGGCTCGGGCGTTCACGGCGCGGCTCAGATCGAGCCGCGCATGTGGAGCGCTTCCATCCGGAGCTGCGCGCCTTCGGCGACGAGGGCCTCGGCGATGTCGGCTTGGTCTTCGATCATCACGTTGATGAACGTGTCCTCGAGGCGCGCGTGCGGGCGGAGCGCGCGCAGGAGCGAGAAGACATGGGGCGGAGCGGGCGCACGTAGGGGATACGCGCCTGGGAAGACCTGATCGAAGACCGCGAGCGCCGGTGGCGAGCCCGGCGCCTCGATCATGCGAAGGACGCGGTTCGGCCTCGCGCGTTGCTCGGCGAGGAGCCCCGTCGCGATGCGGGTCGCGTCTTCGAGCCGCGCATCGTCAGAAGGCTCGATGTTCCTCGCGAGCGTCGCGAAGGGCGCCTTCTCGTGCGGGAGCTCGTCGATGATCGCCCAATCGATCCGCAGCGCGCGGCTCGTGTACGCGACGTCGAGGCCGAAGCTTCGGTAGAGAGCGATCGCTGCCTTGTTCTCGGGCTTCACGTTGAGCGTGAGCATCGAGCAGCCGAGCGCCTTCGCCCGCTTCTTCACTTCGGTCATGAGGGCTCGGCCGGCGCCGGTGCGACGCGATTCGGGCGCCGTCACGATGTGAGAGAGGTGCGTGCTCGACTGAAAGGGTCGAAAGTAGGCATACCCCACAGGCGCGCCGTCGTTCTCGGCGACGAGCGTGGTCCCGAGCATCTCGGACTCGAAGCGGTCGACGCTGAGGACGGGGTCGTCCACCTTCAGCTCGAGAAACAGCCGAGCGAAGGTTGGGTAATCGGCGATCGTCGCGTCTCGGATGGTGATCATGGCGCAGGGGCCAATCTAGCCATGCTGCTGGCGAGTGAAACCCACGGGCCGCTCGGCGATCGATTTCTTGTACGTCTCTTCTTAACACTCCCACCACGCACGCTAGATTCGGCCAGGTGAGGCCGGGTTTCGTCGGACGTGCCAGAGAGATCGCGGGCGCGTTGGAGCTCGCGGGCGATCTGGGCACGAGCGGGAGGACGGGCGGGCTTCTTCTCCTCGTGGGGGAGCCTGGGATCGGCAAGACCCACCTCGCCGAGCGCATCGTCGCCGAGATCGTCGAGGCGAGCCCGCCGTCGAGCAGCTCCTCGAGCGAGGGCGCGCGCGTCGTTTGGGGACGCTGCTGGGAGGCCGGCGTAGGTGCGCCGCCGCTCTGGCCTTGGATCCAGGTCCTTCGCGCGCTCGGTCATGACGACGCCGCCATCTTCGACGTCGCGCCCGGCGACTCGGACGGAGGAGCTCGGCCAGAAGCGGGCCCCGACGCGCAGCAACGACGCTTTCGGCAGCTCGATCGCGCATGGACCGCGATCCGTTCGCACACGCGCGCGCATCACGCCCCGATCTCCCTCATCGTCGTGCTCGATGACCTTCACATGGCGGATGTCTCGTCGCTCGTCCTCCTTCACCTCATCGCGCGTGATCTTCGAATGCCGATGGCCGATGGATCGCGACCAGTGCTCATGATCGGGACGTACCGCGACACGGAGGCCCGCCTGTCGCCCGAGGTCGCGTCGCTCCTCGCGAAGATCGCGCGTGAGGGGTCCGTCTTCGAGCTCGCTCGCCTCGAAGAGGCCGAGGTCGCGGAGCTCGTACGGATGTCGGTGCCGAACGCGACGGGCGAGGGCGTGCAGGTCGTCCACACCATCACGGAAGGCAACCCTCTCTTCGTGCACGAGGTGCTTCGCACGCGAGGAGGCTCTGCGGTGGCCCTCGAGCGTCTGACCGCGACAGCGAGAGCGAACGCCGCGCGATCGGGGTTTGGGGGTGAAGCCCCCATCGGATCGATGGGGAGCGAGCTCCGCGCCATCCTCGACGAGCACCTCGGTCGCCTCGAGCCGAGCACGCGTTCGGTCCTCGAGACCGCGTGCGTGTTTGGTCGCGACATCGACGTCGCGATGATCGCCGCGATCGAGAACACGACGCG
>JBGAFW010000066.1:0-56974 GCA_044227045.1 Labilithrix sp.
TCAAGAGCGCGATGAGCACATCGGAGACGAGTGGAGATGGTGGAAGCACCTTCACCGCAAGCACCGAAAGCGCGCCGATTCCGAGCGCGAGGAGAACACCGAACGCATCCGACCGTGTGGGCAGCCACTGCGGATGCTTCCTCTTCCGGATGGACGGTGGTGTTGTCACCTGCTTGTCCGCGGCCCCTTTGCCCATGCTCGAGAGGTCCTATAGCACCGTCGCGGCTTGATCGTCGGGGCGCGCTGCCTTGTATGCTGGATTCTGATGGGGCTCTCTCTCCGACTCGTCTTCTTGATCACGTTGTCGGCCGCCGCATGCGCGCCGAAGAACACGTCGCCGCCCACGACGCCCGCCGGCGCGCCCACCGAAGAGAGCGAAGGCGACATTCGTCCGGGTAGCTCGGAGGTCGTCCCGGTGAGCGAGTCTTCTTCCTCTTCTTCGCCGGCCGGATCGGCCGCGCCGAGCAAGAGCGATGGGCCGATGGACATCCCCAAGTCGTGCGCGGGCAAGAGCGCCGACGACGCGCTGTGCTTGCCCGACGCGACGTTCGTGAAGCGGCTTTGCAACGCGTCGTATCCGGACACCGCGCTCGTCTTGATGACGAAGGACTCCACCTTCACGCGCGCGTACATGAAGGGTGACGTCGACGGATGGAACGCCGACGGCGGCGCGAGCACGCGGGCGCATCTCTACTTCGACGAGGAGGTGCTCGTCTTGAAGAAGCGCGCCGCCCCGACGAACGGGATCGTCGTCGGCGCGAGCGGAGGCTTTCTCGTCATGCGCTGGGACGGGAGCTGCTTCACGCTCGACGACGGTGAGGTCACGACGAAGAAGCCGCCGGCGGTGAAGCACGGGCCGATCCCTTGGCGCGCGTATTCGGAGCGCACGAAGGAGGCGCTCTTGAAGAACCCGCGCATCCTGGCCGCGTTTCAGCGGCGCGGGAAGGAGTGCAAAGGAGCCTCCACCGGCACAGTCTCTCTCGCCTGCGAGAAGGCAGACGCCGCGCTCTCCGAGAGCGTCGTCGCCGAGGTCCGCGCAGGGATGGCGATCCCCGAGCCCGATCGCCGACCTTGACTCGTGACGACAGGATGCCGAGCATGCGGCGTCGTGCTCGGAGAAGACCCCTACCTCGACGCGGAGCGCGAAGACGCGCAGCGATGGAACACGCCCACGCCGATGGCGCTGCTCGATCGCGCGACCATCCCCGCCGCGTCGTTCTTCGTTCGAAGTCACTACGGCCCTCCCGCCACGCTCGATCCTCATCGCCCCGTTGTCATCGACGGCCTCGTCACGAACCCTCTCTCGCTCACGTCGAGAGATCTCAAGGCGAGCGACCTGGTCACGCTGACGGCCGTGCTCGAGTGCGCCGGCAATGGACGTGCGCGTCACGCGCCGCGCGTCCCTGGGCTGCAGTGGGATCTCGACGCGGTCGCGCAGGCGTCGTTCACGGGCGTCCGCCTCTGCGATCTGCTCGTTCGGGCTGGCCTCTCGAGCGAGGCGCGTCACGTTCATCTTCGCGGCGCGGACGATCCGCCCTCGGCCACGATGCCGATCTTTCTCCGCAGCATCCCGATCGAACGCGCGCTCGATCCGTCGACGCTCGTCGCCTTCGCGATGAACGGGGAGGACCTCACGCTCGATCACGGCGCGCCGCTTCGTCTCGTCGTGCCGGGTTGGGCGGGCAACCACTGGGTGAAGTGGCTCACGCACGTGTCGGCTTCGAGTGAGCCTGCGCGCGGCTTCTTCATGGACGACGTCTATCGCTTGCCGGCCGACGGAAGCTCACAGCCGGTGACCACGATCCCGATCAAGTCGCTCATCGCGTCACCCGAGCACGGCGCGACGACGCCAAGAGGACGGCAGCGCATCACTGGCGTCGCGTTCGCCGGACGACATGCGATCGCGAAGGTCGAGGTGTCGCTCGACGGAGGCGCCTCCTGGCATCTCGCGACGCTCGATGGCTCGCGCGCCGCCGGCGAATGGACCACGTTTGCGTACGAGCCTCACGACGCGTGCCCGCCGGGCGAGCTGACGGCGATGGTCCGCGCCGTCGACGTCGCGGGGAACGTGCAACCCGAGCACGCCGCATGGAATCCAGGCGGCTATTTCTGGAACGGGTGGCACGCGGTCACGTGGAACGTCGCCTGACGCTCACTTTCTGACGCTCACTCTTCGGGCGAGAAGATCTGATCGCGCAGGACCTCGGACTTCGCGCGAGCAGCGCCGAGGGAAGCGAGTCTTCGAGCGACTCGGCGCGTCAGCGCGCAGATGAGTGAGAGCGTGCGGTGAGGAGCACGAGCGAGCCGCAACCGGCGAAGCAGACGCCGACGATGAGCGCGAGCGCGATCCAGAGCGGCTTGACCGATCGTCGCCCCACCCGCGCGATCGGAGCGCGTGCGCTCTCGCGATAGCTCGGGTCGATCGTGCGCTCGAGCGTGATCGGCTCGGGCGGACCGAAGAAGATGCGAAGCAATGGCGCCGCGCCGTCGACCGCCGGCTCGAGCGCGCGGGCATGAAGACCTGGGATGCGGTCTTTCATCGCCGCGACGAGGAACGCGCGCCGTTGCCAGAGGGGAAGGAGGACGACCGCGATGATCGCGACGATCGCCGCGCTCCACGACGAGCGTGCGTTCGCCAAGCCAAACGCGAAGATCCCGGCGACACCGACGAGACCGGTGAAGAAGAACGGCTGGTAAGCGAGCGCGAGATCGAGCTTCGCGGCCGCGCCGGGCACGCGGCGGCGCCATGGGCGAAGACGAAGCAGCGCCGCGAGCAAGAACAAGGCGCCCGGGGTGACATAGCCCAGCGGACGGCCATGCAAGAGCGGCGGTGACGGATACTCGCCCGTGCACATGCGCGGGTTCGCCGCGATCGCTCGGCAGTGCGTGAGCGCAGACGTCGAGAGCGCGACGTCACCCTTGCGCCCCGCTGCGCGTGAGAGCGCCGCGTACGCATACGCGCTACCGATGAGGTCACGTTCGGCGAGCGGCGTGAGCCGCGCAAGCGCGGCCTCGTCGTGGTGTGCGCGCTCGAGCGCCTCGCCGTAGTCCGCCGCGAGCGGAGGCGCAGGATCCATCGTCATCTCGCGCACACGACGCCCGAGGAGATCCATCGCCTCGACGATCTGGGCGTCTCCGGCGCGTGGATCGCGGATCCACGAAAGCGCCTCGACGCGGAGCGCGCGGTCGTAGACGAAACGATCGTCGTCGGTGATGCGATGCCTCACCCCCGACGCGAGCTCACGCGCGAGGTCGACGTCGCCTTCGTCGAGCGCGGCCTCCGCTTCCTTCAGCGCCTTCACCGAGTCGACGTCCGAGAGCACAGCGTTGCCGCACGCCTGCGCAGGCCGCACGTCGAAGATGCTCGCGAGGACGAGGAGCGCCGCCGCGATGAGCGTGATGGGAGAGGATTTCATCGCCTCGGAAGAAGACGCCTCCGGCGCACGGGCTATTCCATGCGTCGGCTCGTCCTCGAAGTGTAGGCGCCCCGCCTCAACCTGCGGGATACTTGCTCTTGATGTCGTTCGCGCAGACGCGATCGCCCATCGCCTTGCACGCTTGGCGAACGAGACGCGCCTCGTCTCGCGAGGCATCGCCACGTCGCACCTTGGCCTCGAGGAGCTGGCGCACCTTCTCGACCTCGCCGCGGAGGGCGGCCTCACGTGCTAGGACGAGCGGAGACGCGTTGCTGGCGATGGCGCCCTTGTGCGCGACGTCCGTACCGACCGTGACGCGCTTGCCGAGCGGCACGCTCGACGGCTCGGGCTCCGTGACGAGGTGAAGCTCGCCGAGCGCGCTCATCGGCTCCGGGTCCGAGACGCGGCCGGGGGAGAGAACGACGATGCCGACGATGACGCCGAGGGTGGTCCCGAGACTAAAACAGAGCGTGCTGTTCATGCGCTGCGCAGGCAGGCGGAAGAGCTTCTTCCCTCCGAGATCGTACGGCGCCTAGGAACACGCCCTTCCTTACCCCTCTTTAAAGGAGGAGAGGCCGGCGCGAAGACACGCATCGCAAATGTGAAACGCGAGCGCCCAGATACGAAAGAACCGCGCGATCCTATGGAGGAAAGGAGCGCTGGCGCCGCTCTCCCTTCTTCTCCACGGAACGCTGTGCTAATCGCCGCCCGCAAGATGGAGGTAAAGGTTTCTTCGGACGCCTTTTTCCTTCTGCAGGCACGCGTGACCGGAGGCATGAATGAGCCGTAAGCCCACCAAATTCGTGTTCGTGACCGGCGGAGTCGTCTCTTCGATCGGCAAAGGCCTTGCGAGCGCGTCGGTGGGGGCGCTGCTCGAAGCACGCGGCCTGCGCGTCACGATCGTCAAGCTCGATCCGTATATCAACGTCGATCCGGGCACGATGAGCCCGTACCAGCACGGCGAGGTCTTCGTGACCGACGACGGCGCGGAGACGGATCTCGATCTCGGTCACTACGAGCGCTTCACCACCGCCCGGATGACGCGCGCCAACAACTTCACGACCGGCCGCATCTACGAGTCGGTCATCTCGAAGGAGCGGCGCGGCGAGTACCTCGGCGCCACCGTGCAGGTTATCCCGCACATCACCGACGAGATCAAAGCGCGCGTGCGCGACGCGGTCGACTCCTCACCTGCCCGCCCCGACGTCGCGATCCTCGAGATCGGCGGCACCGTCGGTGACATCGAGTCGCTTCCCTTCCTCGAGGCGATCCGCCAGCTCAAGGTCGAAGCCGGCCCGCAGAACGCGCTCAGCATTCACGTCACGCTCGTCCCGTACATCGAGACGGCCGGCGAGCTGAAGACGAAGCCCACGCAGCACTCCGTCAAAGAGATGCGCGAGATCGGTATCCAGCCCGACATCCTGCTCTGCCGCACGAAGACGCCGCTCAGCAAGTCCACCAAGGACAAGATCGCGCTCTTCTCGAACGTCGCCGCCGACGCCGTCATCTCGGCGATCGACGTGAGCTGCATCTACGAGCTCCCGCTCCACCTCCACTCGGAGGGCCTCGACGATCTCATCGCCGATCGCCTCAACATCTGGAGCCGCAGCCCCGATCTCACGCCGTGGCAGCGCATCGTCGAGCGCTTCAAGAAGCCCGCGCGCGGCGCCGTCACGATCGGTGTCGTCGGCAAGTACGTCCACCTCAAGGACTCGTACAAGTCGCTCCACGAGGCGCTCGTCCATGGCGGCCTCGCCAACGAAGTGCGCGTCGACCTCGAGTACATCGACTCCGAAGAGATCGAGCGCGAAGGCGCCGAGAAGTTCCTCACCAACGTCGACGCCGTGCTCGTCCCCGGCGGCTTCGGCGATCGCGGCACCGAAGGAAAGATCCAAGCGATCGGCTTCGCGCGCACGAACAAGATCCCGTTCTTCGGCATCTGCCTCGGAATGCAGCTCGCGGTCGTCGAGTACGCCCGCAGCGTCGCCGGCCTCGAAGGCGCCAACAGCGCCGAGTTCGAGCGCGACACCGCGCATGCCGTCATCGACCTCATGCCCGATCAGCGAAGCGTCCGCAGCAAGGGCGCGTCGATGCGTCTCGGCGGCTTCCCGTGCTCGCTCCTCCCCGGCTCGATCGCCGCCGAGGCGTACGGCACCACCGAGATCAGCGAGCGTCATCGCCACCGCTACGAGTTCGCGAACGACTACCGCGACACCCTCGAGAAGGCCGGCCTCATCCTCTCGGGCACCTCTCCCGACCGCAAGCTCGTCGAGATGGTGGAGCTGAAGGATCATCCCTACTTCGTCGGCTGCCAATTCCACCCGGAGTTCAAGAGCCGCCCCACCGCTCCCCATCCCCTCTTCGCGCGCTTCGTCCGCGCGGCCGCCGAGCGGATGCAGATGCGCTCCGCCCAGAGCCGTAAGAGCTCCGAGCCCGCGTCCACCCACGCCAACTGATCGCCGTCAGGGCTTCGCGAGGATCTCGCGCGCGAGCTCACGCGCTCGGGCGGCGGAGTGGCGCGCCGCCAATGTGAGTGGCAACACGAATCGATTGCTGCTCGTCGAACGCTACCTCGTCGTCTACGCTGGTGAGAACTCTCATGAAGCTTCCCTCTGTCGTCGTGCTCGTCGCGGGTGCGACCACGCTCGCCGTCGCGGCGTGCGGTGGGGCCATCGCGCCGGACTCGTCGACGACGTCCACTGTCTCGTCTTCTTCGTCCTCGTCGTCTTCGTCTTCCTCGGGTGGGCGCGGCGACCGCGATGGCGATGACGACCGCGCGCCGAGCAAGCCCCCGAGCTCGCGGAAGCCACCCGCGCCGGCGGTCCCGACGCAGGAGCTTCCTACGACGGGCATGTGCGCATCGCGGAGCGCCCTCTCCGGTGGCATCCGCGCGGGATCGCCGGAGCCGCAATGCATCGTGAGCAACGAGGCGAAGGATCCGGCGACCGGCTTCGTCAGCATCGAGAAGGTGAAGGGAAATAGCGGCGCGGCCGACTTGAAGGACGGCGCGCTGCTCCTCCGATGTGACGATGGAACGCGCACGCTGTTTCAGGCCGTCGTGCGCTGCTTCAAGGGCGACGGCGAATACACGATCGAGCCCGGGGATCTCGTGCTCGGAGGCCGCTCGTCGGATCGCTCGTGCAGGCTCTCGATCGACGCGGCTACCGCGAACGCGCCGGGAGTCGCGAACGTGGCAGGCTTCATCGATTGCCCGACGAGCCCGAGCGACCCTGACAACGTCTTCGCGTCGAGTGGACCGCCGATCGGCCTTGGGACGTTCCAACTCCCGCAATCTTTCTGATCGCGGTGAAGCCGATGACGCGCCCGCGTCGCACATGCGTCCTTCTCGCCGGCGCTGCCGTCTGCGCGCTCTCGACGCTTCGCTCGGGCGCGGCGCATGCGTGGATCTTTCCCGAGCACACGCACACGACCCATCGCGCGCTCGAGATGCTCTCGCCTGGGGCGCGCGAGCGATTGGCGGCCGACTGGAAGGTCATCGACACGACCGCGGTCTCTCCTCACTCTCCGAAGAAGCTCCACCTCTGCGAGAAGATCGAGATCGCGCCGAGCGAGACGGGCTCCAAAGACGACTGGTGCGTCGGCTTCGCGGTGTTGCCCGCGTTGGCCGGGGACCATTCGTGCTCTCCGAGCGACTTGATGCAGACGATGCGGACACAGCGATGGGTCTTTCCCGTCCTCGAGCTGTCCGAAGAGTCCGCGGCGAAGATCGAGGCGGCGAAGGACTCGATCCCGCTTCGGCTCGACGCGCGCCGCGACCAGCACCTCAACTTGCAGATCCTCGACGGCGAGTACGTACGACGGGCGGCGAACAACAGCGCACATTTCCAGGTGCCGCGTGCCGCAGCGACGACGCCACACGGCGGCGCGTTCATGTTCGTCGACGACGCGACGATGAAGTCCGCCGCGCTCGCGGCCCGCTCGCGTCGCCTCGAGCTCGTCGACTACGTGGAGCTCGTCACCGCGAACGGCCACGTCTCGAACGCGACCGCTTCGTTCATCTACTACCACGCGGCAGCCCTCGAGCTCGCCGGTGAGGCCGCGCGGCGACGCGCAGACAACCGGCCCTACGACTATTACGCGCAGTGGGCATTCTTCAACGAAGCCTTCGCCGTTCACTTCATCGAAGATGCGTTCTCGGCCGGCCACTTCGTCGGCACGTGGGGCGACGTCGCCGAGCGCCTCGGCACCCACGACTACTACTGCCAAAACGGGATCGACGCGCAGACGTGGACCGGTGAGCGCTACGCGGCGCGCGGGGACGCGTTCATGGGCGACGCCGAAGAGGAGCGCGTCGCCGCCGCGGTCGCGATCAGCCTCGAGCAGCTCGCGGCGGCGCTCGATGGCTCACGCGCCGCGTTTCCCGAAGGCGACCCGTGCAGCGCGTCACATCAACTCGACTACGACTACGCGATCTGCCAGGCGCCGTTCGTTCCGCCGCGCGTGAGCACGTTTGCCACCTCCGAGTCGATGCTCGCGGTGCTGAGCGCAGAGCCTGTGCCTTCGTCCGAGTCGCCTGCGCTTCCTCGATTTCGCACCGAGCTCGGCGTCAACATCGGGGTGTCGCTCGCGTTCGACGGCATCCTCTCGACGGCGGTCACCACGAACGACGAAGTGCGTGGCTTCGGGCGCACGCGCTTCGGGCTGCCAAGAATTGGCCTCGGCGTCACCGATCTTTTGACGCGCAGCGAAGACGGCAACATGTTCGTCGAAGGGAACATCATCGCCGAGCGCGGCAGCGATGGCTCGCGCTCGGGCTTCGGCTTCCGCGTGCACGCCCCCTTTGCTTATGTGCCATTCGACGGCATCCCCTTCTCGCTCTGCGCGTTCGTCTCGCAAAACCCCTGGTGTGTGCGTAACAGCAGGCGCGCGTCGACGGGGAGCGCATATGGGATCAACTACAATAGGCGTATTGGCCAATTCGCCTCGATTGGCGTCACTGCCTTTCGCGACTTCTCACTCCTCTTCTTGAACGAAGGAGGGCTGCGCGGCCCTACCCGACGCGATCTGCTGTTGCCGCTCTTTACCGTACGAACCGGCACGGACTACTCCGGCAGGCTCGCGACGCATATCGGCGTCGATATCGGGTTTCAATGGCGCCAGCAATATGGCGTCGATGAGCAGCATTACCTCGGCGGCTTCGTATCGCTCTTTACCGATACGCCTTATTACATTGCGCCTTAGTCGTTTCGCTCGTAGCTCGACTCGAGCATCCGTCCGATATGTCCAATCACCGACAATCGAAGCGCGACGAAGTGATCGGAGACGGGCGATAGGGGTGTACCGATGTTCGTGATCACCGACGCGCCGATATCGACATCGCGGTAGGCAAATCGAATTCCGGGGCCAATCGTGAACGCGGCGCGGCGCTCGTCCGAGATGCGGTACTTCTCGGCGAAGGCGGTCTCGGGGCTCGAAGGTCCGGTGACCTTGTCATCGGACGCAAAGAAGTAGATCTGCGAGCCCTCGACGGAGACCTCCACGTCACGCCGAACGAGGATGCCCGCATGGCCGAGGAGGCGACCTGCCACGCGGACGTGATCGAGGCCGATGTCGTCGATGATCACGTCGATGCCGTGGCGGCCCTGAAACACGAACGGCCCGCGAAGGATGCGGAGATCGCCGGCGGGGCGGAGCGTGACGCGCCCAGGGAGGAAATGCGCGAAGTTGGTCGGGTCGAACGAGCCTGCCGCGTCGCTGGCCGATCGATTCGGGCGAAGCTCGCGGTTGAACGTCGCGGTCGGCGCGACCACAGCGAGCGTGAAGCCGATCTCGAGGAAGGTCGGCAGCGGAAAGAGCGCACGCACGTGTCCTTCGATGTTGCCTGGCATCGCGCGCGCGCCGCTCAGCGTCCCCGCCTCACCTGGCGCGAGGCCTCCGTCCGGTGGCATCGCGATCGCGATGGGGTAGGTGAGCCCGACATAGACGCGACGTGGCACGAAGACGCTCGCCTCGACCGAGGGCCGCAAGATGCCGGCGATCGAGTGCGGTCGTACGTCCGTCTCGGAGGCATGCCGGCCGACGAACCAGTCGACGCGCGCGTCGAACAACGGATGCGACAGCTCGGGAAGGACGAACGGCGCCGGGAAGCGGAGCTCTGGAAGCGCTGCGCCGTAGCGAGGCGGCTTGATCGGATGCATGACGTCGAAGCCCTCGGGCTTCGACGCGACGCGGCTTTGCCCTTGCGCTTGGGCCTGGGCTTGGGGTGCTCGTGGGGCGGTCTCCTCGGCCTTTGCGTTCACCGCCCAGAGCAGAACGCCGGCGCAGGCGAGCGTGGCCGCGGCTCTGTGGGATCGCTTCGAGGACGGGGAAAATCTCACCGGCGCGTCACGCAGCTATCGATGAAGTCGCCCGAGATGCAAGCAAAAGCGCATTCCACTATGGTGCTCCTGCCTTGATCCTCGTCGATGTCTTTGCGCGTGCGGGCGGAGCGGCCGAGCGGCTGGTGCGGCGTTACATGCCGGACCCGTTCGTCCTCGTCCTCCTCCTTACCCTCGTTTCGCTCGTGCTCGGGTACCTCAAGATCGCAGGCACGGGCGGCGCGGGCGCGACGTACACGTCGTTGATCGCCGCCTGGACGAGCGGCTTCGGCAACGCCGAGATCCTCAAGTTCGGTTTGCAGATCATCCTCATCGTCGTCACCGGTGAGGCGATCGCCGCGAGCCCACCCGCGCGGCGCCTGCTCGCTCGGCTCACGTCGGTGCCGAAGACGGCCTCCCAAGCGCTCCTGCTCGTCACGTGCTTCGCGCTCGTCACGGGATGGATCCACTGGGGCTTTGGCCTCGTGTCGAGCGCGCTCCTCGCACGCGAAGTGGGCCGCTCGCTGAACAAGCGCGGCGTCGCCGTTCACTACGCGCTGCTCGGTACGGGTGCGTACACGTCGATGCTCCTCTGGCACGCAGGGCTCACCGCGAGCGCGCCTCTCCTCATGAACACGGAGAAGAACTTCGTCAGCGAAGTGCTCGGTGAGAGCGGCGCTGCGGCGAAGGTGCCGCTCTCGCAGACCGTCCTCGCGCCCTACAACCTGCTCGCGTGCGCCCTGCTCGCGGTGATCGTTCCTCCTCTCATCGTGGCGATGCATCCGAAGAAGGACATCGTCGAGATCGACGCCGCAGACGCGCCGCCGGCCGCGCCCGACGAAGACCAAGGCGCCGGAGGCCAAGGCGCGAAGCTCGAGACGCCGGCCGACTGGCTCGACAAGACGCGCGTGCTCTCGTTCGTCACGGGCGCCGTCGGCCTCACGTTCTTGATCCGCCACTTCCGTGACAAAGGCTTCGACCTCAATCACAACGTCGTCAACTGCGCCTTCTTGATGCTCGGCATGACGCTCCATCGCAGCCCGGTCGCGTACGCCAAGGCGATCGCGCAGAGCGTACGCGGCGTCTCTGGCATCGTCCTTCAGTTCCCGTTCTATGGCGGCATCCTCGAGGTGATGAAGCACACGGGGCTCTCTGCCGCGATCGCGCACGTCTTCGTCGAGGCGGCGAACGCGAAGACGCTCCCGCTCTTCACCTTTCTCGCGTCGATCGTGACGAAGAGCTTCGTCCCGTCGGGCGCCGGCGAATGGGCGGTGGAAGGCCCGCCGATGCTCGTCGCGGCGAAGACGCTCGGCGTGCCTTACGGCAAGATCACGATGGCCGTCGCGTACGGGAACATGCTCGGCAACATGTACCAACCGTTCTGGAGCCTGCCGCTGCTTGGCCTCATGGGATTGCGTGCGCGAGACATCATGGGCTTCTGTCTCGTGCTGTTCGTCGTGTGTCTTCCGATCCTGGGTCTTGCGTTGCTCTTGTAGAGAACAACCCCCAATCCGCGGTCCCTCGCGAGGCTGCGTCCCCCAATCGACGTCTCCGTGCGGCGGATTTTTGAACTGAGATGATCCGTGCTCGCTGGATCGGGGCCTGAAAAGCGTGTGATCCAGGCGCTCGTGTAGGCACGCAAGGATTTCTCGTTCTCTCCTCTGTCGTGAAGCGTTTCGCGCCAGGCCGGTCAGGCACGCACCATGCTTTGGTCCGGGCAGAGGGTAAGAAATGCAATTGCGCCTTGGCAGCATTCTTCTCGTTGGTAGCTCGCTCATGGCGATGCTTGTCGCATGCACCCAGCAAACGGCTCCGACGCGTTACTCACCGATGGACGATCAAGGAGAGGACCCTCCTCCTGCGACGAAGACCAACGACGGCAAGACCGACACGAACAGCACAACGCCGACCCCGGGCGGCAACACGGACAACACGTGCCTTGGCAAAGCGAACCTCGCGTTCGACAACAAGACGTGCAACACGTGCATGAGCGACAAGCCTGAGTGCTGTGCCGCGACGATCGCGTGCTTCAACACGACGCCCGACTGCGGAAAGCTCCACGCCTGCATGCTGAAGTGCGGCGGCGGAACCGTTCCGGCCGGCGACGGCGGCACGACCGCGAACGGCAAGACGGTCTTCACGACCGAGGTGTATCCGTCGCTCAACGCGACGTGCGGAAGCTGCCACCTCAACGGCACCGGCGGCGCGCCGATCTTCTTCGCCGCGACCGCAGACGGCACGTACACGCTGTTCAAGCAGCGTAACTACCACCTCGCCAACAGCATCTTGGTCAACAAGGGCCTCCACAACGGTCCCGCGCTCACGGCCGCGCAACGCACGCTCATCGACAAATGGGTCGCTGCGGAAGCCGCAGGCGGTGGCGGTGGCGGTGGCGGTGGCGGAAACGGCACCGGCGGCGGAAACGGCATGGGCGGCGGTGACGGTGGCGCGGGCGGCACGGCCTGCCGCGACGCGTGCAAGGCGCAATACCCGAGCGTCGTCGACAAGTGGCAGGCGTACAACACGTGCGCGGCCGTGACGTGCAAGACGGAATGTCTCTGAGCGCGCTTGGCGTCTGACGGATCAGACGCCGGCGCATCACGCCCGACACAAGAAGCAAAGAGCACCTGGATTCCCCCAGGTGCTCTTTCTCCTTCAGGTCCCTGCCTCAGACGTCGATCGGATCGTTGTCGCCGGCTCCCGCGGTGCCGCCGCTCTCGTCTTCCATCGGCGGCTCGTTGCCGCCAGCGTTGCCGACGTCGCCCATACCGTCGCCGGGGTTGTCTCCACCCGCGCCTGGGTTCGGGTTGTCGCCCGCGTTGCTCGCTTGATCGGTGCCGGTCCCTTGGCCGCCTTGGTCGCCGGCGCCTTGATCTCCGCCGGTGGAGGCGTTGCTCGCGGTCGTGTCGTTGCCGGTCGTGTCGTTCGACGCCGTGCCGGGCGCGCTCGACGATGAGCTCGACGAGCCGCCGCAGTCTTCCCACGCAGAGACCGCACCCGCGACCGGACCGCCGATGATCGTGCCGGCGCATGCGGCCGCGCCGGGAAGGTTCGTGAGCGGGACGCTCGCACACGTGCCGATCGCCGCGAGGCCGCCGCCGATCGTCCAGAGGATGTCACCGATGCAGCCGTACTCTTCCTTCGACTTCGACTTGAAGGCTTCGAGATCCTTGTTCGCGTGATCGCCCCAGACGGTCATGAGCGCGGGCATCTTGCTGTTGAGGATCGTCTTGTCTGCACGAACCTTGAGGATGCCCTTGTTGCTGTCGTTCGCGTTCGCCCACCAGATCGTGGTGATGACCTGCTTCGTCTGCGACCCGGTCGCTTGGCGAAGCGCCACGTGACCCATCACCTTCTTCGACGAGTTGAGGCCTTCCATGACAGCGACGCCGTCTTGAATGCGGACGCGCCACTTAACGATGCCGAGGTCGGCGCTCGTCTCATCGCTCGCGTCGAACGACACGAGGCCGTCGGCTTTGCTCGAGGTCTTGGTGGTGTGCTTCGTCGGAAGCGGCTCTGGTGTCGAGCACGCCATCGTGCCGTAACCGAGTGCGAGGGGAAGAATGAGGGCGAGAGCATACTTTTTCATGACGTTCTCCTTCGTCGAGCCGAGCCGAGCATGAGAAGACCGAAGACCGCGCAGGCGAGCGCTGCGGTGTTGGTCTGGTGGAATGAGGACGAGGTGACCGAGCACCCCGTTGACGTCGCCGGCGCAGGCGAAACGACGTCGTCGATGAACGCGCGATGCGAGTCCGCGCGTGAAGAGAAGGCGTAGGCGGTGCAGGCCGCGTCACCGGCGCTGATGATCCCGACGAGCTCGCGCCCATCTTCGGAGAGCACGGCGCCGCCAGAGTCGTGGCTGCAGGGCGACGACGGGTCCGGATGCGCGCGGAAGTCGCTGTCGCCGAGTTGATCGACTTGTTGAAAGCCCGAACGACGAACGCGGAGGCCGCTTCGATCGTCGGCAGAAGCATGACCGAACCCGACCACCTTCACGCGCGAGCCGGGCTTGGGCGCGGCTCCCATCGTGATGGGGGTGACGCCCTTTGCGTCCTCTCCGAGGATGACGACCGCGACGTCGTGGGTGAGCGACGTGCGATCGAAGTCGGGATGGCTAAACGAATCTACGATGGCGACCTTGACGTTGTTCCCGACGAGGACGTGTCGCGGCGTCGAGTCGGCCAAGCAGTGAGCCGCGGTGACGACGGCGCGCGGCCCGATGAGCGTGCCCGAGCAGAACGGCACGTCCGAAGAAGCGAGCAGACCCACGACAGCGCTGTCCTCTTCGTCGACGACGCCACCGACGATCGCCGAGGAGACAGAGCCGAGCTCTTCTTCATGCGAAGAAGACGATGACGACGCGTACGCGCATCCGCTCGTTGTGGCGGCGATGAGCATCGCCGTCACGCCAAGCCGAGGCAACACGAGTCCTCTCGCCCGCGACGATGTCGCGAGACCATGCAAAACAGACTTCACGTCCGCGCTCCTCCAACCCACGCGTGCTTGCAGACGCCGAGCTCGAACGAGCCGAGTGCTCGTCCGCGTCCCGTCTTGTCGTCACGCGTGCTCCGTCTTCTCCTTGAGCATCTCGGATGCCAGTGTTGCGAAATGCCGCCTCCGGCGAGAAACGTCGCGTTTCTCGACGAGTGACCATCTCGCTTCACACGGTGAGGAGCTCAGTTCGACGGGTGGATTTGATCCAGTCAGGACGCTCCTTTCCATGAGGCGCCGTCGTCGTCGAAGGTACGACAGCCCCTCGCAACCCCTCGAAACTACGTGGCGCTACCGTCCTGAGTTAGATTTTGTGGCCCTAAGTGCTTGGAATTTCGTGCTCCTGGGTGCAGCTCAGCGCGCCAGTTGGGCGCTGGTTCGAGGGGATGTGGAGGCTTTGGGAGCGGGTCGTGGCTTCTTCCGCTTCGTCGCCTTCTTGGGCGGAGCTGGGGTCGGGTCGGTCGCGGTAGCGGTCTCGCTGGCGGGCGACTCGTCCCACCATTTCGGCTCGCGAGGATCACGTGGGGCCTCGGCGGCGGTGGCGTCGGGCTTCGAGGTGACGGGCTCGGCGGGAGGTGCGGTTCGTTGGGCGGTCGCCTCTTCGCGGCGAAGACGCGTTCGCTTGGCTTCGTCGTCTTCGGGCGCTTCGCGCGCGTCGGGATCGCGCGTGACCTCGTAGTCGGCGCCGAACTTTGGGATACGGCGGGGGCCGAAGAGCTCGTCGAGCTCAATCATGACGCCGGCGGCGATGACGAACGTCGACGCGGTGTACGTGCCGTTGTTGACCGGCGCGTAGGGAGCGCCCACGGAGTCGACCGGCTTACCGCCTTGCGAGCCGTTGATGGGACGCAGGTCGCCGTTCGTGACCTCGCGCGCGCCGAGCGTGATCCCGGTCTTCGCGAGCGTGTCGAACGCGAGGCGCGTGTTCTCGGGCTTCGTCGACGGGCTGTCGTAGAAGACGCCGCCGCGCACCGTGAGGATATCGCGCGGGTCGTGTGTATGCGTGAGCGTGGATGGCGCGGGCGATGCGCCGATCGGAATGTTGTACGCGCCTCCGATGCGTGCGCTCACGGTGTCTTGGAAGCCGAGCTTCAGCGTCGTGTGAATGTCCTCGTAGAGCGACAGCTTCGGGATGTAGACCTGCGTGCCGTCGTGAAGCGCGCTTCCCCATGCCTCGTAGGTGAAGTCCGCTTCGATGTCCCACGCCTCGCGCTTCTCCTCCATGCCGATATAACGAATGCCGCCGCGGAGGATCCACGGGAACGGTTGCGTGATGAACGCCTTTCCTGGCGTGATCGGCGCGGGCTGCACGGCGGGCGACTGCGCGGTGACGGTGCCTTCTGCGTCGAGCTTGTGCGGCGTACGAAACTGAGCGCCGATCTGGAGCGACTTGAACGGACGCACCATCGCGCCGATCGAGAACGCGACGGTGCCGCCGGTGGCCTTCGCGGTCTGGCGCGTGTCGCACGGTTGGTATTCTTGGTTCGGGCATAGCGCCTTCGCGAGATCGGCGGACGAGACGCTCGTCGACTCGATGCTCGCGATGACGAAGTTCGCGGCGAGACCGACGTCGAGCCACTCGGTGACGCGATATGCGGCGAACAACGACGGATACGCGATGAGGCCTCCGCCCGACACGGAGTCATAGCGCGCCGGGCTCGGCTTGCCGTCGACGCCGAGCGGAAAGATGCGACCGCCCAACGCGCTCGGCGCGTAGATGCCCATCCCGACGGTGAGCCGATCGGTGCCGAGGTCCGTGCTGAGCACCAGATGCGGGATCGGGATCGGCGATCCCGTGCTCTTGACCAGCGGAAACGCCTGGCCGCCCCACGGCGTGAGCTTGTCGTTCGGGTTGTCGGGGTAGACGCCGGCACGTTGAAAGGTGGCTTCGTGAAACGCCGTGTTGCTTCCGAGCGTGAGGCGCCAGCCGCGCTGCCGCGCGAAGCCGGCGACGTTGTAGATGAGCGCGGTGCCGTCATCCGCCTTCGCCGTGAAGGCTGCGCCTCGCCCCACCGCCTCGACGCCCGTATCGGGGTATTCGATGCCACCTGCGTGAGCCGGCCGCGTCGACATCGCCCACACGAAGAGCAGCGCGAACGCGCAGACGGCGCGCAGCGCGATGGGGGCTCGAAGAGGGAAAGAGGGGTGTTGCATCCGAGCAAGTCAAGAACGAGAGGTCGAACCAAAGACGGTCAAGCAGGAGCCGAGCCAGAAAACAAAGTCCGCATGAGCGCGAACAGCCAGTCAACACGCAGTCGCTACCACGCAGTCGCTACCACGCAGTCGCTACCACGCAGTCGTTACCGAGCAGTCGTTATGGAGCAGTCGTTATGGGGCAGTCGCTGGACAACCCGGTAGCCCCGTCGGCTCATCGTTGACGGGGTTGATGCAGGGCGTGCATTTGAACTTCTCGGGGCAGTCGCTCTGCGAGAGGAGAGTCCCGATCGTCAGCACGTCTTCGACGCACACCGCGGGCGAGGCAGGGCGCGAGATCCCGATGTACTTGAGCAGGCACTTTTGCGGCTTCGCGTCACGATCGATCGCGATCGTCGGCGCGCAGAGCTCCTCGCCTTCTTTGCAGTCGGTCGCCTTGAGGTTCTTCTGCATCGCGGCCGGGACGGCCGTCTTCGGCACGCAGCGACCTTTGTCGTCCTGGCACTTCGTGAAGATGAACGGCGGCTTCGTCGGTCCTGGGTCGCACGAGATCGAGCAGGTCGGAAGCTTGGCGCCGCTCAGCGGATCGAAGCACGGGACGCAGCGCTCGTAGGACTCGCAGCCCGTGGAGGGGAGGAACTTCGCCTGCGCGGTCACCTGCGGGATCTTCTCGTGGAGGCAGCGGCCCTCCGCTCCGCCGATCGACGCGCACGTCTTCGGGATGTATTGGCCGTTGGCTTCGATCGACTTGTCGGGCGCGCAGAGGAAATTCGGGTCCGCGCACGCGGTGAGCTGCGCCGCGAACGCCTCGGGGACGATCGCCTTCGGGAGGCAGTGCATTCCTTCGGGTGCGCAGGCCGTCAGCTTCTTGATGTCGAGCACTGGCGGCCCCTTGTACGGACACGCCACCGGCGCAGGGTCTTTCTTGCATTGGTCGGCGGGCTTCTTCGCAGGCTTTCCGATGTCACAGATTCCAGTGGGCTTTTGGTCGAGCGGGTTCGCGCAAGGCGCGCAGCGCTCGCTCTCACGGCAGGTGTCCTTCGGCAGGAACGTGAGCTTGTCGATCGTCGGGATGATGCGGCTCACGCAGACCCCCGGCGTCTTGCCGTAGGACGTGCACGACTTCAGCGGCTCCTTGTTCGCGCGGATGAAGCTCAACGGAATGCACGTCGCCGTCGTGCCCTCGCATTTGCCGAGCAGCTTCGTGACCTCGGGAGGCGTCAGCGGGCTCTCGGGCACACACTTGCCGCCCTCACCTTTCGGCAGGCCGCCTCCGGCGACGTTCTTCGGCGCGCCGCCGTCGGCGCCGCTCGCGCTGCCTCCGGCCAGACCGCCCGTGCAATCAGGGAGCGCGTCGAGGAACGTGTCGTCGAGGTTCGGGATCGCGACGCCGCAGCCGTCGCTGCCCACGCCGAGCGCGAACAGGCTCGACGTCGCGTCTTGATCGGCATTGTCGAGACGGCTGCCCTCGATGTCATTCGAGCCGCAAGCCGCGACGATCAACCCACCACCTAAGAAGCCAAAGAAAGCCAACCGCACAGCGTTGGAAGGGCATCTCTCAAGCTCCGTGCCGCCAGATCATCCCCCCACCCCAACCCGAAGCCACCACCGCGACACCATGAAAGCTGCAAAATTCCTCGCTGGCGACGGCGCGCGGGCCGCGGGTGATGCGATGATCCAGGAGGATCGCGACGACCTGGGGCATCCATTCGTTGGTTCGGATCGAAATGCTCCGATGCCTCGAGCCATCACCGCCCTCCAGGGCACTTGCCTTCCGATAGCCGTCTGATCATCGATTGAAGCTCATCGCCTTGACGATCGCGACGAGCGACGGGCTCTTCGATCCATCGTACGAAGCGAGCCACGGCTCGACCGTGCCGGTCGTGAACTTGTCCCCCTCGGGTCGACCACCAACGCGATGGAGCTCGATTGCCATCTCGAGGGTCGGCACACTCCCTCCATGCCCATAGGGGGCGGTCACAGGGGCTCCACGTAGCGCGGGGGTCTTGAAGGAGCCGAGCAAGCGTGGGTCCGAGACGAGCCTACGTCGCGCTTGCTTGGCGTCGCTCCACGGTCCGTCCTGGCGAAATTCGCTCGCGTCGAACCGCTGCGCGGCGTCGACCCGCCCGGTGTCAGGCGTGAAGTCATCGTGCCCTGACGGAAACCGCATGACGTGGAACGAGTCGTCGGTGAGACGCGGACCCCAGTGACACTGCGCACACCCAACCTGGAAGAACGCCTGCAGGCCATCCTTCTCTTCCTCACTGAGCGCCGAGAGGTCTCCGGTCGCATAGCGGTCGAGCGCGTTCGGCGAGAAGCGAAACGAGCGCTCGAACGCCGCGATGCTCTTGCCGACGTGCACGAAGACGTTCGTCACCGCGGCCTGGTCCTCCGGCGCCATCGAGGCCCACACGGCATCGCCTGGCTTTCCGCTCGGAGGAAACCGGACGACGTCGCCGAGCGGCGGGAGCGGCTCAAAGAGCCCCTCGTAGCGCTCTTTATATGCATCATACACGCGATGCGCGACCCACAGCCGCGACGAGCCAAACTCCTTGGCGTCTTCAATCGGGAGCAGAGCTTGCATCCACAGCGAGTCCGCGCGCCCATCCCAGAGCTGCCATCGTGACCATCCTGCGACGAGGATGCTCGGGGTGTTTCGAACGCCGCCCCCTACGCCACCCACGGCGACCTCCGAGCCGTCGGTGAACGCTCGATCGGAGTTGTGGCATCGCTCGCACGACACCTCGCCCGAGGGAGAGAGCAGCTTGTCGTCGAATAGCGTCTTGCCAAACGCCGCGACACCTGGCCTGTCGCCATGCACGTTCGATGGATCCGGCCGCGGACCACCCACGAGTGGAAACTTCGCGATCATGCTGCGCTCTAGACGATTGAAGCGTTCACCGTCGAAGCGCTCCACCTCGCGATGAGGCGCTTCGACGCCGTCCATCTCTGCGAGCACGGAGGCCGCGGCGTTCTCGATCTCCTCCGGCGCTGGGTTGGAGAGCGACGTGCGGATCACCATCGTTCGTGGATCGATGACGAGGACACGCGGCAACATCGCGCCTGGCACGATGAGCCGCATTGCGGGGTCAATCGCCACGCTCGTCTTCGTATCTTGCGCCGCTTGCCAGCGAGCCGCGGCGGAAACGTCCGGCGGCTCGTTGTCCTCGTCGCGAACGAGCACGTCGAGAAACTGAACGCGCTCGATGATGCCCGGAGAGAGGAGCTCCTTCGTGCTCTCTGCATGAGCGCGGCAGGGTCCGCACCAACTCGAGACGACGCGCACAACGAGGACGCGTGCGGTCTTGTCACTCTCGCAAGACGCGTAAGCTCGGGCCATCTCAAGCCTGCCAAACGTCGCGTCTTCTCTTAGCCCGTCGAACGTGAGGGCTTCCATCACGTCACCACGAGAGACGCCGTAAGGCCCTGCCGGATACGATCGAGGAGACGCGCACGCACTTGGCGTCGCAGGGATGGTGGTGGGCGTCTGAGCCAAGGAGCCGTCCGCGGGATCGCTCGGTGAGCAGGCCGCCAACACGATCGCCACCGCAGCGGCTCGACGCGACGCGCGGGGAGGCTCGACGTTGAGATTGGCGTGGAGAGGGTTCACTCGAGTGGGAAGATTTTGATCGTGCGGATCGTCGTCCCGTTGCTGTCGGCGACGAACAGACGCTTGTTCGTCTTGTCGTACGCGACACCTTGCGGTTTGGAGAGCCCACCGTCCGGTTCGATGACGTGATAGCCACCATCCGCGAAGATTTGGCGAAGCTGAAGAGGTCCACCATCGCTAAGCGGCCGAAACTGTCCAGTGATGAGCGATCCACCAGGGCCTTCCGTGAGCGCGTCGGGGCTCGGCACAGCCGCGTAAACCGTGTAGGGCGCCGAGGCGCCCGCACCGCCGTCGAGCGGAAGTGTGTAAAGGAGCCCGCGCGTCTGCTCGCTGACGATGAGCTGGCCATTCAGAACGATGGTCGCGACGGGCTTTTGAAAGCCAACTGCATAGTCCGTCTCACCGTTAAGCGTGATCTTCGTGACGACGCCGGCGTCATCGCCATTCGCGTTGAAGAAGTAGCCGCCCCACATCGTTCCGCCGCCACCACCGCCACCACCGCCACCGCCGCCACCGCCGCCACCGCCCGCAGCAAGCGCGACGCGCTTCTTGGTTAGCGCAGCGCCGGGCACCACGCCGGCGTCGCCGTTCGTGGGATTCACGTACGCGATCGCGCCACGTGCTCCAAATCCGAAGCGTGGAACGACGAACGTCCCATCATTGAGGAGCACGATCTGGCCGAGGTTGGTCTGCCCGGCGTCGGTCGCGATGGGATCGTTTGGGATTGTGACGAACTTCGTGAAGCCCGCCGAGTCCGTCCACTTCCAGATCTGGTTGTTGCGATTGTCGGCGATGTAGAGCGCGCTCGACTTGTCATCCCAAACGAGCGAGATCGGATCACCATTTCCGCTCGGATCGAAGTCGAACGAGATCGGACCGCGCTGAACGCCGCCATCCCCTGCGTCCGACGGCACGCTCGCGTCTTTTCCCGAATCCGTGATCGGCGAGGAGCTGTCGCTCTCGGACGATCCATCCTTCTTGGTCGTCCCTGTATCTTGCGCGCCCGAGTCCACCGCTGGTGTCGCGGGTGGATTCTCGTCGTCACTACACGCGACCGCGTAGAGACCGAAGACGCCAGTGCAAAGAAGAGCGATGAGGATGGGCCGAGTGCGACGCATTCAGACTGCGTAACAGGTCCTCGTTTTACGCGAGTAACGGCGCGTCACAGCGACGTGACATCCTCAGCGCTCGATCGCGCGAAACCAAGGTCGGCTAGTTGAGTGGGGGGAGACCGCCGTCGGGGAGGAGCTTCGTCAGTGTTGGGTTCTTCGTGATCCGCGTCGCGTCCGTGCACGCGTTGATGATCTCGAGATGGGTGGTTGGGTTGACGATGCAGTCGGTCGGACCGCCGTCGCCACCACCATCTGCTCCGCTGCTACCACTGCTTCCACTGCTTCCGCTGCTTCCACTGCTTCCGCTGCTGCCACTGCTGCTGCCCGCGTCTGGCGATGGCTCTTTCACCGCGGAGGACGAGTCGTCGCATGCTGTAAACGCGATGCACGTCGCGAGGGCGATCGCGGAGATCGCCGCGACGAGGACGCTCTTCGAGGACAGTGTCGCTGTTGAAATCATGGTTACTTGGCCTCGCAGTAGCCGAAGCGGCACTTGCCGCCGTTGCAGGGAGCGTCGTTGCCGACCGTACACGCCGTGCATGTCGTCGACCCGTTGGGGACGTTCTTCTCGAAGTAACAGCCGCACGGATCCGGCGCGTTGTAGAGCGAGAGGTCGCCGCCATCGCCCGCGCGCTGGACCTTCATCGCGCACTTGGGGACGAGGCCGCTCTTCACGACCTGGAGGATCCCGTCGACGTCGTCGCCCACGGCCAGGTCGGCGACGAGCGAGTAGATGCGCTTCGCGGCGGCGTTCGCGATGTGGCTCGAGTCGGTGCCGAGCCCGTCGAGCTTCGCGATGTAGGGTGTCGGCGACCACGGCAGGTAGTGACCGTCGCGGACGTTCTGCTTGTCGAACGTGTCGCTCGTCTTGTCGGGGAAGTACGCAAACTTCTGTCCGAACGTCTTGAAGGCGAGGAGCTTGATCTCGGTGCGGTGCTGATCGAAGAGCTCCGTTCCGAGGATGCCCAGCGTCGCTTGGGGGTTCGCGCTGTTCTTCACCGAAGTGATCAAGTCGTCGGATGTACCGGAGTCGGGCGCCGCCTTCATGTCGGTCGGCTTGAGGCCAATGGCCGACGACATCGTGAGCGTCGTGCTCGCGGTGTTGCCGCGCTTGAAGCGAAGTGCCTGGACGATCCAGGGGTTCGCTTCGCCGAGCCCTTCGGTGAAGCCATAGGCGAGGTAACCTTCTTCACCCGTGATCGCGACCTGGTTCGAGTCTTTGTGCGTGATGAACCCGTAGGCCTGCGTGGGGCCTTCGAAGACGCCAATGTCCGCGGGTGGTGTCATCGCCGGGCAGCTCGAGAGGTAGGTCGCGCCGATGCCGAGCACGATCGGCTGACCGGTCCCGGCGGCGTCGGGCACCGTGCAGATTGGCGCGGCCGTGTTCGGATCGAAGTTGTCTGGGATGTAGCGAACCGGCCGGGGCGTCGCGCCGTCGGTCACCGTCGTCATCGTCGCGCCGGAGAAGAGGTCGTTACGAATGTTGCAGGTCGGGCGGTTGCGATAAATGATGCGTAGCTTGCCGGCGGTCGACTTGATGAGGAGCGCGCCGAGCTTCTTCACGAGCGGCTCTTGCGTGTCACCGTTCTCGATGTAGACGCGCGTGACGGCGGTGTCCTCGCCCGTCAGCGCTTCGCACGGATCACCGCTCGCGGCGTGCGCGCGTGAAGCGCCAAAGACGATCAGCGACGCAAGGGTCGCCGCGGCGATCCGCGACGCGACACGTTGACGACGAAGCACCATGAATCGATCCTCCTACGCAGAAGAGCTGCGAAGAGGAAGCTGTCACGACTCACGCGTTCGCTCACATCACATTTGCGGCGAAGTCGAACATGTAACCAAGGTCACATCGATGTGACCTTCCCCTCTGCCGAAGTCGTCGAGAGCCCGACGGAGCCCCCTCTGCCGAAGTCGTCGCGCACTTCGGCAGAGGCTGGCGGAGTTGCCCTCAGCGCCGCGGGCCGTTCACTCCTCGCGAAGTCGATACCCCACGCCGTGCACCGTCTGGATGACCTCGCCAAAGCGCGGGCCCAGGCGCTCTCGCAGGCGACGGATGTGGACGTCCACCGTGCGATACGCGATCGGCACCTCATCTCCCCACACCGTCGAGACGATGTCGGTCCGTGAGAACGTTTTGTTCGGCGCCTCGAAGAACATGCGGAGAAGCGTGAGCTCGATCGGGCGCAAGTCGACCTCGACGCCGTCGAGCTTCACCCGATGCCTCATCACGTCGAGGAGGAGGCCTCGCCATCGATAGAGCCGGTTCTCCGGGCTCTGCGCCGCGAGGCTCCGCGCTTGCCGCCGATGCTCGACGAGCGTCGAGAGCACACGCGCACGGGCCACGAGCTCACGCACGCTGAACGGCTTCACCACGTAGTCATCGGTGCCAGCAGCGAAGCCATCGAGGCGATCGCTCTCCGTTCCACGCGCGGTGAGCACGAGAATCCCGAGCCCCTCGAGTCGTTCGCTTGCGCGGATCTCGCGGCACAGGTCGAGGCCGTCGATGTCGGGCAGCATGCGATCGAGGATGACGAGCGACGCTTCTTCCCGCGCGGCGACCTCGATCGCGCCCTCTCCGAGCTCGAGCTCGATCGTCTCGAAGCCCGCGCTACGCAGATGGAAGCCCACCAAGCGCCGCAGGGCTTCGTCGTCTTCGACGATCAAGACGAGCGATGGCGGTCCCTCGTGCAGCGGAGACGACGGCGATGACGGCGGCCCTTGCACGGTGCCGTCATCGTAGGTTTTCTGCGCGCCCCGAGGTCTAAACGCCAGGCAACATCGTTGCTACACGCGCTGTCATATTTGACGCACGCTCCGCACGCACGCAGCCGATGACGCTACATCTGCCCTTCGAGGCGTCCGACGACGGCGTCGAGATCGTCGAGGCTCTTCGCGAGCTTGTCGCGGGCGTCCTTCCACTCGTCGTTCGTCGTCTTCGAGAGGCTCGTAAGGCGGTTCTGCACCTCGGTCTTCTTCGACGTGAACGTGTTCCACTCGGCGGTCCACTTGGCCTTCTTCACCGCCGGTACCTTCGCGCTCTGGTTCTTCAGCTCGTTCGCCCTCGCCTCGGCCTTCGTCAGGCGGGCTCGTGCGTCGGCCTCGAAGGTGGCGCGCTCGTTCTGCATGTTCGCGTACGCGGCGGTGACGTTCTTGTCTGCGCCCGCGATCTCCTTCGCGCCATCCGCGGTGGTCTCGGCCTTCTCCTCTTGCTGCTTCGTCTGCAGCTCGAGCCGATCCTCCGTCGACATCGGCTTCTGCTGAGCCTCGGCCTGCTCGCGCGCCTGCTTCTCTTGAAGCCTTGCCTCTTCGTCGCGCGCCTCTTGCTGCTCGGCGGCGAGGTTTGCTTCTGCGCTCTTCACGTCGCGATTTCGATCGCTCGCGCATGCGACGGTGGTGAGCGTGAGAACGGCGGCGGCGGCATATCCAAGGCGTTTCATCTCATGTCTCCTTTTCGTCCGGACCTCGAGCAGTCCGCGTGCCGCCCGTAACGCTCGAAGATCACATCGCGCGTATCGTCGATCGCACGAGCTCGACGATGCGCGTTGCCTCACCTGAGGCATGGTAGAAAACCCAACCAGCATGAGAAGGCGCCCTGAGAAGAGGACGAGCGTGCGGCCGAGCGCCGCCCATCGAGTCCTCGTCGTCATGCTCGCTCTCCTTCTCCCACGCGCCGCGTTCGCCCTCGAGAAGGTGAAGGTGCTCGTCCCCGATCGCGACAACCTGCAGTACATGGCGTTCTGGGTGGCGAAGGGAGGTGACTTCTTCGCGCGCGAAGGCCTCGACGTCGAGCTTGTCGTCCCGCCAGGCCCGCAGCAGACGCAGCGCTTCTGGGATACGCGCGCGGCCGACATCGCGGTGCTGCCGCCGCCGATGTACGTGACGCTCATCGCGAACAAGTCGTCCGTCGTCCTCGTGGCGAACCTGCTCGCCAACGATCCGATCGAGCTCATCGTGCGGCGGTCCGTCCTCGAGGAGCGAAAGCTCACGCCGAACATGCCGCTCAAAGAGCGACTGCAAGGCCTTCACGATTTGCGGATCGGCGTGGCGCCTCATCCACCGACACGTCTTCGCGCGCTCTTCGCATCGCAAGGCCTCGACGTCGACAAGGAAGCGAAGCTCGTCATCCTCCACGGCAAGGAGCAGAACGCGGCGTTCCACGATCGCGAGGTGGACGCGCTCTATGCGCACACGCCTTACCTCGAGCGCGCGATCGTTCATGACGACGCGGTCGTGCTCGTCGATCAGTGTCGCGGCGAGGTAGCCGAGCTCGCGAACCGCCAGATCCATGCGCTCGCGGTGCAGCGATCGCTGCTCGAGACGCGTCACGACCTCGTGACGGCGATGGTCCACGCGATTGGGGGCGCGCAGGCGCTCATTCATCGCTCGCAGAGCGAGGCCGTGCTCGCGCTCGCGAAGGAGATGCCCGGTCGAGACAAGACGGAGCTCGAGACGATCGTTCGTCTGTACGAGCCGGCGATCCCGAAGTCGCCCGCGGCGCGCGCCGAGGACATTCCTGGAGCGCTGACGATGTTTCCGGCCGGCATGCCGAAGCCCGATCTGACGGGCATCGACCTCACGCGACATGTCGCGATCGACCTGATCGATCCCGCCCGGGCCGACGCGAGCGGCGCGCCATCAACGCCGCGACCTCGTTACTGGATGATCATCGCCGTCGTCGTGATCCTCGCCGCGGTGATCTTCGTCGTGCGCATGCGAAGGCGGGCCTGACCCGTCGCGTGCTCAGGGCAGCCGGCGCTGCACGAGGGACATGCGTGTCTGCGATTGCTGGCGAAGCGACCACTGCATCCCGGTGATGAACGTCGCGACGAGCCGGCGTGCGGTGGCGGTCTCCGCGGGTTGGCCTTGCCAGCCAAGCCACTCGACGAGCACGTGCACGCTCTTGCTTCGCTCGTGATCGCCTTTGCGGATCGTCACCGTCTCGATCGTACCGCTGTCGCCTTGGTAGGTCGTCGTCCACACGCCCATCGTCCGGCTCCAGCGCGGCTTGGCGAGGCCTGCCATGCGGCACGCATACGCGACCCACTTCGGGCTGACCGACAGCGGGAGCAAGGCCTCCATCTCCGACGAGATCGGCTCGAGCGCGGACGCCCGAAGCCGCGACGACGACTGTGGGGCCTCCCCCGGAGCTCCCACAGCGCTTGTCGGCTCACTCTCGAGATCGTCGGTACGTTTCGGCAACATCCTGATCCTCCTCCGCACACACCTATCGACGAGTGCTTCGTGCCACGAGAAGCGCATGCGGACTAGGCGTTGACCGGCAACGCTTCATTGCCAAATGGGAAAACGTCCCATCGATGCATGGTTCACGTATCGGCCGGGATCCGTCACTTCCTGCGGGATTTGAGCCGAGATCGCGCTGGTCCCTTCTTCGCAAGCGCGCTCGTCATTCCTCCATCCACGGAAAATTCAGAGCGGCACGACGTCGAGAAACCTCGCAAAGAAGGCTCGTCTCGTGATGTCCCCGGTCCTCTCGTGTTGCGCGAAGGAGACACATGCATGCTCGTGCTCTCGATTCCGCATCGAGGACTCGACGGAGACTCGCGTGCGGCCTCTTACGAGATTGGGGCACTTCAGCAAGTCCACCCACAAGTGACGTCGAGCCGACAATGCGCGGCGTTTGGCGCGCCCCGGCGTCACCGTCGTAACAAAGCCTGTAACACACGTGCGAGGCGTGTTCGCGTACGATACGGGTTTGTCGTTGGTCACGATGATGCGACGCCTTCTCCGTGAGCACGAGAGGATCGATGCGATCGCGTTCGCGTTCATGTCCGTGCCGGTGCTCGTCGCGCCAGGCGCGTGCATCGTGGGATGCGAAGGCGACATCGGCGAGCCCACCGTCAGCGTCATCGTCCAAGACGCCGGAGCTGACGCGGACAGCGCCGTCGCAACACCGTCCGCGAAGAAGGGCATCAGCGAGGACTGCACGAAGAACGACGAGTGCACCTCGGGTGTCTGCTTCGCCGGCAACAAGTCGAGCTACTGCACCCTCGCCTGCACCGCGGCGAACGCGACGCAGGTCTGCGTCGGCGGGACATTCAACGGTGTATGCAATATGCAAGGATATTGCAGGCGGCCTTGATGGATAGGCATCATCCACGCGTGGCCCGAGAGCGTCGACGAAGCGTGCTCACGCTTGGCGTGCTCGCTGGCGCGATCGCGCTCGCGCTCTTGCCCGCCGCTTGCCACAAGGACTACCCGACATGCTACGCGGGCGACTACCGCGCATGCTCGTGTGCGAACGGCGCCACGGGCTACCAGCAATGCAACGTCGCGAAGGACGACTTCGATCCTTGTCCCTGCGACGGCAAGACCCCGATCGCCGACGCGGCGGCGGACACGGGCGTCGTCCCTGCCTCGCGGCAGTACATGGAGAGCTGCACGACCGACTCGGACTGCGCGACGCACGTCTGCGGCGCCTTTCCGACGCGCGGCAACAAATGCACGAAGCCCTGCGCGAACAACGCCGACTGCCCTCCGCCGTCACCGGGATGCAACCCCCAAGCGATCTGCAAGTCGCCATGAGATCGATGCGCGTCCTCACGCCGCTCGCGGTGATGCTCTTCGTCGCTCCTTCGGTCGCGCGCGCCGATGAGCCGTCGTCTTCGTCCGCGCCCACCGACACGCTTCAAGCGCCGCTCGATCCGCCGCCGCAGGCCGCACCGGTGGAGAACGCGCAAGCCGAGGGCGTCGGCGCGGAGCCGCCGAAGAGCGCCGCGAGCACGACGCCGAGCCCCGAGACTGTCCCCGAGGTGCGCGTTGTCGGAGATCGCGCCGATGGTCTTCAGAAGATCCCAGGCTCGGGCACCGTGATGGGCTCGAAGGATTTGAAGCGCGCCGACCCGGTCGACCTCGCCGAGATGCTTCGTCGCATCCCGGGCGTCAACGCGCGCCAGGAGTTCGGCGGTGGTTCGCGTCTCGACATCAGCATCCGCGGGCTCGACGCAGGTCGCAGCCGGCGTGTGCTCATGCTCGAGGACGGAATCCCGCTGTCCTTGAACCCCTACTCCGAGCCCGACATGTACTTCGGGCCTTCGATCGAGCGCTACCGCGCGATCGAGGTCGTCAAAGGGAGCGGCAACATTCTCTTCGGTCCGCAGACGCTCGCGGGCACGATCAACTTCGTGACGGTCGCGCCGCCCGAGCATCGCACCGTGATGGTCGACGTCGACGGCGGCAACTGGGGCTATGCCCGCGGCGTCGCGCGGTACGGCGACACGATCGGTGACGCAGGATACGTCGTGCAGGTCACGCAGCGGCGCGGCGACGGCTTTCGCGATCAGCCGTTCGACTCCACCGATGGCCTCGCGAAGGTCGTCGTTCCAACCGGGCAGAACGGTCGCGCGGTGGTCAAGCTTGGCTTTCATCGCGACGAGTCCGACTCCGACGACATCGGTCTCACGCCGCTGATGTGGAGATCCGATCCCCGGCGCGCGACGCTCTCTCCTCATAGCCACTCGGTCCTCAATCGCTACGACGCGGCGCTCACGCACGAGCAGCGCTTCTCCTCGCAGACGAAGCTCACCACGCTCGTGTACGCCTACGAGACCGATCGCATCTGGCGCCGCCAAGACTTCACGCGCTCCCCTGCGCCGGGTGAGAGCTACGAGCGCATCGCTGGCGACACGACGGTGCCCGGCGCCGCCGTGTACTTCAAGAACACGAACACCATCCTCGATCGAACGTATTCGGTGTTCGGCGTCGAGCCGCGCGCCGAGCATCGGCTGAAGACCGGGCCCGTCGGCCACACGTTCGAGTTCGGCGGCCGCTTTCTACGCGAGCTCGCGCACTACCAACAGCGCGCGGGCACCTACCCAGACTCCTTCGCGGGGGCGAACAATTTCGAAGAGAAGCACGCCGGCACCGCCTTCGCGGGCTACCTCCAAGACCGGATGGCGTTCACCGACAAGCTGCTCGTCACGCCGGGCATCCGTTACGAGCACCTCGAGTTCGATCGCGTCGTCTTGCGGTCGAACACCGGCACGCAAGTCGAAGACGTCTTCCAGCAAGGCGGCCAGTCGGTGAACGGCGTCATCCCAGGCATCGGCATCACGTACGGGACGCGGCGCATCAACGTCTTCGGCGGCACGCACCTCGGCTTTGCCCCGCCGCGGATCACGTCGGCGATCACGGCGCAAGGCGTGCCCGCGCAGGTCCACGCCGAGGAGAGCATCAACTACGAAGCAGGCTCGCGCGTGAGCCCGATCAAGTGGCTGCGCCTCGAGGCGACGGGCTTCTTGTCGAACTTCTCGAACCAGGTCGTCGCGAACAACCTCGCGAGCCAGGGTGGCGACACGAACCTCACCGACGCGGGCGCGACGAACATCTTCGGCGTCGAGAGCGCGGCCTCGCTCAGCATCGACAAGGCGCTCGACCTGAAGACGATGATGGAGCTCGGCGCGCGCTACACCTTCTCGCGCGCGACCATTCGCTATGGGCAGTTCGCGGGCAACCTCTTGCCCTACGCGCCCGTGCATACGGCAAACGCCAACTTCGACGTCGAGCATCCGTCCGGGATCGGCGGCCAGATCGCGTACACATACGTGGGCAAGCAGTTCGTCGACTCACCGAACACGCAAGCCGAAGACGTGACCGGCTTGGTCGGCGCGCTCGACCCGTGGCACATCATCGACGCCACGCTGCACTACCATCACAAGCCTTCGAACATCACGCTTCGCCTCACCGCCAAAAACCTCCTCGACTCGACGTACATCCAGGCGCGTCGCCCAAACGGCATCTTCCCAGGACCGTTCCGCCAAATCCTCCTCGGCGCGCGATGGGAGTGGGACGCCGACATGGGAACGAACAAGACCGAGCGATCGCCCGCGCGCTAGCGAGCTCCGTTGCGAGCAGAGCGCGGCTGAGAGATGCGCGATCCAGGGTGTGATGTAACGCGTGTCACGCGTGTGTAACCGGCGTCGACAAGACGCTCGCGTTAGACTGACCTCGCCATTGGAGGTCTCTCGACAATGAACGTCAAAGCACGCGCCTCGCTCTTTCTCCTGCTCGTACCGGTCGCCGCGACGGTCATCGTCGCGTGCAGCAGCGACGACACCGGGACGTCGTCGAGCGGCGGAACCAGCAGCGGCGGGACGGACAGCGGAACGGACTCCGCGAGCACCGACTCCGGCGCGGCGACCGACTCGGGCGGCGGAGACACGGGCGGCGGCACCGGGACCAAGGCAAACGGTGAAGCGTGCACGGGCGATGGTGAGTGCAAGAGCGGCCACTGCCTCACGCAAGGAAGCGGCGGTGGCGGTGGAGGCGGGAGCAGCGACGGCGGCGGCGGCGCGCGCGCCGGAAGTTTCTGCTCCGTCACCTGCGCGGTCATCAACGAGAACCCTGCGCCCGAATGCAGCGATCCGGTCTTCACCGGCAAGTGTGGCGGCAAGAAGCTCTGTCAGGTGAAGTAGACGATCCCATCGGCGAGCGCGCGCCGCATCGCCTCGTGCGTCGCGGCGTGCCCGGGACGCGTCGCGCGGACATGACCGCGTGGCGGACCTCCGTGGACGAAGAGGTCACCCACGAGGTCGAGCAGCTTGTGACGCGCGGGCTCGTCGGGAACAAACGGCGCGCCGGCGCTGAGGACGCGATCGTCCATCAAGACGACGACGCTCTCGCGATCGACGTGGCTCGCGAGGCCGCGCTCGAGGAGCTCGTCCACCTCACGCGCAAATCCAAACGTTCGCGCGGGCGCGATGCGCACAACGAAATCGTCGGTGTCACCGTGCCACGACGCATGTCGTTCGAGCCGCGTGTCACCGAAGTCGACCACCACCTCGACCGCGCTCTCGGCGCCGCTTCGAAATTCGTAGAGGCTCTCGCCGATCGCGATCGCGCCCTCGCGCGCCACGACGAGCCGAGGTGACTTCTTCGGAAGCGAGAGCGATCGAAGCGCTGTGACGAACGCGCGGGCCCCGCCGTCGAGGAGAGGTATTTCGGGGCCCGCGATGTCGAGGACGAGGCCGTCGTAGAGGCCAAGCGCGCCGAGCGCAGCGAACAGGTGCTCGACCGTGCCGACGCGCACCACGCCGTCCGTCGACGCGATCGTGGTGGAGCGAGAGGCGCCGTCGACCACGACGTCCCCCTCGAAGAGCGCCACGTCGCGATCTCCCAGGCGGAGTCGAAGTGGTCCGTCGTCCACGCGACATGTCACGCGCGCGCGTTTGCCGGTGTGGAGCCCCTGACCTTCGACGACGACGGAGGTGGGCGGCGAGCGATGGTCGAGAGACGGCCTCGGCGACGCGTTCACGCCTCGGCCTCTTCTTCTTCCTCTTCCTCCTCTTCTTCTCGCTTTGCGTCGATCTTCGACGCCTTCGGCGACGGCGCGGGCGCCGGCGGAGACGTGCGACGTGCGAGGATCGCCGTACCCAGCCACCCGATGACGAGACCTCCCGTCGCCCACGCCGCGTAGGTCCACGGCGCGGGCATTGGCGCGCGCGTCGCGACGCCCCGTGCCTTGCCGATCGTCGCCTCGAAGAGCGGCTCCCACTTCGCGGCTTGGTCCGTCGGATACGAGATCGTGACGATCGAGGTCCCGCTGTCGTCCGGGAACATGAGCTGGAGCTTCCGTGACTTCACGGTCTGCGGTCGCATGCCGAGCTTGCTGAGGTCGACCTCCCGGTCGCAGTCGCCTTCGATCAAGCCGACGCGTGCGCCATCGCTTCGCGTTCGAAGCTCGTGACGGCGATGCACCCACGTGCACTGCGCCTCCTCGAACGCCTTCGGCATCTCGAGGACGAGCGCGGCGAGGTCTGCCTCTTCGACGCTCATCTCTCGCGGCGAGTGATGGAGCACGACGCGTGTGAGGGCTCCGCTTCGATCGACTGTGCCGTCGAAGTTCTTCTTCTCCTCGAGCGTCCACGCGCGCGCGCCCTCCACGCCGGGGACCGTGGCCGTGCCGAGCTGCTCTTGCTTGACGGGGACGAACCCTTCGGGCGGCTCGTACTCGAATTTGGCGCCGGCCGAATGACTTCGAGGTCCAACGATTCGGGGGCCGATCGCGGCAAAGAGAAGAGCGACGAGAGCACAGGCGACGAGACGACGCACAGGGCGACCCTAGGGGAGCGGAATCGCGTGTCAAGCGAACGAGATCGGTACGAGATTTGTTGTCTCCCGCCCCGTTCAGGGCGAGAGTGGGCGCCGCAAATTCCGGCCAAATCCCACCAAGACCTCCTTCGCAAGAAGGTGTGCATTTCGAGGTTCCTCCATGCGTCCGCGCTCGCTCCTCTCGTCTCTGTCGACCTTCGTGCTCCTCTCGTTTGCCCTCACGGCTTGCGACAGCTGTGACAAGAAGGAGACTCCGAGCACCGACTCTGGAACAACCTCCGTCACGCCGGCGACCGACGCGGGAGCTACGGCGGCCGCGGACGCAAGCGCCGCGACCGACGCGGGAATGGCCGCGGGAGATGCCGGCGCCAAGCACGACATGGGAAACTGCCCGACGGCCGTGACGGGCGCGACCGTCGCGATCAAGGACGTTGAGGGTGGTGTCGAGGTCGCGGTCACCTCGAAGGACGAGGCGGCGATGAAAGAGATCCGCGCGCGCATGACGAAGATCGCCGAGGCGGACAAGAACGACGCTGGCGGCGGCGCCAAGCACGATCACTCGGGCTCGGGAGGCGGAACGACGGGTCGCTGCACGATCATCATGCGCAACACGAAGCTCGCGATCGCCGAGATTCCGGACGGCGCGAAGGTGACGATCACACCGAAGGACAAGAGCGAGCTCGATTGGCTCCGCCGCGAGACCAAGGAGCGCGACAAGGAGGCCAAGTCGGCCGGCGCCGAGGGCGCAGGATCGAACCGTATGGCCCACTGCGCGAGCGCGGTCGAAGGCGCGAAGTCCGTCGTGAAGGACACGAAGGATGGCGTCGTCGTCACGATTACCGGCCCGGCGGATAAAGTCGCCGAGATCCGATCACGCGCAAAGCACTCCGCGGAGAACGCGAAGAAGGACGCCGGCGCGAAGGTCGAGCACAGCGGGTCGGGCACAGGAGGTGGGGGTCTTGGCCGCTGCCCAATCGACGTCGAGGGCGACACGACCGTCGAGCTGAAGGACGTCGACGGTGGCGTCGAAGCGACGATCAAGACGAAGGGCGACGTCGCGGCGCTCCAGAAGGAAGTGAAGGGGCGCGCGACGAACTTCACCAAGTAAGCGCGAGGCCACGTCTTTTCTTCGGCCTCCGATGAAGAAACGAGGCGGAAGGGTCGTCACCAAGTGGCGGCCCTTCTTCGTTTTGTTTCGGTTGTCTCTCCATGGCGACCCCACGGATCACGATCGAACCGTTCCGGTATGAGGAGGATTCACGCGATATCCATGATTTACATCCGCCCTCTCCTCGATTCCGCCGTGGCCTCAATTATGAATGAGGAAAACACGTGGGCGTCGAGGACCGATCGAACCGATCACGGGTGGCGTCAGCGGATGATTCCACCCCAATTTTTCCGAGAGTTGCTGCGCCGGGACATCACGTGACGAGGTCATGATCCAGCGGGTGGGGGCAGTGGAGGGGGCGTGAGCCCACGGTGGATCGCGCACCTACCTTTCTGCTGAGCCTTCGGCAGAGATCCGGTGGATCAGGGTTACATCGCAGTTACAGGTAGAATTTGCGTTTGGACAATTGGCGAACCACGCCGAAAGTCACAGGGCCTACATTCTGCGACCTCCGGCTCTGGTAACGGCACATACCGTGCAGTAGCTCAACCCGAACATGGTCCGTTCGGTTTGCCAGCTGATGCTTCTTGGAGTCTTCGTGAGCACGGTCGCGTGTTCGAAGAAGACGCCGGAGCCGTCTGCGCAAATTGCGCAACGCCAAGACCTGCCGGCCGCCACGGCGGCGAAGGCTGCGGTTGCCAACGACAACACCAACAAGCTCGATCCCAACGATCCCAAGCACGGGACCCGCAAGCTCATGGGCCTCGACGCTCCCGTCTATGTCGACGGCGCGCAGGTCGCGGTCTTCCGCTTCGGCGAGATGCCCAACATCCCGAACGTCGAAGGCACGAAGCGCTACCTCATCTCGGACTACCTCGCCGGCATCGGCGTCGACGTGAACCAGATCAAGTCGGTTCACTTCCACGGAAACAACGACCGCATCGCCAGCATCGAGGGCTCCGAGCTCCGTAAGGAGAAGGGTCGCTTCCAGTTCTCGTTCATCTCCGGCGACACCGGCACGCCCATCCAGAAGTGGGATACCGATCACCTCAAGAACGAGTTCGTGATTCACGAGATTCGCCGCGTCACCGTCTTCGTCAAGAAGGCGCCCACGGCGATTCATCCTCAGAAGCAGTGCCACGTCGGCGCGGACGGCGATTGCTCGGACGCAATCCCCTACGCCACCGGCGAAGTCGCCAAGGGCACGCGCGTGTATCTCGATGGCAAGATGGTCGGCTTCGTGAAGCGCCGTCAGGTCACCGATGCGATGCTCGTCTCGACCGGCGCAGAGCCTTCCGACAACCAATACTCCGTTGCCAAGCTGATCGCTGGAATGGGCGTTGACCCCGCCAGCATCAAGAGCGTCGAGCTCATGGCTGGTGACGACGTCGTCGCACGCGCGACCGGCGAGCAGTTCACGGCGCTTGCGCCGAAGACAAGTTTCACCTTGCCAAAGCACAACCACGGCAAGGTTCGAGTCCATGTCCCCGCAGAGCTCCAGGCACAAGCGCCTGGCGTTACGGATCGTGATGCGCTGGTCAGCGCGGTGATTCTTCACAAGAACACCACGTCAGCAAATCGCGACCTCGTGGCGATCTCCGAGGACACGGACCTGAGCGTGCAGCTCGCCGCTATCGATGATGCACGTGGAAAGTTGGGCCGTGGGGAGCAATAAGCGAGGTCGGCACTCGCAAGACCCTGTTTCTCGTGTTGGAGGATGACGACATGAAGACGTCTCAAATCTCTGCGGTGACCGTCGCGATGTTGGCAATGTTCGCGGTCGCCTGTGGCGACAGCAGCAATACGAACACGCTTGGTGGAAGCAACGATCGCCTTCCACAGCGAACGGGTGGTGACAACACCACGCCGTCCGACCCCGATTCGAAGGGGGGCACTGCCACAACGACGGCCACCGGCGGTGACACGCCTCAAGCCAACACGACGGATCCGGGCGCGGGCAACACCGCGACGGGTACGCCGGGCACAGGCACGAACACGGCGGCTGCCACCGGCACCGGCACGGGAACGGGAACGGGCACCGGCTCGACGATCGTTCTCAACACCTACTCGAAGGTGTGGGTCACGGGTGATGACAAGGGCCCGAACCGGATCGGCAAGAACACCGGCGCTGGCACGATGGACGCCCAGTTCGCATGGGATGAAGTTGCGTACGCGACGGACAAGACCAAGGTGACCCTCGGCACCGTCTACACGCGTTCGAACAACACCGCGAACAACAACAACAGCTACATGCAGGGCGGCTTCGCCCTCGCCACGCTGACCGACAAGGGCGTTGTTCCGGGAGCGGAGATCGCGCTTCCGAACCTCAACGGCGAGCGCACGTTCATGCGCCCCGAGATCGCGTTCACGAAGAAGCACGTCGTCCTCATCGCCGCGTCGGAAGACAACGGCGTGAACAACAACCCGCAGCCCGTCATGTACGTTGCGGACAAGGCGACCGGCCAGCTCGTTCAGATCCCGAACAACACGCGCGGCGCGAACAACCTCAACAAGCCGACGAACCTCATTCAGCAAGCGCTGAAGAACGGTATCAACGTCAACAACCCGAACAACCAGCGCGGTCCGCACACGATCACGCGCGTCAACGACAACACGTTCGTCGTTGGTATGCAGTACAACAACCAGGCTCAAGAGGCCTTCAGCGTCACCGTCAACGACGACGCGTCGGTCAAGATGAACTGGCTCGTTCGTTACTCGAACACCGCGCAGCACTGCCGCCCGCAAGTCCAGATCGCGCCCGGCGCGACGACGGGCTTCATCGCCGCGGTCGAAGCGGACAACCAGCCGGCCGAAATCGGCTACCGCGTGAGCGAGTTCAACGTTCAGACCGGTAAGGCGGTCCAGAGCAAGATCGTCGTTCGCTCCGACCCGAAGAACAACAAGTACGTCTCCGAGCCGGTCATGAGCCTCCTCGGTGACAAGCTCGCGATCTCGTATGGCCTCAGCCAGCAAGCGCGCGCCAACAACAACAACGGCAACGGCCACGCGGGCGGCAAGTCGATCGACAACGCGGTCCTCATCAGCAAGACCGACCTCTCGATCATCGGCGCTCCGCAAATCGGCATGGGTCAGTACGGCCGCCACGGCAGCTCGTTCGCGACCAACTACGGCCCGAACGCAGAGCCCGCGATGGCCATCATCAGCGGCTCCTCGACGGGAACCGGCGCTGGCTTCATCCAGATCCTCCCGATCAAGACCGACGGCACGCTCGGCGTGAAGGACCTCGCGAAGGTCTACACCGTCTCGCCGTTCTCCGATGTCGCGAACGTTCAGGCGCGCGGCAAGCGCAACCCGAACAACCAGGCCCGCGGCTTCATCAACGGCCTCGGCGGCGTGCCTAACCCTGGCTTCGCGGCGGGCGACCCCGCGAAGGCGGCGACGAACTTCATGCCCGAGGTGAAGCAGTTCTCCTTCTCGACCGTCACCGGTTACTCGACCGAGGACGCGAAGTCGAAGGGCCTCAAGAACAGCATCTGGCTCTCGCTCGTCCCGGCCGCATGGCAAGAGGGCGTGCAGACGGTCCCGGGCAAGCCCACCGAGACGCCAGGCACGAACCCCGACGGCACCGGCCCCGCGCCTCGCTCGACGAGCCCGGGCACGAACCCGAGCGGTGATACGGCTTCGCCGGGCTCCGGCGAGACGAACGTGATCCCCGGCGGCGAAGACGACGCGACCCACCCGAGCAACTCGCGTGGCGATGCACTCCCGGCGCAGTCCGGCGGTTGCAGCGTGGCGCACAGCTCGAGCAGCACCGGCGGCTTCGGTCTCCTCGGTGTCGTCGTGGCGGGCGCTCTCGCTCTCATCCGTCGCAAGCGTGAGGAGGCTTGATCATGAAGGCTCACTACCTGCTCGGTATCGCTCTCGCAGCCGCCACCGCCGTGGTGGCCTGCGGGGCGGGTCCCACCGATACGCTCAGCCCCGGTGGTGACGAAGGCGACACATCCTCGAGCTCGTCTTCCTCGTCGGGCTCGACGAAGAATCCCTCCACCTCCTCCTCTGGAGGAACGACCACCCCCGGCACTGGCTCGACAGAGAAGCCGCCGGAGGATCAGAACCTCCCGACCGGCACGACGAACAGCCCCGAAGGCAAGGCGTTCTTCAAGGCGAACGTCTTCCCGGTGCTGAACTCGAAGTGCGGCGCATGCCACCAGGCGGCGGGCCCAGGCCCGGCCTGGCTCAACGCCGACTCCGAGATCGCGTACAGCCAGCTCTTCAAGGTTGGTTACGTCATCCAAAACTCGCGCATCGTTCAGAAGGGCGCGCACGGCGGATCGACCACCAACACGCTCGCGACCGCTGAAGCGAACACGTACAACCAGTGGGTCGCGATGGAGATCAAGGACGGCGGCGCGAAGGCGCTCCCGAACGTCCTCGAGAAGCTCGGCGGCTGCTTCGACAAGACGAAGTTCGACGCGATGCAGATGGGGAACTGGGGAACCACGACCCGCAACAACAACAACAACACGAACAACATCACGCCGTGGAACGAGAACCAGGACAACTGCACGGGCTGTAAGAACGGCACGCGCTGCAACACCTGCCACTCGGCCGACCCGGCGACGAACTTCAACCTTGCCGTGGGCAACACGCTCCTCCCGGCGGACACGACGTTCAACAACACGAAGCTCACGACGCCGGCGTACATCACGAAGTTCTTCGGGGTGAGCCCGGACGGCAAGCCGATCGCTTCGGACGGCGTCAAGAAGAAGTCCGACTCGACGAAGAAGGACAAGGCGTACACCCACCCGATGTTCACCTTGAACACGCAACAGCAAACCGCGCTCGACGCGTTCGTTCAGGACGCGATCACGAAGTACAACGCGGGAACCTGCGGCCAGTAACTCCGGAAGCAAGCGCTCACGGCTGAGCGCGAAACAACGAAAACGCACTGCTCACACCGAGCAGTGCGTTTTTCGTTTTTGGTCTACTCTGATGGTCAGCCTTTTGCTGAACGCTCGGGTGTGCCTTTCATGACGACGACGATGCGCTTGAATCTAAAACGTTCCCTCGGCCTGCTCTTCATGATGTTGATCGTCACCACCGCGTGGGCGTGTGGAAGCGACAACACGGACGCCACGTCGAGCGAGACGTGTCCAAAGGACAACCCCGAGTGCAAGGCGCTCGCGAACAAGGACGACGGCGCGAGGGCCGTCGCCAAGCGCGGATGCCCGCGCTGCCACGGCGACGACATGAGCGGCCAGACCACGCCGCTTCCGAACATCCCCGACACGCCGACCGGCGAAAAGGTCGAGCTCTACCCGCCGAACCTCACGTCGGACGTCGCGACGGGCGTCGCCCCGCCGAGCGACGGTGGCCGCTGGACGGACGACGCGCTCGCGACCGCCATTCGCTACGGCGTCGATCTCTTTAGCCAGAAGCTCTGCCCGCAGATGCAGCACTTCTCGGACATGAGCGACTTCGAGGTCTACTCGATCGTGTACTACCTCCGGAGCCTTCCGAAGGTGAACAAGGTCGTCAAGCGTAGCGTCTGCCCGCCGCTGAAGACGAAAGAGCAGCAATAAGACCACCTCCTCGCCGGCAAGCCGAGCAACACGGCCCGCCTGCGAGATGTAACAGCCGTGTTCGAAGCTACGGCTGCCTTTCGCGCTAGGTTAATCCAGCAAGATGAGCCTCCCTGCTCCAGAAGGGGAAGAGGCTCGCGGAGGCCGAGGCGTCGATCCTCGCGTTCGCGTGCTCTACCTCCTCGGCGTCGCTGTCGGCGCGTTCCTGATCAAGGACGCACGCATCGCGGCGGGGCTCGTGCTCGCGCACGCCATCGCGTGGATGGCGCTCGGGCTCGGCGCGCGTGCGCTCGCCCGGCAGGTCTTCAAGCTTTGGGGCTTCGCGGCGTTCATCCTCGCGTCCTACGCGCTCACGAGCGAAGACGCGAGCGTCGATCGATGGATGAGCACGGGGCTCGGCTTCTCGATCAACGTCGGAGGCATCCTCGTCGGCGGCCTCATGCTCCTCCGCGTGATCACCGTGATCCTCGCCTCTCGGATCGCGCGCGCGGGCGATGAGCGCGCGATCGCCCTCGGCCTCCGGAAGCTCGGGACCCCCGACATCGTCGCGACCTCGATCGACGCCGTGCTTGCGTTGCTCGGCGGTCGTGGACGCGGTGGCGGCGGTGGCGGTGGCGGCGGACGCGGACGCCGCCGGCAAGAAGACGCGAACGGCGCTCCGCAAGAAGGCTTCCTCGCCGCGCTCCGTCGTATCGCGCGTGGAGACGTCGGGCCGATCGTCGATCGGGTCGAGCAGCACATCTTCCGCGCAGAGGACTACCTCGATGCGTCTTCGCATACGTCGAAGCACGCGCGCGACGTCGCGATCATCGTCGGCGTCTCGCTCACGATGCTCGGCATCAAAGCGCTCAAGGTGCTGCCGAACATTCCCTTCGCGCCGGGCCACAAGCTCGTCCTCCTCACGCCGCTCTACGTGGTCGCGTCGCTTCGGACGCGCACGCGGCTCGGCGCCACGTTGACGGGGCTCGTGATGGGGAGCGTCGCGTTCCTCCTCGGCGATGGTCGCTACGGCATCTTCGAGATCTTGAAGCACGTCGCGCCCGGGATCCTCTGCGACCTCATCGTCCCGATCGTGACCGCGCACGGCCGAAGGCCTGGCGCGGTGGTCTGGTCGATCGTCGGCGGCATCATGGGCCTTGGGCGCTTTGCCACGATCTTCACCGTCACGCTCACGGTGCAAGCGCCGGCTGTCGCCTGGGCGTTCCTCGTTCCCGGTCTCCTCATCCACACCACGTTCGGCGTGCTCTCCGGTCTCATCAGCTCACCGCTCATTCGCGCCTTCTTTCGCGATGAGCCTCCGGTCTCATTTTTGGGGGGTCGGCCCGCGCTTCGCGCGGAGCCTCCTTCACCCAAAGCCGGCGCACTCCCTGCGTTGCCAGCATCACCCACCGACCCGCTCTCGACAGAAAGTACAATCCCATGAGCAAGCTCGTGACCGGCGACGGCCGGACTCACATCGAATCGCCACTGATGCGCGAGTCACTCGTTGATCGTCGTGTTGTCGCCACCACCAGCTCGGAGAACGAGTTCGCGATCATGCCGGACGTCGTCGTCGTCGGCATCGGCGGCCAATCGATCTTCGATCGCGGCAAGTCCGCCGTGATGCCGCTCGTCGAAGAGCTCGGCTCGATCCGTCGCTCCGGAAAGCACAAGATGGTGCTCGGCGTCGGCGGAGGAACACGCGTGCGTCACACGATCAGCGTCGCCCTCGATCTCGGCCTGCCCACCGGCGGCGTCGCGCAGCTCGTTGGTGCGATGGAAGAGTGCAACGCGGTCTTCTTGAACGCTCTGCTCGCGAAGAACGGCTCGATCGTGATGCAGCGCGAGCACTTCTGGGAGCTGCCGCTCTATCTCGAGAGCGGAATGCTGCCGATCGTGATCTCGATCCCGCCGTATCACTTCTGGGAGCCGCCGCCCGAGGACGGCCCATTGCCGACGCACGGCTCGGATTTTGGCCTCCTCATCCACGCCGAGGTGCTCGGCACACGCCACATCATCTTCGTGAAGGACGAAGACGGACTCTACGACAAGGATCCGAAGAAGCACGCGAACGCGAAGCTCATCCCGAACATCACGCTCTCGGAGCTGATGAAGAACATGCCCGAGGAGCTCATCATCGATCGCCAGCTCTTCGTCGCCTGGCAGCGCGCGCGGCACGTACACAAGGTGCAAATCGTCAACGGACTGAAGCCCGGTCAGCTCACGCGCGCGCTCGCGGGTGAGAACGTCGGCACCGTCATCACGAAGGACGGGTGAGGAAAAGCCATGAGCGGAAACCACAACAAGAGCGGCGGCACGCGACGAACCATCGCGAGCACGTTCGCAGATTCTTCCCTCACGACCGGCGGTGGCGCGACCGCCGACGGATTCGAGTATTCGCCCGTCGCGATGATGCCGGACGTGAAGGTCCTCAAGATGGGCGGCCAATCGATCATGGACCGCGGGCGCAAAGCGCTCTTCCCGATCCTCGACGAGATCGTCGCCGCGAAGGACAAGCACAAGCTGCTCATCTGCTGCGGCGGCGGCACGCGCGCGCGCCACGTCTACGCGGTCGCGAGCGACCTCGAGCTTCCAACCGGCCTTCTCGCTGCGCTCGGCGGATACGTCCCGAGGCAGAACGCGCGCATGTTGCAGATGCTGCTCGCGAAGCACGACGGCCTCTTCATCATGCACGATGACTTCGAGAAGCTCCCCCTCTACTTCCGTTTGGGGTGCATCCCGATCATGACCGGCATGCCACCCTTTGCGTATTGGGAGAAGCCGAGCGTCGGCGGACGCATCCCGGAGCATCGCACCGACGCCGGCGTGTTCCTCACCGCCGAAGTCCTCGGCTGCAAGCGCGCCATCTTCATCAAAGACGAAGCGGGTCTTTACGAAGACGATCCGAAGAAGAACAAGAGCGCAAAGCACATCCCGCGTATCAGCTCGAAGGAGCTCCTCGCGCTCGATTTGCCCGACCTCGTGCTCGAGCGTGTCGTCATCGAATACCTCGGACGATCGCGGTTTTGCTCCGAGCTTCAAATCGTCAACGGCCTCGAGCGCGGTATGGTGACCCGCGCCTTGGAGGGAGAGGATGTCGGAACGATCATCACGCGCTAGCGCCGTCGCCATCGCGGCCGCCGCGGCTTCCGTCCTCGCCCTCGCGGCGTTCGCCTTTGGCGGATGCAGCCGAGGCGGCGGCGGCAACGGCGGCGGTGGCGAAGGCAACGGCAACGCGACCGGCGACGGCAGCCGCAAGGGCGAGCCTCTGCGCGTCGCCGCGGCCGCCGACCTCGCGCTCGCCTTCAAAGAGATCGGCGATGCGTTCGAGAAGGACACACACAAGCACGTGTCCTTCTCGTTCGGGTCGACCGGCCTCTTGGCGAAGCAGCTCTCCGAGGGCGCGCCGTTCGACGTGTTCGCCGCGGCGAACGTGTCCTTCGTCGACGACGTCGTGAGCAGCGGCGCGTGCTACGGCGACACCAAGCAGCTCTACGCCAAGGGCCGCATCGTGCTGTGGTCGAAGGACCCGTGGGCGCTCCCGAAGGACATCTCGGAGCTCAAGGATCCGAAATACACGAAGGTGGCGATCGCCAATCCCGAGCACGCGCCTTACGGTAAGGCGGCGCAGCAAGCGATGACGAAGGTGGGCGTGTGGTCGGCGGTGCAGCCGCGCACGGTCTACGGCGAGAACGTGCAGCAGACGCTCATGTTCGCGCGCTCGGGCAACGCGGACGTCGCGATCGTCGCGCTCTCGCTCGCGGTCTCGTCACCTGGCAATTACGTACCGATCGAGCCTTCGCTTCACGAGCCGCTCGATCAAGCGCTCGTCGCCTGCAAAGGCGGCAGCAAGGGCGCGAAGGCAAACGAAGCGCGCGCGTTCATCGACTTCGTCAACGGCGAGCAGGGCCGCGTCATCATGCGCAAGTATGGCTTCTTGCTGCCGGGAGAAGCCGTCCCGGTCACCTCGATCTCGACGATCGCGAAGTAGCGCGTCAGCGCAGGACCTCGTAGCGGACCGTCATCACGCCCGCGCCGACGGAGCCGATCGTGGCGAACGCGGCGCGCGAGAGATCGAGGCAGCGTCCGGCGACGAAGGGGCCGCGATCGTTGATGCGAACCACGACCGACTTTCCGGTGCTCGGGTTCGTCACGCGAACGCGCGTGTTGAACTTCAACGTCTTGTGCGCCGCGGTGAGCGCGTTCGGATCGAAGCGCTCGCCATTCGCTGTCTGCTGACCTTCGTCGTAGAACGACGCCTTGCATGTCTCGCCTTGGCCAGTCGGCGTCCCGCCCGATGACGAGCCGGAAGCGCCTGGTGTTCCGTCTGCATCGTCGTCGTCGTTTGGCGCCGAGGTCGCGCCCTTCAGGTACTTGCCGCTCGCCCAGCCCTCATCGCCGTCGTAGGAGACGTGGTAGAAGCCATTCTGCGGCGACGCTTCGATCGCGGTGACGACCGCGCCTGCCGGCATCGTGCGGATGATGTTGTCGCCCATCGAGGGCTCTTCGCGGAGGTTCACGCGCGCCGTCGTCGAGACCGACGCGCCGACCTTGATCGTCCCGCTGATCGCGTTGTGGGTCGCCGCGAGCTCCTCGGCGTCGGGCTCCGCGGCAGCACATCCGGCGATCGTCGGAGCGAGCAGCAGCGCGGCCGACAGGACCCACGAGCGTTTGGAGCGAAGCGGGGAGAAGAGCGAGAAGGCGACCATACCTTCCTGTCGAGCAACGCCCGTGCCGTTGAACCACATTGTAAGCAGCCCATTTTGTCGGCGTTTTTGGCTGTGATCGAGTCGTTCATGGAGCGCGGAGCGGCCGGCCTCCCGGACCTCTGTCGGAAGCGATCGTACAGCTTCATGCAAGAGATCGTGGGTGGCTCGTCGTCCACTCCACCTCGCGCGATCGGATGAAGCTCGCTCCTGATCCGCTCGATCACGGAGGACAACAAACGCCGTGCGCTCACATGTTCCCGGTCGCGTGGTGTCCTCGGCACGTGCGGTGCTCGATGCGAATCTGCCATGTCGCCCGCCCTCCGCTCAGGTCTCCTCGCGCTCTTCACGTCTTCCTCGGCGCTGCTCGCCGGGCTCGTCGCCGGCTGCAGCTCTTCGTCCGACGAAGGGGCGAGCTCACCTCCTCCCGCGCCAACGACCCCAGCGAATCCAGAGCCGCCGCCGGGTGTAGCGCCCGCGGCGCCGAAGCTCGAGACGGTCGCGTGTCGCTTCCTCGTGCCGAAGAGCGCCGAGGGCAAGGACTTCCACTGCGCCGATCTCACGGTCCCCGAGAGCCGACGCGCAGCAGGCGGACGCACGATCAAGCTCCACGTCGCGATCATGAAAGGCAAAGAAGGCGGCGTCCCGACGATCGAGCTCGTGGGAGGTCCCGGCGGAAGCTCCGAAGGCCTCGTCGGTGCGGTCGCGGCGAAGACGAAGCGTGCTCAGCGCGAGTACGGCAAGATCCTCGAGAAGGGCGATCTCGTCCTCTTCGATCAACGCGGCACGGGCCGTTCGATCCCGCGGCTCTATTGCGACATGCAATCCGGAGAAGAGCTCACGGCCTGCCGCGTGAGGCTCGAGAAGGATGGCGCAGACCTCTCGGCTTACGACACGATCGAGAACGCCGACGACGTGCACGACTTGAAGACCGCGCTCGGCGTCCCGAAGGTCGACCTTCATGGCATCTCGTACGGAACGCGCCTCGGGATCGAAATCATGAAGCGGCACGGCGATGACGTTCGTGCCGCCATCATCGACGGCGTCATGCCGCCGGATGTCCCGGTCCTTGGCACGTTCGAGATCGCGCTCGACAGCATCCTCTCACAGGTGTTTACCGCCTGCGCCGCGGACACGAAGTGCAACGCGACCTATCCCGCCCTCGAAGACACGTTCTCGAAGGTGAAGACCAAGCTCGACGCGGCGCCGTTCAAGGCCAAGGGCCGCTTCGGAGCGTACGAATACGACTGGGATGCGTTCACCGGCGAGCTCATCCAGCGATCGTACGCCGAGGGCGAAGCCGCGAAGATCCCCCACTGGCTCACGTCGCTCAAGACGATGACCGAAGCCGAGTTTCAAGCCGCCCAAGACAAAGCGGAGGCCGACGCCGAGAAGGCTTTCCTGGCGCAAGACAAAGAAGACGAGGGCAATCCGCTCGCGGCCGAGCTCCTCGAGCGGCAAAAGGTGTCGACCGAAGACGACTACCAGGCCTCGGACATGGCCTATGGGATGTACCTCTCGGTGACGTGCAACGACTACGCGCAGCACGAGTCGCTCGACGCTGCGAAAGAGGCGCTGACGAAGGTGCGCCCCGAGCTACGAAGCGTCGCGATGGTCACCGACGAGTTCGTGATGTGCGATTCGTGGGCGAAGCGCCCGAGCGATCCGAGCGTGCGCGCACCGTCGACCTTCGCGGGTCCCGTCCTCGTCATCGGAGGCAAGCTCGACCCCGCCACACCGTACACCTGGGCCGAGCACGTCTCACAGGCCTTGCCCGCCGACCAACTGATCGAGGTGCCCACCGGAGGCCACGGCCTGATGGATGAGTGTGGCGCCGCGCTGAAGGGCGGCTTCCTGCTCGACCCGCAGAAGCCCGTCGACGGGACGTGCGCAACGAACCGAACGCTCGCGTTCTACTATCCCGACGCAAACCAGGGCTTGGGACGAAGCGCGCACCACACCGGTCCCGGCTCACGGTATTTCCCAGGGTCGGACCGCACGGGCAACTTGGGGACCAGCGTCAAGATGTCACGCGTCGCGATGCGCGTTCTGGCCAGCGTCGGCGCCAACGGCGACGCGCTCGCGTATCGTGAGCGCATCCTCCGGCACCGCCTGGCGAACCTCACGCGCGTCGCGCCCGCCACCCGCTGACGTCCCGGGCGTGCGGCTCGCGCTTGTGTAAGCGTTGTAACGTACGAGCTGACAACGTTCGGGCTAAGATGGGCGCGGCGACGAACCACCTCGCGCGGTGAACGTCGGCGCCCGTCCACTGATGGAGCTCGGCCCCCTCTTTCTATCGTTTCAAATCGCCGCGATCGCGATGGTGCTCGCGGCGTTGATCGGCATCACGGTCGCGGCCATCCTCGCGAACTTTCGCTTTCCAGGGCGCGATCTCATCGACGTCATCTTCACCGCGCCGATCGTCATGCCGCCGACGGTGCTCGGCTACTACGTGCTGGTGGTCCTCGGGCGCCGGAGCATCATCGGGCATGCGTTCGAGTCGCTGACGGGCACGTCGATCGTGTTCACGTGGGTCGGCGCGGTCATCGCCGCGGTGATCGGCGCGCTGCCGCTCGTGGTGAAGAGCGTGCGGACGGCGCTCGAGGAGACGGACCCGACGCTCGTGCTCGCGGCGCGCACGCTCGGCGCGACGCCGCTGCGCGCCTTCTTCACGATCCAGCTCCCCCTCGCCTACCGCGGCATCGTCGCCGCGCTGATGCTGGCGTTCGCGCGGTCGCTCGGCGACTTCGGCGTCACGTTGATGGTCGCCGGCGACATCCCGAACGAGACCCAGACCGCCGCGCTCGCGATCTACGACGCGATCCAAGCGCATCGTGAGAGCGAAGCGATGGGGATGATCGTGATGTTGACAGCGATCGTCGTCGTCCTCCTCTACATCGTCGGTAAGCTCACCGCGCGCGAGCGAGAGCGCTGATCGCCATGTCGAAGACGCTCACCGTGAAGATCGCGCTCGACGCGCAGCCGAAGAGCGGCGGCGAAGGGCTCTTCCTCGACGTCGAGCTCGAAGCTCCGCCGGGCGTGACCGTGCTCTTTGGTCCGTCCGGCGCCGGCAAGAGCCGCACGCTCCAGTGCATCGCCGGCCTCCTCCGCCCCGACCGCGGCCGCATCGCGCTCGGTGATTCGGTTTGGTACGACTCGGAGTCGAACGCGCGCCCGGTCTCGATCCACGAGCGACGCGTCGCGTACGTGTTCCAGTCGCTCGCGCTCTTTCCGCACATGACGGCGGCCGAGAACGTCGCGTACGGCATCTCACGCGACGTCCCGAAAGAAGAGCGGCGCGCGCGAGCGATCGAGATGTTGAAGAAGATGCAGGTCCCCAAGCTCGCCGACCGCCGGCCACGCACGTTCTCGGGCGGCGAAGCGCAGCGCGTCGCGATCGCGCGCGCCTTCGCGATGGATCCTCGCGTCGTCCTCCTCGACGAGCCGTTCAGCGCGCTCGACGCCAAGGTGAAGCGAGAGCTCCTTCGTGAGGTGCGCGAGCAGCTCGAGCGGCAGAACGTCCCGACGCTCCTCGTCACGCATCAACCCGAAGACGCCGAGATCCTCGGTGAGCGGGTCGTGTTCATCGAGAAGGGTCGTATCACGCGCACGAAGTCGATGACCGAGTCGCCCTTCGCGTCACGGCCGTCGTTCGCCGAGCGCGACGATCCTGCTTGATTTCAGGGCTGAATCGTCACGGTTCGTGACACCGCGCGCGTCATTGTTCCGTCGCCGACGGGCACCGCTGCCTCGCGGATCGTCCCGGTGACCTTGCGCTCGATGTCGGTGGGCAGCGTCCACGCGGCGTCGAATCCGGCGACCGCCGACAGGTCCGGCATCGCGAACGTGGCCGACGGGCTCGCCCCGATGACGTTCGCGCTCGTCGACATGCGCCAGACGCGGTGAGACTTGTTCGTCACGGCGGCGAGGACCGAGCTCTCGACGTACGCGGCGTTCGGGCGCATCGGCACCACCGTCGTCACGCGGACATAGGGCGTGGGTGACGTCACCGTGGCCGTGACCCCGTCGAGGATCGGAGGGAGCGTCACCTCGAGGTCCACGGCGTCGTGAATCGACCCCGTCACGTCGCGTGTATGGTCGTCCGCCTCGGCGCTGATCGCGAGGCGATAGCGGTCGGTCGCGACCTGAGCCGACGCAGGGATCGTCGAGTAGAGGACATCCGCGTCGGGGCCGGCGCCGACGTTCTGCGGGCCTACGTCGAGGCCTTGCACGCCGCCATTCGTCGCGAAGCGAATCGGCGCGTTGATGTTCTCCATCGCGTCGATGCCGTGAATGACGATCTTCTTCGTGCCAGGCGCAAACGCCGACGCGCTGCTCAGGTCGACGTCGAGCTTCGCGTCGGCGGTGAGGGCGTGGTTGCGGAGGAGCGCGATCTTCGTGAGCCCCTGCGTCGAGTCGTCACGAAGCCCGAACGCGAGGTCCCACGTGCCCGACACGACGTTCACCTCTTCGTACGTCGCGCTCGTGCCTGCGACCGGGAGCACGACGCCGCGCGACTCGAGTGGATACCCGAAGTCGAGCCACGAGGTCGCGGCGGAGACGTTTGTCAGTGTGCCGGTGATCGTGAACACGTCGGCCGGGGCCGGACCGCACCACGACTCGAGCTCGATCGTCGCGGACGTGACGGTCGCGACCTCTTCGTGAATCGCGACGAGCGAGCTTCGGTTGTCGGCACATGCAAACGCCGCCGCCCATCGCGTCGCGTGCGTCTCGAACGTGTACGTCCCGGCGGTGGCCGACGGCGAGAGCGCGGACCACGAGCCGTCGTCTTTGCGAAACGCAGCCCACGTCGCGTTCGTGTTGCCGCCGGTGGTCTGCGACGATCCCGCCACGTGCGTCGTGACGGTGATGGTCGTTGGGTTCGGCAGGATGGGACCAGGGCCGCCGCCATCGTCGGTCGGGGCGACGCCGCCATCGGCCTCGGGCGCGGGCGTGGGCGCGGCGGCGTCGTCGTCGGACGAAGAGCACGCCGTCAGCGACGAGGCGACCGCCAGCACGGCGACGACGAAAAGACCGGCGGCGCTCCTCATCATGTGAAAACGCGCGCACGCCGTCATGTCTCTACGCTACGCGATCGGAGGCGAAACTCTTGCGACAACCCATGTCATCTTTCTCCGCCCTCCTCCCGCAAAAGCTGCGAGGTCGCGCCGCTCGCATAGATGTTTGATTTTGCATTGTTTCACGCCGCTTTGCGGCGGGCGATCTTCGACGTCGTCGTCCTCGACGGTGGGTGAAGGTTCGCGTGGGTCGTGGGGCTCTGTGGGAGAAGCTTCGTGAGTTGCCATGTGCGAACGAGGAAGCCGGTCTCGACCGCGTCGAGGCGATCGCGGAAGCGCGCGGCGAACTCTGCGGCGAAGAGGAGCACCAAGAGATGGATGATCGTGAGGAGGAGATACGCCAGGTTGTTTGGCGGCGCCTCGACCGCGAGATCCATCACGATGACGTCGTTGTCGATCATGTCCATCGTCGGGAACACGTGCGTCCACGCGAGGACCATCGGGATGATGTTCACGCATGCGCCGAGCACCATCGTGGGTAGGCGCCACGGACGGCTGACGACGAGCACGAACGTCATCGTCGCGATCGTCGCGATGACAGGCGCGACGAGGAACGGCCCCGACAGCGCCGACGTCGCCATGCCGGCGAGCATCGTCGCGAGCATCGGCCACGGGATCTTCGTCGGTGGACCACGCCGCACGAGCGCGAACACGATCGCGCCCTCCGCGACCGCCCAACAGAGCCACACGAGCGCGAGCGGGATCGGATGCCGAACGCCGAGCAGCATCGCGACCACGGGATAAAGGACGAGCGAGAACGCTCCGAAGAGCGCGGTGCCGAGGGCAGGGCCGCGCGCTCGCTCGGCCCGCAACACCTCCACCTCTTCGAGGACGACGGGCGGCGGGTTCGACGGCGGCTCCGTCAGGAGGCGAAACAGCAGACGGAGCGCCTCGGGATTCTCGGGCTCGAGGCGCACGGCGCGACCGATCTCGCGCAGCGCCTCGACCCGTGACGACTCCTGTTTCGACGGCAGCCTCGGCTCGAAGCGCGGCTGCGGTCCGGTACCAAAAGCCGTCTCGGCGGCGGCGCGCGCGCGGACGAGATGCTTGTGCGCGAGCTCACGCCGGATCGCGGCGTCGCGATCGCCGGAGAGGAACGCCTCGATCGCGACGTTGATCGCAAGCGCATCGGGGCCCGCGATGCCGAGCGTCGCGATGCGTTCGCAGACGGCGTCGAGCTCCGGCGCGGCCGATCCGCTCGCGGTGCCATGGGCGTCGAGGATCGCGCGAAGCACCTGACCGAGCTGCGCGATGTCGGTCGTCGCCGAAGCGTCCTTCGCCGTGCTCCATCCGTCGAGGTACACCTCGCCGAAGCTCCCGAGGATGATCGACTGCGCGCGGATGTTGCCATGGCACACGTTGCGATCGTGGGCGTAGGCCACCGCGAGGCAGACCTGACCGAACGCCGTCAGGAGCCTCCGGCGCGCGCGCTCCTTCTGCGCCACGTTTCGACCGCGACCAAGCGCGTCCAGCGCGCTTTCGAGCGCTACGCCCCGCGCATATTTGGCCGTGAAATACGCGCGCCCATGCTCGTTCACGCCTGCGTCGTAGAGAGGGGCGACCGCCGGATGCTCGAGGCGTCCACGCACGCGTGCGTGCAGGCGAACGTCGTCGTCGTCCCGCGGCGTGAGCGCGACGTGCATCTCGATCTCACGACCGAAGCGTCGATCGAGACAGCGCCACACCTCGGCGGTGGGGGTTTGCCCGAGCCGCTCCATCTTCGTGTAGCGCCGATCACCGGTGAGCCTCGTGTCGGACTCCGTCGGCGGCGCGATCGCAGGCTCGATCGCCGAAGCATCACGCAACTCCATCTCGTCGCTGGCGCCGAGGGCGACGAGCGACGGGCGAGGTCCCTTTCCATCACGCTCCTTCTCGACACGCGCGAGCTGCCACGAGAAGAGAGAGTTCTCGAGGACGCGGGCGTCGAGGATGTCGCGATAGCGGGCGGCGAACCTCGCGCCGAAGATCAGCTCGCCGAAATGGCAGAGCAAGAGGCCGCCAAAGAAGACGTTGCGCGCGCTGCCGATCGCTCCGTGAACGACGAAGCCTTCGCCATCCATCCCGACCGGCGAATACAGGTGAAAGACATCGATCGCCGAGAGCACCGTCGGCACGACGAGCGCGACGCACATCAAGGCGACGATCTGCGGCCGCTGCCTGCGCGTCGCGACGAGGACGTGTCCGAAGACCAAGGCGACGGCCAGCGCGGGGGTGATGAACAGCGGCCCCCAGAGGACACTCGTCGCGCCAAGCGCGGTCGCGCTCGCGATCGCCGACCAGCTGATGCGCGAGTCGTAGGTTCGAAAGCGATAGAGCACGAGGCTCACGAGGGACGTGAGCAGCCACAGCGACGGCACGAGGAACGCCGAGAAGAGATGGCGCACGCCTCCTGCGAGCACGATGAGCGGATAGCCAAGAAGCCATGACGCGGCGTGAATCGCTGCGCTGAGCCGCTGCATTCGCCGGAGGCGCGCCACCTCGTGCTGCAGACGGCGATCGACCACCTCGAGCGGGATCTCGGCCGGTGGGTTCTTCAAGAGGTGAACGAGGTAGCGGCGTGCCTCGACGTCCTCCGGCGCGATCGCGAGCGCCGCGCCAAGCTGCTCGAGCGCCTCCGGACGGCGCGCGTCACCCGCCTCGGGGGTCGAGAGCGCACGCGCATGCTTCACGTGCGTCGCCGCGAGCCGCTGGCGTCTCGTTTGTTCTTCATCGGCCGCGAGGAAGGCCTCGACCGCTTCGTGGAGCGCACGCGCAGAGGGATAACGATGCGCGGGATCGGGCGCGGTCGCTCGCGCGCAGATCGCGTCGAGCTCTTGCGGGAGATCGAGCTTCGGCGCCCTCTGCGAAGGCCGCGCGTCGAAGGAGAGCGGCTTTCGCGCGCGCGCCGCGAGGATGTCGTCTTCGCGAAGGAGCTGCTCGAGCGCGAGCATCTCGAAGAGGATCGCGCCGAGCGAGAACACGTCCGCGCGCGCGTCGAGCGGCATCGCCGCTGCTTGCTCCGGCGCCATGTACGCTGGTGTCCCCATCGCGATGCCGCGTTGGGTGTTGCCGTCGAGGTTCGGGCGCGGGTCGATCTGCGTGTCGTCGAAGGAGACGTCGAGATGGGTCTGCGAGGACGGCGCCCGCACCGAGAGCACCGTGGCGCTCTCATCGGGCGGCGCGCGCTCGGCGACGCGCGGCGCGTCAAGCTTCTCGCGGCGGCCGGCGTAGCTCTCTTCGCCCGGGCCGATCTTCGCGAGCCCCCAGTCGAGCACGTACACTTCGCCAAACGCGCCGAGCATGACGTTCGCGGGCTTCAGATCACGATGCAAGACGCCGCGTGCATGCGCGTAGTCCACCGCGAGGCACACGCGTGAGAAGGCGGTGAGCAGCCGATGGAGGCCGTAGACGTGTCCTGGTCGCGGCTCCGTCGCGCCGTCGTCCTCGCGAAGAAGCTGAACGACGTCGTCGAGCGTGACGCCCTCGACACGCTTCATCGTGAAGTACACGCGGCCGTGCGCGTCGCGCCCGGCGTCGTAGATCGGGACGATCGAAGGGTGTGCCAGGCGCGCTTGGACCCGCGCCTCGCGCAGGAACCGGACCTCGACGTCGTCCACGTCGACGTGCGCCCGAATGGCTTTCAGCGCGACATCACGACCGGTTGACGTGTCGCGGCAACGCCGCACCTCCCCCATCCCACCTTCACCAAGCACCTCCCCGATGGCATAGCGATCCGGATCGAGCACGAGCGCCCGCACCGATCCGGATACCCCCATTGGCGGGGCATTTGGATCGGTCGCATCCATCTCCGGTCCATCACGACCCAAGGTCGTCGCGTCCCAACGACGCTGGTTCGACATTCGTAGGCGTGACCGTGCATTTTGCGAGCCGTTGCGCGGGAGACAACACCCGCAGCTGCCCCCGTTCGACGGGCCGATCTACTTGTCGGCGCTCGCGAGCTTGAGGCCGATCGGCAGCCCTTCGCCGAGCATCGCGATCCGCTCCTCTTCGTTCACTTCCTCGACCTCGCGAACCGCGCGAATCCAGGCAGGCTTCGCGTTCATCGCGACGAGACGCTTCTCGATCTCGCCGCGAAGTCGCTCGCTGACGTCGCGCGCGCGATCACCGGTGACGCGAGCGAGCTGAACCGCAGCGTGCTGGGCGGTGGCGACGTTCTTCCAGTCGAGACGGAGGAGGCGCTCGATCCAAGCCTCGACATTTCGGACGGGCACGACGTGGTGGATGCTCGCGTACACCGGCACGCGTGCGCCGACGCGTCCGATCGCCGTCCACAGACGTGCGTCGTCGTTCGTCCACGTCTTCTCGACGATCCACTCGCCGAGGATCGTGCGCCGCGCGGCCGGCGCCCGCTCGAGCGCCGCGAGCATCACGAGCGCCTCGCCTCCGTCTTCCGGGACGCGCTTCGGCTGCTTCAGCCCAGCTTCCTTCGGCGCGACGATGGGATCCATCGCGTCGCGAATCACCGTCTGCATCGCTTCGGTGAGCCCACCCGCCATGCGTCGCCACGCGATGAAGAACTGCGGCCAACCTTGCGGCTCGGTCGGAAAGCCGAGACGTCCTTCGAACAGCGGCCACGCACGCTCGATGCGCGCGGCGTCTCCGGGATCGCCGAAGCCTGGGCGCATGCAGAAGCCGAGGAGCATCCAGTACGCGCGCTCGTGGTTCGGGCTGCGCCGCCGTGAGCCCGTATTCGTGAGCAAGCGATCGACGAGGAGACGACACGTCTCCATCGTCCACGACTGCCGATCGCCGAGGATCTTCTCGAGGTCGCGGACGACGTCCTTCGTCTCGCGCGGTGAGGCGTCGCCTTTCTTGCCGAAGACCTTGTCGAGGATCTTCTCCGCTTCACCGAGGCGTGACGGCGCGATCGACGCGCGCATCTGCGTGGAGCCGGGCGCCGGCGGCGCGAGCGAGGCAGGCGTGAAGCTCGTGGCTGCGGGCTTCGCGCCCTCGCGGAGCTGGAACTCGAGCCGAAAGCGGCGCGGCGACTGCCCTGGCCGGGGATCCGTCTCGACGCAGGCGAGCTCGAGCTGCCCCGTGCTCGTGAGCTCACCGCCCAAGCGCACACGCACGCTCTGCTCTTTGCCTCCACTCGACGCGAGATGCGCGACGACGGGAGGCAGGCGCTCGAACGCCTCTTCGTTCAAGGTGACGATCGTCCCGGAGGAGTCGCGGGCGATGTCCGACGCGAAGAGATCGAAGCGAACGCTTCGTCCGACCACGAGCTCGAAGGTGCGGCCTTCGGCTTCGTGACGCACGCCCTCCTTCGCGCCGCGCGGAAGGATGCATACTGCACGATTCTCGGCGTGACCGTCACCGACGCGGACGTAGTATCCGCGCGACGCGCCGCTCTCCACGCGAACCCCGAGGCCTTGGCGCGCGAATCCGTACCGGACCGCGCCGCATGCGACCGCGAGGTCGGGATCGGAGATCGGAAGCATCGACGGGGCGCGTCCTGACCACTGCTTGAGCGCGCCCTTCAACGCCTTGACGATCGGCGCCGCGTTGAAGACACCGCCGTTGAGGAGCACCACATCGGGCGATCCATTCGGGAGCTCACCGGCATGCCGGGCGAGGAACTGGCGAATGTGCCGCGTGACGGCGGGGTCGCGCTCGTAGGGCAAGCCAAACGCGACGATCGCCGCGCGCTTCGGCGCCGCCGTCTCGATCTCCACGTCGGCAGGGAAAAAGCCCTGCAAGACGACGTTCTCGACCTCCTCGCGCGTGAGGGTGGTCCCGCGCGCGCCGCCGATGAGCTTGCTGCCACGACCGAGCAACGTGACGCGCGCCTCGTTCACCTTCGAGCTGCGCGACGACAGCACGCGCTCCTTCGCTTCGCGGCACGAGAGCACGAGCTGCGCGAGCTCGCTCGACTCGAGGCGCGCGCCGCCGGTGCTCTCGATGCGCGACTCGGCGAGATGGGCGAGCGCGAGGTCCATGTTGTCGCCGCCGAGGAGGATGTGTCGCCCAACCGCGACGCGGCGCACGGTGAAGCCACCCTTGTCGAGCGGCGCATACGCGATCGCCATGAGCGAGAGGTCGGTCGTGCCACCGCCGACGTCGATGACGAGGACCGTCTTCTCCTCCTCGGGCGATCTCGGCACGACGTGCTCACGAATCGCCTCGACGTCGCGCATCGCGTCGTAGAAGGCGGCGGTGGGCTCTTCGAGCAGCGTCGGCTCGAGCCCCGCGCCCTTCGCGGCGCGGATCGTCAGCTCGCGCGCGACGTCGTCGAACGACGCAGGCAGCGTGAGCACGACGTCTTGCTTCGCGAGCGGTGCCTCGGGGTGCGCTTCGTCCCACGCGCGCACGATGTGAAGGAGGAGCCGCGTGCTGGCCTCGACCGGCGAGAGCTTCGTGATGGTCGATGTCTGGATGCCTTCGTCACCGATCGCGAAGGTCTCGACGCCCCACGGGAGGATCGGCGCGGTTCGATCAACGGCGGCGTGCGAGAGCCAGCTCTTCGCCGACGCGATGAAGCGCCCGGTGACCTCGGCGCCGCGACGGCGTGCGACCTCGCCGGTGACCCAGTCCGGATCGCCGTTGATTTCCCCAGGGAGCGGCGCGTAGAGGGTGGACGGCAGGAGCGCGAGCGCCTCCATGTCGCGCACCGTGGTGAGCTGCGGAATCTCGAACACGATCGGCTCGGGCGCCGTCTTCGTGCGGCGTGTGTCGATCGGTGCGTACGCGACGACGGTGTGCGTCGTGCCGAGATCGATCCCGACGACGAACTTCGCCCCAGAGGCGACCGGTGACCCCTGCGTCGATGATGTCGTGTTCGAGCTCGTGCCGCTCATCGGAAGAAAAAAGCCCCCTTCGCTGTTCCGGCGCGTCGCGTCTTAGCTATCGGAACGAACGCTGAGCTCCACCTTCCAGCGCTCGTCCTTCTTGCGCGGCTGAAGAGGAACGGCCTCGAGGAGCAACGTGCCCACCTCGGTCACGCTCGATCGCAGCGTCACCGGCACGACGTCACCGGCCACGCGACCTTCGGCGGGGAGATCCACCTCGATCGGCGCGAGCTCTTCGATCTCACCGGCCTTCCATCGCTCGATCGACGCGCCGACGGGATCCTTGCGACGCACGGTGGAGCCGAAGAAGCGGAAGTTGACCTTCTCGCCGACGACGACCCCGAGCTCCCCGCCCGCGACGTCGGCGCTCGATCCTTCTTCCATCCCGAACGGCGCGACGCACACCGCGGTGATCGGCGGCTCGATGCCCGGCACCGCCGGCACGGCGCCTTCGATCCCGACGTAGTAGGCGCGCGCCGTACCGCCGCGAATGCGAACACCGCGGCCTCGCCGCGCCAGACCATACGCCGCGGCGCCGCGCGCGACCGCGAGATCGAGATCCGCGCCGTCGAGCACGCGTGCCTTCTCGGCCCCTTCGCTCGTGAGCCATGCGTCGAGGCATTCGGCGACGCGATCTCGCAAGAGCGGGCTCTTCATGACGCCGCCGTTGAACAAGATGCGCGTCGGACGGAGCATCTTCGAGGCCTTTTTGCCGGCCTGCGGCAGCGCATCCGCGTGCTTCGCGAGGAGCGCGGCGAGGTGCTTCGTCACCGCCGGCTCTTGCGCGTACGGCAGACCAAGCTGCGTGAGCGCGGCGCGTGCACGTGTGGTCGGCCGGGCGTCCGAGCCGACGACGGGGAAGAAGCCGTCGATGATCGCCCTCTGGACTTCGTCGCGCGTGAGCTCCGTGCGGAGCGTTCCGCCGACGAGCTTCGATCCTTTACCCGCGATCGCGATCTGCGCGCTCTTTGCCTTGCCGTCGCCGAGAAGCTTCTCCTTGGCGCCACGGCAGGCGTGTTGAAGGCTGATGCGCTGCCAGCGATCGAGCTCCAGCGTCTTGCCGGCCTCTTCGGCCTCGGCGACCATCTTTTGCTCGACGACGTGCGCGAGCAGCAGATCCATGTTGTCGCCGCCGAGCAGGATGTGATCGCCCACCGCGACGCGTTCGAGGACGAGCTCGCCGCCTTTGTCGACCGCCGCGATGACCGAGAAGTCCGACGTTCCGCCGCCGACATCGACGACGAGCACGACGTCTCCCGCGCCGACGTCTTTGCGCCACGCGTCGCCCTTGTTCGCGAGCCACGCATAGAACGCCGCTTGCGGCTCTTCGAGGAGAGTGAGGTCCTCGAGCCCTGCGGCGTACGCCGCCTCGGTCGTCAGCTCGCGCGCCGACGCGTCGAACGACGCGGGCACGGTGAGCACGACGCTCTGTTTCGTGAGCGAGAGCGCGGGATCGCCCTTCGCGACGACGTGGTCCCACGCTTCGATGAGGTGCTCGAGGTAACGCCACGACGCCTCGACCGGGCTGATGCGCTCGACGTCCTCGGGTGCTCCCGGCGGAAGGATGGCGGAGCGACGATCGACGGAAGGATGGCAGAGCCAGCT